>JBEKPW010000020.1:0-62610 GCA_049520315.1 Syntrophobacteraceae bacterium
CGGTGGTGCCAAAAACAAAGGAATCAGAAAATGCCTTCTCTACCGGATGTCAGACGTCAGATAACAAGATCAATTCTTCTGCATCTCTCGAAGAGTCGGTCATAAATGTCGGAGTAGTACTATTTGGCCCGGTAAAACTCGGGACCGGAGGTGAACGCTATGGCCGGCATCGTGCAAATCGAACGGGTGGTATTAAAAGAGCTGGAAGAACGGGCTGACAGATTTCAGAGCATTTTTGCGAACTCCACTCTTGGGATTTTTCAGTCATCACTGGAAGGGACCTTTCTTTTGGTTAACCATGCATTCGCAACGATGCTTGGCTATGATGACGCTGAGGACGTCACGAGGTCGATTCAGGATATCGAAAGCCAGTTTTATCATCACCCCGACCGCAGATCTGAAATACTTGCCGCCATAGAGGGAAAGGCCGGTCTGACGAGGTTCGAAACCGAGCTTCGCCGCAAGGACGGTGGCCTTATCATGTGCTCGCTGAGCATTCGGGCAGTCGCCGACATCCATGGACATGTGACTCATCTCGACGGCTTTATCGAAGATGTCACCCAGGCCAGGATGAGGGAAAAAAATCGCCGGGTACGTTCCGATGAACTGGCAAGGCAGAACCAGCGCCTCCGCGCTCTTCTCAAAGACCGGTTCCGTTTCGGAAAGATAGTCGGAAAGAGCAAGTCGATGCAGGAGGTTTATGAATACATACTGCGGGCATCGGCTTCCGAGGCCCCGGTGATACTGTATGGTGAGTCGGGTACCGGTAAGGAGCTGGTTGCCCAGGCGATTCACGAACACAGCAGACAGGCAGGCAAAGAATTTGTCCCGGTTAATTGCGGGGCGATTCCGGAAAACCTGCTCGAAAGCGAGTTTTTTGGGCACAGGAGAGGCGCGTTTACGGGTGCGGCAACGGATTCTCAGGGCTTTCTGGATAGGGCGCATGGAGGCACCTTGTTTTTGGACGAGGTCGGAGAATTGCGCCTTGATATGCAGGTAAAGCTGCTAAGAGCACTTGACGGCGGGACTTACTTTCCGGTAGGCGACAACAGAACCCGGAAGTCTGACTTTCGCCTGATCTCTGCAACCAACCGCAATCTTCGCGAAATGGTCAACAGCGGCAGGATGAGGGAAGATTTCTTTTTTCGAATCGATATCATAGCTGTCGATATCCCTCCACTGAGGGAGCGACGCGAAGATATCCCGCTTCTTATTGAAAATTATGTTCGGGAGTACACCGGCAACGATGACTCCTCCATTCTTCCCGGTTGGGTTTTGGAATCACTCTATAAATACGATTACCCCGGTAACGTACGCGAACTTCAGAATATCCTCCAGCGCTACCTGGCGATCAAGAAGTTCAATCTTAAAGGCAACGACCAATCAAAACCGGATGAACCCGAACAGAATCTGGGCCTTGCTGAAATGCTCAAGGCCCATGAAAAGGAAATCCTGGAAAAATGCCTTGTGCGGAACCGGTGGCACAGAGGACGCACTGCTGCGTCTCTGCGAATTAACCGCAAGAGTCTCTATGCCAAAATGAAAGAATATGGGTTGGAGCTGTCCCAAACAGGGCGGACTGGAAAAGAGTGATTTGTTACGTACAGCTCTGCTGAACATTGACTGCACAATAGCACCGATCAACCTTTCCATGTCCACCACATTTGTGAACCTTGATGGGCTGCCCATCCGGATCGCACGCATCCGATCCATCTAACCGTCTTCTGTTATAATCTCACACACGTCCACGCCAACGTAAATTCAAAGCTGCATCTCTTCTTGCAGACTCACTGGGCCAGACATCTTCCCGCCGCTGAAATGATGCTTCCTGCCTACATATATGAATACATGTGATAATCCAAGCCAGCATGTACTTTCAAAACGACTGATCAAAATTCAGATCGCCAACGACATCATTCAGCAAAAGGGGAGGTAGAGCCATGCTTATTCAAGATCCACGAGTAAAAGCGAAGTATCCGGAATGTGGAAGTGAGAATGTCCAATCCAAGCTGCCCTTCACCAGCTTTGTCGCATGGGCAGGCAAATTGCTCGGAGTTCCGACGGTCAAGATTTGGGAAAAGCGATGTGAAGAGTGTGGTAAGGAGTTGCAGGTATTTTACGCCTGATCATATCGCCTGGCGGGGCAAGAGTGGAGGCAGGAAATGTCATCGGTACTTATCTTAGAAAATAACGACTTCTTCAGACGTTCATTCAAAGAAATCCTTAAGATGTACATCCCGTCGCTATCAGTCGATGAATCCGTTGACGGGTTGGACGCTTTAACGAAAATCAATCAGTCTTCGCCGGACGTCGTTTTCATGGACATCCGGCTGCCTGGGAAAAATGGTCTCGAACTGACACGCGAGATCAAAGGCCACGATCCGAACTTAGTCATTAGCGTCTTCACCAGCTACGACCTTCCCGAATACCGAAAAATTGCAGAAAAATACGGGGCGGACCACTTCCTTCTAAAGGACGCTCTTACCGGCGCCGAAATAGCTGGAATGGTGAAAGCCGTCATTGAAAAGAGAAAAGAAAGCGATCGAAGACCGAATCCAAAAAGGAGGAATCATCATAAGGAGAGCTTTGCCTGCCTGAATCATGGTCTCCTCATGAATCGCTGCGGCAAGCAAGCTATAGCTGGATTAATACGCAAGACATCGTGATCTACCGGACATCGGTTTTTTTAATAAGACTCAACTTGCCGGTCTTGACGCCAAATACGTTACACAGCTTGACGGATGGGAGCAGAAAATCAATAGATTCCCGATGCTGATCCGGCATTTTGTCGCTGTACTCCACAAAGTAGCGTTTCTCGCCAACCTCCAGACGAAACCGGTCGCCGAATGTGAAGCCCTTCGCCAGGTCAGGTGAGAGGGCGATCAGATGATAGTGATCGCGGCGAGTGATCCTGCGCCCGGATGCGGTTATGTCGGGGTTAATTTTTTTTGTGCATCGGGGGACTGCTGCATAGGCTGTAACCTTTACCAGCAATGACGAGTTGATATCCCGTGGAAACACCGGACAGGGCACAATCTCCACCGGCAGGTAGATTTCGACCGGTTTGGGCCGTGTAGGGATCAACGAATTGGCTGTAGCCCTTACCATGAGAACTGGAAGCGTGGCGACCAGGCAGATGGCAAAGGTTGCCCGGCTTTTGAGGAAATCTCTCATAGGAAGCAAGTTAAGTCCGAAGACCAGGGTTTCATACGAGGGCAATCATGTATTTGGGTATTCAGGAGACAGTACACTGATGGTTGCTATCCTGTTGACCAAAAAAGCGGGAACGATCCTGGTTTCGTTTACTGCAAAGGTTTGAAGCCATGCACAATAACTGAGATTTTCTACATTGGCGGCCTGATCAGTTTTATCGGTTTGGCTACCATGCTCCTAACCGGAACGACCAGCATTAGCGCTATATGGGAACTTCTCAAGCGGTGCCCTTGGTGTATGTGACCCACAAACGTGATCTTCATCTGTTAACTCTGGAAAAACCTGCTTCAATGCCGCCGCCAAGGAATTGTTCCGACATGATCTTCACACCGGTTTCTTCAGACTGGCGGGCATATCGCTTTCTGAAAACACGACTACTTTGATCTGTCAGGTTATTGTGAAAAGGTCGCACAAGGATTATCTGGATTCGCACACGGGTACATTCCTTGCTTGTTATCCCTCCACATAAGATAATTGAACGGACCCGTCGGGCGGTCTCATGATATTGCCACTGGCCGCACTCCTGAAATTGAGACACTTTATCCTTTCCGAAGGAGGATAATCTTGGATATCCCAAATCTCGGAACTGATCGAAAAAGAGACCTTTTTGAGGTCCTTGTCTTCCTTTTTTTTATGGTGCCTTCGATGATAGTCTCCTTTTTTACTTTAGAAGGCGGAAACCCACACTTTCCGATTTTGTCATGCTCACTCATTTTCAATGACCTTGCATATATAAGCCTGATCGCCTTCTTTCTTTGGCAAAACGGCGAACCCTTCACAAACATAGGGTGGAAATTCGATGGAATGAAAAAAGAAGCCGCCCTGGGCGTTGGGTTATTCCTGCCCTTGATGGTTTGCGTGTCGTTGATCGAAAAAGGTTTTCAACACCTTGGATTGTCGTCCCATATGAACCGTCTGCCTAAATTTCTGGCCTTCAATGGTCCTGAGGAAATCTTGCTGGTATGCGTCCTGATAATAGTAGTTGCGATAGCAGAGGAGACTATTTTTCGGGGCTACCTTATGCTTCGCTTCAGCCGTATCACAGGCAGCCTCTCAGCTTCAGTCATAATCTCATCGGTTTTATTTTCCCTGGGACATGGCTATGAGGGACTCCCTACTATGGTAACCATTTGCATCTCAGGCATAATTGTGGCCCTGATTTATGTCTGGAGAAAAAGTTTGGTCGCGCCCATTGTGATCCATCTACTCATCGATTTATACCCGCTCGTTTTGATGCCCTTGGCCGGAGTCCGATGAGACTCAAATGTCTATCATGAATTACCTCATCTAAAGGAGAAGGCTTTTGCCTCAGCCACTCTGATCTCCGCCACAAACGGGACCTCTGGAATGATCTGCTCGAATGCTGCCTCCATTGACCTCTTCACTATCGCCAGCACCTGATCCTCTATGCCATCTCCGGCCTCGCTGGCTATCTCGTCGTGTTGGGTATGGACAATGAGGGCGTCTGTCCCCTCCAGCCTGCAAGAAATGAGGTACAGGGCCAGTTTGAAACCATCCGCTCCATTTGTCTGAACCGGAAGATTGAATAGAGAGCGGTCGCTCGAATCGTCGGGATGTGAATGAATCCTGCCGATCTTAGGGACCGCCCAGATGGACTTTGGGTCACATATGATTCGAGAATGAGAATATTTTAGACGACACCCTTCCGATCGAGAAGGAGGAGAGATAACTTGAAATATAGGGTTGGCACAGAGTCACCTCTGCCTATTTCTCAAGTACTGAAAATTTTGACTGTATGAAATTCCCTACACTACTGCCGGTGAAAGCCTGCGATCCACTCCGGTTCTGTCGGCATGGATCAAAGACCGAGACCATTTTAAAACCTGGCATCTTAGTTGCTTTTAATATGTCTCATGTTCTCTAGGGTGTGCCTGCTAAATCGATCCTCGGACAGTTCCTGAATTTAATGGAATCGGAGGTGGGTACGTCGGTCAGTATCTCTTGCGTTCAGATTGGATTTCCAAGTGCTCCAACGTACTTTGATCCAATCGCAGCGGACTGCCGCCTTCCCCAGCTTGTTCACCCGGGATTGCGGTTCACAATGAAAGGATGAAAAGCCATAGCAAGAATTCTAATAGTTGATGATGACGAAGATTTTCTGCGCCTGGTGGGTGAATATCTGGAACTAGTTGGCTTCGAACCTGATGTGGTCGTAAGTGCGAAACAAGCGCGCAATAATCTAAAATGTTCCCGGTATGACGTGGTCGTTTCGGATTTCAATATGCCTGGAGAAACCGGCTTTGATCTCTTCCGCTACGTTTCATCCATGCATCCGGAAACTCCTTTTGTCCTGGTCACCGGATGCGATGAACTGCAGCTAAAACGGGAATCCATGAGGATGGGAGTTCACGCATTCATTTCAAAGCCTTTTTATATGGATGAACTCCGACAGACTATAGTCAATCTGATGGACTGCAACAAGCAAGCGGGAATCCCATGTTTGGACAGGCTTGAATTCCTGAAGCCGACTCTGAAAATCGCATTTTGCGGTGACAACTAGCAAGAACTTCAGATTCTGCAAAGGACGCTGGAAGGTGCCGGGTATCGGGCCACAATATGCGCCAGTGCATTCAGTGGAAAAGATTTGCTTTATGCACTTCGCTCAAGCGAAGGAGAACTGCCCGATCTGATACTGTTGGACATGCTGGTATTTTTTGTAGACGGTCTGGAAACTCTGGAAATAATCAGACGTGATGCCAACTTTCAGAACATGCCAGTATTGCTTATGACAGGGTCGCCGGAGTATGCGGAAGCGGTGTTGAAGAAATACCCTCATTTGGCCATTGACGGGAGCCTCATTAAGCCTATAACCGTCGATAGTCTTGACACTCTTTTAAGCCACTACCGTCAATGCTGTTGAAGATAGCAGCTGGGCAAATAAACCGGAATAATGCTCCTCAATGTCCGGGAGCTGTGTGGAGGTCCTTCCAGTTCAATTCGGCAAAATGCACAGCAGAATAAGGAGACACTTTCTTATTGGGTCAGCGCTTACAAACAGTGTCTTTCGACTTACCATTCCCTGCGCAAGGCCAACGGTGGCCGAAGTAGCATCCCCAATGATCGTTATGTCGAGCCAATTGCACAACTCGACAAGCATTTCTTTCAATCCTGGTTTCACCTCTTTTACCGGAACGTGGTATCGGCAATTTGGCACCCGAACGAAGTGGTATTCACAATGATAAACTCCATGCGCTCAGCAACGATGTTATACCAATTTGCGTTCAAGGTGGTGCCAATGAATGACAAAGAAAGTGCGAGTTGCCCCCAACTTAGCCATTGCAGGGCCATTTAGGAGCGGCGCTGTGGTGGCGCCCAGCGGGGAACGCTGCGCCGATCTCCACGCCCCGCGGGGTGCCGCGCTCTGCCTCACGCGCTTGGGCGTGTGGCAGAAATCCCGGGGGCGCGGGGGAAAGTCCCCCGCTCTTTTAGTTAGTTCAATCTTGAACGTAACTCGGTATTACTTCGCCAAAGGTGTGGGGGCGGGAGCCCCACGCCCCCCCACCACTGCCGATGTCCGTGGTTTAGGCCGTCAATTAATTATTGGCAGCCAGGCAAAATTTTTATTGACAAACCTAGACGACCGGTCTATTATACAACCTGGTTTGGCTGATCACCATCTTTTTTTGGGCTTTTAATTGAGAGGAGAGTTGAGTATGTCTGCAAAAGAAACAATGGTTGAAGTTATCGGGTCTCATAACTTGGTGCATATTGCCACCGTCGATTCAGCCGGGATGCCTTGTGTAAGGGGTGTTGACTATGCGGCAGCCGACAAGGAAAATATTCTCTATTTTGTAACGAGAAAAGATTCTCAAAAAATTGGGCAGATCGCAGCTAACAGCAATATCGCTTTTGCCATTGATGAAGACTGCCCCGAATGGAAAGACCTGGCGAAGCTGAAATATATTAAGGGAACCGGAACCGCGACCCTGGTAAAAGATCCTGTCGAAGCACAAACGGCCTTCGGATTGTTAATGAAGAAATTTCCTTTTCTTTCAGACCTTCCAGGCGACCCTTCCAATTTTGCGGTTGTCAAGGTTGAGTTAAAAAAAGTCTTGGTTTCCGATAACACCATTTCCTTTGGACATACTGAAGAAGTTAATTTTTAGTTTTTATGAAGCAGGATACAAAGCATAAAATTATTGAGGCCGGTGCCCGGATCATCCACCTCAAGGGATATCACCATACGGGTATTCAGGAAGTGCTCGAGGCCGCCGGCGTGCCCAAAGGATCTTTTTATTTCTACTTTAAAAGCAAAGAAGACTTTGGCCTGCAAGCTATCGATTTTTTTAATAGCATGTATCTAGGAATGCTAGATCCTATTGCTAAAGATAAAGCTCTACCGCCCCTAAAGCGGATTGAAAAGATATTTGATTATTTTATCGATCTTTTTCCGGGATTGAATTACACCTGCGGCTGTCCGATTGGTAATCTTTCCCAGGAAATGGGAGATTTAAGTCAAGCTTTTAGCAGTAAGCTGGCGGCATCTGTGGAGGACATGGCCCAAACCTATAAGCACCTATTGGATGAGGCAAAAGAAGCAAATGAGATTTCTCAGGGGCTGAACACCCAAGAGACGGCTGAATTCATTGTTTCATCATGGCATGGCTCTTTGATGAAGATGAAAATTAGCAAAAGTGTTGCGCCCTTAAAACTTCATAAACAATTTATCCTTGATATATTGAAAAGTTAAGTTTTAGGTAATTTATTTAGCTGTTTATACTGGACCGGTCTATTTAAATTGGCCCGCCAAGCGAAACCGAGCGGAGAATAGTCATTGAGCAAGTCAACATTTACCTCTTCCTTCTTCAGATGATCGGGGCAATGTTTGCGGTTATCCGCTCCATCGGAAGCGGATAACCGCCATTCTGCAAAAGCCGTTTAACTCGCCAACATAAGCTTCAATAGTTCGAGAAGCCCTTACATCTTCCTCCTGCCATCCGCCGCGGGGCCAAGGTGCGGCTGGTTGACGGCCAGATCGGACGCATACAGGAGGTCCTCCCCGACGAACAGTGAGGGCCTCCCGCTTGAACATCAACCCTTAACAATCCGGCGATTTCAACGAACTCTCATGCCTCACTGACCATCTCAAACAGCGTTACTTCCATCGGTTTTGCCAGAAGATCGCCGATTTTCGGTCTGATCGCCTTCATGTGCGGCATGCCACGGTGCTTATCCAGATCTTCCATGCTCTTCCAGTTTTCGTAAAACATAAACTGTGTCTTATCACCGGTCGCCTGGTGGAGGTTATAGTTTATGCAACCGGGTTCCGACCGGGTGGGGTTGACCAGGGACAAAAGTTCCTGCTTGAGGGTCTCCTCCATCCCCTCCTTTGCCTTCACCAGCGCAAGTATCGTAATCCTTTTATTCATTGATTCCTCCTTATTTTTGAGCAAGAGCGCTCGGTTGATTTGCCCTCGCCGCCGCTGATTCCCACAAAACTGAATCAGGGCTGCGGCAGGACTTTTCCCTCTCCGAAGGCGGGAAAAACTCGCCTCAGTTCACCTCGCAGTATCACTGCATTCGAATAACGCAGATTCGGATCTTTTTGCAAGCATTTGAGAATGATGGATTCCAGTTGCAGTGGCAGTTCCGGTTCCAGGTTCCGCGGAGACTCAGGATTGCACTCAAGAATAAGATCCATGAGGATCTTTTGGTTGTCATCATAGAAAGGAAGCGATCCCGTCGAAAGGAGATAAAGCATTACACCCAGGGACCATACATCACTGGCCAGGCGGCTCTCTCCCATGATCTGTTCCGGCGCCATGAAGGGACGCGTGCCGATGGATGTACCGCTTGTACTCTCACGAGAGAGATCTTTACCGGCGCCGAAATCCAGGAGTTTGGAAACTCCCGCGGGTGTAATAATAATGTTTTCCGGCTTGATGTCTCTATGCATGATGTTCAGTTCGTGAGCGTGAGCGACTACCTCCAGCAGTTCTAAAAAGACTTTTTCTTTTCTTACCCCTTCCATCCCTTGATTCAGAAGGTCCTGCAGGGTGGGGCCTTCTATGTACTCTTGAATGATGATTACTTTCCCTTCCTCCTTAACGACCTCTTTCAGTTGCACCGAGTTGGGATGGCCCGCCATCCGCCTCAGGATAGCCGCCACTCGTAAGAATGTGGTGTTCATTTGAGGGAAATGAGGCACCTTTGCGACTGACAGCGTATCTCCACTCTCTTCCTGCACGAGCCAAATCTCTGCCTGACTCCCGAAACCCAGTCTGCGTATCTTCTTCCATTTATTGGCTATGAGAAGAGTAAGTTCCGGCGGCGTTGTCTTTTGGGAACCGGCAGACGTGAAGAGATTCCGGAAGAAGTAATACATACGGTAAAAGGATGAAGTTTTACGCGGCTTGGACATACTTGTTTCCCGGCGTCGAGTAAACTCTTCACTCAACGCAGACTGCCCCCATTCGAGCAATACTTCAAGGCGAGGAGGAAAAGCTGTCGAATCCAACGGCAGTATCCAATATTCATCCGCACCGGCACGGAGGTATTCTCTTGCTTTTGTGGCCTGATCCGGAGAAACGAGGACTAAGAGGGGTATGGATCGGCCAAGCAGGCGTCTAACGAGATGGACGTCCTGATCCGGTCTTTTCTGATGCTCTCGCACGCGAAGGATCACCAGAAGAAGGTCTCCCTGCTTGAAGTATCGTTCGGCATCTCCTATTGACGGAACCGCTATGGATCCGGTTCCGAGATCAAAATGGGAAAGCAAATCCTCAGAATGCCGAATTTCTTCAGGAGTCAGGTTGACGAGCAGTACACTCTCATCGGGCACGGATTGAATCTTTCAAGTTGGCATCCGGCAAAAGCCGCCGGCAGCGAGCAGCCCGGATCATGCAACGGCTGCCAATACGTCCAATGCTTTTTCTTATTTGTGTGATTCAGGAATTAATCCTTGGATCTATTAGTTCGTTTCAATTCCTCAATTCCTCAATTCCTGAATTCTTTAATGCGTATTCAGCGCTTTATTGAGGTCTTGCAGCAGGTTCGTCATGACGGCGTCCCTTCGCAATCCGGCGGATCTCACCGAACTCTTATGCCTCACTGATCATTTCAAACAGCGTGACTTCTGTGGGTTTTGCCAGAAGACTACCGACTCTCTGTCTGTACGCCTTCATGTGGGGCCTTTCACGGTGTTTCTCCAAATCTTCCATGCTCTTCCAGTTCTCGAAAAACATGAACTGTGACTTCTCACCGGTCGCCTGGTAGAGGTCGTAGTTTATGCAACCAGGTTCCGACCTCGTAGGGCTGACCACGGACAAGAGTTCCTGCCTGACTGTTTCCTCCATCCCTTCCTTTGCCTTCACCAGGGCCAGCACAGTGATCCGATTATTCTTCATTGATTCCCCCTGATCGTGGAAATGTGAAAACTCCCCCATAGTCGATCAAACTATCATGGAATATATGATCGGGATACCAAAACCTGACGGACTGGTGTTGCGTCCCATAAATTCGAATACGCTTGATCGACGGATTCGTCACCCCCGGCGAAGTGTACAGGCCGGGGTCCAGTGTCTTTTGGCCCAGAACCGTAAAACCCTCACTGGATTCCGGCTTCCGCTGGAATGACGGGATTGTTCCCGGCGCCAGCTCATCCTTATTTAAGCGCTTATGGGGCACGGCTCCCCACGCTTTTAGAAAGCTTCTTCTACTCACCATTCACTGTTCACTCATCGCGGAGCGATGCATCAGTCGCCAATCACCTGTCCGAGCGGAATCCAGTCTTTGCCGTCGAACTTAATCAAATACAACTGCTTGATCGGTTGATAGTCGTTCGCACTAGTCGTGATTCTGATTCCGGGACGGAGCATCCCAAGCTCCAGATCGAGGCTGGCAGCTTGTTTCATCACGTTCGCACGGGTCAGATCGTCCCCGCATTTCTTCAGCACCTCGACCAGCACCTGCGCGCGTTCGTAGCCGGCCACGTTGAGTTGATCTCGAAGACTTGCCTGCGGGTTGTATTTACTCATCCAGTCGAGAAATTCACGCACTGCCGGGTCGCCTCGAGCTTGCGCACGCGACCAGCCCTTGGAGCGGGCGTTCGTGATGATTCCAGCGGCTTTGTCGAGACCGGCGGGATCCAGGAAAGCAGCAATCGAGAGGGAGGCGTTGGGAATGAACTGCAGCGGATGCCAGCCGATGTCGTATGCCCTGCGAATCGCCCGGGTCGCAAACTTCCCGAACGCCAGGTTGAAGAAGACATCGGCGCCCGAATTCTTGAGCGCCGCAATCTCCGAATCGATCGTTGCATCGGTATCGTAGGAAACCTCTTTTGCGATCATCGTTGACGCCTTTTTTCCCAGGCCGTCGTGTATGCCGGCAAGATACTCTTTGCCCGAGTCGCTGTTCGCGTAAAGCACCGCTATTTTCGCGCCGGGTTTGCTTTGCAGGATATACTTCGAGTAGGCCAATCCCTCCGTTCGGTATGTAGCGAAAAACCCCATCGTCCACGGGAAATGCGTCGGGTCGTCGAATGCCGCCGAACTGGCCTGCAGGAAAAGTTGCGGCACTTTCCGAACGTTCATGTACTCGCGGATCGCCATGTTGCTCTCGGTACCGAAGGAGCTGAAGATCAGCAATACCCCGTCCTGTTCTACCAGCTTGTGCGCCAGTTCGACGGATTTGTCGGCTTGAGAGCCGGAGTCGACGCTTACGAACTCGATCTTGCGGCCATTTATTCCGCCGTGGTCGTTGATCATCTGAAAGTATGCAGCCTCGGCGCGCGCTTCCACGCCGTATTCCGAGAACAAACCCGAGTAAGGCGTGATGTTGCCGATCTTGATCTCTATGTCCGTGGCGCCTGGGTCGTACTTCTTCTTCGCCACTGCAGCTGAGGCGGCAAGCGCGATTGCTAACGCTGTCGCCGCAAAAATTCGAACCCTGAAAGAGTGCATGTTCACTGCCTCCATCGCGCACTCCGCTCCTTCGAGAGCTTCCCATATTCATTGAAGTGCCGCTCTGCCCTTAGTGAAGGGTAATCGATCAGCAGACCTGATACAAATTCTTGGGCTCCTGCTCCAAAATATAGGCATGTGGAGGAATAAAGCAGGGTTATGAGGTCAATAAAACATGTTCGACCCAGTAGATTCCCGGCGTGGCTTTCCGTATTTCGCAAATTCTGCATTTACTTCAGGCCGGAAATCCGCTGAGCTGTTCCTATAATTTCGTAAAAATATATCGTAATTATCTATTTGACTCATAGGAAAATCCAATTTATATACTGCCTACAAATTTAACCAGGAGGTTTGATATGTCGAGTTCGTATGATGCGATGTGGGAGAAACTCAATCTAGACCTGGACGCCCATGCCGGGTTGCTCGAAGTGCTCGGGAAGTTCTACGGGGACATATACATGAGCCAGCAGGGGCGGCTGAAGGGCATGGAATATCTCGATTTCGTGGTCTCCGAAGTACACGGGCTCAGGATAAAGGAGCTTCAGGATGCAAAGGCCCTGGGGAAGAAGATCTTTGGGACCTTTTGCGTCTTTGTCCCCGAAGAAATAGTGCTGGCGGCGGGGGGCGTTCAGGTAGGCCTGTGCGCCGGGGCGGATATCGGGACGGGAGAAGCCGAAAAACTACTCCCGCGTAACACCTGCGCCTTGATCAAATCATTTGTCGGGTTCAAGCTTTCAAAGATCTGCCCTTTCATGGAATCGTGCGATCTTATCGTCGGAGAAACCACCTGTGACGGCAAGAAAAAAGCCTACGAAATTTTTTCCGACTATTCTCCGGTCTACGTGATGGAAATTCCCCAAATGAAAAACGCCTGTGACCGCGAACTGTGGAAAAGTGAAGTCCAGCGCTTTAAAAGCCAGGTAGAGGAGACAACGGGAAACAAAATCACAACGGACAGCCTCAAAGAAGCTATTCGTCTTCTGAACAACCGCCGTCGCGCCCTCCAACGGCTGAACCGGCTGCGTGCGGCTGACCCTGCACCGATTTCAGGAAGAGATGCCCTCCTGGTAAACCAGATATCTTTCTATGATGATCCCGTCCGATTCACCGCCAAGATCGAAGAATTGTGCGACGAGTTGGATGAGCGTGTGAAAAGCGGCATCGGAATCGCCCCTGAAGGGACCACCAGGTTGATGCTCTCCGGATGCCCCATGGCCGTTCCGAATTGGAAGCTGCCTTATATAATCGAGTCGTCTGGAGCAATCGTCGTTGGTGAAGAATCCTGCATAGGGACCCGCAATACGCGCGATCTGGTCGACGAAGGGGGCATGACGCTCGACAGCATGCTCGACGCCATTGTAGATCGGTACATGCGAATCGACTGCGCCTGCTTTACACCAAATACGGAGCGGCTGGACAATATCGTCAAGATGGCTCAAGACCTGAATGTAAAGGGTGTGATCCATTACGCGCTGTCGTTCTGCCAGCCCTATGCCATGGAAGCCTATAAGGTTGAAAAGGCGCTCTCAAATGCCGCTATCCCGATGCTTGCCATCGAAACCGATTACAGCATGGAAGACGTGGAACAGCTAAAGACCCGCGTCGAAGCTTTCGTTGAAATGACGCGTTGATGGAATTTTAATGGAATCTTTTTTCAAAGGCCAAACCGTTGCCGGCATCGACATCGGTTCACGTTCCATAGAACTGGTTGTGCTGAGCTCCGGTGGCCCTTTTCACCAGGTAAAAACTCCGACCACTTTCGATCCCCTTGGGCAATGCCAAAAACTGATGGAAGGGATCAATGGCTGCCGGGTAATAGCGACTGGATACGGACGAAAACTGTTCGCCGAAGCCTTCGGGCGGGTGCATGTCTCCACAATCACCGAGATCCAGGCCTACGCGTTGGGCTCACGATTCCTGTATCCGGAAGCCAGAACTGTCCTGGACATCGGAGGGCAGGATACAAAGGTCATCTCCCTGTCTGAAAGCGGGAAAGTGTTGAAATTCGAAATGAACGACCGGTGCGCTGCCGGAACCGGTAAGTTCCTGGAATTCATGGCAACTGCTCTCCAGATTCCCCTGGAGTCATTCGGAGAATTTGCGCTCCGGTCCGACCGCCGGATACAGATAAGCAGCATGTGCACCGTTTTTGCCGAAAGCGAGGCCACCTCTCTTATGGCCAGGGGAGAACGTCCGGAAAACATCGCCATGGGGTTGCACATGGCCATTGCTCAGCGCACGGTAGCTATGCTCAGGCGCGTCGGTGTAACCACCCCGCTGGTGTTTGCGGGCGGTGTTGCCCACAACCCATGCGTCGCAAGACTGCTCGAAGAAGAACTGGGGCAGCCTGTTATCGTACCCGATAACCCGGACATGGTGGGCGCCCTCGGTGCTGCCCTGTACGCAGAAAATCTGACAAAGGAACAATGACGGGTAATTCTTGTTCCCTGATAAACGAAACCTCGTTCTACGGGCAGGAAGCCCGAAAAAAGGAAGGACTGCTTTCATGTTTGATGCAAAGGGGCGGCTCGATAATTTCCAGAAAGGTGTGGGAACGCTGCTGGAGGAAATTCCCGATTCTATCAACGCTCTTTTTGGGTTCATAAACGCCGCGCAGAAAGAAGGTGTTCTTACCATCCGTGAGAAAGAGTTGATCGCCATTGGCGTCAGCATCTACAACCGGTGTGAGGACTGCATTGTCGTGCACGCGCAGAAGGCCCTTCAGGCAGGCTGCACCAGAGCGGAGATTCTGGAAGCAGCAGCCATGGCAATGGTCTTTGGCGGAGGACCTTCCCTCGGAGCCACGGCTTCTCATTTGCTTGCCGCGCTGGATCAATTTGAAAACAAGACATGAGAGGGTGCGTTTTATTTGAAACCAAATTGTTTCGAACAGTTTCAAAATACTGGTGAGCGCTTTCTGCTCGACGTCTCCGAATTGCAGGATAAAGGGAAAAAAGTGGCGGGCATCTACTGCCTGTTTGCACCGGTTGAGATTGTGCGGGCCGCTGGAGCTATACCAATCAGCCTTTGCGGCAAAAAGGAAAAACCGATCGCCGATGCGGAAAGGACCCTTCCTCCCAACCTGTGCCCGCTGATTAAATCGAGCTATGGCTATGCTGTTACCGATTCATGCCCGTTTTTCTCGACAAGCGATTTTCTGATCGGAGAAACCACCTGCGACGGCAAGAAAAAGATGTACGAGTTTCTCGGGCGCATCAAACCTCTGCACCTTATGCACCTGCCCTATTCTGCCGCTGAGCCGCACGCTCTTCAATTCTGGTACGAGGAAATCCTCAGGCTCGGGAGCTTCATCGAAGAGTCTACCGATCAGAAGATAGACAGAGACCATCTCCGGTTTCAGATCAGAGTGCACAACAGGATACGCAAACTTATCAGGAAAATTTCCCGTTTCCAGGCTGCTGAGCGCGTTCCTCTTTCCGGACTGGATATGCTGACCGTGATGGAAACGAAGAGCTTCTTCGTTGACCCCGAAGATTATCTCGATCTGCTCCAGGAATTCATAGCTGAGATGGAAGAGATTGCAGCCACGGGTTTTTCACCTTTCGAACCGGATGCCCCGAGGGTTCTTCTCACAGGCTGCCCCATCGGAAAGGGTTCCGAGAAGGTTCTTGGCATAATCGAGGAATGCGGAGGGGCTGTGGTGTGTATCGAGAATTGTACGGGTGTGAAAGGACTGGATTTGCTGGTCGACGAGGAGGAAAAAGACCCGTTTATGGCACTCGCCCGCCGTTACTTGCAAATTCCCTGTTCGTGTATTACCCCGAACACCGGACGGCTGGCCCTGCTCGACCGGCTGATAAGTGAATACAGCATTGACGGTGTCGTTGACCTTACCTGGCATTGCTGTCATACTTATAATATAGAGTCGCGGGTAATAGGCGACTCTGTCGAAATGGCCCACGGGTTGCCGTTTCTCCACGTGGAAACGGATTATTCCAGTTCTGATGTGGAGCAGTTGCGAACGAGAATCGAGGCTTTTCTCGAAATGGCAAGATGGGGATCATCGGCCCACGCTGCGGCAAGAAAGCCTTCAATTCGGTCTCAGCTTTCCATTTGAAATGAGTTTTCATTAGATTGAATTCGCCAACGATTGCTATCTGCAATTTTATTCCCGATGTCGCCGCTCTCAGGCGGACCACAGTGCAGCACGGTTTTTCCGGTGTGGACTGGACATTCACACTGGAGGACCTTCCCCGAAATCAAATTGAAGAATCGAGGCTTCTGCGGGATATTTCGAACCTGAAGGGGTTGGAGGTCCGGTATCATTGCGCTTTCAATGGCATCGACCTCGGCGATGAGGACGATCGCAGGGCAGGTGAGGCCATGGGAGTATTCAAAAAAGCATGCCGGGTTGTCTCCAGGCTCGAGGGCCGGTTTATGACCGTACACCTCGGACTGGGAAGAAAATCGCCCGAAGGCCTCTCCTGGAATCGTACTATAAACGGACTGGCCGAACTTGTAAGTTATGCACAAGAGCTTGGCGTGCAACTTTGTCTGGAGAACCTTGCCTCCGGCTGGTCGAGCAGACCGCAGCTTTTCGAAAAACTGGTTCGAAAAACTAACGCCGGTATTACGCTCGATATAGGTCATGCCCGAGTCTGTCAATCGGTTCAGTGCCGGATATTTGACCTTGAAGACTTCGTCATGCCCCATCCCGAACGCACCTTCAATGCGCACATTTACCACGAGGAAGTCGATGGCCGGCATGTCCCGCCCGTGTGCCTGGATGATGTCCGGGGCCGCTTGGACCTTCTCTGCTCGCTTTCATGCAGGTGGTGGGTCCTTGAGCTTCGCGAGGAAGCTCCTCTTCTGACGACTCTGAAAATAGTTCGCGAATATCTCGAATGCCCGAATAATGCAGCGAAATCCAGTTGAATCAATCCCGCATGACGAATGGAAAACAAAGCCGTCGGACAGATTTATCCTCAAATGGATCAAGATCAATCTTTCTGCGCGTATTACCCCTCTGCTCATCAATCTGCAATGGCTGCGCCCATGGATGATCACTCTGCTTTCATCAACCATGGAAGTTTTTGCCGGAGTCGTGTTCGCTCTCGGTTGCGGGTGGATTGCAGGATCTCTCGCCGCTCTTGCCCAGGTGCTGGACGGTGTTGACGGACAATTCGCGAGGCTTACCGGCATGCAGAGCAGGGGAGGAGCTTTCCTGGATTCGGTTCTTGACCGCTACTTCGACGCCGCTCTGACGATCGGGTTGGTTGTCTACCTGATAAGGGTTCCTGTCGGATTGCCCCTTCCGTTGCTGCTCGCAATGGCGTTTTTTGCCGTTTCCGGGAGCAGCCTCATAAGCTACACCACCGCGCGGGCTGAAAGTCTCGGGATTCCGCTTGGGAAGCCGACCCTGGCCAGCAAGGGGACAAGGACGAGCATCATTGTGCTTTGCGGGTGGGCAACCTTATTTTGGCCGCCGGCGCCGCTTCTTGCGCTAACCTATCTTGCACTGCACCCGAACATCGTTGTCTTCAGACGCATTTTTCTCGCCCACAGACACTCGGACCCTCTCTGAAGTTGCGGGATGATTATGACAGAGACTGGTGTCGTTCATGGCCGTTTTCAGGTTTTCCATCTCGATCATCTGCAATATGTCCTGGCTGCCAGGCAGCGGTGCAGGCAACTGGTGATCGGAATCACCAACCCTGATCCCACCCTCACAAGGATCGATGCGGCCGATCCCAATCGGAGTTTAGCTGAAGCTAATCCGCTCACATATTTCGAGCGCTGCAGCATTATTCGGGAGGTCATGGTCGAGAGCGGCCTGGACCCCGCGGAGTTTTCCATAGTGCCCTTTCCAATAAATTTTCCGGAACTTTACCGCTTCTATCTTCCGCTTGATGCCGTCTTTTACCTGACTATCTACGATGAGTGGGGAAAGAGGAAACTCGATATGTTTCAGTCCCTGGGGCTGAACGTGGAAGTGCTCTGGATAAAATCTCCCGAACAGAAGGGCATAAGTGCACGGGAAGTCAGAAGACGCCTGGCCGAAGGTGAGGAATGGGAACACCTCGTGCCGCCTGCTGCGGCCTCTGTGATGAAAAAGATGGGTATACCGGAGCGGCTTGGGCATCCAAAGCTTTAAAAGCGGTCGCCGGCTTCAACCTTGGCGAAAAGCCTGCACGTTTTCCAATCACATCTACATTGATATCTTCTCTGCCACGTTGCGCATCTGAATCCCATGCACCAGGGCGGCTCCGCCGCGAATAGCCGCAGCCACGTGGACCGCTTCGGTCATTTCGCCCAGGTTCGATCCCTTTTCCAGGCAGGCCTGAGTATAAGTGTCGATGCAGTAAGGGCACTGGATGGTATGAGCGACGGCCAGTGCTATCAGGGATTTCTCTCTTTCCGTGAGTGCTCCTTCCTTGAATACGGCTGCATAATATTCGAAGAATTTTGCCCCCATTTCGGATGCTTCACCGGTTATATCCCCGAATTTCGCAAGGTCGCCGACTTTGTAATAATAATCCATGAACAGCCCTCCTGATGAATTTATGTTAGAGTCCAAATACGAGACCATGCCTAGGTCTTTATTGCGCCACCTCAGGTGAAGCCCGCACCGGACGTGCAAGCATAACAGTGGTCTCCGGTACCAATGAAGCTGCCTTTTGCCGGGACCATTTCGATTTTTGAAATGTGAGTCTTTCCCCCGCCCAACGGAATGTTTGCGGCTTGATTGAAGTCGCAGTCATACAAATAGCCATCCCATGACACTGAAATGAGAGACCTGCACATAAGGCCCGAAAGAGCACATGGATTGAAACTGGAGATGAGCTTTTGCATGTAGCCTTCGTAATTTCCCGTCTGAACAAGCCATTGCTTGAATCTGCCCAGGGGAACGTTTCCGAATGCATATAAATTCGTGAAAGTGATGCCGAAGTTTCTTTCCAGTTCCAGCCGGAACTTTTTTTCTACCTGTTCTTGTGACGCAGCCAGAAACGCTCCCGTGGGGTTGCTGACCAGATCGAGCTTGAGTCCGGTATCCGGCAGACCGTATCCTCTGGAATTCAGCTTTCTTAGGGCTGCAACCACCCTAGCGAAAACGTCCTTTCCACGTTGGGATTCAAACTGTCCTTTGTGAAGCGATGGAAAGGAGCAGACAATTGTGACCCTGCGGCCGGTGCAGAGGTCTAATATGTGGTCATTGCCACCATCAGCCATGAGCGTGAGGTTTGACCGGAGAATCAGTTCGGTTGTTAGCGGGGACAAGCTTTGGATAAGGTGAGGCAAAACGGGGTTCATTTCCGGGGCTCCCCCGGTAATGTCGATGACCCTGAAAACATGGCGCCGGGTGAAATCGATTACCGCCTGAGCAACTCCCATATTCATCAATTCGTGCCTGGCCGGCCCGGCTTCCAGGTGACAGTGCCGGCACGTCAGGTTGCAGAGCAGGCCAACGTTGATCTGGAGCACGGTTGTCTCGGCTCGAACCAACTCCAAACCCCGCCGGTTCAGGAATTGGGGAAATGCTTCAACTGCAGCTTTTTCTGATACCATGCCCGCGGTTCCCGATATTTTCCCATCCTCATAGCTTTTCACAAAACAACTTCGTGCAAGATAATACGTCTTTAATTTTATGCCAGGATCGCTGCCGTGGTCCAATCGCTTCAGTCGGAGAAAACAATGTGGAAAATAGGAATCTCCTATTTGACAAAGATGTCGTGGTGATTATTAGGGAGCGAATGAAGCCTTGGATAGAGAAGTTTTGATTCATTTACAGGAGGTACAGATGCTACAGGTAAAAGAGGTGGAAAAGAGATTGGCCGGTATCGTTTGTGACGCAAACGCTAGTTGTCACGCCCCTCCGTGTCATGCCCCCACATGTCATGCTCCTCCATGTCATGCTCCCGCTTGCCACGGGCCCGGTAGCAGCAAGTAACTCAGCGTGCTGAGGGGCGCTCTGGGCCAAAGCCCCTCAGCATCCCCTCTGTTTGCTCCACTGCCTTGAATAGCACATGAACAGGCACGTTTTTGAAACCTGTGGGATAAGAATCAACAGGACATGAGGTAAGGCCGGCGAGTATGCTCGAAATTGAAATTCCAGGGTTTAAACGCCTGTCCCTGTCCAATCTGGTGCTCGATTACAACGGGACTTTAGCCTGTGACGGGAATCTTATAGCCGGAGTCCGGGAGCGGCTTGAGCTGCTTTCCAAACGACTTGGGATCTATGTTCTCACTGCAGATACTTTTGGCGGCGTTGGCAAAGAACTTGCCGCGCTGCCCTGCCGGGTATCGGTCATTCCACCACAAAATCAGGCCCTTGCCAAAGCAGAAACTATTAGAGACCTGGGTCCCGAACGCTGTGTAGCGATCGGAAACGGGCGGAACGACCAGGCCATGCTTAAAGAAGCCGCCCTCGGCATTGCAGTCGTTCAGACAGAGGGCGCTTCCATCGAAGCGGTGCTTTCTGCCGATGTCCTGAGCCGGAATATTATCGAAGCACTCGACCTTCTACTCAATCCACTGCGTCTAACTGCAACCCTGCGGGGCTGATAGTTAGACAACATCTACTTTCTTATCCGCAAACCTCGGGAAGGTTGCTCCTACCCGGACTGCGGCAGCCTCGAAAAGCCCGCCCGCATGGAAGGAGTGCCAGGGAGCAGATCGGATTTATCTATGCCTTCCATAGGAGTAGATCGCATTATTCAATTTGACTTTCTTGCCCGTTCCTCCTATCCTCCGGCCTGTAAGATTCTGGAATTTACAATATTCTGGGGTTCGCGTTGACGTTGCTTTTTCATTCCCCCTGGTTTTGCTCTCTTATGCGCATCCTGCTCGGCGGCATTTTTCTTATGGCCGGAGGCGCCAAAATTGTTGACCCCCGTGCCTTTGCCCGCACTATTTCCGCATACGGCCTGCTTCCCGAGGAACTGCTTGTCCCTACGGCAATAGGCCTTCCAGTCATTGAACTTCTTGCCGGACTCTGCCTTTCGTTTAACGTTCGCGGAAGCCTTACGGCCATTTGCGCGCTTTTGACATGCTTTCTTTTCGTCCTTGGATACGCAATCTCGAAAAACCTCGATGTCGACTGCGGCTGTTTTTCCCAGTTGGAAATCCATGCAAGGAACAGCCTTCTCGTCGCGTTTCTGAGGGACCTGGGTTTAATGGCTGTCGCGTTTTATCTCATGGCGTGTAAATGACTTCAGGTAAGTAGTCACCGCAAAGACTTATCGTAGACAGGCTAGGGAGAGAAAAGCTTTCCAAGACAGGATTAACAGGATTACTCCCCCTAAGTTGGGCGGGGGGATTTTAGCGAGGAGGCGTATCATGAAGTGTGATGTTAGAAGGGGCAAATTTCTTTCACTATTCACCGCTCACTATTCACTATTCACTTTTCTTATTCTTGGCTGGATCATGACCTGCAGCATAAGTGCAACCGCTTATGCACTCGAATGGGGCAGCAAAGAATTGGAGACCGAGAAACTTGCAGTCCAGTTTGCAAATCAGGTCAAGAAGGGCGGTTACGGCTTAGTAACGACCGAGGAATTGAAGGAGTGGTTAGATAAAAAAGAGCCAATGCTCATAGTCGATACTATGCCGCTCGAAGACAGCTATAAGAAAAACCACATTCCCACCGCGCTTCAGATCGAATTTCCTGTAGAAGAAATGTCCCAATTGGATGAGGCAAAAAAAGCGGCCCTCGAAGAACTCCTCGGTCCGGACAAGAGTCGTAAGATCGTCTCCTATTGCGGGTTCACAAAATGCGGCCGCAGCCACAACGCGGCAATGTGGGCGGTAAAGCTGGGCTATACGAACGTCTACCGCCAACCGGGCGGGATAAAGGCCTGGATGGAGGCGGATTATCCGGTCGAAAAAGGACAATAAATAGGGTATCCACCGCTGGTCCACCGGGACTGAAAGACGCGATCCAACGTGGGCCGGGTCGGTGCGGGCAAATTCCCCTGAGCTTCTCGAAGGATGTGCCGGCGAGCGGCTCTTCAGTTCTTTGAGCTTTGTCTGCACCGATCATGTCCGCCTTCCACAAAGCCCGCTAAAGATTTCTCGAAGATCTCTATCGGTCAGATCGCGCAAAAGCTCGGTGCCATAATCATCGGCCTCCACCTCGTCTTCGTTTTCCTGCATCGGGCAAGGGGATTTCCCACTAGCTGTCCTGCTCCTCACCTGCAATACGACGGCTGTTCTATTGTCGGCCAGGGCTTCGAATCCGGCATTATTTCCGACCCAGTGATCGCATTCGTCGTGGCTTCCAGCGAAAAGGAAACAAATCTCCTGTCTCCCCATGACAGCTATTAAGCGGTATCCCCTTACAAGATCGAACTTGATGCAATTTGGTATGCGTGCTTCACCATACCTGGTGAGTCTTCCTATCTGTTTGGGACTGCAAATACCTTCAAGGGCCCGATTGATTATCTTCCGGGCGTGTTCGGCAGCCTGTAAAGCATTTCCCCCTCCTTTCTGCATGGCATTGAGCTGCCTGATTACATTTGGACTTATACGGACATTTAATTCCATCTGCATAAGTTTCTCCTCAAAGCGACCCCGATAAGAAAAAATAAGTCCTGCGAAGGGTTGAAGCCGGCGCAGTTTTCAGAAAGGTGCGTCTCGATGTGCTATCCTTTTGGGTTTTCATTCATTATCCGGCTCTCGGGATTGAGTATGGCCACCCGGCCGGCCGCCTCGGAACAGGGCAAGCCATCTAAACCGATGTTTTAGCTTTATACCGGCGCAGCTTGATTCCGTCAAATCGATCCCATCGAAAAAAACAATATAAGGAATAGGAACACCCTATCCAATCTGAAAGATGGCGAGGCCCGTGCCCAAAAGGCGGAACATTCCCGCCTGCCCGTGCCAGGCGGGCTGAGTGAACGGTGAAATTTGCACCATTCCTCGCGAGGTGATGCGGCCACACAAAGTGCCCTCACAAGGCGCCCTCACAAGGAATCGGGCGCGAACTTGAAGCATCCGGCGTGCTTCCACTGTGTATAGCGCGAACCCGAAGCGCAGTGAGGGTTCCGTGCCTGGACTTGAAGCATCGGGCGTGCTTCCACTGTGTACAGCGCGAACCCGAAGCGCGGTGAGGGTTCCGTGCCCGGACTTGAAGCATTAACCAACGGCTGGAGCATCAAGCCCGGACCTGAACGAAGTGAGGGTGGGCACTCACAAAAGATCGTGCCCGGACTTGAAGCATTAACCAACGGCTGGAGCATCAAGCCCGGACCTGAACGAAGTGAGGGTCCAGCGTTTCACATGCTTACTCAGCGGTAACCGCGAACCCGAAACCTGGTGAGGGTGGGCACTCACAAAAGATCGTGCCCGGACTTGAAGCATCAAACTACCGGCTGCAACGTGAGGCCCGGACCTGAACGAAGTGAGGGTCCACCAAGAGGAGTTATTTTTTCTGTTCACCATTCACTATTCACTATTCACTATGGTTACCGTGGATTCTTTGTCGATTAGTGTTTAAAATGCGGATATATTTCAACTGTCGATCAAATTTTCTTCGGTGGATGCCTCATTCTGGAGGGGGCATGGTATGAACGAGCTGTTAGCGCCCGGAGGCAGTCTCCGGATGGTCGAAGAGGCCTTTGCAGGAGGTGCGGAGGCTGTTTACGTCGGCTCAAAGGGGTTCAGCAGGCGAAAGTGCGCCTGGGAGCTTGAAGATTCCCTTATACGCGAAGCAATCGAGATTGCGAGAGGACTTGGCGGGAAAATCCGGATTGCCCTGAACGCCGAGATTCCGCCTGAGAAATGGACGCTGGTAGTCGAAAAGGTCGGGAAATACGCATCTTGGGGCGCTGAAGGCGTTATAGTCAAAACACCCGAAGTCATGCAGCTTGTAAGGGATAAATTCCCTGAACTGGTCATCCACGCCAGCGTCGGGTGCAATATCCAGACGGCTGCGCAAATGGCCCGGTATAAAGAATATGGCGCCACACAGATCGTCGCCGCCACGGAAATCGATACCCCGGCCAAACTTAAGACTTTCAAGGAATCGGCCGACAGGCTCGGGCTTTCAACCGAAGTGCTGGTACATGGCAACAGATGTGTCGGCGGGGTCGGCAACTGCCTCTTCCACGAATTGATCAGCGACAGCTATATAAAACGCACACACCGCGACGAAGACGGAAATGAAATAGTCGAATATGAAGGCTGGCCGGACAGGAGCGGAAGTTGCTTCAGGTTTTGCCTGCTCACCGATGAGCAGCGGCGCAAAGTGCTCAGGCAGCGCTCCGTTGGAGATGAAAAAATCGAAGAAATCAATTCCCGCATCAGGAGCCATCCGAACGTTGCCTTTGTCATTAATGGAAAAGAGCTCTGGGATTACATGGACCTGGGTCTGCACACCCTTAAGGTGCAGGGTAGAGAATACGCCGCCGAGATGATCGGCCGAATGATCTCCTGTTACCGGACATTGATCGACGCCCACCGGGAGGGCAAATCCTTTGACGATCCGGCTTTGGTCCAGCCTCAAATTGAGCTGGATGAGATCGGCAGGGACCGGGACCACGCCCGGATGCAGAAGACCGCTGAACTGCAGTCGAACATAAAAGGCTTGTTCGCCTGAACCACGAATTGACCTGGACCACGTGGACAGGCATTTTGAGGACAAGACTTCTCAGAGGGTGGCAATCGAGGTCGAGATCTAATATCCCGTATCTGTATCTTTCGGGAAGTTTTTGCGAGCTATTGTTTTCTCCGCGATTCCGGAATTCTCCTTTTCGAAAGAATCATCGCGTACATGGCGTCAATCACGATGCGTGAAAAGGCTTCATCGCTGTTCGGCATGCGCTTGTGGTGTCCTTTTTGCCCTCTTGTATCAGTCTCCGACGACGGCCTTATAGAAACGGTGCCCCTGATAGCTGAAAATTGCCCCATCCGGGGTAATCTCCTCCAGTTTAAGACCTGCGGTAATCTCTTCACCTTCCCGTCTTTTCGATCCGTTTATGTTTATCCATCTGCCCTCGGGTTTCTTTGCGTACACAAGCATTGAAAAGGACAAACTCGGGAGGGCGTCCCGGACTTGCGGGGACAGTTCATGCCACTTCGGTTCCTGCACGGCAGCCGGTTTGCCCGAGGATGCACCCAGCTCGGCAATGGGCTTCATATCAGAAATGATCTCACTGGCTGCCGCCGGCCGCTGAGGCTGCTCGACTCGTGCGGTCTGATTCTTCAGGGCCGCTTCCGGCTTTGCGGTCTTGAGGTTCTTCTTTGCTTCGGCAGCTCTTGGGTTCTGAAGCAGCCTGCGGGCATCGGGCTTTTTGGCGGCAACCTCATCTTTCCGCGATACGTCAGGGGTAGTGGGCGGGGGTTGGGCCGGCGCCTGATCGGCGCGGACCGGCTCGGTTTTCAGACTTTGCATTGCTTCTCGATCTTCGGGCGGTACTACATTTTCAACAGTTCGATCTTGAACGGTTCCATGGGTTTGTGTCCCGCTCACGGGCGGAACGGCGGAGACGGCCGTCACCACGTCGGAAGCCGGAGGATTGGGCGCCGGATTTTGCTTCTCCCCCGGCTGGCTTTCTGTGGCCTCCTGCTTTACTTCCATCTGCGTCATCGGCGCCGGGTTTTGCCCCTCATCCGGCTTCATTTCCGTGGCTTCCTGCTTCACTTCCATCTGCGTCATGGGCGCAGGCGGAATTACCGGGGCTTCCTGCCGGCTGGTTTCCGAAAATTGCCCACCGGAGATGCCACTGCCGGAACCGTGAACTCCGCCCCATTGCCAGGGGCGCAGCCAGAAAGCAAAGATACCGGCATTGAGAAGCAGGATGAGCACAGCAATATATGGCCAGCGTGGTAAGCTTTTTCGAGGTTGCGAAGATGGGATAAGAATTACTTCGACGGGTTCTGCGAGCAGAGCACGGGTCTTCCGGCTTCCTCGAGCCTTTTCGGATTCTTTTAGTGCATCCAGGATATACGACATATCTAAAGCCCGGCTGTAGGATGAGATTTATCGGCCGAATCTACTCAAGAGGTTCCCGTGCCTCGGTCTCCCGCTGTTGCGCAGTGGATTGAACCCCATCCGGATTATTTGGTTCCGTCCCGGATACGTTCGCCTCGGGCGGCGGCGGTATTGCGGGCAAAGGCTTCGAATCGGTCCCGAATTGAGTCACAACCGGATTAGCCGCGCCCGTCCCGGATGCGCTCGCCTCAGGGGCCTGAACTATTGCGGGCAAAGGTTTCGACAGACCGGGCGCATGCGAGGTCCTTTGGGATTCTAAACCGCTGGCGAAGTAGTATAGCAGGCCCAGCCCGGTACAGATCAGGATTGCCGCCGCAACTGCAGCTTTCCATCTCCGGTTAGCTCCGGACAAGGAAGCTCCGAGCACCTCGCCGGCGGCTTTTGCCATCGTGGCCCTGTCTACGATTTCCTTTTGCCGGACAAAAGCGCCCAGGAGCGCGCGGTCGCAAATACTGTTTATTAACCTGGGTATCCCCCCGCTGTAGATATATAAGCTGTCCAAAGCGTCCTGGGTGAAGAGTCCGATTCTCCCCCCTGCAACCCCAAGCCTGTGATTCACGTAAAGGAAGACGTCTTTCTTTGACAGTGCCTCGAGGTGGCAACGGGCCACGATGCGCTGGGCCAGTTGCCTCAGCTCCGGTCTTGCCAGCTTGTCCCTGAGCTCGGGCTGGCCAATAAGAATTATTTGAAGCAGCTTCCGTTCATTTGTTTCGAGATTGGTGAGAAGCCGGATTTCCTCGAGAACGTCACGGCTGAGGTTTTGCGCCTCGTCAATTATGAGAATAGCCTTTTTGCGTTTGGCATTCAAATCCAGCAGAAATACGTTTATTCTGTCAACCAGGTCCTTTATGCTCGTTTTCCTGGGATAGCCGATGCCGAATTCGTCGCAGATGGCTGCAAGCAGTTCGGGAACCGAGAGAGTGGGATGTATGATGAAAGCCACGACGATATTCTTGTGGAGCGCTTGGAGGACGCGCCGGCAGATGGTCGTTTTACCCGTGCCGACCTCGCCCGTGAGCAGCACGAATCCCCCATCACTCCTGATCCCATAAAGCAGATGAGCCAGTGCCTCCCGGTGTTGCTCGCTCATGTAGAGATAGCGCGGATCGGGGGCAATCGAGAAGGGCGATCTTTTGATGTTGAAATATTTTCTGTACATGGCTTTCTACGCTTGTAGGTCGATTTTTCAATCAATTATACCTGAAAGCTGCCAAAAGCTTGCAATTTTTTCCTTGGCTGCAGAGCAGCACGGACGCTTTTTGATCGAGCACGGGAAAAATGTTCAACGCACCGTTGACAAGTTCTGGAATGTATGCGTATTAATCGTGTTAAATCCTCGTTAGTATGAGGCGTTTGCACGAACAGAAGCTGCTGCCCAGAAATGTCGAAAGACGCCAATGGGTAAACCAGGCACTGCCGGAATAAGGCTTTATCTAAAGCAGCTGGCCCCTCGGGGACCTACGTTGTGCACTGCCGAAAATCAACGAGTGGGGAGGTTCGGAATCGTTTTTCAGGCGACCCCGGCTTTCCCCGGGGTTTGTTTTTTTTGGACCTATGCAGGGAGGTTTCCTAATTGGACAGTCACAGTTGCATCTGTTTGACTGATCAAGTTCCAGCGGTTTAGCCCACAAAAGAGCTTTTATCTCTTTTTCTCTGCTTTGTTGCTTACCGCTGGTCCCAAACTGAAGATGGCAGCGAAGCAGGGAATTAATCCATCCCCTGCCTCAATTTTTAATCAAATTGTCTGAATGAGACTTTTTGCTATGTTCAAGGGTTTTTTCGACAAGTCCGCCGGGATTTTCCGCGCCGACTCTGCCAATCCGAGAATGCCGCAGGAAGCTTCCGAACAAGAGCGCCGATTGATCGATCTTTGCGTTCTCCCGGCCCGGGAGGCGATGGCTGCGCTTGATACCGGTTTGCGTGGCCTGAGTTCGGAAGAGGCTGACAAACGCCTGGACGAGTACGGTCCCAACGAACTTTCTCATACCAGGCGCATGGGCTTCTGGGCAGACATCCTCCAGAGGTGCAAGAGTCCTCTGGTCGTTCAGTTATTGATCATTACCCTGATTTCCGGCGCTATCGGAGAGATCAAATCGGCGATTATCGTAAGCGCGATGGTATTCCTGAGCGTCGGGCTCTCCTATATCCTGGACCGCCGTTCAAGCAATACCGTCGAGATGCTTGGAAAGCGTGTGCAGTCACGAACTCTGGTCTTGCGCGACTGCGAGGAAAAGGAAATCAGGATATCCGAGATTGTACCGGGGGATATAGTCCTCCTGCAAGCAGGCTCAATCATTCCGGCTGACTTGAGGCTGTTTGCCGCAAAGGATTTCTTCGTGAGCCAATCGGCGCTCACCGGGGAGTCCATGGCGGTCGAAAAAACGATTTCCGGTATGGGCGCTCACGACCGCACCGCTTTGGAACTGACCAACGCCTGCTTTCTGGGAACCAGCGTCACCAGCGGCACGGCGCGCGGTGTAGTCGTGAACACCGGGACACGGACTATTTTCGGCTCCATCTCGGAGCGACTGCTCGAGCGCCGTGAAGAAACCAGTTTCGATAAAGGAGTGCGGTCTTTCACATGGCTCATGATCCGATTCATGGTGGTCCTGGTTTGCGCGGTGTTTTTTATCGTGGGCATGACCAAGGGCGATTGGGTGGAAGCTCTCCTGTTTGGCCTGGCCGTAGCCGTGGGTCTTACCCCGGAGATGCTGCCGATGATCGTGACGGTGAACCTTGCGAAGGGCGCGCTGACCATGGCCAAGAAGAAGGTCATCGTCAAGCGTCTGCCCTCCATTCAGAACTTAGGCGCCATAGATGTGCTGTGCACGGATAAGACGGGGACCCTTACCCAGGACAAGGTGATTCTCGAGCGGCATGTGGACATCACAGGGCACATAAGCGGTGACGTTTTGAATTATGCCTACCTCAACAGCTATTATCAGACAGGTCTGCGCAATCTGCTCGACCGGGCCGTGGTGGATCATTCCGATCTGGATGCCGAACAGTACTGCACCCTGGTGGACGAACTGCCCTTTGACTTTCAGCGCCGGCGCATGTCGGTCGTCGTCGACTACGAAGGAGATCACGTCCTAATATGCAAAGGAGCGGTCGAAGAGATCTACACCTGTTGCAACCAATATCAGATAGGCGACGAAGTGTATCCCCTGATCGATATGATTCAGGAGGACCTTTTTGAGGAAGTCGAACGACTGAACAAGGACGGCTATCGGGTGCTGGGCATTGCCTATCGTGAATTTCCGCGTACGAGAACCACCTATACCGTGGCGGATGAGAGCGAACTGATCCTTTTGGGGTATATCGCTTTCGTCGACCCGCCCAAGGAATCGGCCGGGCAGGCCATCGAGCTTTTGAGGCAGGCCGGCGTTGAGGTAAAGGTCGTGACCGGCGACAACGGCCTTGTTACCAGCAAGGTCTGCCGGGATGTCGGTCTGGAACCAAAAAGGATCGTTACAGGCGCTCAACTGTCACAACTGTCGCCGGTAGAGTATTCACGGACCGTGTTGGACGTGGATGTGTTCGTAAAAGTTACCCCGGCCCAGAAGGAGCAGATCGTCAGGGAACTGCGCAGCAGTGGGCGCGTGGTGGGATTCATGGGAGACGGGGTTAACGATGCGCCTGCCCTCAAAGCGGCTGATGTAGGGATTTCGGTGGATTCCGGGGTTGATGTTGCCAAGGAGGCCGCTGATATCGTGCTTCTCGAAAAAAACCTCCTCGTGCTTGAAGAGGGGATTATCGAAGGCAGAAAAGTCTTTGCAAATATCGTCAAGTATATCCGGATGGGCGCGAGTTCCAATTTTGGAAACATGTTCAGCGTTGTCGGGGCGAGTTATCTGCTGCCGTTCCTTCCGATGCTTCCCGTGCAGGTCTTGACGAACAACCTCCTATATGATTTTTCCCAGACTGGAATTCCTGCGGACAATGTAGATGAGGAACTGATCGTTAAGCCTCTCAAATGGAACATCAATACCGTCAAGCTCTTCATGGTATTTATCGGACCTGTGAGTTCCATATTCGACTATGCGACCTTCGCGCTGATGTGGTTCTTTTTTCATTGCAGCGCCTTTGTCGATCCGGCCACAGGAGCGCAGCAACAAGAAGCTCTGGCCAGTCTGTTCCAAACCGGGTGGTTCGTGGAATCGCTCCTGACTCAGACTTTGATCGTGCATATCATAAGGACCAGAAGGGTCCCCTTCTTCGGGAGCCGTGCTTCCCTGCACCTGACCCTGACAACCTTGACCATCATGGGCATCGGCGCATGGTTGCCATACTCGCCCTTTGCCCAGAGCCTCGGAATGGTTCCCTTGCCCCCCATCTATTGGGCCTGGATTGCCGCCTTCCTCTTATCATACTCCGTGCTGACGCACATTATAAAGACATGGTTTTTCAATCGTTATGGAGGTGAGTGATGATGGATACTTTGCTTGATGCACTTCAAGAAGGACGATTGATAGAACTGCCTGACAATAATAAAGATGACGCCCTGCAATTCCTTGCGCATATTATCGAGGCGATTCCATCTCTTCCCACCGGCATCGATGTGGTCGGGCTGGTCATGGCAAAAGAGCGTTCGACAACTTCGGCGCTTGGCTACGGCTGGGCCAGTCCCCATGTCCGCGTGCCGTTTGAAGAGGACCTCATCTGCGTTGTAGGGTGGAGCCCTACGGGAATCGAATACGGAGCCCCGGACGGAAATCCCGTGTCGATTATCGCCTTGTATCTGGTGCCCGAAAACCAGCGAAACCATTTTTTGCGGGAAGTGTCCATGTTGGCCAAGGCCTTGAAATCTTATCCCGGGTTCAAAAAACTGAACGCGGCCAAAGAACTCAACGAAGTCCGCGATCATCTGCTCGATTTGATCAGCACCAGCAGGGAAACAGTAGGTCCGGACACGCGGGCGCGCATGATTCAACTGCAGGCCAGGCAGATCGTTGCGTCAATTCCAGCCTATGACCTGGCAAATCTTGTTCTGGAACCCGTGACCATTATATCCGGCCCCGGTCTCAAACACGTCGTGCTCGCGCAAGACCCCCAGCTTGTGGAATATCTCGATGCCGCTCCCCGGCTGGTCGAGCGTCTTGCCTCCGAAGGCGTTTTCCAAAACGGCGGATGGCGCATTCTGAAGCGGGGAGAAACAGCCTATCAGGGAGAGCGTGTTTTGTACGACTGTCTGGCAATAAGGGTTGCGGGCATTAATCATTAACAGGGTCTGCTCTGTTTAACAGGTGAAGCTGTAGATGGGGAAACTGTTAGTCACCGGTGCGAGCGGTTTTCTGGGCTGGAATTTATGCCGCATAGCACGGGGCCGATGGGATGTATGCGGCCTTGCCCGCCGGAATCAGAATCAGCCTCAGGGAGTGGAACTGCGGCGGGTCGACCTGACTCGCTTCAAGGATATAAAAGAAAACCTTCAGGAAATTCGCCCCGACGCGCTAATTCATGCAGCAGCCGAATCCAGCCCCAATTTTTGCCAACTGAATCCTGCGGCATCTCACAGGATCAATGTTGAAGCCACTTTCAACCTCGCCTCCCTTTGCGCGGACTTAGGCATTCCTTTTGTCTTTATCTCATCCGACCTGGTCTTTAACGGCCTGAAGCCGCCGTATAGTGAGGATGATCCCGTCTGCCCCGTTTGTATCTATGGGGAACAGAAAGCTGAGGCCGAAAGCGCTGTGCTGCAGAGGGTTCCACGGGCCTTGGTTTGTCGCATGGCCCTTATGTTCGGCGATGCCGGACAGGGTGCGGCCAGCTTCATTCAGCCCTTGATAAACGATATGAAGCATGGCCGGCAGATTAACCTCTTTATGGATGAATACAGAACGCCGGTAAGCGCTGCGAATGCCGCACAGGGGATTTTACTTGCGCTTTCCAAAACAAACGGGATCGTGCACATCGGAGGCTTGGAGCGCATTTCCCGCTTTGAATTCGGAAAACTGCTGCGGGATGTAGCCGGAGTGCCCAATGCCAAGCTTAACGCATGCACGCGGCAAAGCATCGAAATGGCCGCTCCCCGCCCGGCCGACGTTTCCCTTGACAGCGCGAGGGCCGTGGCTCTTGGTTTTGAGCCCGGCCCTTTGCGCGAAGAACTTGAAAGACTGGCGTGCGTTCAGGAATTGAGGAACTTTGTAACTTGAATTACAAACGCCTATTTGCCTTCAAAGAGGCGGCGCGGGTTGTCTTCGACGATGGTTTTGATCTGAGCATCGCTTGCCCCTCCCTGTTTCAGGGCCGGGATGATGTTCCTGAACAAATGGGTGGGATGCCAGTTGGCGACAAACGGCATTACTGCCTCGGGCAACGTGAACGGCCGGCCCAACCACGTGCAAATAGAGTCATGAGAAATCATGAGTCGGTTGCTGTAACCCTTGGCAATCAGATCCAGCATGACGGCGTATCGATCTGCATCCCGCGGGCAGCCCGCCAGGACCTCCAGACCCATGCGGTCCCAGGCGATGTACACTCCCTTGTCGAGTGTCCTGACTTGATATGCGACGTCAAGGTTGTCGCTCATGTGACCAACCTGAATGCTTTGGGGGTTCGCCCCGGCAGCGATCAGAAACTCTGCCTGCTCCGGCCCCATGCTGCCTCCCTGGGTATGAGTGACGATGGGAACTCCCGTGTCTTTCTGGACCCGGGCTGCAGTGCCCAACATCAGCTTCTCGTAATCGGTGATGCAGTCCTTGCTCGTGCCCGTCTTGACGACGCCGGCCTTGATCCCGGTGCCCCGGATACCCACTGTCACCTCAGTCATGAAGAGTTCGTAAAGCTCATCTCTTACGTCGCCCAAACTGGCGCGCAATTTCCAATAGGCCGAGGCGCCTTCCCCTTCGTAGTAATACCCGGTGGAACAAATGACATTGACTTCGGATTTCTCCGAGATTTCTTTCAGAACTTCAACGTTCCTGCCTCCGTCCACCGGGGTCGCATCGATGTAAGACCCCAGACCAAGGCCCTTGAGTTGTTGGAGAAGAGCCACGCCGTTGTCAACGATGGCTCGATGATCGTACGGAGCTATAGTCTGATCGCCTTCCCAGCCTGGATAACCGAACGCCAGATGTTCGTGAACTAAGGTCACGCCGAGCTCCGCAGGTGAAATCGGCCCCAATACCGTGTTGACTTTAACCGCGCTCATAAGTCTTCCTCCTCTATTTAACCGCTATTTTTTGACGCTTTGCCAGTTCATCTTCTTGCATTTGGCGCCACAATACCTTGCCAGCACCGGATTTGGGCAGCGATTCGACGATCTCGACGAGTCGCGGGTACTTATAGGCCGACATCTGCTCCTTCGACCATTTGACAATCTCCTCGGCCGTGACCTTGCCGACAGCTTCAGGTCTCAGCACCACGAGCGCCTTGACGTTTTCCACCCGTTCCGCGTCGGGCACGCTGATCACGCATGCTTCGAGCACGGCCGGATGCCGGTACAAAATTGATTCGACTTCGGCGGGCCATACCTTGAAACCCGCGGCGTTTATCATTCTCTTTAGCCGGTCCGACACGACGAAGTAGCCTTCTTCGTCCATGTACCCTATATCTCCGGTCCTGAAGAACCTCTTGCCGTCAAGTTCCAGGAAAGCCTTTTCGGTCTCTTCCGCTTTACCCCAGTAGCCTTTGAACACCTGGGGGGCTTCGATCACTATTTCACCCTGCTCGCCAACGGGCAGTTCCTTGAGCGTTGAGACGTCGACGATCCGCGCGTCAACATCGAAAACCGGGACGCCTATGCTGCCCGCCTTGACCCTGTCCGGCGGGTTCATGTGGGTCTGGGATATCGTCTCGGTCAGACCGTAGCCTTCCATGTATGACAATCCGAAATTATCCTTTAGCTTTTCGCTAAGCGCGGCAGGCAGCGGCGCGCCTCCCCCGCCAACCGCCTGCAGCGAGCTTAGGCTGCTCACATCCAGGTTAGGCGTCGCAAGCAGGTCGATGAGCATCGTGGTGATGTTTGTCCATCCAGTGACCTCGTATTTCTCGATTGCGGCAAGGGCCGCCTGGCGGTCCCAGCGTGTCAGCAGGACTGAAGTTGCCCCTGCGGCGAGGGGGGCCAGGAAACTGTGAACCATCCCGGTAACGTGAAAGAACGGCAGAGTCGACAGAATGACTGCCGCAGGGTTTGATTGGACCCAGACCATGCCACTGACAATGTTTGCGGTGATAGTTGCGTGGGTGTGCATGCATCCTTTGGGCACGCCGGTAGAACCGGCCGTGTATGGAAGAAGACACAGGTCATCCATCTCTACGGCCACCGCCGGGGGGTTGGGGGATTTGGCAAGGGTCGTCGGCCAGTCGCGCGTTCCTTCGATCCGGGCCGGCGCCTGGAGCATGAACTCAGGCACCGGCAACTCCGGCTGTTCGGGCAGATAGTCATGATAGGAGCCAACGATGATTTCCGAGATACCCATGCCCCGGCACACATCTGCAACTCGCGGATACAAGTCGGTGGTTGTTATGACAACTTTAGCCCCGCTGTCGCCAAGCAGATGACTGAACTCGCTGGCCACCAACATGGGATTCATGGGTACGACCACGGCCCCGGCGCGCATCCCTCCCAGGTATCCGATCATGAAATGCGGCGAGTTCTGCAAATACAAAGCAACCCGGTCACCCTTGGTCACCCCCATCCCGGCCAGTGACCCTGCCATGCGCAGGCACTCGGTCCATAGCTCGGAATAAGTTATCCGCCTGCCGTAGTAAATGACTGCCGGGTGGTCCGGGTACCTTCGGGCAGAAATCTCGATAAAATCATAAAGAGGCGTTTGGGGATAGACAAGGGATTTGGGCACACGCTTTGGCCAATACTTGTAGTGGGTCTGGTTCATGGTTCACTCCATTCGTCGCGATCCCCGGCTCAGGGCAAAGGCTGGTGTTGTTTACGAATTTGATTTTCTCTGATGACTGCCACTGATAACAGACCACTGTTATTACTTCGTTATCAGTCCTTTTTCCATGGCAAATGCGGTAAGCGATGAAGCGCTGTGCAGGTCGAGCTTTTTCATTAGGTTGGCGCGGTGTTTTTCAACCGTTTTGGCGCTGATGCACAGATAATCGGCAATGTCCTTGTTTCTGTAACCCTCGGCGATCATCTTGAGGATTTCGCGCTCGCGCTGTGTGAGGGTATCCCACGAGGTGGATGATTTGACACTCTTTCTTCCCTCGAGATACCCCTCGATCACTTTTTCTGAAATACCCGGGCTAAGATAGCTCTTGCCCGAGAAAATGTTGTTCATTGCCAGCATCAGTTCGCCGTGAGTAGCATCCTTGAGTATGTAGCCTTCGGCTCCGGTCTTGAGAGCAGTCAGTATGTGTTCCTCGGTCTTGTGAACGGTAAGAACAAGGATTTTTGTGGTGGGGTTGAGCTTTTTTATTTCCTGAATCGCCCCCACTCCGTTCATCCTGGGCATCGAGAGGTCCATCAGGATCAGGTCAGGCTTGAGGGATTCGACTTGGCGGATGGCCTCCAGGCCGTCCTGCGCCTCTCCAACCACCTCGAAGTCCGGGTTGGAGGACAGGAGCATTCTCAGTCCTTCCCTGAGGATCGTGTGGTCTTCGGCGATTACAATTCTTTTTTTCTCTGGCATAGGTTGACCTTCCTGAGATTACTGCATACCCACCAGCTTCGATCCGGGTCCAATCCAGCAATCCCCCGACCCATTTCTCCGCGAAGTATTACTTGCCGAAAATTTGCACACGAACATAATCGGGACGGAATCGGATTTTTTCTTATATTATTATACTAGTGAATAAGTCGCCAGAATTTTAATTCGCCGGAATTTGCCCCTTTTCCCAGATCGAGACAAAACCATGTAGATCGGAGAAAATACAGCATTTTTATGTTGCGATTACTGCAAACAACGTATTTACCCCTTAGCAACGCTGTGAGAAAAGAAACGATATTCGGAGAAATATAATAGCCGGAGTGAATTCAATTTCAATAGAAATCAACTGCTCTCAGGAGAAAAAATGTGTTTTGTCCTACTGGTGGAAGACAGTTCAACTTTTCGAAAATCGCTGAAAGAAATGCTGGCGCTCAGATTTCCCGGGATCGAGATCGGGGAGGCGTCCGATTGTGATGAAGCGCTCCAGAAATTGGAGGAAACCAATCCAGACCTAATCTTTGTAGACATCGCCCTACCGGGCAGGAACGGTCTGGAACTCACCAAAATAATCAAAGAGACAGATTCCGGCGCGGAGGTGGTCATTCTGACCAGCAATGACATTCCCGAATACAGGACCGCCGCTTTGAGCAGCGGCGCAAGTCATTTTTTCACAAAAGGAAACACCGGGAGCGATGAAATAGCCAATCTTGTAAGGTCCGTCTTCCGACAGAGAGGCAAGGACCAGTGTCTTTACGCAGGATTTCAGTTTCGCTGAGGTCATGTAGTTGTTTCTACGTTATTCGGCGCAAATATTTGAAAAATACCGCAACAATATACTCTCATTAGGTGAATCACTCTATTTGGGTTTCATTCTTTTTCTAATATAGGTGGACCATGAACCACCCAAATCTATCGTAATATATATCCTGAGTATTAGGAGGGGAAAATGAGCAGAAACGGAGCAGATGTGGCCGGTCATTTGTCTGCCGACGAAGTCAGGATGAAAATGCGGATGTCCTCCGGGTTTCTCAGGTTTCAGAAATGGCTGGTGATTTACAACCTGCTGGTCGACCCGAGGCCGCTGGCGGAAATCGCCAGGCACACAGGCCTCTCGGAGTCAAGCGTATACAGGATTATTGCCGAGTATAACAACGGCGGTCCCGAGACGATCGAATCCATTGGGCAGATGGGCCGGCACGCCTGGTTCGAACAAGCCGGAACATTTTCAGTGTAATTCGAGCGCCCAACCGGGTTCCTATCCTCGCCCGATCTTTGCGCTCAAGTCGGCAAGCGAATTCAGATGGGCTTTCTCTTCTTCGCCCAGACGGTGGAAAAGCTCCTTCGCGGCTGCATCCTCGCAGGTCTGGGCCATGCGCAGATACAGGTCGAGGGACTGGATTTCGATCATAATGGCCAGTTCCAGGCAGTCCTGGTCAGACTTGAGGTAATAGTCGTTACGGGCAAGAAAATCGTCGATTCTAAGCCCGCCTTCCATCCGGCCGTCAGGTGCGCAGGAATCCCCCGGTTCTGCGCCCAGCGATTCGAGAAGCCGCAGAAGGTTCTGCTTGTGGCTTTCCTCAGCCTTGATAAGCTTTCCCAGGAGGTCCCGCACCTCTGCAATACTGCTCATCTCAAAAGCCGCCCTGTAGAATTGCTCGAGGCCTGTTTCGAACCTGCATGCGATCGTAGCAGCCTCTGGGGCTGCTTCATCCCCGCGCATGAACTGGAGGTGCAGTTCAGGGGGGCTTGCGGCGGTCCTGAGCTCCCAGGCCTCTATTCCGCCCTGGAGGTGCAGGACTCGGTTAAACCCGCGCCTGGCCAAAAACTGGGCAGCCATCCGGCTCCTTCCGCCGACCGCGCAGTAGATGATTAAATCTCGTGCGCGATCAAGCTCTTCCATCGAGTCTGCAAGCACGGGCAGTGGAATGAGTCTTGAACCGGGCAGGTGAGATTGCTCGTATTCCTCGGGCTGGCGAACGTCAACGAGTTGGTATGTCCCTTCCTTGTGCTCGGCAATGTATATCTGAAGGTCTTCCGGAAAAATTACCTCAACCCCGGGCGGGTTCTTATCGTACGCCATGAACCTCCTCCGTAGAGCAAGTCTTGTGTCCCGCAAAACGAACCAATGCGGCGTGGTGCATAAAAATCAAAGTCCCTGAAGGCCTCTTAAGAATGCGAGCACGTTTAGTCCCAGCACACCGTGGTTGTAACCGCCCTCGAGCAGGCCGAAACACCCTATGCCGAGTTTCCTGCAGGTATTGTGAACCATCCGGCCCATTTCCTGGTAGTCTTCCGTATAGAGCACGTGGCCCCAATCTTCGATATGATTGTCGAAGCCGGCAGATACGCCGATTATGTCCACATTCAGCGAATCAAGCCGGGCGGCCACTTCCCCCAGATAACGTTTGCGGTCGCTTTCATCGGGATTATGAATGGAAACATAACCTTTCCCGCCCAGGATGTTTACCGTGCCGTCGCCAAAGTGAAGATCGAAGTCCAGGACGTGTGCCGTCTTGATGGTGCCGTTTGCCCGAAGGTGTTCCAGCGCTATGGCCATGTTGTTGAAATAGCAGAAGCCCCAGTTGTGATCGGCGGAAGCGTGATGCCCCGGGGGGCGAACAAGCCCGAAAGCCGGTTCATTCAGGCCGGCAACGGCGGTCTGAATGGCCGCCCCGGCGGCGAGCGCGGCGATATTGTACAGTCCTTCCCTTTCCACGCTTTGCACGAGTGATTTGGTGTGGACTGCCAGGATGTCGTCCTGACCGGCCGTAACGGCCTCATCGATCTCCACTTCGCCGCGAATGGCCGCAAGGACTGCTTCTATCCTTCCCGGGGAAGCCGCAGGGTCGCTCACATAGACGCTCTTGAAATCATCGTGGGTGAATACTTTCATAATCAGGTCCTCTGGAAGCAGAGTTTACCAGAAGTACGCGCAAAATGTGAGAAAATTGCGGAATACCACTACCCGGACCAGGGCAGTTCTTCAATTTAGCCACGCGGAAGCACAAAGAAATTCTATTGCAGCTCGTTTTCCGGGGTAATGCTGTCGAAGGCCCCTCCCGGATCGTCTTCATCTGGTTGTACCCAGAGGATATGGGCCCAGTTGAGGAAATAGACGCGTTTTTCCTTGCTTTCACCGATTGCGGCCTCGAACACTACGATGAACGGACTGGTATCGGATTTTCTGAAGAAGTCGGAAATGCGCCTGCAGGAACCGATATTGATATAGCCTCGGAAAACGCTTCCGCCTCTCATTGTGATTTTCACCCGTTGGGCATTCATTTCTCTCATCGATTTTGCCCCTTCAAGTCATTGAAGAATCCGCGTCAATGGTTCCAACGTCTTCAGGACGGGCTCAAAAACAGCTTCCCCTATCTCGCGCCCGGGTCAGGGGAAAGCAATTTTTTCCGTCTTGACCTGCCTCGATAGACATGCAAGGATTAAACCATTCTTTTTTGCGCTGCTGCTTGATATATATGTTCTGAAATAAGATTGAATCACTTGAATGAAGAAACTGCCACCGGCTGAGCTGCCTTTCCGGAGAGTCTATGGGCGATAAATCTTTTGATTTCTACCGGGCTGTATCGGGGGAACTCGATCCCGAAAAGCTGCAGCGAAAATTTTTGACGGCCCTGCTGGATTTGCAAAACGTAGAGCGCGGCTCCATATGGGTTAAGAGTGAAAGAGGCTACACGTGCATCGAGGCTGTCGGAGCGCAAAGTGAACGCATCAAATCAATGACCATCGATTCGGGCCAACCCAGCATTGTGGGCTGGGTTATTGAAAACGGCAAAATGACCGTCGCCGAACCGGGTAAAGACGCGCGTCACTACTGGCAGGCCGAGGAGAAAATCGACGTTAAGAGCAGCCTCATACTTTGTTTTCCACTATTTCTCAGAACCGGCGGCGTCTACGGGGCAGTCCAGATAATAGACACCAGCGCCGGCGGAAACCGCCTCAACCTTCAGAAAAACTATCTCGAACTGCTCCAGCAGCTTATCGACATCGGATCGATAGCGCTTGGCAATTCGCTGGTTTTTTCCGAACAGGTGCAAGAGAACCTGAAGCTCAGGCAGACCCTGAAGGCGATCCGCGAACAGAATCTGATCATTGGTAAAAGCTCCGCTCTGCTGGGGGCGATGAAAAGGGCCGCAGAGTATGCAAGGACGGATTTTCCCGTGCTCATTACCGGCGAAAGCGGCTCAGGCAAGGAGCTTCTGGCCCGGGAAATTCACCGGCTGAGCGGCAGGAGCCGAGGCCCTTTTCTGGCTCAGAATTGTAGTTGCATTCCCGACACTCTGCTCGAAAGCGAGCTCTTCGGCCATGAAAAAGGGGCCTTTACCGGGGCTTCGAAAACCAAGATGGGACTTTTTGAAGCTGCAAACGACGGGACCGTTTTTCTCGACGAGATCGGAGACATGCCCCTTCAGCTCCAGGCCAGGATTTTGCGCGTGATCCAGGACGGCGAAATTAAGCCCGTTGGTAATGTACACCCCAGAAAGGTGAACGTGCGGATCATTTCCGCTACCAATCGTGACCTGCAAAGTGAAATCTCCAGGGAAAACTTCCGGGAGGATCTGTTCTACCGATTGAACGTTTTGCCGCTGCATGTTCCCGCATTGCGCGAAAGGCGGGAGGACATACCCCTGGTTTTGGACCACTTTCTGAGCGGTGAGGCTCTGCGGCTCGGGACTGCCCGCAAGAAGTTTTCGAAAGATGCGCTCGATTTTCTCCTTGAATACGAATGGCCCGGAAACGTTCGCGAGCTCGAGAATTTTGTTAAACACATCATCGTTATCACCCCCGGAGACCTGATAACGCTGGAGGACCTCTCCAACCACTTTTTCTCTATAACCACGAATGCGCACAGCCCGCTGGATCAGCGGCCGGACCAAAGGAAAAGGCCGGCTGAAGAGAACAGAGCGGCGCCGGGCAGTTTTTTTGACGGGTACTCCTGGGATGAGTTGGAGCGCGAATATGTTCTTCATCTTCTCGAAAAGAACAAATGGCACATAACCCGGGCCGCCAAAGAAGCTGGGGTGAATCGTTCGACCTTCGACTCCAGGATGAAAAAGCTCAATATCCGAAAATAGCCGGTGGGACCGGCAGCCTGGCTTTAAACATGATTCCGCGCCGCTTCCGCTTAGCGGGGCGGCGGGTGGCGAGCCGCCACAGCTGGACCGGGCGAAGATATTTTATTTACGGACAAGCCCTAAACCAAAGGTGTGGCCGATAGCCACGACAATCCAGAGATGAAACCAATCCTGATAAATGAAAAAATCGATATCGCCAAAGATCTGTACCGCCGGTGGGGCGAGGCGCTCAGGTCCGACTCCGGTATATGCGCCCAACTCAGGGAGCTTTCGGCAAGAGTGGAAGCTTCGAGCAAATTCTGCCTCCTCTCAGGAGTTGCTCGAGCATGCGGGTTGTGCGACCTGGAGGAGGGGGGAAGCTGCTGCGGGGCAGGAATCGAGGACCGCTACAGCCCCGAACTTCTGCTGATAAACCTTCTGCTTGGGGTCACCCTGCCCGAATCGCGGATTTCGGCAAAGAGCTGCCATTTTGCGGGGGATCGCGGATGTGTTCTCTCGGCCCGGGAAATTCTCTGCGTGAATTACCTCTGCTCGAGGCTGCAAAAAACCATTCCGCCGGAAAAGTTGTTCCAACTGCAGGAAGCGGCCGGCTCGGAAATGGAACTCCTTTTTCTTCTGCACAACAGGATCAGGAACTTTATCAGGTAAGAAGGCACATGAAATCAAACAATCTCCGCAGAACTCTTGAGCTCACGGCAAACTACTTCGACGGGCGCAAAGTCGGCTGTTTCGGCAACACCGGCTATCGAAAGACCACGGACCTTTCCAAATTCTGCGCCTGCATACAGGACCTGCTGCGCTCAGGAACTATAAAACCCCGGAGCACCGTATTCACCGACCTCGGGTGTGGGGACGGCAGGGTAAATCTTCTGATGAGCTATTTCGTCAGGCTTTCCATCGGTGTGGAAATCGACTCGGAAATTCTTTGCGAATACGCACAGAGAAAAAACGAATTGATTTGCCTTCTGAAGAGTGAAGGAGCGGTCCTGCCACCCGAAAATATCTGCCTTGTTCAGGGAAACTCACTCGACGATGAGACCTTTGATGAGATTCAGTCCAGGACAGGCGTGGATTTCGGCGGCGTAGACCTTTTTTATACCTATATAACACTCCACGACGTCTTTGCCGAAAAGATCGCCGAGCGGGGCCGCCCGGGGGTCTACTACCTGGTCTATGGCTTTAACAGGGTTCTTCCCCGTTACGAATCATTGGAGCTGGTAAACCCCGACGTCGGAGCCCGGGCAATAGCTGCCCTTTTCAGGAAAAAAGGGTGACTGGCGGATGTGCTGAAGCTTTCAAACTGAAGTCCGTATTCAGCGGCTCTTTATAGTAAACGGCTTAAGTGAGCCGTCATGCCGGCGAAGCCTGCCCCGGAAGTGTCTAGTCCGGGGGCCGGCATCCAGTAGTGCCTGTTTTGATTCCGGCTTGCGCTGAAATGACGTCAACCTTTCAATGTCGTTTCCTATAGTTGATGATAGATTTTATCGTCATTTCTTTTTCCCCCTGTTGCGTCTCATAAGTTGCTCGATATCTCGACGAGAGTCGTCACCCCGGAAGGCCGGGGTCCAGTGCGTTTCGGCCTATAACTTAATGATAAGACTCATTTGGTGAAATAAACGTGGGTTTCTCACCTTCTCGGCAAGGACCTTTTCAGCGGCCAAAAATCCACTTGCACCTGCTAAAGTTACTCGGTGCAACTCCGTATGAAACGTCTACTCATTAAATCTGATGACGGGAATGGCCCTGAGCGAAAGGTCCGGATCGGATGCAAGCTCATTCAGTTCCTCCCTGAATCGCCCGGCGGATTGAAGAAGGTGGGCCACATCGATCCCCTTGCATTCGGGAGCGAAGGGTCTCAGAAGCTCCATACCGGAGGTGACAAGTCTCATCGCCCCCTTCAGATTGGAGCGCTTCGCATGGTAGATGGCGACGGCTATCTGAAGAATGCCTTTGTAGAGGTCACGTATTTTCCCTTGCTCATGCATCCAGATTTCTTCCAGCGTTTCATGGCAGTCGTAGTATTCACCCCGATTGAACTGCCCGATGCCTTCGAGGAGCTTTAAAGGCGGTTTTTCCCTGCAATTGTTCTGCATTCCTTTCCTTCCACGGAATTGTAAGCACTCAGGCGCCCGGATATTTTGGGACTGAGCTGCCCCGGTGCGAAGAAGGCGGACTGTGAAACCCTGATCCAGGCCGCTCCTTTTGCGTCGTTACGAACCTCAGACTCGCTGCCACAAAATTTCTTGATTGCTCCTACCCACCGGCCTCAGCGACAAGAGATCGCCATCGAACCGGTATTTTCTCTCAAGAACGTCAGCATAACCGCCGGGAAGGAGTTGCCCCTCGAGCAAATGGCGGACCACTTGCTTTTCGGGGTCGATTACATATCGGCCGAAATAGGCCAGGTACTCTTGCTTAAGGCCCGGGAGATCTTTGCCCTCACCTCTGGATTTCCTGCATATCTGCACCGCCATGACGCCGGTGTCGCTGTAATAGATATAGCCGATGGCATCTTCTCCAAAGGGATATTCCTTTTGCCCATCCGCATTGGTGATTGCGCAGTGGACCAATCGCCAGGTGCCGACGATCAGTTTAGCAATGTCTTCCATCATAGCTCTCCTTTCGGGTTGTTGGACTGCAATGCGGCACAATTTATCGGGTTTAGCCACGGCCCCGGACGTCCATGCTTCCGCGAAATCGCGATAACGCCTTTCAGGCGCCGGAGCACGGGCGGATGATCTTAAGCCCCTTTATCGCGAGAGCGGAGGACAAAAACCTCGGACTTGACGAGGAATTTGCCCGCAACATCCACATCCGCCGATGCATGATAGCTGCCGACTCTCTCAATCGTGCCGATTTCCAGTGGTAAATTGCCCCTGCCCGGGTCTGCGATGTAGATATCCATGTAAGCAGAAAGAGTCTGAAGCCAGGAAAACACCCTTGCTGAAAGAGCGGAATCATAGAACATGTCCCCCGCGAGCAGGACGTCAAACCCTTCGAGAGAATTCCCAATGAGGTCACGTGTCGTGGTATCTGTATGCACCCCATTCAGCCGAGCGTTTAAGAGTGTTGCCTCGATAGCAAACGGGTCGGTATCAGAAGCCATGATCATGGCGGCGCCGGATTTTGCCGCCGCGATGGCCTCGATGCCGCATCCGGATCCAAAGACTATCACTCGCCGGCCCTTGACCACCTTCGGTTGGTCCAGTATGTACCGTGCCAGTGCCTGCCCTCCCGCCCAGCAAAATGCCCAGTAAGGGTCGCCTATGGCCAGTGCCTCCAGTTCACTCTCGCCTGCGTACAAGAGCGGACAGGAGTCCGTAATCAGGTGCAGCTTCAATTCAGGACAAAGCACCGGATTGGACACGCACGTGTTTTCCAGTATGAATTTCACTCTATCCATCTCGAGCCCAGCTCAATTCTCATGCATCAGAGTTCGCCAGATGGGCTGGCCTTCAAAATCCAGCTTGCACTATTACTTGGAGATCCAGAAATTTTCAACACGGTTCTCCTGGTTCTCCTGAATAGCGACCATCCGGAAACTCGGATGAACGTAGTAGAATTTCACCTTATAGGACACTGGCAGTTTTCGATTCGAAAAGGAGGCATAATCTGATCTCCACGCTATCCCTGACCTGTCCATGACCAGAGGCGTTTAGCCGGAAGAGGTAACGCCTCGCGGGTGGGTGGGCGGGCTGTTGAGATCTTGGCTGGCGGTCCCACCGCCTATCGTTTGGTCGGGATCAGGCTGAATTCCCGAAACGATCGAGCAGTATCCCGATCAATCTACGGTTGGCGGCGGGAAAAGGATAGAGCGCCAGTTCGGCTGGGAGAACCCACCGGCATTCGACTGCGGCGCTCAGGACCGGCTCCTTCCGGGGCAGCACGTCGCAGACTTCGCACAGGTAGGCATGCAGTGCAACCCGAAATCTCGTATAGCTATGGCGGATCAGGGCCAGTTTTTCAAGCGGGCGTACGCCGATTCCGAGTTCCTCCTTGATTTCTCGCACCACCGCCTTTTTCGGGCTTTCCCCTTCATTGATTTTTCCTCCGGGAAACTCCCACAGATATGGCATGAGACCCTTGTCGGGCCGTTTCTGGATAAAGATAAGACCGTCCCGGATAATCACCCCGATTGAGACTTCGATGGGAGTAGCGGTCCTGCTGCGGTTGGATCCGGACTCGAGTTCCGAAAGGCCGCATTTCTTGCCTTCGCAAAATTCGGCCAGCGGGCAGCAGTCGCAACGGGGCGATTCAGGCAGACAAATCGTTGCGCCAAGGTCCATCAAGGCTTGGTTGAACTGCCGCGCTCTTCCTCTCGGAAGGATTTCTGCGGCCAATTTCCGTAGAGCCGTCTCGGGAATGGCTGAACCCGAAGAATTCAACTTGTAGAAAAGTCGTCGCAGAATGCGCGCAGCGTTCGCATCCACGGCAGGAAAATCAAGTTTAAACGCAATGCTCTGGATTGCTCCGGCCGTGTAGCGGCCGATTCCGGGCAGGGCGATCAACGCGTTGAAATCGTCCGGAATGCACCCACCAAAATTGCTTACGAGAATCTGCGCGGTCCTGTGAATGTTTTTGGCCCTCGTGTAGTATCCCAGCCCTTCCCAGGCCAGCATAATATCCCGCTCACTTGCAGCGGCCACGGCTGCGGGGTCGGGAAATCGCTCCATCCAGCGTAGAAAGTAAGGGATTACCGTTTTGACCTGCGTCTGCTGGAGCATGATTTCAGATATCCAGACCTGGTAAGGCGAATAGCTCTTGCGCCATGGAAGGTCCCGCCCGTTTTGTTCGAACCACGAAAGGACCTGGTGCTGGATTTTATTGATTCTTCGAGGCGGCATGGAACGATTCGGTTTAATCCCGGGTTGGGCCTGAGCAGCTATTTGCTGCAACCTTCTTTGTCATGATCTTCTTAAAGAAAAAGTTTCAATAGTTCAACCTTTACCTTTCTCCGGCTATCTGTGCAACCGGATTTACATCTCTGGACCAACTGAACGCGATTCCCCGGGGATATTCCATGCCGGAAACCTCTCCGATGGTCTCGATGTTATTGGACATTCAATTACCCGAGAATAGAAGGCGGGCAATTAGTCGAACGCTCATGTTTAAGTATCAAAATGTTAGCTTAGCCCGCCAATGCCGCTAACTTCGGGACGCCAAACGACCGGAGTGTCCGGTCATGAAACGCCACTTATCTCGACAAGACCCTCGCCTCGAGCTGAAACCTGGAGTCTCTCGTCAAAAGTGAGGAAAATCAATTCAGGAGTGTGATCCCGAAGACCTTTTGCCATAGCCAGATGCCACAGATCAGCCCCCCTAAGAGCCCACTTCTTGGAAAGCGCCTTAATGTGGTTCCATGCCGGTTGTGCATTAACTTTCCGCCACGGACCTTCATGGAAAGCCTCCATTGCGGCCTCAGCCACAATTTCCGCAACCCTCCGCTCCCTTTGCATTCTGGCTATAACGGCACAGGTTTCCGCATAGGTCAGGGTAGACAGGAAATGGAAACCGTCTCGATTTGCCCAATGCTGTGCCTCGGAGCTGTGATCGTCCGTGAAAAGCGATGAGAGCACTGCCGATGTATCCCAATAAACGACTATCGCTTCACTCTCGCTTTTCATGACACGCCTTCCCGGTCTTCCTCAAGAAGCCTCCGAGCCATTCCTTTCTCTACGGGGATCGGCGGAGGCAGGCGCCTGGGACCTTTCCCGGTTACCGGCTCAAGAATTCCGGCATCTTCCATCTCCTTTATTCGGGAGGCAAGCGGCAATGCTTCTTTACCAATTGGAACCAGCTTTCCCACGGGCCGTCCGCGATCCGTCACTACCACCTCTTTTCCCTTCTCCACCATCCTAATGAGTTTACTCAGGTTTGCCTTGGCTTCCCGGATTCCGACATTCAAGTCTGCCATACAACGCCTCCTCGATGTGATCACAGTAGATACCTTCTCATAAGATCATTGTAGTCACATTAGAGAGCAGGGTCAAGTGTTCAGACTGATAGACACGATTTGAAAGGAGGCGGATCGACAACCCGGATGGGTTCGGTGCGGTCAGGATTTTCGGGGTGAGCGTCTCTCGGAAGGTTGTCTGCAAGAGCCCATGGGGTACTCCATGATGGAAATCATCAAGGACGGGTCAGGCTGGGTGAAATCCACAGTTTTATGCTTCGCTCCAGTCTTCAAGCACCAGTCCCGGCACCCGGTCAAATTCTTTGACATTGTTTGTCACCAATATCAGGCCGGACGCCCTGGCTTGACCGGCTATCATCATATCGTAAGGTCCAATGGGCTGACCCGTCCGATAAAGCGCAGCCCGTATCTGTCCAAAATGGTATGCGGCCTTTTCGTCAAAGGGCAGCACTTCAAGCCGGGCGACCATGGCCTCGATGTCGGCCAGATTCCGTTCCGCCTGTTGTGAATGTTCCGCCCCGAACACCAATTCTCCCAAGGTTACTGCGGAAATGCCCATCCGGCCGTGATGGTCCTGAAAGCGTCTTTTCACCTGCTGAGGACGGTTCTTCAAGGTGTAGATGAAAATATTGGTGTCCAGCAGGTATTTCAGCATTCCACGGTCTCCCGTCGTTGGTCCTCCGGTTGTTTTCGCTCAATCATGAAGTCACTGGAAACCCCCGGTGCATTGAACCACTCATCCCAAGATTGGCCCACAGGCTCAATCATGCGTTTGTTGCCAATCGCGGTGATTTCAACATCCTTCACGGATTCCGGAAAAGCAACCTCCCTGGGAAGGCGAACAGCCTGACTCCGGTTGCTTTTAAAAATTCTGGTTTTCACACAAGCCATAACGCTACCCTCATAAAAGATGTTATTTTTTCCCGCATATAATAATATTTTCGAAGGATATGTCAATGGGATATACAGAGCACATGTGGTTGTGTTTGGCGTGTTTGGGTCGGACCAAAGCGATACGCGGCCCATAAAGGAAAGCGGGGCCTGAGTTGTTGTCTTTCTGTCTTAAAATGCGGTTTGATTATGAAATAGCCCCTTTAATCCGCGCGTCCGCATTTTTATGGGTGAGCGGGACCGTCATCGTGCGATCAGTGCGAGGCAGAGCCGGGCCAAAGGCAACCAGTTGCCCCGGGGGGCAGCACGACAACAGCACTTCCCCCGCATTGTCTCCAGCCCCTGATTATGTCATTTGATCAAAAACCATACAAGGGGATGAGCCCTTCACGCGACAGCCTGCTTTTCCTCATTTTGGATGATGATCTTGGGGTTTGGGTTGGCCGGTAGGACTGGGAGTCCCTGTTCCTTCAGTAGGGCAGTGTGCTCCTTCATTCCCCATCTTGCCTTATAGATGCAGTCCTCCACGGAATGCCAGATACCTGAGAAACCTGCCAGTTCCGGGGAGTAGCAGCCGAAATAGCCGGGCTCTTCAGTTGCTTCAATAATAAGTGCATAGGGTAGACCTATCATTTTTCTATTCTCCTTAAAGCTCGCAATGCCTGGAAAGAAACTGCCGTGTCGAAATTCCGCCCCAGCTTTTTTTCAGTCAGGCCGTCGAGTGGATCGAGAACGTAGATCGTAAGCGGAGCCCCTTCGAAAAAGCTCCACACTTCTAAAGGTATTTATGTACTTACTTGCCTCCTGAAAACTCATTGAGATGGCTCTTTCTCGAGGGCTCCTGCCTTCAGCCCATGTCAATTCTCCCACAGTGATCGGTATCGTCAAAAAGGTAGAATTTCAAACGAATGGAATCTCTCATTGCAAATACAGGGCAAATACAATGGGAAAGGGCGCAACTCCTTGATTCCATTGATAGCTGTAATTTTATTTTCAGTGAAAACAATAAACAGTGAACAGTGAGCAGTGGCCAGTGAATAGTGAGAAACCAAATGCCTGAATCCCTCAACCCCTGTTCACTCATCATTCATCATTCATCACGCTCAATCCCTCAATTCCCAAATTCGTCAATTCCTCAACTCCGATTAACATTCTATCATAAATAGATTTGGCCCTGCAAAACGGCAACCAGAAGCGGCAACCAGAAGCGGAAAAAAGCGAGAAAGCGGTGAATAGTGAACCCTCACTGTGATTGGGTTCGCGTTCAAGAGCTTGGAGACCGCCGCCCGACCTACTCCAAGCCAGCGCACTGCCTCGGCCGGGCTGTTTCCATCCCGGATCAATTGTAAGAGTGCGTCATCATTAGCCTTTTTCTTTGCCATGGATACATCCTGGAAACATCATGGGAATTTTTGGTTTACTGCCGTTAGCCCGGTTGAGCATCAAAATGAGCACCACAAGCATTTTCCACTCGACGACGCGGGGCGCGAAACGCGATCGAGAAACTTAGCCGGCAGACCGGGGAAGGAGGGCGAAAGCCGTAGACAGCGGCTTGCCATCTCAATTAGCTGCCCCCAGCCGACGCCCTCAATCCTTTTCTCTGCCATGGAAACATATGGAAACACCTTGGAAACATATGGGAAACTTTTGGGAGACTGTTTCCATTAACTCAGGACTGAGGACTGAGGACTGAGGACTGAGGACTGAGTGCTGAGGACTGAGTGGAAACCCGCAACCCGATACCCTGTTTAATCCGACGATATTATACCGCGGGATGATTTGGACGTGCAAAACGGCAACCAGAAACGGCAATAGAAGTGGCAATAGAAACGGCAACCAGAAGCGGAAAAATGCGGCACGCGGAGACTCGGCCTCGCGGAGTCAAATCGGACAGTCAGCTTTTGGTGAGGTCAGAGAAGCCGGATACTCGGATACAGTCGCAGTTAAAGAGGCTATTTGGGGGTCAAACCACATTTTAAGCCTTCAAAACAGGCGATCTGGAGCACCCTTTCGAAGGGTGGTCACACATTAGAGGGGCCAGACCCCATGCATGTTGAATTGAAAGGCGGGACGGTTTGAGCAGCTCTGTCTTTTTTTTCCTGAATTATCTTTTGAATCTGTGTGAGTACTCTGGTCGGTGGGCTCGCGATGTCAGGAGCCACTCTCTATCAATTAGCTCGTCGGGATGAACGAAAAGAATGTGATGGGTGGCCCATGGGGACATGACACACGCCAATATTTGCAATCACCTACTAGCTTTGAAAGGCTTGGGGAAAACTTTCCCAATTCCCTTCAGCCTAATTAGGCCGAAGCAAAAGACAGGCGGATGGCATTTAGGCAGTTCCTAATTCCCTTCAGCCTAAACCCCTCATTCTTATGCCCTTGTCAACTTTTCAATAATTTCCTGATGTTGCGGATACATCGCCAGCAACTGCGCCCGCCCGGCAATCTCCATGTCCTCGTACTCAAAACCGGGCGCTACCGTGCATCCAACCAGGGTGAATTCTCCCGGGCCCTGCTGTTCGGCGCCAAACCAGCTCTCGGCTTCCATGTCAGCCTGAAAAGACTCACCATTCTCGAAATTTCGCCCCAGCCTCTTTTCAATCAGACCTCCGAGTGGATCGATAACGTAGATCGTAAGCGGGTCTCCCTCGAAAAAGCTCCATATCTCAACGGATTTCAGCCTGTGGAAGGCGGAAAACTGGCCCTTTTTGAGCAGATAGTAAATTGAAGACACAATCGCACGATTCCCGGTGAAACGTTCCGGGAGGCCATCCCTGCCGATTTGCTCCGATGCGCGGAAAGCCGGGGCGAAGCAGCCCCCCTCCGGGTGCTCGGCCAGACTCAGCTTTTCGATCCAGTAGCCCGCGTTGCGTTCCGATCGCATTCTTGCCTCCAAAAATGGAATGAGCCGTGTTTTGTATTCTATCAAAACACGGCCCATTCGCCAGGAGGTGATCGGAAACATTGCCCCCCCTTTTCTATGCAAGCCGGACTATGCCGGGTTTTTTCCCATTCAGGATAATGCCCTCAGTTCTGGTCCGCCTTCATCTGTCGCGCTCGTGCTATTGCGTAACCTTGGAATTCAGCGTCGCTGATCCTGCCTCCGACGTATTCACTCCATTCTCCGAAATTGTTGAAGAAGCAGGCATTCATTTGAAGATCTTCACAGACCTTCTTGTAAATCCTGTTCGCCTTCTTGGCGCGTTCTCTCCTCAGCCTTTCTTCTTCCGAGAATCTTTCACCCCCGTCCTTATCCGAGAGGAATTTCCCGAAGGTTTGCGAGTACTGTTGCTCGTAACTTCTTCTGGCCTGTTCATCCATAGGATTTTGGCCCATATCGCCAGTGGCGAACGGGGAACAGGTCACCCTGGGTTCGTCTTTTTCAAATTTGTTCGCCATATCAGTCTCCCGGACCTCTATTTTGACAATTACCGGTTGCCCCGGCTCAGACAATCTGAGGAAGCCAACCGGGATTTTCTTTGTTGAAAGATAACCATTGTTGAATCCATATAAAGAGCCGGGCGGGAAAAAAACGAAGATAGTTGAGTTAGGGGTTTAGGCTGAAGGGACTTAGGCTGAAGCAAAAGAAAGGCTGAAGGCCTTTAGGCAGTTCCTAAACCCCTCAATCCCTAAACCCCTTTGGTATTTCGAAGAGACCTCATTAACGAGTTTAGAACTTTCTCGGCCTCAATAATTTTCGATTCACATTCGGAAGTCTCAAGTTCAGTACAATAATTCAACCGTCTGGATAGGTCGAACTGATAATGCAGTTCTTTCAAGGAGCCAAAAGCAATTTCGAGAAAACGAAGGTACTCGGTCAGACTTTCACGCGCACACCCTTCGACAATGTTCGATGGGACAGAAACCGCAGACCTCCTCATTTGCGAAGTCAACCCATATAACTCGTCCCGGGGGAATCCGGCCGTGAGCGTATAGATCAAAACCGCCACATCATCGGCCAGTTTAAACGCATGAAGCCTCGTATGATCTCGCACTATTAATCCCTGCCTAAGTCCCTTCAGCCTGAATCAGGCCGAAGCAAAAGACAGGCGGAAGGCCTTTAGGCAGTTCCTAAACCCCTTCAGCCTAAACCCCTCTTCTATACATTCGCATTACTTCGTCGCGAGTGATAAGGGCTTTGAAGTTGGGGACCTGTTTTTCGATATTTTCTCGGCCGTTCATTTCCTGCCGGTCAACGAGGGTGAGGACGCCAACGATCTCGAGTCCCGCCTCCCTGCACGCTGAAATGGCCTGCAGCGTCGAACCGCCTGTCGTAACCACGTCGTCGACTACCGCGACGCGATCTCCCGGTTTTACCTTTCCTTCTATCGCGGCGATTATTCCGTGGTCTTTGCCGGTTTTTCTTACAATGAATGACTGAATGGGCCGGCCCCTCAGCCATGAACTATAGGCGGTTGCGTTCGCAATGGGATCGGCCCCCAGGGTGAGCCCCCCAACGGCGTTGATTTGGAGATCCCTGAGCGCCTCGAAAACCAGGTTTCCGATCAGGTATTGGCCCTCCGGGTCGAGAGTGACTCGCTTGCAGTTAAAGTAAAACCGGCTCGTCCCGCCGTGTGCCAGCTTGAATGCGGATGTTTCCGAATACTGGAAGGAATATTCCAGGATAAGTTCGAGCAACCGCGTGCGCATTTTTTCGATATCGGGGATTTGAGTCTTCATTCAGTCTTCCTGCTTTGCAGTCCCGCGCAACAACGCCAAGCCTGAGAATTTCCCGCTGGTACGTTTGGCTAGAGCCGAGGGCGCCCAAACACCTTAAAGGGGCCTGTTTTCCCGTCCGTGCCATATTTTGAGGATAATGATTTCATCGTCCGTAACCATGTAGCGCAGCCAGTACCCAGCTTGTCCGAAGTGGACAAACAAATCTTTTCTGTTTCATACTGATACCCATCCAATCTCAAGACTGGATCAAAGGGTCGCATGCCGTCTCAATATAAAAGAGTATTGAACCGACGAAAAAGGGATTTTAGACGTAGTTTTTTCCCTGATACAGCCCTTTCTTGTCCATATAGTGCCGAACAGCTTCAAGACTGCGTTGCTTATCGAGCGCCCAGACCGGCGACACAAGCTCTTCGGGGTGCGGATCTCCGGTCAGTCTCTGAATAATGACGTGCGGAGGCAGGAGCGCAAGAAATTCTCCGACAGAGGCCGCATAAGCCTCGCGGGAAAGACACGTGTACGCGCCGGAGCTGTACATCTCATCGAGGGTCGTTCCCTTGATCACGTAGAGCAGATGTATTTTTACGGCCTGGACGTCCTGGAGAGCGAGAAATCTTGCCGTATGGAGCATATCTTCGGTGTTCTCGCCGGGAAGGCCGAGTATTACATGCGCGCAAACGGGGATTTTTCTGGCACGGCTGCGTTTTACGGCGTCAATGAAAGACGCCACGGAGTGCCCCCGGCGAATCCGCTCCAGGGTCTGATCCTTTGCCGACTGGAGGCCGTATTCCAGCCATATGAGATTGTTTTCGCCAAGCGCTGCCAGGTAATCGAGGGTTTCATCAGGAATGCAGTCGGGGCGAGTGCCTATGTTGAGGCCCACAACATCGGGATCGGTGAGGGCTTCCTCGTAGAGGGCCGCCAGCTTGGGCAGAGGCGCATATGTGTTGGAAAATGACTGGAAATAAGCCATGAATTTCTTTGCCTTGTATTTTGCAGCGAGCCTTTCCTTACCGATCCGGATCTGTTCGGAGATGCCGGCAAAGCGCGCAGCCCCCGTTCCGGAACCCTTCTCGTTGCAGTATATGCAACCGCCACGCCCCACGGTCCCGTCGCGGTTCGGGCAGCCAAGGCCCGCATCGAGCGAAATCTTCTGAACACGGCAACCGAAGGTTTCCCGCAAATAAGAGTTGTAGTCCCGGTAGAGTCTGTCGGCCATTTTTGCCCCTGAGGGTTTCACGCGGAGGCGCGAAATCAAAATTATTACATCCCAGGACAAAGGTAACACTTTTTTTGTGATTTCATCCAAAAAGATTGAGCATGGAGCAAGGAGCAAAAGCTTCCCGCTCCTTGCTCCTCTTCTCCATTCATCGTTCATCACTGCTCTCCGCTTCCCGCTTCCCGCTTCCTGCTCCCTGCTTCTCGCATCCCGCTTCCTCTATCCGGGCTTGCCTTGTCTGTGTGATTCTGTTATTCGAACAGGTAAAAGTAGGAATTTTTCAGGTCTCAAATTTCAAGGAAGGGGACGGCATGAGACAGGGGTGGCCCCTTTTGACGATTTTCTGCTCTCTTATCCTGGCTGCATGCGGCGGCACGACAAACCTGAGCAAACTGAGCGCTCCCGCAGCGTCCAAGCTTGATTATCTGGACATGCAAAAGGTCGAACTGCAATCATTCCTGGGACCGTTCGACGGAACTGAAATCGAGAGGCGCGAAAGCTTTATCTGCATAACTATAGGGTGCGACACGCTTTTTAAATCCAGTTCCGACCGGATTGAACCGGCTACCTACGCGGAAATCGGCACTGTGGCCGAGGTGGTGAAAAAATACCCGGAAACGAAAATAAAAGTGGAGGTTTATACAGACTGCATTCGCTCTGAGGAGGAAAACCTCGCCTTATCCGAATTGCAGGCATGGACCATAAAGAAGGCCCTGGTCGACAAGGGTGTGGCGCCCTCACGGGTTACGGCCCGGGGTTGGGGGGAGTCGAAGCCCGTTGCCTCCAACGCTACCGAGGAGGGCAGGAAAGTGAACCGGCGTGTAACGATAATCTTGATGGCGCCGAATCAGTCCTGAGTCTGGGCCCACACAAACAGCGCGACAGCGGTGGCGACTACCGCGTTGAGCGATTCCACCTCCCTGGAAACGGGAATGGAAACTCCTGCCTTTCGGAACCTGTCCGGCAGCCCCGGCCCTTCAATCCCTGGAAGCAGCCCGAACTTTGCAGGAAATTTGAAATCCGAAATCCCTTTGCCCTCCTTTGAAAGCGCCACCACCGGCAGGTCCTGCGACAAATCCTGTATGGAAGGCCCTTCGAGCAGATTGGCCCTGAAGACCGCTCCCCCCGAAGCCCTTACTGACTTTGGATGATACGGGTTGGCCGCTTCGGCCAGCATTATGATCGCGGCAGCGCCGAACGCCACGGCCGACCGGATAACGGCCCCTACGTTCTCCGGGTCCTGAAAAGGGACAAAGAGACTACACCCTTCCGAAAGGCCTTCGGACGGCGTCCACTTCGGGATTTCCTCGATTTTCACGAGCACTATCGGGTAGGAAGTCCCGAAAAGATCCAGGGTTTCATAAAGAGGGGGGGCGAGTTGATACCACATCATGCGCCGGGGCGAATCGTCAGGTGGCGGGTTTCGGTCTCCTCGGCTGATCCACGCGACGCACTTTTCGGGGAACCGGACCAGCATTTCGGATACCTGCTTTTGTCCGAAAACGAGCGCCTGCATCTGCTTGCGTATGCCTCGAGGCGCAAGCAGCTTTTTCAGATTTCGGAAGGTTTCATTGTTTTCGCTCTCGATGATTCTCACCAGGTTTTCCTTTGCGAGTTCAGCCTTTCTGGCCCATGGCGGTGAATCCAGCCGTTCGAATACAACGAGCCTGCGCTCGTCGGAAGAATTCGGCAAGCTGTAATGATGGTCTCGGATTAGCCGGAAACGGCGGCCAAAGCGACCGAGCGCCTCTTCTATCTCCTCTTCGCATTCCGGACCTTTCATAAAAATCGCCAATCCGCCTTTGGCAAGCGATCCGACTGTTCTTTCCAGAGTCTTTCGAATCGTTTCCACTGCCCGGGTTATTATGCCCTTTACGGGCGCCTCGGTTGAGGCGCTTACGCTGCGTCCCAGGATACTTATCTTTTTGAGACCCAATTCCCCTATGACTGTTTCGATGAATTGGACCCGGTTGCCCCTGCTTTCGGCCAGGATGATCTCTATTTGTGGATTTGCGATTTTAAGAGGTATTCCCGGCATCCCCGCGCCGCTGCCAAGGTCCATGAGAGGCGAGGGCAAATCGATAATCCGGCCGGGCATGATCGAATCTATATACAGCTTCCGGACCATGCTCTGAAAATTGAGTATCCTGGTGAGGTTCAGTTCCTTGTTGTATTGCCTCAGCAACTGGTGATATTTCCATAGCTGCCCTGTCTGGGCGGGCGACAAAGAAATACCCGAGGCGCGCAGAATTTTTGAAAGTTGCCCGGCATCGGGTTCAGCACCTTGTTTGTGTTGCGGCATTGCGGGCCTTAAGAGTTCTTAGTTGTTTTTAGTTGCTGGTTAAGAGCTGTTGAGTTGTCAGTTGGTGAGTTTACCTAAAAACTAAAAACTGAAAACTAAAAACTGTTTCTGAAATGAACGGCGACTACTTCTTTCATCCGTCGTGGCCGATCTTCTACCGGGACAATCACCTGCTGGTTGTGTACAAGCCGGCCGGTCTCCTGGTTCAGGCCGACGAGACCGAAGAAATCTCACTGCTCGAACTTGGCAAGCTCTGGATCAAGGATGTCTACAAAAAGCCCGGTCGGGTTTTTCTCGGTATGGTTCACCGTCTTGACAGACCGGTTGCCGGAGTCGTTATTTTCTGCCGCACTTCAAAGGCCGCCGCAAGGATCAGCGAGCAATTCCGCACGGGAACTGCCGAAAAATATTATCTAGCGGTATTGGAGGGAGAATTAAAGAACAAATCCGGCAGCCTCGTCCATTTCATCGAAAGGAGGGAAAACCGGTCGAGCCTGGTGGTGTCCGGGAAAACCACAGGGGCTCAGGAGGCGAGACTCTCGTTTACGGTGCTGGATTTCGCGCAAGGCCGCACTTTTGTACGAATAAAGCTCCAGACCGGACGCCGGCATCAGATACGCGTCCAGTTCGCACACATGGGCCATCCGGTTGCGGGAGACTTGCGTTACGGCGCGCCCGCTCCACTTCCGCAAAAACAAATTGCGCTCTTTGCCAAAGAGCTTATAGTCAACCACCCTGTGCGAGGCGAAAAACTCCGGTTCGAGTCCCCGCTTCCCTGCGATTGGCCCTGGCCGGCGTTAAAAGAGAGAAGCTGTCTCCCATGGGATTGGAGGGAGTTGGAAAAAGACCTGCGAGTGACGGAGATCGGAGATCAGATGTAAGAGATCAAAGTCCGTTCTTCCGTCTTACCTTCTTCACTGCATGTCAACGGTCACAGGTGTCCTGATCGCATTGGTCATGTGTACCTCTCCATTTGAAAAATACTCAACCTGGCCTTCGAGCATGTTGTAGCTTGCCTTGAGATCGGTCGGCCTGATTCTGACAATCACCCTCCCCGGGACGTCCGTCTTGATGTCTGAGGTTTCGTAGCAAAACGAAGAGGAACCGGGGCCTGGTGATGATGTCCACGGGGAGCACGGACCGCCCGTACCAAAAGTTCCGCTCATCGCATAGCAGTAAAGAGATGGCGAATAGGAGGAAATCTCAGCGGTCACCCACCGGAAGCAAACCCTCCTGATCTCTTGAGTTCCCTTGGAATCGATTGACAGAATTACGTCATAAGGCAGATCTTCGCGCACATATTCCGGCATCTGGATATCCGTAAGCCTCGCCTCGCCCTCCGATAGTGTTTTTAGCTGAAGAAACTGTGGGCCGGAAGCGCAGGAAGCAAGCAGAAGGATTGCGGCAATGATCACCAAATACCTTTTAGTACTTTTCATCTCTTGCCCTTTCTCGTAAGCGGATATTGAACATGGGAGGTCGAAAATCAGATGCCTGACCGGTTCTGAGATCGGATGTCAAAATCCCCAAATCGGAATTTGACTTTCCTAACCTGGGCCGGGATAGAGTGCTAAGCAAGGGGCCCCTTACAACTGCACGTAAAATAGAGATTCCAAAAAAGAAAGTCAAATAACATACTCTGAATTCATATCTATCTTCTGAAATCATTCAACATAAAACCTTCCACCCGGCGTTCCCGAACATAAATTTGAATGGCGGTCCCAGACTTTGCCCCCTGTTCAAAAAAGCGATTTTCGTTTATAAATATTGCCTGGCAAGTATTTATATTTCGAGGGCAATATGGAAAACAATCAACAGAAGGCTAAAACGGCCCTGCGGCGCAAGAGCGGGGACACGAACCAGTCCGAAAAAGGAAAGCGGGGCGCGGCTGGAACTGCGAAACCAAAGAACGGCAAGCGCTTCGAGATAGATATCTTTCGCGATTGGTGCAAGTCCTGCGGCATCTGTGCTGCGTTTTGCCCTCGAGAATGCATCAAGCTCGACGATGATGGCGCTCCGACCAAGGTTGATTCAGACCGGTGCACCGGGTGCGGGTGGTGCGAACTGCACTGCCCGGATTTTGCCATAAGCGTGCACCAAAGAAATGAAAAGGCCGGGACCGAGGATGTATGAACCTGGCTTAAGGTGCTTGGGCATGCACTCTATCAGCCCTTCGCCCATTATTTGGAGATTAACGCCTGGTCCGAGCGCATGATTCTGTTTCGATCAATAAAGGGGGACCCGGTTTGGCTGCAAAAAGACCTGCTGGACGCCAGCTTCTTCTCCAGGGCAACGAGGCCATAGTCGAGGGTGCACTGGCCGCGGGCTGCCGTTTCTTTGCCGGATACCCCATTACGCCGGCCACCGAAATCAGCGAAGTGATGTCATACAGGCTGCCCGCTGTCGATGGCGCTTTCATCCAGATGGAGGATGAGATAGCAAGCCTGGGCGCTGTTATCGGGGCCTCCCTTGCCGGGGTGAAGTCGATGACCGCCACGAGCGGTCCGGGCTTTTCCTTGATGCAGGAGAACCTCGGTTTTGCCTGCGCGGCCGAGGTTCCGTGCGTAATCGTTAACGTGATGCGCGGAGGTCCAAGCACCGGACTGCCCACCAGAGTCAGCCAGGGCGACGTGATGCAGGCGCGGTGGGGAACTCACGGAGACCACCCGATAATCGTTCTGGCAGCATCCACGACCCAGGATTGCTTCACCACTACAGTGCGTGCATTCAACCTGTCGGAAAAATACCGCACCCCGGTAATCCTGCTGGCCGATGAGGTTGTCGCGCACACGCGTGAAAAAATCTACCTGCCCCGTCCCGAAGAGGCAGAGGTGATCGACCGTATAAGGCCGAATATGCCTCCCGATTGGTACATACCTTACGAGGATAACAGTCGCGGGGTCCCGCCAATGAGCGTATTCGGCGACGGTTACCGGTATCATGTTACCGGGCTGATTCACGATGTGCGTGGATTTCCGACCGAGCGCCAGGACGAGATCACCGCGTTTTTGAACCGCCTTTTCAGAAAGATCACTCAGCACCTCCTCGATATTGGGCAAATAGAGGAAGAAATGACAGAGGACGCGGAGGTATTGGTGATCGCATATGGTTCCGTGGCGCGTTCTGCGCGCCGGGCGGTAAGGGAGGCTCGCGAGAGTGGGGTGAAAGCCGGGCTTATCCAACTCATCACTCTCTGGCCCTTTCCCAGACAGGCGGTCGAACCGGTGCTTCGGCGAGCCAGGGTGGCGCTCGTCCCCGAACTCAACATGGGGCAGATGTCTCGAGAGGTCAAGAGAGTAAGCCAGGGAGCGACCCGGGTCGAGACCCTGAACCGAGTGGACGGCAATCTGATAACCCCGGGAGAAATCCTGACCCGGCTGACCAGGATGTAGTGATGAGTTTTTAGTTTTGAGTTGGGGAGTGATGCGCAGTGCCGGGACATCCCTAACCGAACTAAAAACTCTTCTTGGGGGTAACAACTAACAACTCAAAACTAAAAACTGGGCTTAGGAGCAATGGCTGAAGTTACCAGGCTGGTCCATAAATATCTGCGGCACGACAAAAAATTCCCGCACGTCTGGTGCCCTGGATGCGGAAACGGTATCCTGCTCGGCTCCCTTATTCGGGCAATCGATAGAACCGGGCTGGAAAAAGACGAAATCGTCATAGTCTCTGGAATCGGTTGTTCGGGAAGGATCTCCGTCTATGTCGATTTCAACACCCTGCACACGACACATGGGCGCGCTCTCACATTCGCAACCGGCATAAAGCTCGGCAACCCGGGGCTCAACGTGATTGTGATAATGGGCGACGGGGACGCCACGGCAATCGGCGGCAATCACTTCATTCATGCCGCTCGCCGCAATCTCGACCTTACCGCCATCGTAGTAAACAACAATATCTACGGAATGACCGGCGGGCAGTATTCTCCGACAACCCCATACGGAGCGCTCGCTACCACTGCGCTTTACGGAAACATCGAACATGCCTTTTCGATTGCCGAGCTGGCCGTCACGGCGGGGGCCGGCATGGTTTCAAGGGGCACGGTCTTTCATGCTTCGATGCTCGATGAACTGATAGGTAAGGCGATCCTCAAGCGGGGGTTCGCAGTGGTTGAGGTGGTCAGCCACTGCCATACCCAGTACGGAAGAAGAAACCGCATGGGCGGAGCGGTGGAAATGTTGCGCTGGCAGAAGGAAGCCGCCGTTCGGGTGGAAAAAGCCAAAGAGATGACGCAAGAGCAGCTCCGGGGAAAATTCACTATCGGTATTCTGGCCGACCGGGACCTGCCCGTTTATACCCAGGAATACGACAAGGTGCGAGAGGCTGCCCGGGCCATGGTGCAGGGAAGGTAGAGCTTTGAATCCTCGCAAGGTTGGAGAGACCCAATGTCAAGATATGAGATACGCCTGAGCGGCTCCGGTGGGCAGGGTCTGATTTTCGCTGGAATCATCCTCGCCGAGGCGGCCGGAATACATGAGGGGAAGTACGTCTGCCAAACCCAGAGCTACGGCCCGGAGGCTCGTGGAGGGGCAAGCAAGGCCGAAGTGGTGATAAGCGACCGGGAAATCGACTATCCCAAGGCCATAAAACCTGACCTGCTGCTGGCCATGAACCAGAAATCATGCGACGCTTATTTTTTCGACCTCAAACCGACAGGAATGCTCATAGTTGATTCGACATTCGTAGGGCAGCTTCCCACCACACGGGCCACAGCGATTCCCTTTACGAAGATAGCCCGCGAAAAGCTGGGAAAAGAAATAGGGGCCAATATTATAGCCCTTGGCGCCCTTGCCACGCTTTCGGGGGCCGTCTCACTGAGCAGCCTTGAAGCGGCGGTGATGAGCTTGATTCCCCGCGGGACCGAAGATTTCAACATGAAAGCCCTGGAACTCGGCATCGAATCTGCCAAAAACGCACTCAAAACGAAGGCGGAACTTGAGAATTATGAAGATTCTTCTGACTAACGACGATGGAGTTTTCTCGAAAGGAATAGAGGTGCTCTTCCTGGCGTTGTCCGTGGAACACGAAGTAACCATAGTCGCTCCGGAAACAGAACAGAGCGCCGTGGGGCATGCGATTACCTGGCTCGATCCTCTGCGCGTCAACACGGTAAACCGAAACGGCAATTTTTTTGGGTATGCCCTGAAGGGGACGCCCGCCGACTGTGTAAAAATCGCGATAAGCGAACTGATGGACTCGCCCCCGGGGATTGTCGTATCAGGAATCAACCTCGGAGCGAACGTGGGAGTAAACGTAATCTATTCGGGCACTGTTTCAGCGGCGACCGAAGCGGCCGTTCTCGGCATCCCGTCGATTGCGGTCTCAATCGATTCTTTTGCGCCGGCCAGTTTCAGCGCCGCAACAGAATTCATCCCAAAACTGGTCGCTATGGTTGGAAAAGAGGGGCTGCCCCCCGGCGTATGCCTCAATGTCAACGTCCCGGACCTGCCGGCGGACAAGGTTTGCGGAGTACGCGTAACCAGGCAGGGCAATCTCAAGTGCCTGGAAAAATACGACCGCCGGATAGATCCGCGAAATCACGTCTATTACTGGCTCACAAACGAATCTGTCCAGCAGGACGTAGACCCCGACTCAGACTCCTGTGCCCTCTCGATGGGATACATTTCCGTAACCCCCATCCACCACGACCTCACAAATTATCCGATGCTCAAGAGGCTGAAGGAGTGGGGTTTTTGAACGTCAGTAACGAAATACGGCTGCGCCCCCGATTTCTCCAGGCATTTCCACCGAACCGAGTCCGTACGCGGTTCCTCCATTCAGATACGCATGGGCGAAGGCGGAAGCGGCTACTCGCGCCACTTCGCCGAAGAATGCCGATGGAGATGATTGCGTCATACCGGGGCGCAACCACAACTGACCTCGCCGGCCTCGTGCCGCATGCGGCACGAGGCCGGCGAGCAAAAAAAACAGCGGGCGAAACTGGACAGCTTGTTGTTTGCTCCGAAGGGGAGATAATGACCAAGCGGGTTCTACGGTTTACTGCATATGGGGTGATCGTAATCCTTCTTTTCGTTTTAGTAGGTCTTGAAGGTTACTATCGGATATTACTTCCCAATCAATTGCCGACTGTAAGCGCTGAACCGATACCCTCACAAGTACGTGATGCTCTATGGCTCGGATGTGGTGCAAACCGAAAACATGATTTGCATCCTTTGTTCCCATTTATAATCTCGTTGTTCTTTCCACAGAATCGGCCCGATGAGCTACTGCTCTCACAAATAGCGAGAATCCATATAGGAAGGCTCCAACAGGAGGGGAGGCTTCCCCATGAGAAAAATCTCAAGTTTCAGCTTCGAGAAGCTGCTGTTTCAACCTGGATTTCTAGACATTGGACAGCCGATCAAGCGGTCGATACCTATGGCTCGTTGGTCTGGATGGGAAGCGGCTGCACGGAACTTATTCGAAGAAAAGCTGGACAATCTGTCACACTCACAGGTTGCGCTCCTCATGGCAATGATACGATCACCCAGGAGCTATGATCCAGCGTGCCACCCCGAAAAGGCCCTGGATGCTCGAAACCGCTTCCTGCAAAAGATGAAGGAAGCAGCTCTTCTTGGCGATGAGGAACTTGGGCAGGCGATTAGCATGCCTCTGGGCGTATCGTCGGCGTGCGAGCAGTCTCAGTAGCGGTAACTGGTGCGCCTAGCCGGGAGGAAGCAGATTACTTTAAACTGAAGTTTAACAGTGCCACAAAAATAATAATGTAATTTCAGTGACATACGACTGCGCTAATACGCTGTGGCACTACCTGGTATCTTTTTCAGAAGATCAGAGTTCCCGAATGG
>JBEKPW010000021.1:0-62150 GCA_049520315.1 Syntrophobacteraceae bacterium
TTTGAAGCCTGCTCCTGGAAGCCGACTTCGAAGGGCCTTCCTTCATCTCCCGTGCAGCTTATGCACGACAAATTCAGCTCATTTTTTGAGCCTCCTTTCGTGCGCCTGCGGCGCACTCTCCTCTGTGGCGTTATGGAGAGGGCCGGTTACCTGATTAACATATTAGTATCATGAACTAAACGCTTCGCGTGTGCAGTCTTGCGATTAATCCGCGCTGTTGATCCTGTGAGCGTTTTCCCCGTCTTCCCCCGTCGTTTATCAAAACCCTTCATTCTTTGTCTCGTATACTCAGGCAGTTGCGTTTAGCTTTCTCCTTGAGTGGACAAAACCCATCAGAGAAGGAGAAAGCCATGGGAAAGCTGCGCGACAGGATGCAGGAGGACCTGATTCTAAAGGCTTACAGCCGTCATACTCGGGAGATGTATCTCAGGTGTGCAGGCCATTTTGTAAAGCACTTCATGAGGTCACCGGACGAGATGGGGGAGCAAGAGATCCGAGAGTTTCTCCTCCATATTGTTCGGGACCAGAAAGCCTCTCCCTTCACTCAGGGCACCTACGTCAGTGCAATCAAATTTCTCTACACCGTTACCCTCAAGCGGCCAGAGGTTGTAAAGGATATCTCCCATCCGAAGCGACCCATTAAGCTTCCGGTTATTCTGAGTCCTCAAGAGGTCCTGAGCGTCTTTGAAAAGGTTCGCTCGGTCAAATACAGAGCCATCATCGCGACGGCCTATGCGGCAGGTCTGAGAATCTCCGAGGTCTGTGCCCTGCGTATCTCGGATATCGATTCCACTAGGATGTCCATCCACGTCCGTTCCGGAAAAGGGCAGAAGGACCGCTATGTGTTCCTTGGGGAAAGCCTCCTGGCGCTCCTGCGCGAGTACTACAAGGCGGAACGCCCCAAGGGAGAATACCTTTTCCCCGGACAAAAACCGGGCTCCCACCTCTCCCGGCACACCGTAAGCCTCGTCTTGAGAAAAATCATTGGCAAGGCCGCCTTCTCCAAAAAAATCACCATGCACACCTTCCGTCACTGTTTTGCAACACACCTGATGGAGGCTGGAACCGATATCCGCGTCCTGCAGGTCCTCCTTGGCCACAGTTCCATAAAAACCACTCTGCGCTACACCCACATCACCGACCGGCTTGTCGGTAAACTGGTAAGTCCTCTCGATATGATCCAGCCATCCTCCTGACAAAGGAGGTGGATCATGGAAAAGCCCTCCCTTGAAGTTGCCGGCATTTTCCACCGCCATGGTGAAGACTACAGGCAAACGCACCATCTCGGCCCACAGCAGCAAAAGGCCATGGAAGATATCGAGGCTTGCCGCACCGCTCATCTGGGAGGCCATGTGGACTCTTGCACCCAAGAGGGCTGCGGCTATACGGCCATCTCCTACAACTCATGCCGCAACCGCCACTGCCCGAAGTGTCAGAGCCTCAAACAGGCCAAATGGCTTAATGAGAGGACAGAGCGGCTCCTTCCAACACGCTATTTCCACATGGTCGTCACGCTTCCTCATGAGGTAATTGCATTGGCTCTTTTCAACCGCAAGATTGTATTTAATCTGCTCTTCGAGAGCGCCTCACGGGCTCTTCTCGAGTTTTCCCTCGGCTATGAGCGTCTTCGTGCCCAGGTTGGCTTTACGGCAGTCCTGCACACGTGGGACCAGGACTTAAACTTCCATCCTCATCTGCACATCGTTGCAACCGGAGGCGGCCTGAGCACGGATGGAAGCAAGTGGATCAGTGCCACAAACGGATTCCTCCTTCCTGTAAGGGCGCTATCCAAGATCATCCGGGCCAAGTTTGCGCAGGCTCTGGAAAAGGTATACCAGGAGGGAAGGCTTAAGGGGAATGCTCCTTGTCTGGAAGGCAAAGCCCAGTTTGCCCGGTTCACAAGGAAACTCAAAAGGAAGAAGTGGGTGGTCTACTGCAAGGGACTCTTCCACGGCTCAAAGAAAGCTTACGACTACCTAAGCCGTTATACGCATCGGGTGGCCATCTCCAATCATCGCCTGCTAAGCCTTGACGACCATTTGGTGACTTTCCGGGCCAGAGACAACCGCAACCCCGGCCGGCACAGATCCGTCACTATCCATGCTCAGGAGTTCATCCGCCGGTTTCTCCTGCACATTCTTCCGCCCAGGTTTGTCAAAATCAGACACTTCGGCCTCATGGCCCCTTGCAATGCCAAGACAAAGCTTGAGAGTGCACGGACTCTTATCATTAACCAGGGACCCGCACCCGGTGAGGTCCCTCCTGAAAGGACCGATATTTCCAAAGAGAGCAAAACATGGCAGGAGATGATGGAAGATCTTACCGGTATCAACCCCACCCTCTGCCCACAATGCGGCAAAGGAATGCTTGTCCGATTCAAACTCAGCAGCACTCAGCATTCACTATCACCTCCAATATGGAATTCATCATGATCTGCCGTAGCATCACATTAAACTCTAAAATACCACTCCAAGCCGCTCCTCGCAGAGCCATACAGACACCTGCGTCTCGAAATCCAACCACTTTCCTTTCACTGACGACACCTCACCCGGCTCTCTGCTCCTATCCCGATTTCTCCGCTCACCTGCCTCAATTATCCTTTCCCCTTGAACACAATCAGTGCCATATATCCTCCTGCACTATCCTTTGAATCCCCATAGCCAAAGAACGACGACTCCACTTATTCCCTGGCCTTAGCTCATGATATCGATTACACGAATGCGCTTCGCGACTCGTACAATCGTCTATTTCATTGTCGTTATGCACCTCGGTCTGAGCAGGGTTCTCCACATTGGCAAGGAATATGGACTGCCTCTGAACCTGAGCTGGCAGCTGTTTCAAGGACCTATTACGTACTGCGGCAGAGTAATATAAGCTTTCATTTTGCCCTTCTGCCCGACTGCCTCCTTAGACAAACATCTTACTATGGGAGAGCGCCAAATCCTCGGACGAAAACAACATCCTCGCAACTGGTAAGGGGCTGAAACCCTTTGCCTAGTTAGATCTATGTTTCACTTATCATTCTTCCCGTTCCCGCACACGAAAAACGGAGCCTGAAGCGGTGTGAGCAATCGGGAAAGAAATGTGATCCTCAGATAAAACACCCATCCAGAAGGGTATCCATTTTCCTTTACCTTCTTCATGTTTTGTAATTTCTTCGATCACATAGCCACACCCCTGCGCTCCTCTCAGCACCAGCTCGTTTGTTCCGTCTTCAAATGCTGTAAACTCCAGCGTGGCAGACTTGGTCTCAGATTCGAGATCCGGCAAGTTCTCCCCCACCATTTCGATCATAGTTTTCTCAACCGGCGACTCATTCGGTCCCACAGTCGAACTCTTGACCATACTGGAGTCAAGAATGCTGGTGTCCATACCGGCTTCAGTGTAACTCACCAATTCCTGCCACCCAATTTGTTGGACGCTTGTGCCGGCAATTCGACAAACGCCCATTTTGATCGGTCCCACGCCAGGCGCCAATACATAGGTATCCGCTGAAACAGTCACGGTCCCTTGGCCAGGAATGCTTGCATGGATAGTTTCAGTAACCAGCTTGCAATTTCGATAGGTCCCAGCCGGCACCGTTACATTTGTTAGGTTCTTTACCGAAGTGGTTAAGTTCATGGGAACCGTCAGGCTTTCGATTGACATTTTGGCGGCGGAGTTGCGACTCCCGCAATTCTGAAGAATGTTCGCATCAAGTTCTACGACGGGCGGCACTATCTCGAACGTTAATCCACTGTGCCACACATTGGGGCGAATACGCGGTTTGGACTGAAGGGCACCATCTAACGCTGAACCCAAGGAAACCTCACCGCCCGATAATAACAATTGGGTCCTGTCCTCTCCGTAATCGTAATAGAGAATGCCCGAACCTCCAGAACCATCAACATTCTGTAGGTCCATCTCATACTCATCCGTTCCGATCTCGGAGAAACTAATAGAGCTTTCACCTAACGGTCCGTTGTAGTATTTTACATCACCGTCGTTCATTGGCCAGTAAGAGTACAGCAAGCCTTCCAGGCAAATGAGAGAAAGAGACCCTATGGCCGAGACATTACCGGTTGGATCTTGAGAGTAGACCTCTACTGTATTGGCGCCCGGGATCAGCGGCACGGTTGCCGTCCAAGTCGTTGTTCCGGAAGCCTCCTGCCAAATGCCGCCGTTAACACACCACCATACTGAGGCAATGCCATTCTTGTCGCTCGCAGTACCATTTACCACTACCGTATCTTCAACCACTGTTGCCTTTCGCTTGGGTCCAAGAATTGTGACATTTGGCTTCTGGGCGATCTTCGCTGTTGGTTTCACTGAATTGGAGGGAGATGATGCCGATCCTGTCCCCACGGAGTTTGTTGCAGTGACCGTGAACGTATAGATTTTGCCGTTTGTAAGTCCGTCTATTGTGTGAGTGGTAGAAGTTGTTCCAGCGTTGATGTCGACACCGCCCGAGGGGTTAGAAGTCACAGTGTAGCCCGTTATGGCGCTTCCACCGTTTGAAGCGGGGGGGGTGAAGCTAACCGTTGCCTGAGCATTGCTGGCTTTTGCCGTTACCCCTGTAGGCGCTCCGGGCACCGTCGATGCCGTAGATACAGCCCCGGTCAGGGAGAAAATCGTGCCATTGCCGCTGGCGCCTCCCTGATTGGTCATCCCGTAAAGGGTGGTCCCAGACAGGGTGAGGTCATCCCAAGGATTAGTTCCATCGCTTCCGTTGCCGAACCTGTAAAGGACCTGATAACCGGTGTTGTCCGTGTTTATCTGGAAAATCGTGCCGTAGTCGTTGGCGTCTCCCCCACTGGTCATGCCGTAGAGCGTGGACCACGAGAACGTGAGGGAGCCGTTAGGATTAGCTCCATCGCTTCCACCGCTGAAGTTGTGAAGGATCTGGTACCCGGAGGTGTCCGTGTTTATCTGGAAAATCGTGCCGTAGCCGTTGGCACCTCCAGAGCTGGTCATACCGTATAGCATGGACCCAGACAGTGTGAGGGAGCCGTTAGGATAACTTCCATCGTTTGCAACACTGCCGAAGTTGTACAGAACCTGGTAGCCAGCACCGCCAGTGTTTATCTGGAAAATCGTGCCGTAGTCGTTGGCGTCTCCCCCACAGGTCATGCCGTAGAGCGTGGATCCCGATAGCGTGAGGGAGCCGCTAGGATTAGCCCCATCGCTTCCACCGCTGAAGTTGTAAAGGATCTGATACCCGAAGCTGTACGTGTTTATCTGGAAAATCGTGCCGTAGCCGTTAGCACCTCCAGAGCTGGTCATACCGTATAGCATGGACCCAGAGAGTGTGAGGGAGCCGTTAGGATAACTTCCATCGTTGGCAACACTGCCGAAGTTGTACAGAACCTGGTAGCCAGCACCGCCAGTGTTTATCTGGAAAATCGTGCCGTTGCCGCTGGCACCTCCCCCACTGGTCATGCCGTAGAGCGTGGATCCCGATAGCGTGAGGGAGCCGCTAGGATTAGCTCCATCGTTTCCACCGCTGAAGTTGTGAAGGATCTGATAACCGGTGTTGTCCGTGTTTATCTGGAAAATCGTGCCGTAACCGTTGGTACCTCCCGAGCTGGTCATACCGTAAAGGGTGGACCCCGATAGCGTGAGGGAGCCGTTAGGATTAGCTCCATCGCTTCCGCCGTTGAAGTTGTACACGATGGATTCCGCAACCGCCGCCTGCGAAGCAGATGGTTTCGTAAGCAGGCCAGCCATGATGCTGATGAAGACCGAAATGCCGATAACCAGCCCAGGCGCAAATCTCTTTTCTATTCTCATTTGCGTACCCTCTATGGATGTGTTGAATCCATTCCGTCCTAAACCCGGAAAGCTGTGGGCTGGACAGCATCCCCTAAAGCAGCGTGAGATTATAGAGATCTTTGTAGGATCTCTTTAATAGGCCCCATAGGAAACAGGCAGCGGAAAGCGAAGCATGGAACCTGCTTCTCTCTCCCGCTGCCTGGTGCGAAGAAGACCAAACTATTTGGGAATAACGGCGTTGGAGAGGTTTGAAGCCGCCCCCGGCCCAACATCGTTTGCCGCAGTTACCGCAAACTGGTAGGAATTTCCACTTGTCAATCCCGTTATTGTTATCGGGCTGGCTTTCCCAGTTTTAGAAAGGCTGCTGTCCTGTGGAGACGTCACGGTGTAAACGGTAATTGCGCTGCCTCCGTTTGAAGCCGGCGGCTTAAAGGCAACTTTGACCGTCCCTTTGATACTGCCCGCTGTTGCCTTCACATCTCCCGGTTGGCCTGGCACTGTGCCTGGGGTAACCTTATTTGAAGCACTTGATGCCGGACCGGTCCCCATCACGTTTGTCGCTGTCACAGTGAATGTATACGGAGTGCCGTTCTTCAGTTTTTGTACAACTACGGAGTTTTCCGATCCTGCTCCCGGAGTTACATGGGTTTGGATGTTACCCGGGTGTGAGATAACCGTATAGCCGGTTATAGCGCTCCCACCGTCTGAAATCGGGGGTCCGAAGCTAACCGTTGCCTCGCCGCTGCCTGCTGTCGCCGTTACGCCCGTCGGTGCGCCCGGCTTTACGGCGACTGTAAAAGCCCCATCGGTTGGAGTCGCCGAGATTTGGCCGGCATTTAGAGAAACGTTCTGAAACGTGAGCGCAGTTGATTGTCCGATATTGCCGATGACCTCAAAATCGAGCAGCAGCAATTGCCCAGGTCCCGTTATCCCCGTGGCGGAAGCCATCGCGACGATGATCTGACCGGGAGTGTTTGTTTTTGTGTTGGCCACCACCGCCGCGCCTTTGGGAACGATGCTTCCGGCGACCGCCTTCTGTGCGCTAAGAACCGTCGGGTCAAACTGGACGGCGATCTCGACCCCCTCAAGGTCGCTAACCTCTCCGATGGTGACGGGGATCTGAACAATGCTTCCCGGGGATCCGTATGCCGCGGCCGGCAACGCCAGGGTTACGGGCGCCTCGTCCTCGCTTCTTTCAACAACCGAAGAGCGCTTTCTCTCAAGGGCGGGAGAGCTCTGCGTCGCCGATGGGCTCCAAGCCCCGTTCACGTCTCCTTTCATGATGCCTGCAAAACTCCCAGTTACACTCGCGTTGGTCACGCCGAATTTCATCGGTGGCGCCGGATCGAACGCCCAGGCGTTGCCCACCGGAAATGTCTGGATCAACCCGACCACATATTTGAGGATATTCACGGCGTCCATGGCGTCAACCTTGCCGTCGCCGTTCGTGTCGCCGGCTACCAGTTGATCATGGTCCAAGGTGATCAACTTCGCCGCATATTTCAAGACCGTGACCGCATCCATGACAGTGATAACGCCGGAGGGATCGTTTGAATACGATGCGGTCAGGCGATAATTTGAAGCAGACTGAACGTCTGAGAAGATGTAGTTCCCACTTGCATCGCAGGTTGTGGTGATTGGGGCGGTAAGGTCGCCTCCGCTGAGCGTCAGGACGACGCCCTGCACGGGGTCGGAATTACTGTAGTAAGAGCATCCCCCCGAGATCTGGAGGCATGGGAGAATGGTGATGGAACCGTTTACTGGATTCGCCGGGATCTGGCCGTCATTAAAAGAGACGTTCTGGAATGTCAGCGCCGTGGTTTGACAGGGGCTGCCGCTGACAACATTAAAATTCAACACCACCAACTGCCCGGGTCCCGTTATCCCCGTGGCGGAAGCCATCTCGATGATGATCTGGCCGGGAGTGGTTGTGTTGGATTCTATCAGAGCCCCTGATGGAACAATGGACCCAAGGGTTGCCGGCTGTGCGCTCAAGACAGTAGAGTCAAATGTGATCGTGATGTCAACAGCTTCCAGGCCGTTAAGCGCTCCGATGTTGACAGGGACCTGAACGGTGCTGCCTACATCCCCTCCGACCTGCGGACCAAACGATACGGGGTTCGGGGGCGAGTTAATGGTTTGGGAAAGCGCCGGTGAAGTGCTCCCGCTAAAGTTTGTGGAGCCTGCATAAACAGCGGTAATCGAGTGGCTTCCGCCCGTTAACGCGGAGGTGGCGTACGTCACCGTGCCGCCGCTACTTAGCGTGCCGGTTCCAAGCGTCGTAGATCCGTCCTCAAAGGTCACGGTACCAGAAGGTGTGCCTGCGCTCGACGTAACTGTGGCGGTGAAAGTGACGGAAGCGCCGAAAGTGGACGGGTTCAGAGAGGAGGTTAGCGAGGTCGAAGTGGAGGCCGGGTTGACGATTTGGGTCACCACCGGCGAGGCGCTGGCGCTGTAGGTTGAGTTTCCTGCGTAGACGGCGGTGATCGAGTGGCTTCCGCCCGTCAACGCGGAGGTGGCGTACGTCGCCGTGCCGCCGCTATTTAGCGTGCCGGTTCCAAGCGTCGTGGTTCCATCCATGAAGGTCACCGTGCCGCCGGGCGTGCCCGCGCTCGAGGTCACCGTGGCGGTGAAAGTGACGGAAGCGCCGAAAGTGGACGGGTTTAGCGAGGAGGCGAGGGACGTTGTAGTGGGGCCCGGGTTAACGGTTTGGGAAAGCGCCGGTGAAGTGCTCCCGCTAAAGTTTGTGGAGCCTGCGTAGACGGCGTTGATCGAGTGGCTTGCGACCGCCAACGCGGAGGTGGTGTACGTGGCCGTGCCGCCGCTATTCAGCGTGCCGGTTCCAAGCGTCGTGCTTCCGTCCATGAAGGTCACCGTGCCGCCGGGCGTGCCCGCGCTCGAGGTAACCGTGGCGGTGAAAGTGACGGAAGCGCCGAAGGTGGACGGGTTTAGCGAGGAGGCCACTGAGGTCGAAGTGGGGGAGAGCGCGCCAACGATTTGAGTCAGCGCCGTTGAAGTGCTCCCGCTAAAGTTTGTGCTGCCTGCATAAACGGCGGTGATCGAGTGGCTTCGCGCCGTCAACGCGGAAGTGGAATACGTGGCCGTGCCCCCGCTGTTCAGCGAGCCGGTTCCAAGCGTCGTGGTTCCGTCCAGAAAGGTCACTGTCCCGCTCGGCGTGCCTCCGCTCGAAGTAACCGTGGCGGTGAAAGTCACGGAAGCGTTCAACGGGGACGGGTTAAGCGAGGAGGCCACCGAGGTCGAAGTGGGGGCCGTGTTCACCGTCAATTGGACGTAATCCTTGGCGGTGGAATAATCAGCGGTATCGGTCGGGCTGAAAATGGCCGACAAGACTTGCGGACCCGCGTTCAACACCGCGCCGGCGGCAGGCGAATATACGAAAGACCCCGGTACGTTCGCAGTGGCGTTGAGCTGGGTGGAGCTGAGAGGCGTACCGTAGACAATGGGCGACGGCGTTGGCCAAGTGATTGCCGGCATGGCCGGGCAGGTCCCGAAGCATTGAGACGAGAGGTTGTAGTTGCCGGTGTTGGTGTCGGAGCAGTCGCCGACGAGCACAGTATAGTCGCCGTTCTGCGTAAGCGCAATCGAATTCATCTCCAGGGTAGCACCAGTGGTGCAGTAGTTTGGGTAATTGGGCCAGGCTTGGCTGAGCAGCGTTCCGTCAGGGTTGTAAATCCGGATTTTCGGGCTTAAGCTGCCGCTTGTGGTGACCATGGTCAAATCGATTGAATTGTTGGCGCTGCCGCTGAAGGTGTAGGTGTTGCTCTGTGCCTGCGAACCGATCGCGCCGGTCTGTACCTGGCCCCAGAGAATTGGGGCAGGCCCGAATGGATCGTTCGTGCTCTGCGCGTAAACGTCGTAATTTCCGGTGTTCGTGTCTGAGCAGTCGCCGAGGAGCACTGTATAGTCGCCGCTCGCTGGAAGCTGGACCGTATTCATCTCTACTGTGGAAGCAGTGGTGCAGTAGTTTGGGTAATTGGGCCAGACTTGGCTGAGCAGGGTTCCGCTTGGGTTGTAAAGCCGGATCTTCGGGCTTAAGCTGCCACTTGTAGTCACCATGGTAAAGTCTATTACTTCGTTGGCGCTGCCGTTGAAAATGTAGCTGTTGCTCTGTGCCGGCGAACCGATCAGTCCGGTCTGTGTGGGGCCGAAGAGAAGTGTCGCAGCCCCGGATGGATTGTCCGTGAGTTGCGAGTAAATGTCGTAGTTGCCGGTGTTGGTGTCTGAGCAGTCGCCGAGGAGCACTGTATAGTCGCCGCTCGTCGGAAGCTGGACCGTATCCATCTCTACTGTAGAAGCAGTGGTGCAGTAGTTTGGGTAATTGGGCCAGACTTGGCTGAGCAGGGTTCCGCTTGGGTTGTAAAGCCGGATCTTCGGGCTTAGCTTGCCGTTTGTAGTGACCATGGTAAAGTCGATTTCGTCCTTGGCATTGGCGCTGAAGGTGTAGGTGTTGCTCTGTGCCTGCGAACCGATCAGACCGGTCTGTACAGGGCCGAAGAGGAGTGGCGCAGTCCCGGACGGATTGTCCGTGAGTTGCGTGTAAATGTCGTAGTCACCTGTGTTGGTGTCTGAGCAGTCGCCGACGAGCACGGTATAAACGCCGCTCGCTGGAAGCTGGACCGTATTCATCTCTACTGTAGAAGCAGTGGTGCAGTAGTTTGGGTAATTGGGCCAGACTTGGCTGAGCAGGGTTCCGCTTGGGTTGTAAAGCCGGATCTTCGGGCTTAAGCTGCCACTTGTAGTAACCATGGTAAAGTCGATTGTGTCGTTGGCATTAGCGGTGAAGGTGTAGGTATTGCTCTGTGCCTGCGAACCGATCGCACCGGTCTGTACCGAAGCAAATGGAAGAAGCCCGGCCTCAACTGGGTCGTTAGTGCTCTGCCCGTAAAGCGTGTAGGCGCCGGTGTTGGTGGCTGAGCAGTCACTGACATCCAAGGTGTAGGTGCCGTTCGTCGGAAGCATGAATGTATTCATCTCTATTGTAGAACCAGTAGTGCAGTAGTTTGGGTAATTGGGCCAGACTTGGCTGAGCAGCGTTCCAGTGGGGCTGTAAAGCTGGAGCTTGGGGCTGATGCTGCCGCTTGTGGTGACAGCGGTAAAATCGACGACCTCGCCGGCAATGCCGCTGAAAGTGTAACTGTTCGCCTGTCCCGCTATACCAATCGAACCGGTCTGGGTCTCGCCTAAGGTAAGGGTCGCGGCCCAGGAATGTGAAGACAAACTCACAAGAATGCAGCCGACAACGAACAAAAGCGACGCCAAAGTTTTCACTGCATAATTCGCCGAGGTCCCGCGCCAAGATCTATTTTCCTGCCTCATTATTATCCTCCTCATCATCGTTGCACTTCGGTCATTCCTGCCCGCGAATTCTTCCATCCCCCAAAAGGCTCCCTGAAATGCAGCCGGTATTCCTTGGTACACATTGATCGGCACAATAAATGTAATAAAATGGGATGTAGCTGCTTTGAAACTTTTACTTAGGAGACTGATTGTCTTGCTAATCTGCTGATATAATTAGTTCGCCTACAACTAAGCCCCGGGTTCCATCTTGCATTTGACTACCCTGCAAAAACCCAGGCGTAACCGCAGCCTCCGAAGCAAGCTTAAGCTGTCAGACGGTTGCTGTGGCAGAGTCAGATACCTCCGGTAAAACCGGAGGCATGGTAAACCGTGGACCGCTCAAAGCGGTTGTAAACCAATGGCCACCTTGAAAGGTGGCGACCTTTAGAACATTTGCAGTTGGTCAAGGCGTTTGTCCTCGGCCTCTTGTTTCTTGATGTATTCCCGGATGGCCTTCTCGTCTCTGCCAACTGTCGACACGAAATAACCCTTGGCCCAAAAGTTATGGCCTGTGAAATCTCTTTTTCGCCCTTGGAAGACCCTGGCAATGTGGATGGCACTTTTACCTTTGATGAAGCCAAGGACCTGTGAAACCGCGTACTTTGGCGGAATGGAGATCAACATGTGCACATGGTCTGGCATGAGGTGTCCTTCTTCTATCCTGCTCTCCTTTTGCCTGGCCAACTCTCTGAATACGTGTCCCAAATGTTTCCGGAGATCTCCGTATAATGCCTTCCGTCTGCATTTGGGAATCCAAACCACATGGTACTTGCAGTCCCATACCGCGTGGCTTAAACTTTGATGTCCGTCCATACGAAAGCTTTCCTCCCTTGTAAACTTTGAGCGGTTCACAGGGGGGATGCTTTCGTATGTTCCCGGAAATGTCAAACTCTGGGAGTCCCCCGGCAGAGCCGGAGGTTTACCCCGTTTATTAGGCGATAAAAGACAATAAGACACCGCTTTCTTCAAGTGATGACGTCAATGATCAAGGTGCTTGCATTATATGGCTGCGAATGATTCACTACAAAGATTTAATATCATTCCATAACAGCTAGCCACTTCAGAGTCCGAATCTATTCGAACAACCAAAGATGTGCGGTTAACTCAGGCAGCTCGAGGCAAAATCCAACTAAGAGACACAAAAATCATGTTGTATGTGTCTATGTATTCAAAAAACCTTAATAATGTCAAGAGGTATTTGCGGGGGTATAAAATGATGATTAAATATACCCAAAGGTGACATTAACGACTGTGAATTCGTAGACTTATTGGCTTTTACGAGCGAGCGATTGCGACCTCTGACAAGCCAAAAACTTGCTGAACTGCTGGAAACACCTGGGCTTGTCTCCTATAATAGATTGCAGTTTAACTCGGTCCCGCCATCTAGAGGTTTCGGTCTTCCAGATCTCTCTCAAAGCGGAATGGTCCCTGATACACCAAACCGACTTTTGTCTCAACTACGATCTCGTCATGCTTGAGCAATCCGAGCATCAGGTCCTCTTATCTTTTCAGCAAGCCAGATCGGCGTCTCCCACTTATAGTGTATCCCGAATGCAAAATTGTCATCGCTGTCGAAGAATTTCCCACATCTCCGTTTCGTGATCCGGACATCTAAGTTTCCAAAAAATGGATTTCATTTTAGTCGGGAAGCTCTTTATCTCTTCTCCAAGACTCACAAGGCGAGAGACCTCCCTGCCGCTCAAATGAACGCTTATCTCTCCTTGTAGTTGAGAAATGGAACGCCAAAATCTTCGCTGTTTTCGAATCATTTGTTTACCTAATCGCAGCAACCTGGACTCTTCCCACAGTGGCATGCACTATGGACTTTCACTGAGCGGGTAGGTATGGCAGCTTTTGAGGCCAGATCCGAACAGCTAAGGAATAGTTCCCCCTGTGCCGTGAGCTTATCATCCTTGACGTTTCCGTCGACTTTATCCACTCGCCCAATACTATCCTCATCATTTTTGCCTGAGCCTTTAAAGTCGGACAGACTGGAGGCGGGCCGTAAAATCGGAGGCTGTAAGTGCGTCCAGAAATCGGAAAGCGATCTCACTGAGATACCTCTTGTTTGTTCGGACCGGAAATCGTATTGTCTTAATAATTTTAGAGGAATTTCCGGCGATTTGGAGAGATTATGGAAAAAGATGAAAAAGCCAGTTTACTAATTCTTACTCTCTTTGCGATGTTGTTAATTCTGTTGTCCACGGTTTCCTGCGCATATATTATGGCCGGTCAAGCAGCCTCTCAAGGTGCGTTACTTGTAGCGACCGCGGCTGCCTCCGCATCGACCGAAGACCATGATAATAATTTGAAAAGCTCGGTGAAAGCCTTTAATGAGGCTTTCAGATTTGAGGATTACGCGCAGGCGTCTGGTTTTGTCAGTCCGGACAAAAAAGAAAAATTCTGGTCAGAGGTGGACAGGTTTCAAGGAAAAATCCGGATCACCGAATATGAGTTAAGGGACATGCAACTTGATGAAAAGAAAAATCACGCTACGGCAATTCTGTATTGTCAATACTGGCGACCCGAATCCCCGATCCTTAAGACGGTTTCTTTTACGCAAAAATGGCAATATTCTGAAAAAGACAAAACGTGGAGAGTTAGCGATAGCGGATTTGAAGCGTTTCTTTCAAACAGCTATTAAACGGAATGTTGCCGCGCTTCTCTCATGCGCAAAAGAGAGGTAAGCGTCAACCAACTTCCCGTCTTTGCGCCGTGTCAATCAGAGGCTGACTATTTTTCCCTTGCCCAGTTTGAAGGCTTACTCTTCGATTCCGGCTATTCTTTTTCCGATGTCGCTTTGGTTTCACTGATTCAGGAAAGCTCTATCACGCAAGCAAGGCAGCGCGTTCAACTCCCGCATCCTCCGCAAATGGCCGCAAAAAAATAAAGGCTTGGAACTGGATAACAGCCTATTCCAAGCCTCACTGTTTTCAAGCGGCCAACCTGATCTTCCTCCTTGGCAAATCCTCCAAGGCCCTATCGACCGAAATTCTCAGATGATTCATCTCATCGGCGATGTATTTCCTCAAATTAGCATCCTGCCTCAATTCGTCGGTTGATAGTCCATTCACCACATTTCGGGCCTGATCTACCAGTTCGGCGAGTTCCTGTAACCCCCGACGAACTCCTTCACCATCCCGGCTCCCTTCGAAACATTGCAATATCACTTCCAATTACGGATTAGTCGTTGCAGTTACCTACATAAAATGTAATCCTGAATTACAGGATCGTCTATGATTTGTCTTGTAACAACATGAGCAGCGTAGGCCGATGCTCGTAATAGACTTCTGTCCCAGCCAGTACCCTCGTATGCCTCGTAGAATTTAGAGAAATTCCTTTCAGGGATAATTAGTTCCATCTTAAAGAAGCTTCTATGTATAAACTCAACAACGCTCCCGTGTATTTCTACCATCTTCAATTGAAGAACTTTTGTAGATTGGTCATCAACTCTGATATGGCTTTTTTCAAAGCCATTCTTCAAATATAAAGCAACACTATCCATCACTTCCTTAGGAGCTATATATATATTACGCATATTCGCTTCAGTTGTAACTGCCAAATAATCTTCTGTCCTACTTTCAATGTTGACAATTTTTACCGATGGGGGTCCATTACATTGCGAATGTAATGATAAATCTATCGGATGAACATCGTAAGATTTGTATAATTCATTTTGATCAAGATGATCAGAGAAGTTCCTGGCAGTAATATGCTCAGCACACCCGGTTAGTGATAAAAGCAGAATACCCCAAACCAATATACCTAAATATCTATTAAAGACTACTTTCATGTTAAAGATTCCTTTCTTGATTTATCGGTTTTTTATAAAAAAATCAAAGTCGATAATCGCTGGGTTGCTATGGTTATGCCAAAGCGCGTACCGAAAACGGTAGCTTTGTGAAATCCTATGAAACATAGTATATTCATACAATTTCTCCATTTGATCAAGATTGTATTATTTGAGCGACACAAGCCTAACCCGGAATAATGCCTCAAACTCTGCGCTATTCCTCCAAACCGCATGTTGAAATCCGATTTTTGCCCGAAAAAACTTCCTTTTCACCCCTGAAGCCCCACTAGCATACAAGCTTACCTATAAAACGCGCAAGTGAAACGCGAATAAGACCGGTTTTTGCGACTCTCCGACACACCTCCTCCCCGCATTTGGTGAACCCGTTCCGCCACGCCCGCCGTGTGACAGGCTCAGGCCAATAGAATGCGATAGTGACGGACAAGAGGAAAAGCGGACGCAACATGGACGTACCATTTCCTGGCATGATAGACCACCCTTGCCCCTACTTTTACAAGCCGCCTGATGATCGACTCTATAGATGGCTTGACGCTCTCGCCCCAGAACGCCGTATCCCGGATCATGTGAAGCAGGTTATATGCAAGTCATAGACTCTGCAACGCCGAGAATGTCAAAGCGCTGCCCCATCTCTCTGATCAGGAGAAAGCCGGTATCGGTTGTGATCTTTGCCCCAAGAAAATCAATGCTGATGTAGCTGTCGAAATCCGGCCGTATAGTTCAGCCTTGCTTGTCACCAACTACGCGCATCCAGCTTGCCTCCCTTTGACGGATTTGCTCGGTAATATTAGATGGTTGGGATCAACACAGTATGATTTTCACGCTTAGTCACGCATAATCAGGGTTAAAATCTTCAATAAACGGTGCGGTAATTGTGCGAGTTTCAGGTACTTAGGAAGTGGGGGCTATAGTGCCTAAATAGAGCTAGTTAATACAACGACGAAGATTTTCTACTTCGGCGGCCCAGTCAGCTTCATAAGGCCGGTTTTAAACCCAGGCTGATCGTTCATCTTGTCCTCCAGTCTTCTATGCCTCCAAGGTAATTGCGTGCCGAAGACAACCCGTCCAGTTGGTGTTCCATCCACGCATACCCCGACCTGACGCCGCCTGTGCAATAATAGACGATGGGTTTTTCCGGATCTACGCCATGGGATTTGAGAAGTCTTCTGAGTCCGGCCTGGTCCAGAGGCCTGTATTCCCTGCCGGTGCGAAATTCCGTCCAGGGAATATGGACTGCTCCAGGAATATGCCCCATCATCCACTCCAAATTGGTGCGGCAATCTATGAGGACAAAAGGTCTATCTTTGGATTCGAGTTCCCTCGTCTCCACATTAATTTCCGGTCTTAGCCGGACCCGGAAAGCGGAAACAGGCCGTGTTGACCTCTCAGGACCGGTGGTAAGCGGGTACCCCTGGTCTTTCCAGGCTTGGATGCCCCCGGCGATTACGCGTAAGTGACCTTCATGGCCGAGCCAACTGAGCACCCACGCTATCCAGCCCTCTCCACCCAAACTTCTGTCTGCATCACCATACACGGCCACGGGCGTATTTTCGTCTATTCCCATTTGCCCAAGCGCTGTGGAGAGCTTTCCGGGTGGATCCAGACGATAAGCCCTCCCTTTTTCGTCAGTCCTCGTATAATCCTCCCATGAGAAAGAGTGTGCCCCTGGAATATGCCCGGCTAGCCAGTCGGGTTTGGGCCGGGCGTCGAGAATGACCCATTGGCCTGTGTTTTGATTGATTTCGGCAGCCTCGATGAGCGCCAGATCATAGGCGAGTGCGCAGTCTGGAGTCAGCGCAATCAAGAAAAGAAAGAACCGGACGAGTGCCTTTACTCTGCTCAATTGAAATCGGTCTCCACATATCTCATCAATGGAGTCATGCAGGTTGTGCGCGGTGCATCCGCAGAGCATTTTGCGCACGAACATGGGCATCGAAGATAGTTTCGTTAAAATCGAGTGAGGCCTGGACCCTGGCTGTTCCTCACTTTCGCCCTACTTCAATACAAAGTTTTTCTCGAAAAGCAGTGGATCGTCAAAGTGATCACGGCCCGTGAGTTCGATGGCGTGGTGCCCCCTCTGGCGCATACTCCCAATGGAGGGAATACCCATCGAAAAGAAGATCAGGGGTTCGATTCTCTCCGTGCTCACCGCTATACCCTTTGCATCAAACATGCTTCGGCGATTACCGCTCCTTTCCTGGAGAGATTCCAACAGGCGGTATGGGATAAGGTCATACTCAATTGCGTTTTCAGACGAATCCACAGGGAGAAGACGTTGGACCTGGTGCCATCCGGAATTGACTCGGATGCCGAGGCGTTCCCCTGGATGGACCCTTGGCAGCCACTGCGGCACGAAAGGTTCCAGTCCGTCGGGACTGGACTTTATCTGAAGCACCGCTTCCCTTTGCGGAGAAAAGAAGTGATAGCATCCACAGTTGTTCATCATATCGACCATGAAGGGCATTCCCACTGAGTCCAGGGAGACCCTCAGGGTCAAGCCGTCGAGATGGCCCCGTTCGATCTTCGGGGACTGATGTCCTGTCCGCTCGGAGTACCAGATGACATAGTTGATCTGAAGTATGGGATGGTCGTGTATGAGAGCATGGGAAAAATAATAATAGATTGTAGGTTTCAGAGGATTGACATCCGGTTTGCCTTGATTCCAGTAAACGCGCCCGATCCGGTCATAGAGACCTGCAACATCCTGGATCAGCACAGGAGCAAAGAAAGCGGCGAGCTTGATTTTGTCGGTTTCTTCAAGGAGAGGAATGCCCAGAGGGCTGGCGGAAGCCGATCTGAGTACCTCAGCCAGCTTTGATTGGGAAAGATCGGCCTGCAGGCAAGGGCTATAGAACCTGAGATTGCCCTCGAGCGGAAGCTGATCAATTGGTTCATTGTACCACGCCTGAAATTTTTTCTTCACCCTTTCGCTCACTATGTCTACCGGGATCGAGACAATCGGGAAGAGGCCAATGCCCCGCCTCTGGGATGAATATTCGTCCGGAACCTTCAAGAGTGAGAAAAGAGTCTCATAGAAACCGGGCATGGCGCTTTCATGGCGCAACAGCTCTTGCGAGCAGGATTTTGCTTCGGCGATGAAGTCCTGTCGGTCGACAGGAGCCGTGCCATTCCGTTGGAGTTTGGAAAACTCGCTCTCGGGAAGATTCAGAATTTCCTTCTCTCTCGATTCTTCAGCAAGTTGCCCCATTAATTGGAGCCATTCCTCTTCTTCCTGCCCGGTCTTTAGCTGGTCCTTCATGGCAAGCAGGAATCGACTGGTCCGAAGGTAAGGAAAACCCGACACGCGAAAGCTCGAAGCATCGATGACATTGGAGTTCAGGACTGCTCCATCCACCTTATCGACCATCTCCTGCAAGGCGCTGGGCCTCTCAAAGTGGGTGGCGACCAGGTTGGGACCTGTTGTCGTACATCCCCAGGAAAGGAGGAGGACTATCAGAAGAGGAAACCCTTTGAACAATCGATCACCGGCCCTCATAATCTCTCACGTAGATCCTCCGGCAAGCCGGAAGAGGTAATTGTTCGATAAATGGCCTCACATTGGTTTTCGTCTGGTGGTGCGAAAGGAGTCCTAGATCTTTCAGATCGCCATTGATGGTCAACAAGGGATACCGGTTTCCACCCGCAGGCGCTGGAGCATCCATAGCGACCACGCTCACCTTGCCTCAGAAGTGCATCTTGAGAACTATACGGAACATAATGAAATATGTCTTGGCTACCCCATCCGAGAATAGAACAAACGGCATTACCTTAGTCCGAAAGAGAGGTGCACGAAGGCTTCCAGGCGCCACGCGACCATCGACACAAACCGATGCCGGCCTTATTTGTGCCTGAGATGGCCCTACCAAGGAATCAGATACTCCCACAGTGGTCCTGTGTGGCCCCGCTTGTACAGGCGGGCCAGAATCTGACTGGTCTGTTCGCCGCCTGCCGCCCGGACCCAATGATACCTTCCCTGAGCGTGCTCTTCCAGTTGCCGGGCTATATCGGTCAGGCTTAAGGAAGGTGGCTGGAAGAAAACTGGTTCCAAGATGCTTTGGTCAGAGGAAAGTTGCCCCTCCTGTAAGGCGATCTCGTAAAGGGTGGTGTGGGGATAGATGCGCATGCCGCAAAAGAGAAACAGAACCGCTTTTTCGAGCTTATCTATATGTGAAAAAGATTCGGCCAGTGTCTTTGCCGTCTCTCCCGGACCGCCGAACAAGAAATAGTGAGCCACGTGAAGCCCCGCGGCATTGGCCGCCTCTTGGGCCGCAAACACATGACGGCGCGCAAACGGTTTGCGATAGCTGGCAAGTACAGCATCGCTCAGGGATTCGGTGCCGAACTCCACGTGCTTGAGACCGCACTCGGCCAGAATCGTGAAATAGTCCGCCGGCATGGGCACAGGGGCAAAAAAACCGCCCCAAGGGATACTCAGCCCCACTTTTTTGAAGGTCTGTGCCACGGCCAGGCTTTGGTCGATGTCAGCATTAAAAGCCGAATCAGTGATAAAGAGGTACCGAGCCCCGGCCTCCTGGAGCGCAACCGCCGTTCGGGCAATCTGCTCGGGCGGCTCATACCGCAGGGTCCGGCCCTCAATGTACGGGTAGCTACAATAGACGCATCGAAAGGGGCAACCGCGCTTAGTTTGCAGATTAAGCATTCCGCCGTTGCGCAAATAAAAGTCGAGATGGGCACCCTGGGGATCAAAACGGCGCGCCACCGCCAAGGGCCAGGGGGTAGGATCGGGGACGGGCGCCTCGCCCACGATCACCCCTGGAATTCCGGTCGGATCTTCTCCCTTTTCCAAGGCTTGAAGGAGCACGGCTAACCTTTCTCCTTCACCGATAATGCCGTAATTGGCCCCCAGCATCCGCATGGTTTCATGAGGAAAGAGTGTGAACCCGGTTCCACCCAAAATGATCGGTGCAGCGCTGCGACTCCGCAGAGCCTCGGTCACCTGCAGGTAATGCGCCATGAACCCTTGTGGATTCAGAGCATCGTTGTTGTCGATGTTGCGCAAGGAGAGGGCTATAATATCCGGCTCAAAGGCGCAAACTGCGTGCGACAAGCCATCCTCGTCCTCCATGCCGTTCAGGTCCAGGCAGCGCACCTCATGCGCCGCGGCAATGGCGCCGGCCACGTAATCCAGTCCGAGCGGGTAAACCGGATAGGGTTCCCGAAGCGTGTTGGCCGAGATGAGCAGCACCTTCATTGTGGGGCAATCCTCATCGCCGAAAGGTAGGTACCCAATCCCAACACCAGAATCCCTTTGCCGTTCAGAGGCATATCGGAGCCACCAGAAAGAGAAGCGGGAACCAGGCCCCATTTGACCATTTGAACCGCAAGGACAGCCGCAACCGCTGAAGCCGCGCCGAATTGGCCGATAATGTGACGGTAGTCGATAACCGGACCGCAGAAATGGCTTTTCGAAAGAAAACCCGCCAACTGCTCGGCAGCCTGAGTGGCGTAGTAGGCCGGCAGGCCGGCCAGGATCGCACCATAATCATGCGCAACACCCTCCGCCCCGCCCAGACGCTCAACCAGGCTAGCAATGGAGTCCGGAGCCGAGCCAAATAGATACTCCAGCAGAGCCACTGTCGGCCCGCCATGACTGCTTCCGTATTCAAGCACCAGTGCGCCTCCGCCGTCTGCCAAGGCTTCCGCGGCGCGGACGGACCCATCGAACAGCGGTGCCAAGACTGGTTGGGCTTCATCAACGCCCAGCAGCAAGATGGGATCGTTGCCGGGGCACGTTAACAGCTCGGCGGCCAGCAAGGCCTGCTCGAATGAGGCGTCGCCGCCCGAAGTTGTCACATTGGCCCCTTTGGCGCTGAGCAGCATGGCTATCTGGCCTGCCGGCGCATTATGCACCGAACCAATGAAATCGGTGGGTGACGGAAACTGCTGGCGGGTTTCGAACAATCGCTGAAGAAAGTCGTGAGTCTCAGATAGTGCCCCCCAGGCCGTTCCAAGGCTGACGGCAACGGGTATGCGCCCGGCGGGAACGGTTCGGCAGGCGTTACTGGCCAGTGCCAAGGACAGCTTGGGCAGCCGCTTAAGCCGCCGGACCGTTCGCGGCGGCAAGCCTTCGGTTACTACACGATCGTCCAGGCAGCCGCAGCACTGGCGACCAGCGCAAAACGACTCCCATGTTTCCGATGTATGACCAGCACCGGTCAGGCAGGCTGCCGCAGTCACTGTCAAGGGCGGGCGAGGCAGTTCCGCCGAGGGTTTGTAGTTCTGGCCGCGCCGCGTGCCGATGACCACGGCTGCGTTATTGCCGCCGAATCCAAACGAGTTGGACAACACCGTGGTTATGGGGGCGCGTGAGGGTGCGGTCACAGGCGCCAGGTTCAGTACTGGATCGATACTGCTAAAGCCTACGTTGGCAGGAACAATGCCTTGATCGATAGCGATGGCGGCCACTACGGCTTCGACGGCACCGGCCGCGCCCAGGGTATGGCCCATGGCCCCTTTGACCGAGGAGAGCGGCGGCGGGCGATCACCGAAAAGGGCTTGGATGGCGCGGACCTCGGCAAGATCGTTGTCTGGTGTGCCGGTACCGTGCAGGTTGATATAATCGATGGCCGCAGGGTCTAGTCCGGCATCCGCAAGGGCCGCCTGCATGGCAGCCCTTGCCCCCTGCCCGTCGGCAAGGGGGGCGGTGGCGTGGTGGGCGTCGCATGACAGGCCGGCGCCGAGCAATTGAAGGGCACCCTCGGCTGGTGGCTCAGTCGTCAGCAACAGCAGGGCCGCACCTTCGGCTAAAGACAGGCCGCGACGTTCGCGGTCCAGGGGCCGCGCTCCGATTGGATCGATGAGTTGCAACGAATTGAAGCCGAAATAGGTCAGGCGGCAGAGGCTATCCACGCCGCCGGCAAGCACTCGCCGGGCCTTACCTCTTCTCAACATTTGCATGGCGAGCAAAAGGGCCACGGCACCTGAAGAGCAGGCGGTGGATACCGTAATCAGCGGACCACTGCACCCGTATCGCCTAGCCAGCTCTTCGGCTACTGATCCCACTCCATGATACCGATAGCAATGGGGGGCGGCGACGCTTTTTTCCAGAAGCGCTTCGGTGGTGAGGATGCCGCCTGTGGTGGTGCCCACTACTATGGCATCAGGGACAAGGCTTTTGTCCGCGAGGGCCTGGTCAGCAGCTATATGGGCCAGGTAATGGGTGCGCGGCAGTGGATGAGCCGGATCAGTCTCCAGCTCCACCTCTCCAACAGCCAGGGGCGAGTCCGCGCTGAGCGCAAACAGGGTGATGGGCCGCAAGTAGCATCGAGCCTCCTTCAGTGCCTTGGCCGTTTCAACCACACCATATCCCAGAGCGCTGATGATGCCCATACCGGCGATATAGATTGGTGCACCCCTCAATGGACGAACCCCTGAGACGTTTCGAGAATGTAAGCGGCCAAGCTCCGCAGAGAGGCAAACACCTCTTTAGCCATCTCTTTGTTTTTAATGTTTACCCCATAATCCTTGCGAAGCATAATGACGAGCTCTAGCACGTCAATGGAATCTATGTCAAGGTCACTGCTCATCAAGTCACTGTCCACCGGAATATCGGCGGGCGTGACATCCGGCAGGTTTAAAATTTCAATGATTTTGATTTTCAACGTTTCGATTAATTCTTCCATGTTCATGCCCAAGTGTGCACTGCGTGTGGCTAAGGCCGGGCGGCATCCATCTCTTTGTGGGTTTTAGAAGTTTACATGCCTTGCTATTTAGAGTACCATTTGACATGGTGTGATCGTTTTAGCCTATCCTTGACGGATTTTCTATTTAATAATATTCACAGATTGCTAGGATGGACATGTCAACCGACCCGTTGACTATCGAAACGCTGGTGCCGCATCGCGGGCGTATGCTGCTGATCTCGGAGATCATCACTCTTGACGATCAACAGGCGACCGCTACGGCCGTTGTGACTGAAAAATGGCCGCTGACTACCCTCGACGGGGCCAATCCTCTGGTGCTCATCGAACTGGTGGCCCAGACAGCCGCCCTCAACAATGGATGGGAGCTCATCCAACGCGAGGGCCAGGATCGTGATAACCGCGGGTGGATAGTGGGCATCAAGTCGGCACGACTATTCGTCGATTGCATCGCCGTCGGGACGACCATCACCATCGAATCCCACAACCAATTCGAGTACGACAATTTCCGGGAGATACAGGGCGTCGCCAAAATAAGAAACCAGATCGCGGGTGAGGTGACCCTCCAACTGATGCAGGCCGATTCATCGGTGAAAAACTGAAGAGCGAAGAGTGAAGGCTTTGGCTGCTGTTCCTTCCGGCGTGGACATATCAGCGGTTGTATTGCCTGTGTGAAGCTCAACCGCCCAAGACGCGATCCAATCAAAATTGGTTAAACCTGAGGCTCCATTTATGAATGAGAGTGCAAATCCACCGGTGGCGTTGGTTACCGGTGGCAGCAAGGGAATTGGCCGGGCAATCTGCGTAGAGATGGCCAAAAGCGGCTATCAGGTGATCGTCAACTATCTTTCCGATGCTGACGGAGCCACGGAAACCTTGTCCCTGGTCGAGCAGCAGGGTGGCCGCGGCATCTGCCTGCCGTTCGACGTATCCGACTATGCCGCCACCCAACATGCCATGGAGCAGATCTTCGCCACCTATGCCTCAATGGACGTCCTGGTCAACAACGCCGGCCGTATTGCCGACGAGCTGTTCGTAATGATGACACCGGACAAGTGGCGCAGCGTCATTGACGTTACCTTGCAAGGTTTCTACAACGTCACGCGGCCGGCGCTGGAGAAGATGGTGGTTCAAAAGAAGGGGGCCGTTGTCTCGATTGCATCGGTGGCCGGCATAATGGGCAACCGCGGCCAGGCCAATTACGCCGCGGCCAAGGCCGGTCTGATTGGCGCCAGCCGTTCGGTTGCCTCCGAAGTGGCGCGCCTTGGCATCCGTGTCAACGTGGTGGCGCCGGGCTTGATCCAGACAGAGATGATCCACGACGCGCCGGTCCAGAAAATCAAGGGCATGATCCCCATGGCCCGCCTTGGGGCGCCCGAAGAGGTGGCCCGAGTGGTTCGCTTCCTCTGCTCCGAAGATGCCTCATATATTACCGGGCAGGTCATCAGCGTTAATGGGGGCATGTTCTGAGCTTGAGAATCAAAACAATGAAAATTCAGTGGCTCGTGCTGGTGCTGTCGCTGTTGTGCATCGGTTGGGCCGACAGTTGGGAACAGCTCAAGACAACGGCCGGCGTGATCACATCTGTTCAGGCCGAATTCGTCCAGGAGAAGCATTTACCCATTCTGTCCAAGCCTCTGGTCTCTAAAGGCGTGTTTTACTACCAGGCCCCCCGGTCGCTGCGCTGGGAATATCAATCGCCGGTGCGAAGTATATTGACAGTGCACGGCGGCCGCGTGCGACGATTTATATCCATTGGCGAAGCCGGCTTTCAGGAAGAGAGCGGTGGCGGTCTGGAGGCCATGCAGGTGGTCATGGAAGAGATCACCCAATGGCTGACCGGGCGCTTCGACGAAAATCCCATGTTCCAGTCGCGCCTTGAGCCAGGAAAACGCATCGTCCTCGTTCCAAAGGACGACGCCTTTCAAAAGGTGATCCAGCAGATCGTCCTGGATCTGGGCTCAGAGTCGGGGGTGATGCGGAGCGTCACAATCTACGAAGGAGAGAATGCCTTCACTCAATTGACCTTCAAAAACACGGTGCTCAACGCAAAAATCGAAGACACCCTTTTCCAAGACAGCCCATGAAAATAGTGCGCCTCATGCTCTCGATGGTGCTCATGCTTGTGGCCTGCGTTCACCTGCCCGAAATCCGCACGATTGAAGACAACACCGCCGCAGGCCGCGTTGCGGCCTGCGGCGCTATTTTCCCCCACGGCAAATGGCAGTTGGTCCACGCCATCGAGATCTTTCCACCTGTGGGGTCGAAACAGACCGTGCTGGGGATCGTTCAACTCTCTTCAGAGCAAAGAACTTTTCACTGTGTGCTGATGACTATCGAAGGGCTGGTGGTTTTCGAGGCCGATTTCGAGGGCGCGGTTACGATCCGGCGGGCCTTGCCACCCTTGGATAAGCCAGGCATGGCCGAGGGCATAGTCCAGGACATCTCGCTCCTGTTTTTTGCGCCCGAACAGCCCTGCATCACCGCGGGGCTCTCGAAAGATGCGGCGTGGATCTGCCGCTATACGTGCGCCGATCATGGCCAGGAGGATGTCGTCCTGCAGCCTGACGGCCTTTGGGAAATCAACTATTATAACCGAGGTCACCGCCCGATGCGCACCATCGCGCCTATGGCCAGGGAAGATCTTCATGCCGGCGGGCTGCCCTCCCGTGTGGTGCTCAAGGCTCATGGCCTCGGGGGCTACGAGCTTAGAATGAGTTTGATAGAAGCGATCCCTTTGGAAAATTGAAAGATATAATGCCAAGACGCAATATAAAATAACGAAAGGGGGTTGGGAAAAGCGTTGGTGAGTTCAAACGGCACTCCACGGACACAGCCGGGGGATCAGGCAGCTTAGCCCAACTCCGGAAAGCGATTGACCCCTTTCAGACGCGCGATCTCGCGCTCGTAGCGCCCCCGCCAGCCATGCCGCCGGAGCTGGCGCCCAAGAACAACTTTGAAGAACGGTCGGACGAGATAGATCCAGATCCCGGTCCACACAGGCCCCCTGGCGCGCACATGGCGTGAGGGCTCCCACCAACCCATGATAATCTGGCGCTGATACCAAACCAAATACTGCAAGGTATCGGAATCCAAATGATGAGTGCGCACATTGGCCCAGATGCCGTTGTAGGTGGAGAAATCATCCGGGTTGGTGACCAGCCCTTCATCCAAAAGATGCTGACGCATACCGGTTTTGGGATAGGGCGTCAGGATCTGGCAGTAGGAGGTGTCGGCCTCGATGGATTTGAGGAATTTGTAGTTCTCTATTATGTCGGTCTCATCGTCATCCGGGAACCCGAAGATCATGCCGGCTGTCACCATGATGTCATACTTGTGGCATAGTTCCAGAGCCTTGCGAGAAGCATTGACGATATCGCCCTTCCGGGCGGTCAGCAAGTTCTTCTTGGAGACGTTTTCTATACCCAGGAAGACGGTTTTAAAGCCGGCCGCGGCCATCATGCGCACCATATCTTCGTTGCGGGACATTGTCACGCAGTCGGCCTGGACCACAAAATTGAGGCCCCGGTAACCACGGGCAATGATGGCTTCGCACAACTCGATAACCCGTGGGGGCGAAAGCACCATGTTGTCATCCGCGACAAAGATCCAGCGACACTTCTTCTTGAAGTAGATGTCGTCTATGTTGGCCAAGATGCGATCGATGTGGATAGGCCGGAAAGACTGTCCGTACATGTGGCGGATGCTGCAAAAATTGCAGTTGCGCGTGCAGCCCCGCGACGTTTCGATGACCTCAACGGAGCGATCCATGATGTGATAGCCCCAGGTCAGGCGGCGCTTGTCGCGAATGGGCATTCTCAGGCTCCCCAGGTCCAGCAGCTCGCCGCGGGGGTTGTGCACGAAGGTGCCCCCTCGGCGATATGAGAGGGAGGGGATCTGCGCGACGTCGTCATCACCACTCAAGGCGTTGACCAGCCGCCGGAAGGCCTCTTCGCCCTCGCCGCGGATCATGAAATCGATCCATTGGGCCTCGGGTGATTGTGCGATCTCCTCGTACATCAGGGTAGCATGGTAGCCGCCGACCACAATGCGCACCCCGGGCGACAATTGTTTGATCAGCCGAGCCAGTTTCAGGCAGGTGCCGAACTGCCAGGTCATGGAGGAGAGACCAACCAGGTCGGGACTGATCTTGCGCAGGGTCCGCTGCAGATAACCCCGCACGTTGCGGCGCTTTCGGGCCAGATCGATAATATAGACGTCATGACCTGTATCGATGTTGGCGCCCAGACTGGCGATACCCAGGTTGGGCATGTGGAACGCTGCCTCGTGCATGATGACCGCAGCCACATCCGGCATGGAGAACAATACAACTTTCATTGCGCCTCTTTTGATTTCAAAGCCTATCTTTGGATGGCGAAAGGCCGGGTTGTTGGTCCTGCAACGGATCCGTTTTTGTGGACCCCTCCAGCAGCGCGTGCACTTGGGCCATCACTTCCTTAACGGAGAATGCCGCGCTGTCGTAAGGCGGGGTCAGTTGGGTTAACAGCCGAACCGTAATGGTGTTGGCTTGGCATGTATTGAACAGAAACCGGCCCGGAGTAAAGAGCCGGTCGCTGTTTTCGATCCGGACCACGGCCAGCGGCGCCCGGCAGAGTCGGGCGATTTTAAAAGCGCCGGGATTCAGAACCCCCAGGGCCTCGTTGCGGCTGCGCGTTCCTTCCGGAAATACAAACAGGTTGCCACCACCGGCTAAAAAGCCGGACATATGCTCCAACTGTTCGACCATAAGATCCGCCAGTGGGCCTTGGGAATCCGATGGCAGATAACCCGACATCTTCAGCATCCAGCCAAAGACTGGTATATGGAACAACCGGTTCTTGACGATAGTCGTGTGCCGGGCAAAGAGCGAAATCAGCAGCAACGGATCGATATAAGAGACATGATTGCAAACGACTACAGCGGAGCGCACAGTGCCCAAGGCCGGATCGATGCGCCACTTCTGCCGAGGTATCGTGAGGCGACAGAGCAGGAAAAAGCCCCGGTAGAAAAAATGGTTTAGTCTCTGAAAGGCTCGCGAACGATCTGAAGCCACTATGGCCACAAGAACGTAAAAAGGAGCAAAGAATACGACGAAACCGACTGTAAAATAGCTCCACAGCAACAGCGTGACTACAAGGTCGATCAGTTTGAAAACCCAAGTCAGGGATTGGTGCCGGCCGGGGTTGTGGTTGCGTCGCATGTCACTCATTGTTCCGATTTCCGCAGGATAAGGCTGGTGTTGACACCGCCGAAGGCGAAATTTTGAACGGCGGCAGTGCGAATCGTCGCTTCGGTCAGTTGGCGTGTATGCCGGATCATCGCGCAGCGCTCGTCCACCTCGTCCAGATTCAAAGTGGGAGCCACAAAGCCCTCGTTCATCATTATGAGAGCCAATATCGTTTCGATGACGCCGCACGAGCCCATGGTATGCCCCATATAGCTTTTCAGGGCCGTAACCAAAGGTCCTTGACCGTACGTCTTCCCGATGGCTTGGGCTTCGATGACGTCGCCCATCTTGGTGGCCGTGGCGTGGGCGCAGACTATATCGATCTGGTCGGCGCTTATTTGGGCGTTCTCCATGCCCAGACGAATCGTTTGCGCAATCCCGTCCATGTTTGGCAGGATGAGGTCACCGCCGTTATTGTTGCAGGCAAAGCCCAAAATTTCGCCCAGGATAACCGCGCCGCGGCGTTTGGCGCTTTCGTAGTCTTCCAGCACGACGGCCCCGGCCCCTTCGCCCACTACCAGGCCGTCGCGCCGCACGTCAAAAGGCCGCGGGGTCAGATGGGGTGTGGCGTTGAATTCAGTGGAGCAGGCCAGCAGATTGTCGAAGACCGCCACGGTGGTGGTATCGTACTCATCGGCCCCGCCGCATAGCATGGCATCCTGCATGCCGAATTTGACCGCTTCATAACCGAATCCAATGGACTGGCTGCTGGTGGTGCAGGCAGTAGACGACGAAATCACCCGGCCCGTAATGCCGAACATCTTTGTGATGTTCACGGCGGTGGTGTGTACCATGGATTTGAGATAGTCCACGGCGCCGATGCTGCTCAACTTGGCATCGTTGTCGCCGAAAAAAGTGCGGTAGATCTGGCGCTGCACTGTGGGGCTGCCATGGGTCGAACCAAAGGCCACCCCTATACGGCCCGAGGTGATAAACTCTTTGCTTAGCCCTGAGCCGGCCAGAGCCTCCTTGGCCACCTGGCAGGCGTAGTAGGCTACCGGCCCCATCGTCTTGCGGTATTGGCGCGAAAAATCATAATCGATGGGATAATCCACCGTGCCGAAAACGCCCGAATGGATATGCTGAGTGAGGAGGCCGTCGCTGCGCATGGACTTGACTCCCGAGCGGCCTTCGGTCAGGTGATGGACGATCCCCTCCCTGGTATTGCCGATGGGAGTGATGGCGGCACAGCCAGTGATAACAACCCTGCGACTCATAATAATTCACCTGTTCCATCTTGGATAAGGAGAGTTTTCATTTGGCGACCGAAGCTTTGGCCAACTGCGGTACATAGTCGATGATCTGGTTGATGGTGCGGATACGCATGGCACCCTTCTTCTGGTTGAGGGTCAGCGTGGTTCCGAGCATCAACTCGATTTCCCGCAGCAGCTCGATTGCATCGATGCTGTCGAACTCATAGACCTCACGCAAATCTGCATCCAGACCAGGATCGTCAATCTCGAATCGATCGGAAAAGACCTTCAAGATTCTTGCCTGGATTTCGTCGCGCGTCATATCCGATATTATCCCTCGAGCGTTTGATACGCCTTTTTACTCTATAGTCAAACGGCGGTATTTTGTCACCATAAGTGCACAATCACTGTGCATTTGGCATTCTTGCCTTCTGATTTTCCTGGTGCGATTCGACGTGTCTTCCCTCACGCGTTTGCTCCGACTCGGGTGACGAGCGTTCTGGACCGGCCGCCGGGCCTAAAAATGGCTCGAAATGGTACCACTCCAAAGGATTGCACCGGACCTGGTCCTCTAAGAGGTCGGCATAGGCCTGTGCGGCTCGAGCCACAGCCTGCCGGCGCTGGGCGCGGTGTTCGGCCGCGATGGCCACCGGCCCGGAAACGGAAAAATGGTGCTGGCCACGCCCGCGGCTCGAGGCAAAAAAAACATACAGAGGCACGCCCGACAGCATCGCCAGCATGAACGGCGCCTCAGGCAACCTCACCGTGCACCCCAGAAAGCGAACCGCAACCACTCGTTGATCGGGCCGCCACACCATGTCTCCTGCCATAGAGACAAATCCGCCGGTTTGCAGGAAGCTGGCCCCCTCGACCAGAGCGAAGGGCGCGTCGGCATCCTGGTCGGCCACCAGAATGCGGATGCCGCTTGCGGTCAGATCTTCTTTTTGCAATCGTTCGATCTGCTCTTTGTCGCGCCGGCCCATAAAGAGCATCAGCGGCAGTTGCGGGAGCATACGACGCAGCAAGCGCGCCCCCACCTCCCAATTGCCCATGTGGGACATGAGCAGAATCCCGCCGTGGCCCTTCTCCATGGCCTGGATAAAATGCTCCCGTCCCTGAAAGGTAAAGGTTATGGCGCCACTGTCGCGCAACAGATAGCGATCCAGGAAAACGGTTGTAAAATTCTGAAACTGACGCCAGGCGCACCACCAGCCGTAAAGTCGGTTCCGGTCAGCGAACAGCACGCGGTAAAAACGGGCGCTGGTGGCTGCCCGCCGGGGGGAGAGAAAGAAATAGCCGGCCGCAATGCCACGGGCGGTGAGAGCGAACAGCCAAGCGCCGAAGATATCCGAGACTGCGGTCAAAATGGCATAAAATAGTCCACTCATGTCGGTGCCAATCTTTGCATTAAATGACGGAATGCTCCTTCAAAGACTTACCTGCACCCGTAGTGTTTTTCCTTGCGCGAGGCCGTCCCAACACCACCCGGCGTGTTATCAGGCGCGCAAAGGTGGCGGTATTACGCCAAAAGTCGACAACGGGTCGAAAATGGGAAACACGTTCGTTTGCAGGCGGATAGTTGATGCCTACGGGTGCTTCAATCACCTCCATGGCGGACCAGGCTGCTTTAACGAGCACTTCAATTTCAAACTGATATCTTTGGGCACGGACGCCCAATTGCAGCGCCTCGGGCAGAGGATAGATGCGAAACCCGCTCTGGCTGTCGGTAACCCTTGGTCCGCCGGCCATCCGGATCCAGAAATTGGAGAACTCTCTGCCAAACCGGCTGGTCCACGGTGCCCCCTCAGCCGACATCTTCAACCGGCAGCCCAAAATGATCGGCCGTCGGCCTCGGGGAATGGCATCGATCAGCGCATGAGCATCCTCGGGAAAATGCTGTCCATCGGCATCCAGTGTAATAGCCCAGTCGGCGTGTTTGGCTGCTGCCAGGAAGCCGGTCATCAAGGCGGCCCCTTTACCGCGATTAACGCGGTGTCCAAGCAGGCGTATGCCCGCCATGGATCCAAGACTCGGATCGCCCCCATCCGTAGAGCCATCGTCCACTACATAGACCGGCAATCCCAAGGCCAAGGCCGACGTCGCCACAGCTTTTAGAGTGCGGCCGTGGTTGTACGCCGGGATCACGATGGCAAAACGGCCTTTGCCTTTACTAATCCCCGACTCAACGGCCATCACTCACCGCAGTGTGCTTGAACCAGTCCATGGACCATTCCTGTTGGTCGAAAGCACCGGGCAAAAAGGCCACGGCCCAGGCGCCTGGTCCCATGTGGGCCCCGGATGTTAGTGAGAGTGGGCGTAAGAGGATTTTGGCAGCCGGAAGCAGTGAACGAATCTCCCCGGCGGCAACCTGATCGATCCAAACTTGATTATCCGAATATTGTAATAAAATCAAGGGAGCTTCCCTTGGATCAAAACAACTTTCCAGTCGCTTCAGGCCAAAGGCCAATTGACCTTCTCGTGTACGGACCACCCCCACCTTGACTGCCCCATGGACTGAGGGCGTGATGATCGGCTTCATGTGTAGCAGATCGCCGAAAAAGCCACTTGTTTTGGATATCCGGCCGCCAGCCGCCAGATATTTAAGCTGATCGAGGAATACCAATTCCTGACTTTCGGTGACCGCTTGTTGAGCAAATCGCACCACCGCCTCCGGATCCTGGCTCCGCCGGGCATAGCGGGCCGTGGCCAATGCCACAATCCCCAAGCGTCCCGAAGCTGCTCCGGTATCGATGATCGTGAGACACCCGCGAGTATCGTGAGTTGCCTGCCAGGATTTGGCGGTTTCGAAATTGCCCGTATACGCCGATCCAACGCAAAGGTAAAGCACCCGTTCAAATCGGCTGACGGCGCTCAGATAAGATTGGTGCCGCTGGAAGACAGATGCTTGAGCCGTAGAAGCCCTTTGCCCTCCGGCCATTGCGGCGTAGAGCGCGGCCGGGGGATACAAGGTTTCAGGATACGACTGGTTGCCCACGACCAGGTAGCTGTCGAGTAGGGTCATCCCCAGGATACGGGCATCTTCCAAAGTGACCGAACCGGCTGCATCGGTCATGATATGCACTGGCTGGGCGTTTTGGTCGGTAGTCGATCGCACGGGGGAGATCCTCTCTTCGGACCAATCCAACACCTGGCCGATCTCTCTTAAGCCGGTACGCAACGCTTCGCAGTCATCGGTGTGCAAGTGCATCTTCAATAAATCTGGCGTTTCGTTGACCACCAGACTATTGCCCCAGCACGCTAGACGGCGTCGTCCCTCCGCCCGGTCCCCCTCCGGCAGGATCACTGCGCTGAAGCAATATTGTTCCTGCCGGCCCTGGGGCTGCCAATCTTTAGCGATCTCCAGCTTGCCTTTAAACCTATCGGTCACTGGACGGCTATGATTCATGCGTCCCGCAAGGCAATCCAGAAAAGCTTCCAGAAATATGAACATGCCGAGGGCGCCGGCGTCCACGACGCCGGCCTGCCGGAGCTCGGGCAAAGTGTCGCTGGTGCCGTCCACGCACTTCTCCAGCAGGCCGATAATGGTTTCCAGGTCCCACTCGGAGGTGGGCTTTTCAAACACTGGAACAACTTGGGCCAGAACCTCGAATAGGGTGAGCATGGTGCCGGGTTTTGGGTCTGCCACCGCCTTGTGCGCCAGTAACACCCCTTGTTGAATGGCATCGGGCAGCGCTTCGGGCCCATTGATCCTTAGAAGTTCGTGGATAAAAGCGGCGGCGATATTGCCGGCGTTGCCGGTGGCGGCCCTTATAATTTGGTGACGCACCCCCGCAGGCCTCTCATTCAGTTGGTGCAGGGCTGCAAGGCTGATCTTCAGATTGCGTCCCGTGTCGGCATCGGGTACAGGGAAGACATTGATTTGGTCTAACAAGTCCGACCATGCTGCCATATGTTCGTAACCGAAGATGAAGGCGTTGCTGTAAGCCCGGTCCATGATCAGATCCATCATTGTAGAGCCTGTCTGATATCCTCCGGAACGTCAAACTCCATCTCCATCTCCGGATAGCGCACCGCCAATTGTTCGCTGTTGCCGCGGGCGCAGAGGATGCCACCGTCCGTCTTGCGGATTTCAAAGGCCATCCCGATTTTATAGCACGCCTCGGTCACAGTAGCCCGGCAGATGAATTCATCGAAGGCCCGCAGCGGAGAAATATGTTTGAGCGATGTGCGAGTGACAGGGAAGACGATTTGCTTCTCGAGCATATAAGCATATAGATCAATGCCTCGTGCGGCGAACAGGCCAAAACGGGCTATATCGAAATACTTCAAATAGTTTCCGTGCCACACGACCTGCAACGGGTCCAGGTCGTGGAATGCAACCTTCATGTGGATCTCAAAACTAACATTCATCCAAATTTTTCCGTTCATGCGGGCTTGAGACCAGCGGCCCGGGAAAAAGGTGAAACGAAACGGCTTCTAATATACCAGCGGAAGCTGCCAAAGCAAGCGAAGATACAATTTACAAGACACTTGAAAAGCTTTGCGGGATTCTGACTTGACAATAAATTATCATGTAAACTATTATTTTGGTACAATTTTCCCTTTGTTAACTACTGTAAATTATTATTTGATCCCTCCTGTAGATAGCCCGCTGGCGAGGTGCTTGGCCAACTTGCTCGGTCAGACGATGTTGTCACCCCGAGCCGACTGGCAGAATATGATGAACTGAAATAATTGAAAAATGTGGGGTCCATTATTTGGGATAAGTCATCAAAGTGAAAGGAAAAGTCCGATTTGGGTTGACGCTGTCATAAGCGCCTGGAAGAATGGCGGGGATGGAAGCCTTTCGGCCGAGGTGCATGTGCCTGCGGATGCCTCGTGGTTTGACGGCCATTTCCCCGGCTGGCCGGTCCTGCCGGGGATAGCCCAGCTCGGTATGGTATACGAGCTCGTCCGCCACGCTCTGGATGGCTCGGTGCGAGTTGTCGAGGTGAGTCGGGTTCGCTTCAAACAAAGGATCGCCCCGGACGATCGTCTGACCGTGGTGGCCGAATCGCGGACGGGGGGCGGTCGATATGCTTTCCGCATCAGTCGAGGCGACGAGGTGGTGTGCACCGGCACAATGACCGTTGCGAATGTACAACTCCAAACCTCGGCAGAAACGGATGGTTGAAGCGAAATCGAAATGGGGAGCTTAATACGATCCGGGTCTCTGATGACCTTCTGTCAGCCGCCACGCTAAAAAAAGGTGTCCCAAATAGAGATTCCAACGAACATCGAATAGTGTAAAGGAGAAACATGTACATGCCAATTGGGACGGAGTTGAACCAGATTATCATCGATATCGCTGCAATTATGATCGATGAGCTCAAGCTAGAAGATGTGACCCCGGAGACCTTCGATCCCGATATCGACCTGGTGGACGAGGTGGGTATCGATAGCATGGACTTGGCCACCGTTGCGCTGGTTTTGAGGGATCGATACTCGGTGCGCATCGATGAAGACGATTATCCCAAACTGGTCACTCTTCGCCTTATTTCTCAGTATATTCAAACAAAAGCTATCTGTTGACTATTAGTTTGGATTACTGAGGAGATTAGAAAATCGAGTCCTTTGCGGCTCAGGGAAGCAGATTCGTGGACCTCAAGCATTCGATTCTACCCGCGACAAGTCAATACGTCAGTGCCAAGGAATGGAAGTTCTCCGAACTGATTGCCGATCCGGTCGTGCGTGAGCGATGGGAGCGAGTGCGTCGCTATTTCTTCTTGCGCGAATCCACCTACGACATGACCCACCATTGCAATATCCGTTGCGAGGGGTGTTACTATTTCGAAGGAGACAAACAGCATGCCGCTGAGGTCCTCGATCCGGCGGCTTGGCACGTACTGATGCAGGCCGAGCGGGAGCGCGGCATCACCTACGTGGTGCTGGCCGGGGCGGAGCCCTCCCTGGTGTCCGAGTTGCTGGTGGTGTGCTTTGATGAAATGCCCCTGGGCGCCATCGCCACCAACGGGATCCAGCGCATCTCCGAGAGCATCGGCTATAAGATCCACATCTCCGTGTGGGGCAACGACGACACCAGCCTGCGCATCCGCAAAGCCAAGCATATGCTCGCCCGGCAAATCGAAAACTACCAGGGCGATCCGCGGGCAGTTTTTGTTTACACCTTCACGCCGCACAATATTACCGAGGCCGGAGAAGTGGCCGAAGAACTGGCCCGCCAGGGATGCAGGTTAACGTTCAACATATTTTCCGCGCCGGTGGGTTACACCGGCGCTCTGCGCCATACACCTGAATCGCTGGGCCAGACCCGCCGGGCCGTGCTCGATTTGCTGGCGCGCTACCCGGAAAACGTTCTTTATTCTCCTTACAACGCCGTGGCCCATACGCACCGGCTGGGTCTGCACGATCTGTTCGGCTGTTCTTATCCCCGCTGCAACCCTTCGACGAACATCGGTCTGGGACGCTCATTCCGCCAATACCGCACCGATCTGAATTGGGACCGGGAGGCAGCTTGCTGCGTTCCCGACACCGATTGCCCCGACTGCCGCCACTATGCGGCCGGCAGTGCGGTGATCACGGCGCGCCTGTTTCGCCACGCCTGCGATCCGGATAGCTTCAACTCCTGGTTGGATTATGTGGACACATATCTGGCCGTGTGGGTTATGGATTACGCAAAGGGGATCAATCTTTGCCAGGTGCCTGTGCCGCCGCCCGGCTTTGATCTCTAAAAAAGAAAAATCTGATGAAGATAGAAATCAGGAATTCTATAGATAACGTGTTAAGCCGAAAGGCAAGGAGTTTCAGGTGAAGACCGTCAGTTCCCTTCTGGATGTCCATTGGTATGAACGCTATAAGAAAATTTCCAAGCTGAATATCCGTAGTTCCATCTATGATGTAACCAATCGCTGCAACCTGCGGTGCAAGGGATGTTTCTTCTTCTCTTCGGACGAGCACAAGGCCGCTCCCGAGGAAATGGACATTCACGAATGGGAAGCCTTTATCGATCGGGAAATTGCCCGCGGCGTCAACTTGGCTATCCTTATCGGCGGTGAGCCCACTCTGTGCTTTGACCGCATGGAGACTTTCTATAAGCGCCTGCCCACCTTTTGTGCCACCAACGGCTTGATCCGGGTGCCGCGCGACCGCTTCCCCGACATGATGGTCGGCATCTCCTTGTGGGGCGACGAAGCGGACGAGCGGGTCCTACGTGGCAAAGACACCTTTTCCATTTCGAGCAAGAACTACGCCGGCGATCCCCACGCCTATTACCTCTACACTGTTACTCCCAAGCAGATTGGCAAGACCGAACGCATCATCCGCAAGATCGAAGAGGCCGGTCTGAAGGTGCATGTGCAGTTGCTCTCCAATGACGAAGGAATGTCGGGCTTCAACTGGACAGAGCAACAGTTGGTGGACATCCGTGCCGAAATGGACGCCATGCTTGATGCCTTTCCCAAGACGATGATCAGCTCTAAATATTACCACGAGATCATTACTACCGGAAAGATGCTGGGCCGTCGTTTCGGCTGGATGGAGTGTCCGTCGGTTACCCAGTCGCTTGACAACCGCGATCCGGCTCCCAAACATCTGACCAATTTTATCCGTTGGGCCTCTGATCTAAAGACCATGCACCGCTGCTGCACTTCCGAAACTCGCGATTGCTCGACTTGCAAGGACGGCGCGGCGCATATGAGCTGGGTGATGGTAAACAAGCGCGCCCACATGGGATCAACCAAGGATTTGCAGAACTGGATCGAAGTTTACGAAATCTTCGCCAAGCTATACCAGTTTCTGCCGTGGTAGGGGCAACATAGCATCAGATGAATATAAGACGCGCGGTGATTATCGGCTACGACGCTGTTTCGCCCCTAGGGATAGACCTGGAGGAGCAGTGGAGGCGGGCCATGCAAGGGCAGAGTGGCGTGGGCCGCCTGACCCGTTTTGAGGTTAATGAGAGCTTTCCCGTAAAACTCGCCGGCCAGGCGCCAACTATCGATCATCTACCCTACGATTTTCTCAAACCCCGCGAGCAGGCCCGCTGGATCTCGCCGGTTTTTAAATATGCCCTGCTCACCGTTCAACGGGCCTTGGACCGCAGCGGTTTGCAGATCACCCCGGCCCTGGCCCCCCGAGTGGCCGTTACCTATAGCTCGGCTATCGGCGGGCTGGATGCGGTTATCGATGCCGACCGCAAGCTGATCGCCCGCGAGGCCCTTCCCCTGCCTTACACCAATCCTAACTCTTGCATCAACATGGTTTCGGGCAAGGTCTCGATGCTTACGGGCGCCACGGGCCCCATTGTCAGCACCATTACGGCCTGCGCCACCGGTATTACCTCGATGATTATAGGCGCAATGCTGCTGGAGCAAAATCGGGCCGATGTGGTGCTGTGCGGCGCCGTGGATTTCCCGTTGGTTGCACCCATCGTGGCTGGCTTTGCCACAATGAACGGCGCCTATGTGCCCAAAGAGGGGCAACCTGAAGAGCCCCCGGCCCTGGCCAGCCGGCCCTTTTCCATTAATCGGCGCGGTTTTGTGATATCCGAAGGGGCCGGCTGTGTCATTTTGGCCTCTGAAGTCTTTGCCCGGACCCATGGGCTGGCTCACCGAATTGCGATTGCGGGCTGGAGCATGACCTCAGATTCGCATCATATAGTGGCCCCTAATTTCGAAACGGTCCGCCGCTGCATTGCCGAGAGCATCGACCATGCCGGCATCCCGCCACGGGACGTGCATGCGGTCAACGCGCATGCTGCCGCCACGCGGGTAGGTGATAAGGTAGAGTACGACGCCCTGCGAGCTGTGTTCGGCCCAAAATTGCCACCGGTGACGGCCAATAAATCGCTCTTCGGACACGCCATGGGCGCGTCCAGCGCAATCGAGTCGATTTTCACCTTTCAGGGAATGCTGGCGGGTGTGCTGCCCCCCACGATCAATTACAGGCCCGATCCGGAGATTTCCATTGACTGCGTGGCCGAAGGGTGTCGTGCGGTGGATCAGACTTACGTACTCAAGAACGCGTTTGGCTTCGGCGGGTGTAATTCGTGTATTGTATTCGAGCGGTTGCTGTAGAGGAGCCGTTTATATTCCATGTTGGTGCATGCTGATTAGAGGCTTTTGAATGAGAGCTCCATTAAACCGCAAAGTTTATGTCGTTGGCTACGACGCCGTTACCTGCTTGGGCAATGACTTTGAAACCACCTGGCGGCGGGCTGTGAGCGGCGAAGCGGGTTTTCGCCGCGTCACACGCTGCCGAACCGACTCGCGCAGTAACATCGTCGGCGAAATTCCCGACTGGAATCCCATGGACTATGTCGATCACAAGAGTGCTTGCAACTGGGATGCCGATTTCGTCGTTCTGACCATGGTGCTTTGCAAGCGCGCCCTGGCCCATGCCGGATTGACCATGGATGCCCAGACCGCGCCGCGTACCGCTTGCCTGGTTGGCTCGGCCCTGAACGGCAGCGATGCGTTGCGCGTGGCCGTCGAAAACTTGAGCCAGAAGGGGCCGACCAAGGTGAGTCCCTATCTGCTGCCCAACCTGTGTGCCAACGTGCCGTCAGGCAAAGCCGGCATGCTGATGGGCTTTACCGGGCCGGTGTTTTCGCCGCAGGGCGCGTGTGCATCGGGCAACCACGCCATCGCCATCGGGGCGCGCATGATCCGCGACGGCGATTGCGATTTCGCCATCGCCGGCGGCGTGGAGACCTGCATCATTCCGGAGATTATCCAGGGGTTCTCCAACATGTGGGCAACCATCAAGGTCGGGCCCGGGGACAGGGCCTATAATGATCCCACTCAGGCTTCGCGTCCCTTCAGCATCGACCGTAAAGGCTTTGTACTCGCCGAAGGTGGTGCGGTGTTGGTGCTGGCCGCTGAAGAAATGACGGCCGCTCTGGGTTTGGCGCCCAAGGCCGAGGTGCTGGGGGTAGGCTGGTCCTCCGATGCACACCATTTTACAATGCCTTACGGGCCGACCATCATCGTGGCACTTGGAGACTCCATCGCCGACGCAGGGCTGGCGCCCCAGGACATTGGGGCAATAAATGCCCACGGTACCTCGACGCCCAAGGGCGACAAGGTCGAAATCGAATGTTTGCGCGAAGTTTTCGGCCGAGCCCTCGAACGAGTACCGATTTCGTCCAACAAGTCCCAAGTCGGCCACACCTTGGGTGCAGCGGCCGCCGTCGAAGCGGTGCTGGGCATCGAGGCCATGCGCCAGGGTCTCGTTCTGCCCACTGTCAATCACCGGCCCGACCCTGAATTCGCGGATATCGATGTAGTACCCAACCAAACCCGCCGGCATTCTTACGAATTCTTCCTCTCCAGTGCCTTCGGCTTCGGCGGCACCAATTGCTGCATTGTCTTCAGAGGAGTGTAGAGTGCGGCCCAAACCCTTCATCCCCCAGGCTCTGGACGGCAATGGCTCCTATGTGCGAGACCGTACCAGCGGACTGGTCTGGCACCGCTGCAGCCTTAGGACCTTGTATGCCGATACGGACCGTTCCGACGTAGTCTATCACGCCAACTATTTGCGATATTTCGAATTCGGCCGAAGCTCGCTGATGCGCGATGCGGCCTATGCCTACCGGGAGATAGAAGAGAGCGGCTACATCTACCCGATTATCTCGACTGCCATCGATTACTTTCGCCCGCTGCGGTACGACGATGCCATGTACATTCACACGCGGCCCGGAAATCTGCAACGTGTTAAGTTGCAGTTCGATTATGTGATCACCCATGTGCCCGGCGGCGATATCGCGTGCACCGGCTTTACCCGGCACTGCGCGGTGAATGCCAAGGGTATACCAGTGGCCATCGACGACAAGACTTTGCATTTATGGCAGAACTTTCCAAAATAGCACCTATTGGGCGCGTGGCGGTGACCATCGACGTGCTGCCCCACTGGGCCGATCACCATTTCCAAGGCCGCGTCGTGCTGCCGGCCGTTGAAGCCATGCAGCTATTGGCTCACTGGGTGCACCGATTCCGGACGGGCCTCGATGTGCGCTGCATAAACGAGGCGGCATTCGATAGATTTCTTGAACTGCCACCGACAGGAGGGCGCATAGAAGCCTGGTGTGAAATGGAGGATCTGGCCGACGGCGGCCTGCGGACCGCGTTGCTGACCAAAATCCCCTCAAAATCCGCCCGCATGACCCGCGCCAAAGTCCATGCAAAGCTCGATTTTTATCCGCCTGTCGAATTACCTCCCCCGGCGGACCTGGATCTTGCTTCGGCCTTGGATGGAGTCTGCTTCAGTGTCGATCCCGGGCTTATCTATAAAGAATTGGTGCCCTTCGGACCCGGCTTTCAAACTATTTGCCAACCTTTGCGGCTCACGGCCGAAGGGGCACTGGCTGTTATACGAGCACCCGAGGGGACCGACGGGCAGACCGAGCTGCACTTGGGCTCGCCCTTTGTCCTGGACGGCGCCTTTCACGCTGCCTGCGTGTGGTCGCAGCGCTTTGCCGGGGTAGTGGCCTTTCCAGTGGGTATCGGACAGCGTTTGATAGCAACGCCGACCAGGCCGGGCGACATCTATGTGAGCCGCATTTTTCCAGTACAGACCGAGTCTGGGCTGTTGATCTTCGACATCTGGATTGTAGACACCCAAGGCCGCCTTTTCGAAAAGCTCGAAGGGGTGCGTATGCGCGATGTGAGCGGTGGAAAGGTCCGTCCGCCCGAATGGATTCGCTCCTGTGAGGGAACCGGGTCTCTGAAGCGCATCGCCTGCCATAGCGCGGCCGTTGCCATGATCGACCGCTCGACCTTGATGCCTTTTTCAGACCGCTGTCTGGCCGAATACGAACGCCGCCGAACGATCAAAATGGGGACAAAGCGCCTCACTGATTATTTATCGGCGCGCCTGGCGTGCAAAAGGCTCTCGCGGCAGCTCTCCGGAAACGATCGCTGCACTCCGGCCCAGGAAATAGTGACCATAGCCACAGATGGGGTTCGGCCGTGTTGCCCCGTGACCAACGGTCGCACCTACTACTGCTCCGTCTCCCACGACCGCCGCTTTGCCGTGGCGGTGGCCAGTGAAAAACCCATCGGCATGGATGTGGAGACGCTCGATGGGAGAGTCCTGAAAAGCCTGCATCTGTTCATGGATGCCGACGAACAGGAAACCGTCAGGGCTTCGGCGCTGGGGCCGGTCGGCGCGGCTGTGCGGGTATGGACCACCAAGGAAGCTGTCGCCAAGATGTTAAACATCAATCTGGCCGATGCCTGGGCACGAACCCATCTGCTCACTATTGAGGCGGAGCAGAGCTCTGTCCGGATCAACGACGGTCCGGCGGCAACGGTCGTCCATCAAACGGTGGAAGATCATTTGGTCACCTTGGTATGCGGCGTAGGATGAATTGGTGCGCATTGTTCCACTGCGAGAATTGTGGTGAGCGGCCGGAATCGCGACACGGAGCTGTCTGAGATCAGACTCGGGCCGTGCAAATGGCGCTTTGCCAGGGGCGCACGGATTTTGAGCCTGCTGGCCAGCATGGTCTTGTGCGCCTTCACTCCAGCTTTGCCGCCGCCCGGGCAGGCGGCCACCTATGAAGCCAAAGTGGATGTGCGCTTTCACGGGTTCCGGCGCACCTATGGCGTACATCTGCCGCCCAGCTACAATTCCGCCCGGCCGCTGCCCATGGTGGTGGTCATACACGGCGCCTTTGACACGGCCAGGGGGATGGAACGTTTCACCGGGTTTAGCGCTTTGGCCGATCAGGAGGACTTTATCGTTGTCTACCCCAATGGCATCGGCATTCTTGGGTTTCTTCAGCACTGGAATGCCGGGCACTGCTGCGGCAAGGCGGCCGCAGATGGTATCGATGATGTGGGCTTCCTGACCAAGGTCATTGAGGACGCTTGCGCCAGTCTGGCTGTTGACCGCCGTCGCATCTACATGACCGGCTTTTCCAACGGCGGCATGATGGTCCATCGTTTTGCCGCCGAGCGTGGTGATTTGCTGGCGGCCGTCGCGCCCCTGGCAGCCACCGCCGGCGGTCGGCAAGACAACAAGGCTCCGGAATGGGTAATTCCCGATCCGGTCTGCCCTATGCCCCTACTCGCCATGCACGGGCTGGCCGATGCGAATGTTCCTTTTGATGGCGGCACGAGTCGCGCACATGGGAGTACACGGCAATTCTGGCCGGTGAAGCGCTCGTTGGCCATATGGACCAGGCGCAACGGATGCTCTATGGCGTGCGTTACACGGGATGAACGCCAAGGGAAGGTACATATCACCACCTGGCAGGATTGCACATCTGGAGCGAATGTGGTGCTCTATACACTGGAAGGGTGGGGCCATGATTGGCCTGGCCCGTATTTTACGGCCAAGTTGGATGCCCAGGACCCTCTCCGAGATTTCAACGCTGCACGCATCGTCTGGGATTTTTTTAAGGGGCACACGCGATGACCACCGCCATGGTGTTTCTTTTGGGCATGTTGTGCGCCTACCTGGCCGGGTCGATTAACTTCGCCATTCTCCTTTTCCGCCTGCTCGGCAAGGACGATCCAAGGACTCACTTCAGCGGCAACGCCGGCGTGACAAATGTCTATCGCCAGGCAGGATGGCCGCTGGCGGGCCTTGTGCTGGTGCTGGATATTGGGCGAGCCATGGGGGTGGCGTTGCTGGCCGGACACTTCTGGGCCGATGTCCTGACGCCGTGGGCAGGATTAGCGCTGATCCTCGGCAACCACTTCTCTTTCTTCCACGGCTGGCCGTGCAGCAAGGGAGTGGCCAACTATCTGGGTTTTTACGCGCTGCTGCTGCCGCTGGGAACCGGGCTGGCCCTGATCGTCTACCTGACGATCTTCACACTGACCCGGATTTCTTTTTTGGGTTCGTTTGGTATCCTGGCCACCGTGACCGGGTTCGCCTGGGTGCGTTGGGGCCATGAACCGTTGGCGTTAGCCGCCGTCCTGATCACTGCGATCAGTATTGTTTGGTTTCATCGCAGAAATCTTGCAGTATTGCTGCAGCGCAAGGGTGCTTGTTGAGTTGGGTCTATGATCGATGACTCGGTCGTGGGATACACGAATCAGCCATCTTTTAATCAAACAGGGGGAACCGCATCGGGGTAGCGCTTGAACAGCTTGAGCATGGTCACGCGGGTCAACCAGCGCAGAAAAATGAGTGAGTAGTGCGCGCCGGCCAGATACATGCCTAGCATGAACACCAAGTGAGAGAGGACGTAGGCCAATGGTCCGCCCACCATAATGATTGCGGGCTTCTGGAAGTAAATCGCCGCCGCGCTCAAAAAGGTGATGACCGGCCAACAAATCACATAGCTGATAAGGATGGCCGAAACCCCCAGCACCACTTCTAAAGAGGGCTTTCCTTTAAAGGCACTCAAATCCGCATTCTCTGCCAGGGCTTTGCGGATAAATGGCACGGCGGCCAGTTTGGCGACAAGTTTCTGCATGGATCAATAGGACTCGTTTAGGTATTTGTGCGGGCGACCGGGCAAATATATTAGCCAACACAGCTCAGAGAATCAAGTTCTTTGAGCGCACAGATCGGAATGAAATGAGCCAGGACCCTGCCATCGACGTGTGGTCATTTTTTGATCATATCTGCTGCATCTCTCTGAATGAGCGCCCCGACCGGCGCGCGCAGGCCGTCGCGCAGTTCGCGCGCGTAGGCCTTGCCGACCGGATGACTTACATGTGCGTCGATCGCCATCCCACAGACTCCGAGCAAGGCATCTATGCGTCTCACATGGCTTGTATCCGCAATGGATTGGCCGACGGTGCCCGCCATATACTGATTTTCGAGGACGATGTCATCTTCGAACGATTTAGCTCTGCGCGACTTGAGGCCGCGTTGTCTTTTCTCCGGCTGCAGCCGGAATGGCAAATCCTCTTTTTAGGATGCATGGTAACTAAGAGTCGCGCCACTGAGTCTTCGGCGGTAAGAAAAGTGGCCTACCGGTGCCTAGCCCATGCCTATGCCCTCAATCGCTCCTGCGCCGAGAAGTTGGTTCAAAAACCGTGGTGCGGGACACCGTTCGATGCTATTCTGGGGAAATTAAAAGACGGACTCTTCGCCTGTTATCCATCCTTTGCCTTCCAGAGCAATGCGGCTTCGGACAACCTGCGCCTCCGCAAGTTGGACCAATTCAGGCGATTGTGCGGTGGACTGCGGCGCATCCAAAAGCTTAACGAGTGGTATAACTGCCACAAAGCAGCGCTGATTGCGGTGCATTTGGCTTGCTTAGCAGTGCTGCTGTGGATGATTTTGTGAAACCAGCGCCGAACCACAAAGTCCATATTTCAAAAAAGACGACAAATGATCAAGACGCCTTTCCCTAACAAAGAGCATAATTGAGACACTTAGGGAAAGATAAAAAGATGCTTTCGATAGAGTAAGTGTAAATGAAACCTACACGTACCAATCTACCCCTGCTGCTCATTGTGCTAGTTGCGGCTGCCGCAATGTCCGCCATAGGCTGGCAGCGAATCCGGATTGACACCGACATCGTCTCCTCGCTCCCCCAAAATGACCCAGTCATCAGAGATGCTATGCACCTCTTTTCGAACCACCCTCTCCAGGACCAATTGACGATTGACGTTGGGCTGGACCGCGAGGATCCGGATCTTCTTGTGGAGTGCGGCCAGGCAGCTGAACAGGCGCTCAGGGAGAGCGGGATATTCAGAAGCGTGGGCATGGAGGCGGTTGCCAAGGGTTTGCCGCGACTGATGGAGACCGTGGTGAAGAGGCTGCCGATGCTGTTCACAGCCCAGGCTCTTGAGGAACAGGTCCGACCGCGGCTGACGCCCGAGAAGATCGCCCTGCGCATGAAGGCCATTCAGAAAGGCCTGCTCCAAATGGATGGCATCGGGCAGGCGGACGCCATTGCCCAAGACCCGCTTGGCCTCAAGGATCTGGTTTTGAGCCGCCTGCTGTACCTGGCCCCCACCACCAACGCACGCATTTATAAGGGACATCTGATTTCCAGTGACGGCCGCCATCTGCTGGTGACGGCTGTGCCGGCCGGCTCGGGAACCGACACGACCCTTGCCCGCCAACTGGAGCAGGCAGTAGATCAGGTAGCCGAACGGGTGCGTCCGGTCTTTGAGCGGCGCGGCGCCCGGGTTACGCTGACCCCTGTGGGGGCCTATCGTGCGGCTCTCGACAACGAGGTCATCGTGCGCGGGGATGTGCAATACGCGCTTTGGTTCACGACCCTGGGGGTCGCCGTTCTGCTGTTGCTCTCTTTTCCAAGGCCCCTGATCGGACTTCTGTCCCTGCTGCCTGCAATGGCGGGCGCGGTCGTCGCCCTTTTTGTCATGACCTTCATCTACCGGTCCATTTCCTTGATGGTATTGGGTTTCGGCGGTGCTATAATTTCCATTACGGTCGATCACGGGGTTGCCTTCTTTCTGTTTATGGATCGCCCCAACGGATCCTCCGGCAAAGAGGCAGCCCACGAGGTTCGGTCCGCAAGTCTGCTGGCTACATTGACCACCATGTGCGCCTTTGGGGCCCTGATCTTTTCCGGTTTTCCGATTTTTGCTCAGCTCGGCTTGTTCGCCGCTCTGGGCCACTTTTTCTCTTTCCTGTTTATTCAGTTGATTTTCCCACATGTTTTCCCGTCGCTTAGGGCCTCGCGGGAGTGTTGGCGGCCGCTGCCGTCGCTTGCGGAGCGTCTCTTTTCTTTCGGCTCCAAGGGGGCTCTTGCCGCGCTGGTCTTTTTCATCGTAATGGCCTTCTTCGCCAGGCCTGATTTCAATATAAGTCTGAGCAAAATGAACACCGTAAGCCGGGATACTCAGTCTGCAGAACAGTTGATGCTGACTGTATGGGGCAATATTTTCGGCAAGGTCTATTTGATGGCCGAGGCCCCCAGCCTTGAGGCCTTGCAAGACAAGGGCGATCAACTATTGTCCTTGTTGGAAGCAGACCCCAACCCCACCGTGCTGGAAAAGGCATTTTTACCTGCAATGGTCTTTCCGGGTCCCCAACGAAGCGCCGCCAACCTGGCGTCATGGAAACACTTCTGGAGCCGGGAACGCATCGCGGAGGTCATGGCCGCGCTACAGGAGGCTGGCGGTCAAGCGGGGTTTACGCCGGAAGCCTTCGATCCTTTCCGCGGCACTTTGGCTGACTCCTATCCAGGGACGAGTTCTGAAGGGATTCCCGCCGATGATTTCGCACTTCTGGGGATTTCTGCCGGCCAGGGCTCAAACCCATGGCGGCAGATCGCCAGCCTGGCGCGGCCTCCTGATTATCCCGGTGAGCATTTTTATGCTCGATACAGCGCCCTGGCTGGTATTTTCGAGCCGGATCTGTTTGCGCGTCGATTGGGCGAGATGATTTCCAACACCTTTTTGAAACTGGTCGCAACCATCGTTCCCATTGTGGTGCTGACAGTGCTGGTTTCTTTTCTGGATCTCTACTTGTCCCTGATCGCTTTGGCGCCGGTTCTTTTTGCCATGGCATGCACCCTGGGGACCCTGCGTTTGTTGGGCCTGCCGATGGATTTGCCCGCCTTGGTGCTCACTATCATCATCCTGGGCGAAGGCGTCGAACTTTCCCTCTACATTGTAACCGCATATCAGCGCTACGGGCGCGCTTCCCATCCATACTTCCCATTGATTCGTTCCTCCGTTCTGGTGAATTCGGCCAGCACCATGATCGCTTTCGGCGTGCTGGCCATATCGCGTCACACCCTCCTTAAGAGCGCAGGGATTACTTCACTGCTGGCGATATCCTATTCGGCCATGGGGACATTCCTGATTTTACCGCCGTTGCTCAAACGGCTGTTCGAAAAGCCCATGCCGCCGGCCGTTCAGTCGGATGACCTGCCGGCAAGGGTCTTGGCGCGCTATCGCTGGATGAACACTTATGCCCGCATGTTCGCTCGATTTAAGTTGCGGTTCGACCCCATGTTTGCCGAACTGCCGGGCATTGTTCGTTTTGCGGCCCTGCCCGGGACACTGCTGGACATTGGCACCGGCTACGGCGTGCCGGCCTGTTGGCTGGCCGAGACTTATCCCACGGCCCGGGTCTACGGGATCGAACCGGCGGCCGACCGGGCCCGCGTGGCCTCGATGACGTTAGGCTCCCGTGGCCAGGTTGTCAAAGGTCGCGCACCCGATTTACCTCCAGCGCCCGAGGGTGCGGACGGGGCCTTTATGCTTGATATGATGCACTTCTTATCCGACTCCCAATTAACTCTCACCCTGCGGCGGTTGCATGCGAACCTGGTCAGTGGCGCATCGCTGACGATTCGGGCCGTTATGGTGCCCAAGCGCCGCATGAGGTGGTATTGGTGGATTGACGGCCTTAGAAATAAGCTCAGCGGTGTAGAGACCCATTCGCGCTCGGCGGAGCGGATTCAATCGGTGCTGACGCAGTGCGGCTACGAGGTGATCAATATGGCCCCCTCGGGCGCCAAGGGGGATATGCTGTGGTTATGCGCTGTTAGAATCGAACGAAATTGAGACGTCCCTGCTGTGCTTTGCTCTGATCCGGAAATCGAGAGTTTGGCAGTAATGGGAATTATATGCTGGAAGAGGCCGTGCATGTGTACATAAATTGGCGGGTAGATGCTCGGGGAATTGGAAATAACGGTTGACATGAGGTTCATTTCGGTGAAGCATCGAGCATGTGAACGAATGACTGTTCAGTGTGAAATCCGAATCTATGTAGAAGTAAAAGGAGATTCTCATGATCCAGAAAGAAGTAGGGCCTGTTTTTGGTTGTATTCTTGCTCTCCTTATAGTCGTCGCACTTGGCGGCTGCCACCGACCAAGGTGGCAAAGAGAGTGAGCGTGCTGCTCAAGCTCCAACTGTGGCTGTCCTGGAAAAGCCATATGGCCAGATTATTGTCTGTGAGGTAGAAACGACTCCTGTTCTGAAAAAGGACTACGAAGAGGCCCTGAAGAATTGTCAATTGACCTTGATCGCTTCCTTGCGCGGGAGGAACAAGTATGAGAGAGTCTAGCCAGCCAATAGCAATGAGACCTACGGAAAACCGGCTCTCCTCGTAAAAATCAAGGTGAGCGACATGAGGATCGCGGGTTTTGAGGTTCGTTTTTGGGTAGGGCCGATGGCCGGCAGTTCCTATATGTACATACGCATGACGCTGGTGGATGCAGAGACCCAGAAAGTTGTTCGAGACGAGGATTTCAATAGCACGAATAATGTCTTTGCCGCTGCCTGGACGTTCGGATCAACCGATCGCAGCCTCCCCTCCGATATGGCCGAAATCATGGCTGACTATATCGATAAGGCTGTTCCGGCGAACTTAGGAGACCTGACGAGTATATCAATTATATATCCGATCTCGACATGCAGTTTGGATGCATAGCGCAGAAGTTGATGCATTATTCCAGGATAAGGCAGGCTCCCTGCCATAAAATCTAGATGGATGTACGGCACCCGTATAGTGGAGGATTAGAAATGAGAAGGGTTATAGGCTTTTGTATTATATATACCATTACCCATCTTCTTTTAGGTTGCGCTACGAATATAGATAAAAGGGTCGCTAAATCACTGGACCCTGAATTTGTGAACAGTAAATTAGAAACTAGAGCGACTGATTTATCAGTTGACGGTGAATGCCCAGGGACCAAATCACTAAAAATAGTAAATGGCGAGACACGTGGTGAGAAGTATAGTACTGGCGATTTCAGGTTCTATATTGTACCTAAGGAGTTAACAGATTATATTGCAAAAGATATTGAAAGTACGCTTATCGCAAGTAACATAAAAGTTAGCGAAAGCATAGGTAATAAAATAATAGTTTTTTTTGAAGAAATGAAGCTAACTGAAGGATGGTCCTTTGGTGCAACTTGCAAAATTCGAATTAACATTCCAGATATAAATTACACTAATATCTACGTCGGCGAATCAGGAAGTGGTGTAGTAAATCATGCTATGGCTTATGCAATCCATCTCGCAGTTGAGAGCTTTTTAAAAGATCCTGTCTTCAAAAGCTATGTCAGATGTCAGCAGCAGTCTAGTCCATAACACTTGGATAGCATAATTCTTTACGTAAGTAGGTGAATAATCAGGATATAAATAAGGATGCCAAACGGATAAATAGATGGCGAGATTCTACTAGCAGTTGATGGTAGGACTCTGAGCAACAAATGTCCGCATATTGCATTGAATTGGGATTAAAGGCCATCGCTGTGAGCCTTTCTAATAATGGAGATATGTTAGCGGATGGGCTTGCGTGTGGAAACCATGATCAATCTTTAAGACGGGAAAGGAGACTCTCATGTTCGGGAAAAAACTGGCGCCCGTTTTCGGTTGTATTTGTGCTCTCCATATACTCATTGCACTAGGCGGATGCGCAACAGAAGTTTTGCAGGGTAATGTTAAAGATCGAAATATCACTGAGCTCGAAGAAAATATAAAACGAGGGATGGACATCGACGGGAAGGACAGGAATGGCTTTGCTCCATTGATGGTAGCCGCGTACTATAACCACAGTGAGATAGTAAAATATCTTTGTGAGAAAGGGGCAAACATAAATACTCAAGATAAGGATGGAAGGACAGCAGTGATGTATGCAATAGAATACGGGTATGATTCTACTTTTAACATTTTGATACATCATGGAGCTGATGTTAATCTACTAGATAAAGAAGGACATAATGCTCTTTGGTATGCTATACATAATAAACGAGAAGAGATGTGCCGAATATTAGAAGACGCAGGTGCTAAGTAAGTTTTCTAATGAATTATAGGTTTTCAAAGCATCGGCGTGATCCAAATATATATAATTGTGATTATATCAGTTAGACACATGACGATAAGGTGACTGTATTATTTGAATCAAGCACGGTATATAGCTTCATGCAGATGGAACACCCAAGCAAGAGCCGAAGCGAACGGTGGAGGACGTCCTCGGTTTTTCCCTTATTCTCACTTGGCCTACCGCCGTTTAGCCCTGATGTACGAGAAGAGGATTTCAACAGCACAAGCAATGTCTTTGCCGCTACATGGACGTTTCGAGCTATCGATCTCAGTCTCCACTGAGATGGCCGAAATGCTGGCTGTCCTGCATCGACAAGGCTGTTTGGTGAAGTGGGGAAACTTGAGAACTGCAGTATTGTGTAAGGCAGGGGTGAACGGTCAGTTCGCGAGTAACCCGAGAGGATGAGAATCGTGCAACTGATCCGAGATGATTGATCGCCATCTTCTGATTAGCTTAGCACTGCACTGCACCGCACTCACCTTCCGGTCGCGGATCACGGAGTATGCTGAAATGGTAAGGCGGCGGCGATGGCAAGTTTGAGAAACGGGCAAAAAATTAGTTTGGCTGCGCTGGTTTGCGCTCTGGGAATGGCACTGGTCGATCTGCGGTTGGTGCTAATTCCAGCCGTCCTCTTTCTGTTCCTGTGTATGGTTGCCCCCTTTTTGTACCGTTTCAGCTTTTATGTGCCGATCATCAGCCGCGGCTGCACAGGGCAAAGGGTCGTGGCCCTGACCTTTGACGACGGGCCCGATCCGGCCACCACCCCGCACCTGTTACGCCTGCTGGCGGCCCATGACTCGCCGGCCACCTTCTTTGTTGTCGGACAACGAGCCGCAGCCTATCCTGAGTTGATCCAGGCCATCCTCGATGCCGGTCACACCATCGGCAACCACTCGTTTCGCCACGATTCCCTCGTAGCTTTCAGAGGGTCCAAAAAAATCGCCGCGGAAATCCTCATGGCCCAGTGTGTGCTCGAGAATTTGGGGGTGACGCCCACGGTCTTCAGACCACCGGCGGGCATCACCTATCCAGGGCTGGCTAAAGTTTTGGCAAGGCTGGGGCTGGTGGCGGTGACCTTCAGCTGCCGGGCCTTGGACCGCGGCAACCGTTCCATCGGATGCATGGCCGAGCGCATCCTCGGGCGGGCGCGTCCCGATGATATCATTATGCTGCACGACCATTTGCCGGTGCCTCGGCAGAACGTCTCGCAGTGGTTGGCGGAAGTGGAGGCGATTCTTTCGGGAATTCCGCGCAAGGGTTTGGTGTTCCGACCCCTATCTGAACTCATCGGACGTTCGGTTGACTGCCGGCCGGGGCACGCGCTCCGCATGCTGGCGACTTCCAGGGCACATAACAATATGGACACCTGAAATTGCAGCGCTGGCCGGGATCAATGGCTTGCCTGGCAACCAGGTTGACAATTCGATTACGGCCCATATAAAATACCCCCTATTTTAATGGAGAGGTGGATAGGTCCATGGATACCTTCCCGGGCAGATGCAGCGAGGCCGCGCTCGATTCGTTGGTCGGCCGGCTGCTGGCCGGACCGCGATGGCCTCAAAAGGAGTTTGTCATCGGCCGGACCACCTATGCGGCCCTGTACGCCATGGCGGCCCATTTGAGGTCCTCCCTGGGACTCGGCGCCGACGGGCCGCCCGTTTGCCTTTGTGCTCAGGACAAGGCTGTGATTGCCGCTGCTCTACTGAGCGCTTTGGCCGGCGGTCCGGCGATGGTTGTACCTCACGCCTTCAGGCTCCCGGTTTTGGAGGAATTGCGGTGCTTGACCGGTTTCCAAACGATACTGACCGATAACCCCTTGCCGGCGCCCGCTGGTGTCCGTTGCTTCCAACTCGCGGCGGGCGCTGAACGCTGGGTCTCTGCGGAGTCCTTGGCCACCAGGACGAGCAATTCGGAGTGGGTGCGCCTGTTCACCGGAGGATCCACCGGGGCCCCCCGCATGTGGACCAAGACAGTCCGCAACCTGTTTGCCGAAACCGTTTCCATCATCGCCAACTACGGCGTGACGCCTGAAGACCGGTTGGTGGCGACGGTCAGTCCCAATCATATCTACGGTCTGCTCTACGCCGTTTTGACGCCGCTTGTGGCCTCGGCCGCAGTGGCGCCTGAGACCCCGTCATTTCCAGCCGAAATCGAATCAGCGGTGCGGGATAACGGCGCTTCGATCCTGATCAGCGTGCCGGCCCACTACCGGGCTCTCAACGGCCACCCTTTTGCCTCGATCTCCTTGCGTTTGGCGTTCTCTTCGGCCGGTATGCTTGCGGCCGAAGATGCGGAGTCCTTTAGCGCCCAGACCGGCGTGGGTGTCGCCGAAATTTATGGTTCGACCGAGACCGGCGGCATCGCGGGACGAGTCCGGGCCGATGGGCAGAGCGATTATCGGCCATACGCCGGCATCGATATCAAAATCGAAGCGGAGCGATTGAAGGTGCGTTCCGATTATCTCTCCCCGGAGCTGCTTTTGGACGAGGAGGGCTATTTCATGGTCGGTGATCGCGCCAGGGCCACCGTCGGCAACCAGTTTGAACTGCTTGGCCGGGTCGACGGTATTGTCAAGGTAGGCGGAAAGCGTGTGGATTTGGAAGCCGTGCGCGAAAGTCTCAAACGGCAACCTGGTATCACCGATGCTCTGGCCATTTCCCTGCCCGTGGGAAAGGGCCTGGAAAACCTGGTTGTGGCCGTTGTAGAGGGCCGTCCGGAAACTGTGGATTTGACCTCATTGCGGCTGGATGATTTGGAAACCTGCGCCCGGCCTCGTCGCATAAAAGTTGTGGAAAAAATCCCGGTGACGGAAGCCGGCAAGTACGATCGCAAAACCATCGAGGCGTTGTTTCGCTTTGACGGGCACGATCGGGGGTCGGCTGAAGCAATGGCCGAACCGCTCTGTGAGCAGGGAAACGCCATTATGCAACAATTGCCTGATACGTTGGTTGCTGTGGGGAAGGAATGAGAAGAACCGCAATTGTTTGGCGGGTGAATGGTGGGCAAGGCGGCGACTGAGGGTTGGCGGCTCTGGTGAGATATGGTTGCGTCCAGTCTTGTCAAACCGGAGGGGCCATGAGGGCCAGGAGAGTGCTTCCGAATGGCCATGGAAGGACCTTTCTGCTGTGTGGTGCCCGGGGCGATACAAGGAGGGTTTGAAATGGTTCTAAAAAGGGGAATCCTTTTCCTGGTTGTAGCCATATTCTTGGGCGGATGTGCATCGGTTGGCTATCTCAGGCTGGGGTCGCATGGCGCCCCTGTCGAATCCAGGGTTCTTGAAAAGAATTATGAGATTGGAGAGATTCGATCTGTTTACGTGGGCGAGCCTCTTATCAAGCATACGGATTACTACCAGGTCTGTAAGCCTATCGACAAAATCCGGCCTACAAACAACTTCACTATCCATGATATTCCATCCATCCCATGGGCCCCATGGACCGTGCCATGGACGGCCGCCATCGGCACAGCCGATGAAACGTATACCATAATCGGTACCGTCGCCCACGATGGCAATAACTATAACGTGTTCAGGATCGACAGCAGTCCTGAGTGGGGATTTGCTGTGTCGGATGATGGGGTGCTGCTCAGGAATCCCCTGTCCCTTCGGAATAACTTGTTGTTGCCCATGGAAATGTACAGAATCGAACCGGAATCCACTCGGTTCGTCAGATCGACAGAAACAGTGATCGACACGAAGCGTGGATACATCAATTTTGAAATCATCTACACAGGCTTGAACGACAAATCCATAAATCTGCTTTATAGGGAATATGCACCCGAAGACATCGGCAAGCCTGCTTCATACCAGAATCTCACTTATCCATTGAACTCGAACATCCTCAGGTTCCGAAAAATACTCATTGAATTGAAGAAAGCCACAGATCAGCAGATCACCTTCGCCGTGCTGGAAGATAATGATTAGTATCATTCATGGCATAGGCCATGAACTTCTAAGTGGCGGCGACATTCGCTCTGAGGTGAAACAAGATCAAGATGTCAGCGAGAACAAAGTTGAAAACGTGCTCTCGACGTCATTGAAAACGCCAAGGGAAGTCTGAATCGAGCAAGGATACTCTCAATCCCACAGATCTCCATCAGGTTGAAAGCAAGTCTCTTTATTCTATCGTCGAATACCAAAGAGAGGGGGCTTTAAGGAGAACATGGCAAGCCCGCTCATCAGGGTATTGGCTAGGAGCCTGTCTGAGAAATGGCATTGAGAGCCATTTTCTGCTACTATGGCCACACTATGGAAAACACTTCCGGTCGCTGGAAGATGTTTCAAAGACTCACAGGGGGCCTTTGTTAAGAAGCCGCGTGGAATTCATCCGCTTGCTTCCCCTGTGCTTCCCCGACAAAAATCAATTATTGCTAAAGCTGGAGCCGGCGATGGGATTTGAACCAGCGACCTGCTGATTATGAATCAGTTGCTATGCCACTGAGCTACGCCGGCAACCCCCCATCACAAAGTAGGGAAGCCCCGGCGAGAGGTCCGAAAAGACGGCACTGAGCTACTTATGAAAGTTCTCCTGATCTCTGGTAAAATCGAACCAAAATCTTCCACCGAGAAGCCACTTTCCTGGCCCAACCCCATACCAAACCCGCCTCCCTGAACACCCGTTTGAAGCCAAGAGCATGGCTTTTGAGAAATTCGATGAAAAATCGAAGAATGGAAAAGGGATTAGTACTTGTTCAAAAGTAGCTGATTTGTCTTGCCAAAATGCTCCCACTGCTCATAATTAAGCCACACAGCCAATACGACTACGAAAATGGAGGGTTCTAGCATGGCCAAAAAACTACTCGAAATCGCCGCCGAAATCGTACAAACCCAAGCAGCGTCAGCTTCAATGACAACAATGGAGATTGCATCTTCTCTTCGAGAGGTATTCCAAACTCTCCAAGCGATGCAGAAGGCTGAAGGCGAAGGAACCGTGCTCGCCCCGCAAATGATGCCTGAAGAAGCTCCCAAAGCCATTGCTCCTCAAGACTCCATTCAAGATGACAAAGTGATTTGCCTTGAATGCGGGGCAGAGATGCGCCAATTAACCACCAAGCATCTTGTCAGTCACGGCATGAACCAGAAGGAGTACAGGAAGAAATACGGTTTCACAATGCGGACCCCATTGGCGGCAAAGTCATTGACCAAAGCCAGAAGCAAAGCAGCGAAAAAGAGGGGGTTGCCTGAGAATCTACGGAAGGTGATTGAAGCCAGAAGGCAGGCAAAGGCCAAAGTGGCAGCCAAACCAGCGGTAACAGAGAAAGTGACAGCGAACAAACCGAAGCGGACGAGACTTAGGAAGAAAAAAGCATAATTCCGGCTGAAATGCAAAAACCGGTCTCATTGACGTGTCAATTGCATGTTCGATAGGAAAACCTTTGTCGGGCTTGGGGTCGCATGGAAGTTTTTTCGGCTAGAATCCGATGCTACCACGCTGTTCGGGTGGATTGAGCACAAGCTGATACATTATTCCAGGCAACTCGGCATGAGGGCGGTATGATAATACGTGAACCGGAACCAAAAGGTAATGGAGACGCTATGTCTAAGGCTTTAATCATCCTTCTGGCGATTTGTGCGCTTTTCACTATCTTTAGCCCGGTTTGGGGGGCAAGCGATGGGGCCATGAAGCTGCGCGCTCTTAACGGCCTTTCCGAATTCATACCATCGGAAGCTTTCCTGAACGGCAATTTCGTCGCCGATGAAATCGAACCGCAATACGTGTTTGGAAAAGTCAAAGATTTTTGGAAATCCCGGTCCTGCCCGACCAACTGGCTCATCGAGGAGAGCGAGAGAAACAGGGTTAAAGACCATGAGAACGTGTCCGGCCCCATCGAGTATACTATCTATCTCGAAGAAGACTGCCCTGGAAAGGTGGCGTATTACGTCTTTGTTGATCGCACCCAGGCGAAATCCGACCAGTGGATGGAATGGCGCAGGAAGTTCCACGGTAAAAACAGGACTGAGCCGCAATACGGAGAGGTCAGCGCCCTTCTGGAAAAGGCAGCCCAGAGCGGATTCCCCGTTGACGCCGAGCTTCGGTTCATCGAGCTTGCAGACAATCTGATTTCGCAAAAACCTGAGGATTTCCTGACTGGCGATCTCAAGATGAGCCCGATATACGACCTCAAGCGGGGCAAGCCTATCACCAAATGATGCCGTGGATCAGTCAGGCGAAGGTCAATTCAAAATTTTCAGAATAAAATTTTTACTTTATGTCTGGAGGCCGCGTAATGAAAAAAAAAGAGAAACGCGAAGGTTTAACTCGCCGCGACTTTATCAAAACCGTTGGATTGGCAGGAATAGCTTCAACCGGACTGGATATGGGCAAAGCCGATGCCGCTCCGGAACAGGCTGACGCCGGAAAACCTGCCCTCCCCAAGCGCAAGCTGGGTAAAACCGGTGCCGAAGTGTCGGTCCTCGCGCTCGGTGGGATGTTCGACACGATCAATAATCAGCTAATGATAAGGCAGGCCCGCAACTGGGGCGTGACTTTCTGGGACACAGCCGAAGGGTATGGAAATGGTTTGAGTGAGGAGGGCTTCGGGCGTTTTTTTGCGCGAAATCCCGATGCCAGGAAAGATATATTCCTGGCTACAAAGGTCCGCGCCGGCGAGCCCGAAGCCATGACGGCGGCGCTGGACAAATGCCTGAAGAGGCTCGCCACGGATTACGTCGATTTGTTCCACGTGCCTGGAATAGACGACTTCAGACGGATAGCGGAACCGAATCCATTAAAACAATGGGTTGCTGGGATGAAACGGGGGGGCAAGATCAAATTTTTCGGGTTCGCCACTCATGAGAACATGGAAAGCTGTCTGCTGGACGCAGCCAAAGCAGACTGGATCGACGCAGTTATGTTCGCTTACAGCTTCCGGCTTATAAACGGCGTGAAGATGAAGGAAGCGATCGCTGCATGCGCGGATAAGGGGATCGGGCTCGTCGCCATGAAAACGCAGGGAGGCCGACAGGTACAGACGGACAGCGAAGCCGAAATGCAGATGGTCGAACGATTTATCGAACGCGGCTTTACCGATAAGCAGGCCAAGATCAAGGTCATACTGGAAAATCCAAACATTGCGAGCATCTGCTCCCAGATGCCGAGCCTGACGATTCTTTCGGCCAATGTGGCAGCGGCGCTGGACCGGACGCGTCTTACGAGGAGCGATTTCGAGCTGCTGGAAAGATTTGCCGCCGAAACTCACGCAAGCTACTGCGCCGGATGTGGCCGGATCTGCCATGAGGCGGTCGGAGGTGCGGTGCCGATCAGCGATGTTATGAGATGCCTTATGTACTACCGCGATTACGGCGAACGCGACTTGGCGCGTGAGGTTTACGCCGGTTTACCGGACGGGGCCAGGGCTAGGCTCACGCAAGTCGATTATTCCTTTGCAGAGAAGGCCTGCCCACAGAGACTTGCAATATCGAAGCTCATGCGCGAGGCTTCAGAAATATTGATCTAAGGCTTGGGACACCAAAACAATGAAAGGATGCTAAATAGCAAAATTCCTTCAAGGGAGATTTTTGCTGCCCCCCCTTTTCTAATAACTCATCCGGAAGGGATTTCTCAAATTATGGAGAGCGGCAGGCAAGATGTGGGAACCGATATAGTTATTCAGAGACAAAGCGTCACTCTGATTTAGGCTTCCGCCTTGTTCAACCAGCATATGAAAGAGATCAAACGTCTTAGTGCAAAAGCCAAACTGGAAATCTTCTCCCGCTGTAACTCTCATCTCGATACTGCCGACCTCATGATCGCTGTACTGGATGGCTCTCAGGTGGATGATGGGACCGCATGGGGAATCGGGTATTTTTATGCCGGAAAATCACCCAAACAGAAAATTATCGGGATCAGAACTGATTTCCGCCGGGCGGGGGAGAGTGAAGACGCCGTAGTAAATGCTCTGATCTCTTCTTCTGATTTATCATGGGGAAATATCATCTGACGTTGACAGTCTTCTTTCCCATACATACTTTCATAAGACCCCAAGAGGTCGAAGTAGGAAGTCCGGTTAAAATGCCCAGCCGAAATACTCAACGGAAAAAGAAAGAGTCGTGTCTTCATTGGGAAGTTGAGAAAACAGGCTGGGATGAATCAAACATGGTGAAGGCCGGCAAACTGAAAAGGTCACTTGGGGTTTAATTTTTTCTGAAGCTACCCTCCAATTTGCGCCAGGAAATTAATTTGACCTCACAGCATATTGATTGCACGATATGCATAATGCTATTAATCTTTTTCTAGTATTAGGTATCTTATTTACCCCATTCTTCCCCCCGTAAATCCCCCTTGTCAATTTCGAAAGTTCATCTATCTTCCGCCCTTAAAAGCATGTTCCCTATCTTACCGTATCTGGATGCAGCGGGTCGTTCCATTTATTGTTACCGGAAGGAAATAAAGATGATTTATGAACACGATCCCGAATCGCCATTTTCGAAAATCCTGGTCAAGAACGGTTTCTCGGTGGTTGGCACTATCCGAAGGAATTTGATAACCGGCCACTATCATTTCTACGAGAACCAGGGTGATGCATTGAATTGCCGGCTCCAGGAAAAGAGAATTGACAGCATGAAAATTAAAATAGAAGAGCTGCTCAATCTTCGAAAGGCGAGTTAAGGATTACCAACCTCCCAGCATTAAATGCCTGAATATACCTCAGGCAGTTTCTATAAATATGGAGTGATGCACAAACGGGGCTGAAATCGTCAGAGCAACACTTCAACGGCCGTCCGCAGGAGGTTAGAGTGGAACATTGGGAGGGGGAACTTATATCCCAAAGCTTGGCAGGCCGCAACCCCGCCTTCCTGGAAGAAATCCGTAAAATCCCACAAATAGCAAGATGCGCGGCCAGTGTCCTGATATCAGGGGAAACCGGCACGGGGAAAGGAGTTTGCGCTCGACTGATCCATCGCTTGGGTAAGAGAGCAAACAAGCCCCTGGTATCCATCAACTGCGGCGCCCTCCCGCCAGAACTGGCCGAAAATGAGCTGTTCGGTCATAGGAATGGAGCTTTTACTGGGGCCACGGCCATAAAGAAGGGACTGATCGGCGAGGCGGAAGGCGGGTCCCTTTTTCTCGATGAAATCGACAGCTTACCCTACTCTGCACAGGTCAAGCTGCTTCGTTTTCTCCAGGAGAAAACGTATCGTCCATTGGGTTCGACGAAGGAATGCCGGGCTGACGTGAGAATCATTGCGACCTCCAGCATGGCGCCTGAAGAGGTTCTGGCTTCCGGTAGAATCCGCCGCGATCTCTATTACCGCATCAATGTCCTCCAACTCAGACTTCCTCCATTGCGGAATCGGCGCGAAGACATCCCTCTTTTGGCCGTTCACTTCCTGAGAGAACATTTGCACGAGTCCGAGAAACGCATCGAGGGTTTTTCGCTGCGAGCTATGCAGAAGCTCCTTTTTTACGACTGGCCAGGAAATGTGAGGGAGTTGGCACATGTGATCGAGCGCGCTGTGGCGCATTTGCAAAAGGGGACGATTGATGCCTGCGATATCGGGCTTCCGGAGGTAGCGCCTTTTAAACCTCTTAATGATGCCAAGGAGAGATTCGTTGTGGATTTTGAAAGGCGTTACGTTCAGCAGATGCTCTCGCTTGCCCAGGGTAATATTTCCGAGGCTGCCAGGGCCTCCAAAAAGCATCGGCGCGCATTCTGGCAGCTTATCCGCAAGCACCGCATCGATACTCACCATTACAGGGAAATCCAGGTCCAAATTCGACAAGGTGGCGCTTTGGGAGGTAAGGCAGGATATACCCACTGAATCTCTGGAGGCAAGGATTGTTCATCACTGGGGCCGCTTGAGTTCGAACTTCTGTATTCTTCAGCCACCCTCCCTATTCATTGCAGCCTGCAAAACCCTGGAGCACTTGAATGCACATTTTACAATTTCCAATCCTGCCATCAATGAAAACGTTTGGTAGCCCACTTTTCGAATAAGTTCTGTACCTTCGCTTATGAAAAACCGGTAATGCGTCACTTTTACTATGCCGATAACAAAGAGGGGTAAAAAGTCTTCTTTCTGTTTGAGGTGGCGGACAAAGTGCTGGCAGATTTAGTTCTGAAAAATAGAAGCTATAGGCGGTTTTATCAGAAACACAGCATTGATTCGAAGACTCTGAAAGATCTCGTGAACTTGGCTAGACTGTCAGCGTCTGACGGCAACGCTCAACCGCTCAAGTACATTCTCTCCTATGATCCTCAAAAGAACGCCTTGATCTTTCCCCACCTCACCTAGGCTGCTTTCTTAAAGGATTGGCCAGGGCCAAGCGATGGGGAGAGACCTTCCGCCTACGTTATCATCCTGGGGGACAGAGAGATAAGTCAATCTTTTGGCTGTGATCACGGGATAGCCTCTCAGACCATGCTTCTCGGTGCTACTGAAAGAGGTCTTGGTGGGTGCATCATCGGCACAATACAGAGAGAAAATTTAAGAACAGCTTTAGAAATACCGCCCCGCTTCGATATCTTGCTTGTTTTGGCTCTGGGCAAGCCCAAGGAGAGAGTAATGATCGAAAGGGTCGATGCTTCTGGCAATACCAAATATTGGCGTGATAATGAAGGGGTACATCACGTCCCTAAGCGATCCCTAGAAGACATTATTATTGGATAACTCCGTAGTGAACTTAAAATGCTCGTGTGACCGGATCGTGAGGTCGAACGCGGGTAAAACATATAGACATCAAGGAACAGGATATGAGCGAGGAGACGAAAACAATATTAACCAAAAAGCTTTTTATGGGCCTTCCCGAAGGTGTCTTCATCATGAGCAACATTATGGACGCGCCTGGACATCCGACATGTTTCGAGTCCGTTTCCTCAGCCTCTGAGAGAGGGAATCAATGGGAAAGAATTGTATTACGGGGATGCAACAATCGATTCTTTTGGGTATTCAAAAATGAGGAAGAAGCAATGGCTTATTTGAACTCGCGCTTCAAGGAATCTCCCCCACCTGAACCGCTAAAGGGACCAGGACCGAAACTGAAAATCATCAAATAGCATGTGCATGTGAGAGAGACGGATTGAGAACCAACAAGAACCTGTAAGATCTTACGGGTTAGCAAACGCTCTCAAACCAAATTGTCAAGGGTCCATTTGCATACATTCAGTAGGAAAGGATCACAATCTTCGAAATTAGACAGGGCGCCAAAGGTCCCTCAGCGGTAAGAGACAAAAAGCTCTAGCGGCTCATCAAGAAATGAATTCCAAGGGCTGGAGAAGCAATTTCCGGCCCGTCTGTTTTTGGCCCAAAGAAATTTGTAACGACTGTGATTTAATCATTTCGCGCTCATTATCGGCTATTTATATCTTTAGAAAAATCCTAGCTGTTCCGAATTGGTTAAATAGTGCTTCATGCTTCTTTCCTTGAGCCAAGAATAAGGCGATCCATCCTTCTCTTGGCTCTTTCCTTTTCTCATTTTGCTTAACCCTGGCTTATCACAAGGCCGGCTGTGATTAGTTGCTTTCCTGCTGCTGACCGTATGATTGCTCTTCTGTATGGCTCTCAAGTGGATGACAGGACTGCATGGGAGATCGGCTATTTTTACGCGAAGAAATCTCCAGAACAGAAAATCATCGGGATCAGAACTGATTTCCGGCGAGCAAGGGAGAGTGAAGGCGCTGTAGCAAATGCGATGATCGAGTGCTCGTGTGATCGGGTTGTAAGGAGCAGGGAGGAGCAGGTAGAAACGATTTCCCAGCTTTTTAATGCGCCGATATTGAATTTGCTCCACAGGCCATAGAGCCTGCTATCACGTAGTGGCTCTCCTTCCGGTCGGCATTAGAAAAGCGAGGGGAATGGCGAAGAGCAGGATGAGACCGAAGAAGGTGAAGACAATCCTGAAGCCTGTGGCGAAGTTGGAGCTCAAATGGAGGACGATGGTGATCTGGGAAATCCCCAAGGCTCCTCCGATGGTGCGAAACATACCGCGCAGCCCGACAATGGTAGCCACCCTGTGGGGCATCAGCTCGATACAGGCGTTATTGGCAGCGGGCAAGGCAATGCCCACGCCGATTCCGGTGAGCAGTAGAATAAAGGAGAGCATCCCTGCCACCCCCAGCCCCGCGCTCATTATGGTGGGTAAATGCTGACTCTCCCCGATTAGTATTGTTGAGCCGGCGATGGCGGCCAATCCGAGCACGATGGGCCGCCTGTATCCCCACCTCGTCAGAAAGATGGCCGTCACGGCAGAGGCAGGAATCATGCCGAAAGACCGAGGGGTCAGTATTATGCCGCTCATCAAAGTCGAGAGCCCGTGCACGGTCGTTGCATAAAGGGGCACGAATGCAAAAACTGCGAAGACCGCGGCCCCTATGATCACGTTAAGGAGGTTTGCCGCGAGAAAGGGTACCGACCTCAACAGCGCGATGTCGAGAAACGGATCGACCTCTTTTTTCTCGTGATAAAAAAACAAGAGCAACATGGTGATGCTGAGAAACACCGAGGCTACAGCGATAAAGAGGTATCCTGCCG
>JBEKPW010000022.1:0-61519 GCA_049520315.1 Syntrophobacteraceae bacterium
TGAACCCCCTCCGTTCTATTTTGCCTTCACAAATCGGCAATGGCGCAGGGGTTTGCGTTGATCATGACATGGCCGATTGTATCACCGCCGTTTTTGGCAGGTTTGCTGGCCGCCCGCAATATTTTGAGACATTCCAGGAAAAAATTTCGGATGTCCGGGTGAAGCCTTACGAGTTTTTCTCTCCCGGGAGTTTTGTCAGCTAGAATAATTGATGGCTGTTCGAGTTGCTGCACAACAGGGATAGCGCTTTGCACTGAAACATCAGTCTTTTCGGCTAATTCTGTCACGCTGACAGGAATGGAGTTCCAGCATAAAAACGTTATGATCCGAACGTCGGTGTCTTTTCGGGATGCCATATCTTACTCCTCATCTTCAAAAGCTCCAGGGAAGTTTTCATCCATCCATTTTCCAATGACTTCCAACTGCTCTTCCTCAGGGACATCTTTTAGAAGTTCTCTCAACTCCGCCGCGACTGCTGGATCTAAAGAGATCTCGGTCTGACTGTCATGGCAGTCAAAATAGGCTTCAACCTTTTCCGGGGCAACTTTGACCTCCAGGTAAGCCATAAATGCCTTGCCTCCGTCGGGGAGGGTGTAGAGTTCTTCCGGGTCGCCTCCAACTATATCGTGATCAACGGCCAGAACAAGGGTCTCTTCGTTATCGGAGAGTATATCCTGAACCTTTTTACCTTTTAAAACGATTGCGATGTTTGACATATCTTCCTCCTAAAATTTGATTTTCGCTCCCCGGTGTCTAAGAGACACCAGGTCATGAATAGTTAGTGGTGTGGGGCCTTCTACGATACTTACTTTGAGATTTTCTCTCCTCTCTATGATGTTGTAGTAGATCTTCTCGATCCTTTCCGAAGTCTTGTCCTTTCAGTCATCATGCAAGCGGCATCATTTGGATATTCGCCGATTGTGTGGATTTGACCTTCCCCGGCATACTCCCCGGAAGACCTTCATTCTTTTTGGAGCCTCCTTTCTGCTTTTTATGTACAAAGGGTAATCAGATTTGGATTGTTTGAAAAATTTACATCTGGCAGATGCTCAGGTAATGATTAGCCCCGCCTGAAGAAGCCTCCAACCATGCGGATTAAGATTTCCGGCCGCAAATGCTCTTATCAATCATCCGATAGTTTGTTTCGAGGGCAGAACTTCCGCTCTCACAAATGAAACCGAGTCCGATGAAAAACAGCGAGATAGTGAGCAGAAAACCGGCAAGGCCGGAACCGGGAACGTGATCAAACACTTAAGTTTGAGCAGTTTTCCCCTTGATGTTTAACAGCTGACGATGTCTCACAATAAGACCGGTGTTGGGAGGCATCCGAAGGGCAGAAACAAACGAGGGTGACGGACTGCTTTTAGATAAATTGGTTTTCGGCTATAGGCATCTGCTTTAGAGCCAGGTTGTCCATCCTGGAGCCGGCGCTCTTAAGCCGTGCTCAGGGCGAGACTACGGCTTTTACTCGCAAGCCTCCACAAATCTTAAGTAAGGAAGGCACTCGGGATAGCGCTCAGTAACAGCGATTTGCAGAAACTCATGTCGTGGCACCCCGAGCGCGTCGGCGTAAATTTTCCATCTGCCAAAAGGGAACTGAGTCTTTCCCCGTTCGATCATCCCGACGAGATTGGGGCTGCAACCGATAATCTCTGTTAGCTCAGCCCGGCTCATACCGAGTGTTTCCCGACGTGTGCGAATAAAACTTCCGACAAGTCCTTTGGTTTTTCTTCTGATTTCTGAGATCATGATTTTTCCTCCTAAATGGGTTGATTGGATAAAAGAAGCATTTGAGGAGTAATTGCATTTAGATTGTTCGAAAAATTCAAACTGGTGGCTGATTATTATGTATGGGTGCCTTTTTTCTGGAGCGTGGCCAGCCAGCTATCGGTTCATACGGTAATAGAGTTGGAGCGCCCTTTCGATTGGGACTCCCGATTGAATTCGCTTGAAAAGGATTCGTGCAGTCTCTTTATCCAGTACGCCCAGAAATTTCACCGCAGCGTCAGATTTACTTTCGATTACAAGCACCATAACGTTAACTTCTTCAAGCTCCTTTCCCAAAATCTGCCAAGCTTTCGATGAGATGAAGTGCTCGTATTGTCGTCCCATGGCAGTATTGGCTGCATCCCGCATTAGTCCACTGATCGGCTGAACGAGCAGAAGTGGCGGGCAAGCGTTTCTAGCCGGCCTGATGGTAAACTCCTTTCCGCCTCCTTTTAATCTTCCGCCGAGTCTGTGCAAAAGGTAAATCAACCACAGGGCATCACTTTCACTATTCGAAAGAGTCAAATCGTAGTCTTCATCCGGATCGTTAACTGCAAGGATGAAGTTTTGTGCCTTGTTTGATGCAGGCTGCTCGATTGCGGCCCTGATGATTTCCATCGCCTTTTTTGGTACTCTTGCGAAGTGCTTTTTCCGTTCTGCCTCTACTGCTTCCCAATCAATAGGATTTCGCGGTCTGATAGTGTTGAAGGGTATTATTTTATTCATAACTCCTCCTGCATTATCAATTTGCTTAAGGCTAATAATAAGCTTGTCTGGAGAGTGGAGATGAAAGTTCGGTTTCGAGGCGGCTTGGTGGAATGCTGTCCCTCAAAAATCCAGACAGTTTTTCCTGTTTTTATGAGGTAATGGCATTTAGTTTGTTCGAAAAATAGCAAAAAGGCAGAAAAATGAAAGATTTTTTAGTGAGATTGTCTAAAATGTAAAAATAGAAGTTCAGCTTCGCGTGGGCTTGGTGGCAGTTGGCCCATAAGAGTCCAGACAGTTTTTTCTGTTTTTATATGGTAATGGCATTTAGTTTGTTCGAAAAATACAAAAACGGTGGGATAATAAAAAAATTTTTAGCCTGGATTATGCGGGAGCATGCTTGACAATTATAATGCATTTGTCTCAACTTTCTGATATTATGGCGTAAATTGGTAAGAGGGAGGAAAAGCTGCATACGCGCAGTTGGCGCAAACAGAGAGGGACCATACGGCCGGATTTCGATAGATCCATTCGCATTGATTTACAGGGCGCAAAGATCTCCACCGATACGGGCTTTCTTCTCATGAGGGAGATCGATCAGCGGTTCAACATCCTCTGTGGTGCTGTGTCCCAAATTGATGATACGAGATCGCCTCGACATACGGTGCATTCCTTGCTCCAACTGCAGCGCCAGAGAGTCTATCGGTTTCAGCAGGCTATGAGGATTGCAATGAGTGCCGATCATCTGAGGGTGGATCCGGCACTCCGATTAGCCTTGGGGAAAGAGCTTGATAGTGGAGCCAGGCAACCCCCACCCTGTTGCTTTGAGAGCAAGATCCTTGCGATTGCGGCGGGGCTTGGCGCCTCGCGGAATGTCGAAGCCCCTGGCGGACGGCTGCCCCTCTTCAATTATCCGAATATTGCTAAGTCCTCAATTCTGTGACGGAGCATCAATGGAGCCTTTCGATCTTTCCGATTTCAAAAAAGTCAACGCACTCGTAATAGGCGATGTAATGCTCGACCGTTACCTGTGGGGACGAGTCAGCAGAATATCTCCGGAGGCTCCCGTTCCGGTGGTAAAAGTCGAAAGCCGGACCTACCGTCTCGGCGGAGCCGCCAACGTGGCGGCCAACCTGGCCGCCCTGGGCTGCCGGGTGCGCCTTCTTGGGACTAAAGGATCTGATGGCGGCGGCGAACGCCTTTCGAAGCTTTTGACGGAAAACGGGATCGAAGATCATCTCCTTACTCTGGCCCCGCCACGCCCCACTTCTGTCAAGACGAGGGTCATGTCACAGGGACAGCAACTCTTGAGGCTGGACGAGGAAGAAACCGGTACTATCTGTACTGCAGAGGCAAAAATTCTGCTGGACCGCGCCCTTGAACTCATTGCCGAGGCGGGTGTGGTTATCCTCTCGGACTATGGCAAGGGGACCCTGGACGGCACTTCCTGCCCAACCATCATCGGGAGCGCTCGAGACAGGCTCCTGCCAACCCTTGTTGACCCCAAAGGCAGAGACTGGACCAGATACAACGGGGCAACCTGCATCACCCCCAACACGGCGGAGCTTGAACTGATTGCCGGCAAACAGCTTATTTCCGAAGAAATTTTTATGGATGCAGGCCTGGAACTGATCAAAAATCTGGAAATCGACCGGCTTCTGGTGACTCGAGGCCATAAAGGCATGGCGCTCTTTACCCGCAACGAGCCACCCCTTCTCATTCCAACCCGGGCCCGGGACGTCTTCGATGTTTCCGGGGCGGGCGATACCGTAATCGCCACTGTGGCAGCCGGAATAGCAACCGGGATGGACTGGGCCCATAGCGCAGAATTAGCCAATATCGCCGCAGGGATCGTGGTGGGCAAGGTTGGGACAAATCCCGTCCGGGCCGAAGAGCTTGTCATCGCCCTTAGGCAGGGACACAACGGGACGCAGAGGAAAATCTGCGATCCTGCTTCAGCCGGATTAACGGTCGATGCATGGAGGGCCGATGGAAAAAGCATTGTTTTTACCAATGGATGTTTCGATATTCTTCATGCCGGTCATATACGGCTGCTCCATGCCGCTGCCGACGAAGGACAGCGTCTCGTCGTCGGCCTGAACTCGGACCGTTCGGTAAGGCGCATCAAAGGCATGCATCGCCCCATATTGCCCCAGCAGGACAGGGCCGCTCTGCTCGCTGCGCTTGGTTGCGTGGATATGGTGGTCATCTTCGAAGAAGATACTCCTTTGTCCCTGATAAAAACTTTAAGGCCTGACGTCCTGGTCAAAGGTGCCGATTACACCCGTGAGGCCGTAGTGGGCCATGAGCTTGTGGAAGGATGGGGAGGCCGGGTCGTGCTGGCGCCCCTGATTGAAAACCTGAGCACCACGGGAATTGTCGAGCGGGTCAAAGGGACAGGGAAGCCTTGAAAAGAGAACGCGAAGACGGGATTTCACAGCAAAGACGCCGGCAAATTTAGGTCTTATAAAGCTTATAAGTTTAAGGAGGAGAAGCTTATGACTTACATCCAGATCAAAAGACTGATTCGCCTGCAAGAAAAGGCCGAGTGGCACGTAAAAAATATTTGAGCTTCTCAGCGGACCAGCGCACGCAATCGAAAGCGCTCAGCCATCTGCGGAAAGCGGCACGGCTTAATTCTCGTATTGCGAGTCTCATTAGTGATGCGGCCTCGGTTACGGCCTGCACCGGAAAAGGAAACTTCCTGGTCGATACGCACCCGAACCTTTGAGCCAAGATCAGAGAGTTTTTGCGTTTATGCGCGTTTTATGCAGCAAACTGTCAGGCCATGCGGTTTTCCGCTCTGAGCCGCGCCGGATACGGCCCTATGAAACACATTCGGCATATTTCACAGTTGAAGAAATCGAACAAAAAAAGCATGATACGACGGTTGCCGGTGGTCGAGTTTACAGATTATTCGGATTTAATAGCCCGACTCATTCTTAGGGTTCATATCCCAAGTTTCGACTGTGGGATTCCTTTCTTACTCGGCTGGGCTGGGAAAAAATGTTTGAGGAAAAAAGAAAATTCAAAAGATTCAAGAGCAAAGAAGGGGCTTTCGCTGCTTTTATAAGACCCACTGAGCTTATCAACATGGGGCAAATACAGGATATCAGCATGGGCGGGCTGTGTGTCCAGTATGTGTCTACAAACGTGGATAATAAGGGGTGCTCCGAAATAAAAATATTCGGCAGCAGCGGCCGCTTCATTCACGTAGACAGGGTTCAATGCAGAATCGTGTATGATCAAGAAGTGTCTGAAGGCTTCTGGGAGCAGATCAGTACCAGGCGCTGTGGCGTGGAGTTCGAAAACCTGTCTGCCAAGCACTTGTCAATACTCCAGGATTTCATCGATCATTTTGCTTTAGATGAAAGTAAATCCGGTAATCCAAAGAGCTGATTACCTCGCAATCCGCATTGTGCTTTTTTTGATCCAGCCGCCTGCGGTCCTTTTTTGTTCCCCCATATCGTGCTTCTATCCACATAGCGTTTAGATGTCCATGAGCACTCTTCAAACGGATTAATCGTCCAATGCTAAAACCAGAGAGGGTTGCATCCAGAGGGCCTAAGACGGGATAAGATTAGTAGGCTGATATCGAGATATAAAATAGAAGTTCAGCTTCGGGTGGGCATGGTGGCAGTTGGCCCCTAAAAATCCAGACAGTTTTTCCTGTTTTTATGAGGTAATGGCATTTAGTTTGTTCGAAAAATTCAAAAACGGCAGGAAAATAAAAAAATTTTTAGTCCGTCAAATTTCTTTCAGTCTAAGTCGTCTCTCTGAATGCTTCGTCAGTTTGGCTAAGTGGCTGGCAGTACGAAAAACCCCGAGAAATAAAAGTTTTTTCTTTTTTTGTTGCAAGTTTACTCTTGTGAATTTATGCCAGAATTATCATAATTACTTGATGCTAGCCAAATCCTTAAAGCCCGTTGAAGGGGTGGCCAGCAGCCGCAAAGATATGAAGGCCATGCCGGAAAGCGTGCAGGATACTTTCGGCTTCGCTCTATCTTGTTCAGCTTGGTGACAAACACCCTGACGCAAAACCCATGAAGCGATTCACCGGCGCTGGAGTTCTTGAGATTGTTGAGGATTTTAGCTCAGATACGTACCGAATTGTCTATACTATCAGGTTTGCCTATGCAGTCTATGTGCTGCACGTTTTCCAGAAGAAATCAAAGCAAGGAATCGCCACACCAAAGGAAGAGATAGAGAAGATTAAAGCCCGTCTGAGAACGGTGGAAGAAATGCAACAACACAAGAGGAATAAGCGCCATGAATGAAGAGACAGAAATATATCACGGAAGCGGTAACGTATTTGCTGACCTTGGCCTGCCTGATGCCGAAGAGCGTCTCGCCAAGGCAGAGCTTGCCCGCCAGATTCTCAATATCATTGCCAAACGCCACCTTACACAGGCTAAGGCCGCTGAACTGCTCGGCATAGACCAACCGAAGGTATCAGCCCTGACACGGGGGAAATTGTCCGGCTTTTCCATGGAACGCCTGTTTCATTTCCTCAATTCCCTCGGTCGTGATGTCCAGATCACCGTTAAGCCTAAACCTCGGTCACGGCAACAAGCACACTTGAAGGTCACCGCCGCCTGATTTTTGACTATTTTGAGGGTATATCCAAAAAAAATCACCCTGCCGCTTCAGCTCAGACCAAATGTAGTCACCCTCCTGTGGCCGTTCAAAAATTAGTGATGTAATCAACCTAACCTCTGCACTATACTCACACAATACCAGGAGCCTTTCCTCGCAAGGCAAGTCGCCTTCCCGTTTCCTCAGCTAGATCTGACTACTCGTTTCTTGATTTTCAGCCAGCAATGGACCGGCGGCTCATGAGAAGTCATCCGGTTCAATCAGCTTTATGCAAGGTGGAGAGTACAGCCTGCCTTACGGGGGAAAGCGCGCCTAGTGACTTTTGGGGATAAAATCTGCCTGGCTCAAAAGATCCATCAGTTTTCCGCAGATCTCTTCGGCTCCACAGGTGAAACCAATGGGGCCAGAAATCCACTCATCGTTTTTCGGGTCGTAGATCACTTCCAGTCTGCTCTTGCACTCCTTATTAAAACAAGTATAGACCTCCCCGTCCTCGAGTTCGGCAGACCGGCAGTCGTGGCGGCAACTCGAGCATGTCACCCGGTTGGTTTCCAGATCAATTACAAATCCTTGAACGATCCTTTTCATGGCCTCAGCTTTCTTGCAGTTCCCGAAAAAGCTCACCAAACCTTTCCGCGTGTTCGGTTCGCTGGATCTTTGAAAAGATCGCGAAGAAGCCGGCCTGGGGCGCTCAACTGGATATCTATCGGGCGCCCGATCGAGTAAGTTGACAAAGAAAAACTCCGCCTCGCCAAAATAGTCGTTTTGGTAGAGGGCCTCGCACGCGTCTAAAAACTTCCGTACTTAACTCACGTCCGCCACTTCGGTTATCTTTACTTAAGTTTGGGTGGCAACTTTAAAAGGCTCTCCGAGTTAAATCACACACGACCAATCCGGTGGTTTACCCATGAGACTATTAAAGTATTCTTCTAATTAAATTAAATTATTAAAGCTTTTTACCCTTTTGTCAACTTTTTTAGTTCTCTATTCTATTATCATATAAAACACTATTTACTGTGTTTCTTAACAAAATAAACAGCGTGAACATAAATTATTCTTTAGTTGTCAAATATTTCTATACCAATGCCACCCGATCTATGCTATACCAATTTAGTACAACTAGGGAGCGATACTATTTTGGCAGAACTTTTTGTCTGCCTGCACAAAGACCAAGACCATTTTAAATGAGAAGCTCGAACGTACTGAAAAGATGAAGCCTACATGAAGCAAATACTCGCTGATTTCATAATCAATCTCGACACAGGGAGAGTCCGGTGCCGGCATTGCCGGCGGACGTGTAAGTCCATACGTTTTGAGCCATTCCGGGTTTTTATGTGTTGCAACATAGTGTGCCCAAATAAGACGGAGATAAGGAGCTATCCCGATGGGAGATGGGAGTGCTTCAAGATGGGCGCCCTCTGGGGAGAGAAGGAAATCCAGGATGCATTGGTCAAAAAATATACAGAACTTATCAACCAGGCTTTAGGAAAACCTTCCGGAGGATGAATTCGATGGACGATTTACTCACCGCAAAAGTATGCTCTATCCGGGAATGTGGGAAAAACGAGTTCTGGCTTCGAGACAAGATCTATGACGATCCTACAATATTGGGTTTGGGAAATCTGCAAGCAGTCACCAAGGAAAAAGTCCAGCCCCAGGGTGGTCGTCTCGATCTTCTTTTGAAAAACCCTGAAGATGATTCGATGTACGAGGTCGAAATCCAGCTCGGACCGACAGATGAGTCCCACATCATCCGTACGATCGAATACTGGGAAAGTGAGAAAAAGCGCTGGCCAAGGCGCAGTCACACGGCAGTACTCATCGCAGAGTCCATAACCAACCGGTTCTTTAATGTCGTGAACCTGCTCAGTCAGGCTGTTCCGATAATCGGCATTCAAGCTAATATTGTTCAGGTTGCTGACGTTCAGGGATTGCATTTCACCAAGATCATCGATTCGTATGAGGAACCTGATGAGGAGACTCAACCGGCGTACGACGAGAAGCACTGGATCAAGCAATACCCCAGCGCTCTTGATTGCGCACGATGGTATAGAGAGACTCTCGAAAAACTGTACGGCGACATCCCCATAAGATATTTTGAAACATATATTTCGCTCACAGTTGCAGGAAAGGCTCGGGTTTGGATCGACGGGCGCAAGAGCAAGAGGGCTTACATCCAGATAAAGCCCTCCGAAGAGACATTTGCCGAGGTGGTAGAAGATCTGAATTCAAAGGATTTTGGATTTAGCACGGGCCAGAACGAATACATCAACGTCAACACCGATTTCTCAGAGCTTCAAGACAAGGCATCTATTCATGAATGGCTTGCTGCCCGAATTGCACCGGGATCTCTAAAAAGCGTCCAGTAGATCCGTTTGGATCAGCCGTTTGCCACAAATTCACCAGTGAGCCATTATGGATAGAGACATTCCACAATACTTTCTTCTCTTTCGCCCGCAGGGTGTAAGGAAAATTAAAGGTAAAGGTAAAATTTGAAAGATCGAAGGCTTGGATCGTTGATTGTTCGATGAATTATGACGACTTCTATAAGTTGATGGATCCTGAAACCGGCAGACTTTACGATTTGATGCCGTTTGATGAACACCTTTTCCCGATAAGGCGCTACGAACTCGATCCTGAGAAAAACACGATGCACATGGTATGTAAGAGCCAGGATCAACTAAAAATCTGACTTTCCCAAAGAAAATCTGGACACACTCCACTAGCGTAGTATTTCTTGGATAATTCGATACTATCATCCTGGCCATTATGACACAGGAAGCCGATGAGCGACTATTTAAATATCGAAGAACTTACGAAATGCTACACCAGTTCTCTTAGCAGAAGGGCGCTCTCGTTTCACTCGCCGGCTTTTAGCCGCGGTTGGCTCCAGCCTGGCGTGCCCTTTAGGCCGCCTGCACTCGTGACGTTAAAAATGTGAAAGTGTTGACATCAATAAACCAGACGCGAAGTCTGAATGGTTATTTACGATCCGTTTCATGCCCCTTTTGAAATTTGGAGATTCGATATTGCCCGAACTCATTTTACGGCAAATAAGACTGTACCCCCTACTGAACTGCGCGCCCCCAGAGGTATATTGTCAAAAAAGGCGAGTTGCCTTATTATTTAGTGCGCATCTGGAAACACCGGATGAGACACCTGCAGTTTCCCAATGTCTGAAACTGTGAGCCTTTCGCAAAAGGATCCTAGATGTTCGAATCCTGAAAAGGGGGGTGAAGCTTGAGAATGATGCTTTGCGCCGCACTTTTTTACTGCACGCTCTGCGTGGTGGCCGCTGCCCATGCCTCGTCAATTTGGCTGGCCTGGGACCCAAGCAATGATCCGGGGGTGGCTGGCTACAGGATACATTACGGCACCGCAACAAGGAATTATACAAAAACAGTTCAGGTAGAAGGAAGGCTTACTTCCAAGGCTCTCGTTGACAACCTGGAAGAGGGAAAGACCTACTTTTTTGCGGTAACCTCTTACAATGCAAATGGAAAAGAGTCACCATTCAGTTACGAGGTGAGCAAGCCTCCCGGCAAAAATCAAAATCAAAGAAAACCTCCCTTGGCGCGACCGCCTCGCAGAGCGTCGAGTCCCTCGTCAAGTACACATGCAGCAGCCAAGGAGTCCCCAGGCAGCGACGCCGCCACCAACCAGGCGCCCCTCTCACGAAACAAAATACCCCCTTTAGTATGGGTCGCCAAGACCCCCGAGGGTAAGATACTGCCTTCGAGATGAATCCAGGCTGTGTAAATGAGAGGTATTCCCCCCCTGGTATGGGTTTAGCGGAGATCGTCCATTGTGGGACATTCTGAGGGGGCGGGAATTAGATTAGCGAACAGGAGCAGTGGAAGACCCATATCCTTATAATCACTCTAACGTTATTTCCCCGAAACCACCTCTGGCGGATATGCGGCTGCGAGCACTCTCGATAAGGCCGCCCCTCATGGGGCAGGCCGGGGAGGGATAGAAACGGAACCTACAATTAGACCGAGGGAGCCGGGAACACCGGCCCTGCTCTGACGTTTTGCCTGCGGTGCAAGCTTGCTGCAACTACTTGCTTGCTTTGGCCGGCATCGGCCATACTTTCGCTCTCCCTGGTGATCAGCGCTGCAAGCTCGTGCAGGGGCAGTTCTTTGGTCCCTTCGCTAAAATGAACCCGGACACCGTCGCCAACTCACTTCCTCGCAGTTTAGGTTCAACGGAACTTACCCCTGGTGCCCGGGGAGTGGCGCAACCGGCGAGCATGATAGCCAGGACCGCATAGAGCAGGATTTTCTTCATATATCCTCCTTTGGGTTGAGTGAGAAGTGTTCGTTAACGGCTGCATAATACAGCCAAAAGTGGTTTTGGCAACAGAAAAGGAGTGTCCAAATCCGTGCTTGAGTGCTCGGACGATCAAAAGCACAGGCCAGGGCGGGAAAGCCGATTGTAAGGCATTCTGGAGGCCCGGCAAGCTAAATGACTGAACTGGATCTTTCACGTTTTCGAAAATACGCGCGGGGCCATTGCTGCAATTACTCGGACATTGGCCCTTACAGGACCTACCCCCCGGCTTTTACTGATAGGCGGGAGAGGATTTGAACCTCTGACTTCCATCCTGTGAAGATGGCACTCTCACCGCTGAGTTACCCGCCTGTAGACCTTGGCTCAGTTGGAGAAAGGAGCACTTCCCGGTTATTAATACATTCGGAACAACGAAGATTTTTCTAAAGACATAAATAGCCGATAATGGGCGCGAGATGGTTAGATCACAACCGGCCAAGAGATAAGCGGCGCCATGAAAAAGGCAGGGCCATTACTGACTCTGCCTCAAACGAGCAGTCCATGAAGTCACCGCGAGTGCGATATCTAAAGGACTGCTCGAAATCCTACCAGGTACTACTTCCTTCTCCATCTCCAGCCAAACAACCCAACCAGACCAGAGCCTAAAAGGAGGATGGTTGAAGGTTCGGGAACTACAGCGTTAGTAGTAACTGGGGGCGGATCCCCAACAGAACCGATCGACCTCAGGGCAGAATTATCTATCGAGATAAGAGAGTCTTCTACACCAGAGGCCGACGCCCCGTTTCCAGCAAATTCTGAGTTGGGGAGGACAATGTCCTGAGAAAAATTGGTAATTCCCGATGCTGGCAAATGCAAGTTAACTCCAGGGTCCCCCCCTGTTCCTGAACTACCACAGGCAGGTAAAGTGATTATAGCAAATGCAACCAGCAAAATTGCCCAGCGTTCCACTGCGTATCGCATAGAAACACCTCCAGGCCCTAAATTTTTTCACTGCAACATACATACAACGTAATGCATAAGATATACTAAACACATAATTATTTGATATGATTGATAATTGTGAAAGGTCCTCCCCCTAAAAGAAATCAAAACTGTAAAGTATACCGACAATTACCGGGAGCAACTCCAGACCACATTTCAGCAAACACAGGCAGGGTGCGAGTCTGATCAAACATAGGTATTGTAAAGAATCCCGACATAATTTTCAGGTTTGTCAATAACAATGCGTTAAACTAGATAATGTTGTATGAGGGATTTTAGAGGGTAGGGATAGGGTAATAGCCTATACAAATATCCATTTATAGACTGACATTTCATTGTGTTAAAAGAAATATAATAGCTAATAGTAAATGCTTCAATCTGTACGAAATTCGCCATTGCGACAGACAAAGTTGAAGCCCCACCGCCGAAGGAAGGCCCTGGGGCTACTATAGGCTGACCCGAGATCATGGCTTTAAAGCCCATCTTGGCGCTCCCTGTGCCGCTGGTTTTTTACACCACTTCGGAAGTAAGCTTCTTCGCATTTCGGAAAGAACAAATACCTGCGAACGCCAGTTTAAAACTCCAAAAATTGTGCGACAGCCTCGGACAGGGTATGCGATTTGAACGCAGAAGCAATTGCCCCCGTGCCACCTATTAAATCGGCCAGGAGTTCCAAAGGAATCGGAAGGCATTGCATCGGCATAGCCAAAGGCCCGTATGGTATTAGTCGCGGCTGAGCTTCGCCTTCCGGCAAGCCCTATTTTTCGCTTTTCGGTTTCCACTCCCTCGCAAGGCGCTGCGCTTCGGCTATCTGGGCAGGAGTCATCTTCTTGGCAAGTGTATCTCTGTGATCTTCCGCAGACGGATAGCCTTGTCTCGCCGCTAAATTAAACCACATGTGCGCCAGCACGTAATCCTGCGGTACGCCAGCACCGTTGGCATACGTCACTCCCAGATTACTTTGCGCATACGCATCTCCCTGCTCCGCTGCCATGCGATACCACTTTACGGCTTCGGCAGAGTCCTTCGGCACGCATTGGCCCTTACTGTAGATATTTCCGAGATTGTGTTGCGCGTTAGCATTTCCTTTCTCCGCTGACTTCCGGTACCACTTAAGCGCCTCGGCATAGTCCCGCTGTACGCCGTGACCCACATCGTACGCTACTGCAAGATTAAATTGCGCCACAGTATGGCCCTGCTCCGCCGCCTTGCGAAACCACTTTACAGCTTCGGTTGAGTCCTTCGGCACGCCCTGACCAATAGCGTACGCGGTCCCCATACTAAATTGCGCCACAGTATGGCCCTGCTCCGCCGCCTTGCGGTACCATTTCAATGCTTCGGCATAGTCCTTCGGCACGCCTTGGCCGGTGGCGTACATCACTCCAAGATTAGCTTGCGCACTATCATGTCCCTGCTCTGCTGCCTTGCGATACCACTTCACCGCCTCGGCATAGTCCTGTGGCACGCCTTGGCCGCTCTCGTACATCACTCCCAGTCTATTTTGCCCGTGAGCATCCCCCTGCTCAGCCGACTCGCGGAACCATTTCAATGCTTCGGCATAGTCCTTCGGTACGCCTTGGCCGTTCTCGTACATCGCTCCCAGATTAGCTTGCGCACAAGCATGTCCCTGCTCTGCTGCCTTCCGGTACCACTTCACCGCCTCGGCATAGTCCTGTGGCACGCCTTGGTCGCTCTCGTACATCATTCCCAGATAATTTTGCGCCTCCGCATTCTCTTGTTCTGCTACAGTCTTGAACTCTTCGTAGGCTTTGGCAAAGTCCCCTTTGTGATAAGCCGCTTTGCCTTCATCGAAACCGGCATGAGCAAGGGCGGCAAATCCGACCAGTAAAGCCGTAAAAAGCAGGGATATGAATCTTGTCATTTGTGCCTCCTGGATTAGAGGGCCAGCAAGGGGAAGGGGGCAAAGCAGGCAAACCTGGTGCAAAAACCATATTACAGTAACATTGTGGTTTCGCAAGAATGTTTTTGGACAGTGGATTGACGTGCGAGGCGCAAATCGACATTGTCGGGTATGGGTTGAGGTGAGATCGTCGATCCTGGGGCATTCTGGAGGGCTGCAAGCGAATCCGCCCCATGCTTGCAAACGTATGAGCAGGATCGTTGCGGGAAGTTCTTTGAAAACCGAATGGGTGTTCTCTGAAGATTGGCAAAAAGGCAGAGCCATTGCTGACCCTGCCTCAGACGAGCAGTCCATGAAGTCACCGCGAGTGCGATATCTAAAGGGCTGCTCGAAATCCTACCAGGCCCAATCCCTTTCCCCACCAACAATCCAGAATCCGGCCCGCGTCAGGATGAAACGCTCTATTTTGCAAGTGCGGGACTCTATTTTTTGCGGTTTTTGATGCCACGATATATCGCCAACCCTGCAACCCCTGTTCCCAGGAGGAGCCACGTACTTGGTTCAGGGACAGTAGGTACTTCGCCAGCATGCGCCAAAGAAGAACCCAGCAATAAGACTGATGCCGATGTGATTAAACAAAGGAAAGCTTTTTTCATAACGGTCTCCGATCATTTCTGGTTTCAAGTGAGCAAAATGCCTATCTGTAAGCTTAGCAAATAACGTGCTAGCAAGAAACTCGGGGTTGCATCCCGGTCTGTATCGGAAGATTTTAGATGGTATATTGAAGACTTACATCGCAGGCTGGTTCAGGTTAAGCAACCATCGAGCACGCTTGAACAACTCAGATGTGTAAAGTATACCGACGGCAGAGACTTGCCTGCTTGCCGCCTCGGTAAGTTAATGTGGTGATAAAACTTAATAAGTGCTGGTATGAGCTATTGTAAGAATTTCCGACAGGGGTCGTGCACTTGCGGACTTTGGTCAGGTATGGATGCACAGGAGATCGTCGATCCTGTGACATCCTAGAGGGCTGAAAGGCAATCCGGCCCTATGCTTGCAAACTTATGAGCCGGATCGTTGCGGGAAGTTCTTTAAAAACCCAAGGGGTGCTCTCTGAAGATTGGCAAAAAAGGCAGAGCCATTGCCGACCCTGCCGAAACCAGCCTTAAGCTGCGAGAGGCGTGAGGCTTGGCCGGTTTTTAACGGTTATTGAACTTCTTCCTGTATGCCGCCAAACCTACAAGACTGGCACCCACAAGGAGCATGGTGCAGGGTTCGGGGACCACCTCAAGATTAGGGCCGAAAAATCCATTATAACTCATGGGAACTGGGTTAAACGATGGCGAGTCGAAATTAACACTGTCAACAGCTTGTTCAAAGACAAATGGAGAATTGATCGTTGCACCGAGCGCATATCCATCACCGCTGGTTCCACCCCCAGGATAAGAGGCCAATAACACATAATACCCAGGTCCAATCACCAGCGGGCTTGATAATGTGGCCCAACGGTAACCTCCTGACAGAAATCCCTGTCCCGCATCTATTGTCACGCTGGTCAGCTCCGTCCCAGTCGTTGCACCTGCACTAGTTAAACTGAATAAGCCAATCTGGTGGTTTTGAAGTAATCCGTCGCCAATGTTTGCAGAAGGGTTATTTGGGTCGTTGCCAAGGTCGAAGATACCCAATGCCCCAACTTCCATCGAGGTAGAAATATAGAACTCGCTTCCCCAGGAACCAGCTTCATAAGCGTAGGACTCAAAAACGCTCGGATTGCCGGCATAAGTGAACAAGCTGTCGGAGTAACTCGTCACGGGACATGAAAGACCCGCAGCGATCAGCAACAATAATACTAACAATGACTTGGCCGATTTCATAAGATTCACCTCCTGTCTAGATGATTAAGCTTTAACCACTTCTGAGACTCCAGCAGACTTTTTCTGCTCAAATATTCACCTGAATTATGGAAAGTAACCTCGCATGAATCATACCGACTGGAAATCTTGTTGGCCGCTGGCCCTAACATATTGTCTTCATTATAGAACCAGAATGGGTGTTGAGGGGCAAAAGAGAATCTCTCTGCTCCCAATGTGTAAAATATTCCGACACAAGGGGCGAGAGAGCGTTGAGTTAGAAAGGAATAATATTAGAAAGATCAATTAGTTATCTTGTTTCTTGGGCCTGTAAAATATTTTTACATGAAAGTCAGCAATCGCTTATATTTACTAATTTTTCTGGAGCAAACCCAAAAAACGTAGCGTGCATTTTAGGGGGTAGGAATTGGGCAAATAGTCTATACAAATACCTCTTTATAGTCTGATGTTTCATCGTGTTGACAGGAATTTGATAGCTAATGATAAATGATTAGCCGCCAGCGCGAGAAGCCATTGAGATTTAAGCGGCAGGATGGTTGGGTATGGGTTTAGCCGGGATCGTCGCTTGTGTGGCATTCCGGACCGACTGGATGCGAAAAGGGGAAGACTGGTTGTGAACGTGACTGAATTCGGGAAGTCGGTAAGCACCGAACTGGACATCGAAGATGTGAAATCCGCTAGACCGGGAAGGAGCCTTTGACTGCTGAAGACACGCGACGTTTAGACTTATTGCCGGGAGATGCAGGGATGGCTCAAAGATATCGGCCTCTCTGAAGGGGGGGCAATGCTTTCGAGATTTTACCTGTCTGTCTTCTTGGTTATCGTATTTTTCTGCACCACGAAGGACACACAGATAAGCAGATCAGGCCCAGGAGGCCAATCTGGAGACAAGTGCCTACGGATTCCAACGACTGCCTGACATTAGGCAACCAGTTTGCTCTTCGTGTCCTTCGCGCTCTTCGTGGTGAACGCTTACAAATTCCCGCCTGCTTGGTTCAATCCTTCCCGGATATTTTCAACTGCTGGTCTCGCAAAATAATCCCATGCCTTTCCCCCTGACCTCTGCGCCTCTGCGGTGACCAATCCGTGCCGGTGTCGGAAAATTTTACAATTCCGAAATGCCCCGCTCTTTCTAACTAAGCCATTGATTTCATGACTGAATTCGGAAATAGGCAGGAGCGATTGAGAATTTCCGGGCAAATTGTGTGTAAAGCACACCTTACAGTTCGGCATTCATCGAAAAGAGAAAAGTCATCGGACTGGAAAGATGACATCCCATTATGTGGTGTTTATTCAGTAACCTAGAATACCATAAATCGCCGACTTCCTTGTGTGGCATCTCTATTGCGTATCGAGATAGAAGTGGCAGAATTCCCCGAAAAACATAGGTGATATTCGGATAACCATTGGACAGATTTTCGGAAGTTAACCTAAATTTCTTATGAGGGGGTGAGAAAAATGAAGAAAATGTTATCGGGTTTAATGTTTATTGGACTAGGGTTGGCTTTAGTTGTTGCTTTAACTTCAGGAGCGTACGCAGGCTCAATAGACGTGTCAATGTATTATAACGGGACTCAAATCGAAGCTCCCACTGTTCCAACTGTCCCCGTAGGCGGCGGTTATGTGAGTACTGGTGTGGTGACTTTAGCCACTGGAGTAACGGCACAGGATATCATTTCGCCGCCGCCGTATACTAGCGGCGGTTCATTCGTGATTGGAAATCACGATTCGACCATCAATAATACTACTGGGACTACTCAAACCGTCAAGATTGTAACGCAATACACTGATTACAGTGTTGGTGGTACGGGTGGTGGTATTTTATCTGCCGCAGATACTCCTGCTTTTGTAGGAATAAATGGTGTGATTACCGAATACACCTCTTCATTACCGGCCGGCGTGACTGTATCGACTGTTTGGAACCTTTACGCAACCGGCGCTGATACCACTCCTTTAGCCACCGTTACCCTGACAGGACTGGGATCTGGTTCGGACCCTTTCACGGGTCTTAGTTCTTCTAGTTCTCCCCCTTTTGGTTTTGACGTTGTGGAAACCGAGACCCTTACCTTGGCCGGGACGATTACCTCCGTGAACTTTTATGATAATACCACCGTCACGACCCCCGAACCGTCCATCATGCTTCTCTTCGGTTCCGGTCTGGTCGGGCTGGCGGCTTTCAGGAGATTTAAAAAGGCTTAGATCAACTCGCAAAATTAATGTGATCTCAAAAGGCAGGGTCGGTTCAAATGACCCTGCCATTTTTGTATTGTGCATCCGGCGGGCCGCCGAAACGAATTCCGCCTCAGGAAGCGGGAAGCTTTTGTGCCCTGCTCCCTTGATCTTGTTGGTTCTGTTTTTTTTCCGCGACCTCTGCGTCTCTCAAGATCAACCGTAGCCCCGCGAACGCATCGCCGGATTGCGCGAGTTGTCGATAGGTGAGCCGGTGAGCCTGTTCCCCCATGTCGTAAAGCTTTACAATCACATGACGGACCGGCTTCTCTGACTAACCAGTTGATTTCAGGATCGAATTCAAAAATAGGCCGGAGCAATGGAGCATTTCCGGCAAAATAGTGTGTAAAGTAAACCTTACAGTTCGGCATCCGTCAAAGACGGAGAAGGCATCGCCCCGGAAGAGATAAGATATATTATTGTTGGTTGAATCAATAACTTAGAAGGACGTCATCGCCGGGTTGATAGCTTGGCATCTCTATTGCTATTGAAATGCCCGCACAGGAGTTAACACAGACACAAACATGCTTTTTTATGGTCCATTGGACAAATCTTTGGAAGACCGGAAGACAAAGGAGAATGCTGGCAATTGGTTGTTGCGGAATCGTGCTGGCTTTTGGAGTAGCTGTCACTGGGGCCTACGCGGATTCATTCGACCTAATGGCCAATAGCGGTAGTTTACCCAGTACTGTGGTTTATGCGACAGTTACTTTGACCTTAACTGGGCCGCACACGGTTCAATTCACAATAACTCCAGTTGAGGGTTTAACAGGCATTCCCGACAGCTATGTAAAAGACTTCTTTTTCTAAAGGGCTGCTCGAAATCCTACCAGGTCAAATCCCTTTCCCCACCAACAGTCCGGAATCCGGCCGCATCAGGATGAATCGCGTTATTTTCCAGGGAGGGGCGGAACTCTATTTTTTGCGGTTTTTGATACCACGATATATCGCCAACCCTGCAACCCCTGTTCCCAGGAGGAGCCACGTACTCGGTTCAGGGGTGACAGTAGTAGCATGCGCCAAAGAAGGACCCAGCAATAAGATTGATGCTGATGCGATTACACAATAGAAGGCTTTTTTCATAACGGTCTCCGATCGTTTATGGTTTTAAGTGAGGAGAATGCCTGTTTGGAAGGTGAGCAAATAACGCGCCAGCAAGAAAATCTGGGGCACATGCCGAGCAGCATCTGGAGATTTTAGTAGGTATACCGATGACTTACATCGAAAGTGCGTCCAGGTTAAGCGACCATTGAGTGCCCTTGAACAATTCAGATGTGTAAAATATACCGACGGTAGAGACTTGCCAGCTTGCCGCCTGGGTAAGTTTATGTGTTAATAAAACTTAAAAAAGTCCTGATATAAGCCATTGCAAGAATTTCCGACGGGGATCGTGCACTGGTGGTCTTTGGTGTTCAGGGATGGATTGAATGGAGATCGTCGATCCTGGGGTATCCTGGATGGCCTCACCCGCTAATCCAACAAGCAGAGGCCGACGTATTGATCGTCCATCCATCACGGGGTCGAACACCGGGATTCCGGCGACTTCCTCCCAGGGGCACTGGCGACACAGCAGAGAGGTGGCGACTGCTGGGGCAGCATGAGAGGGCCTCTATGTCCGTCCCTGAAAGGAACGAAGCGGTGACATCTCATCAGAAGTCAATCGTTGGCCCCTGCCACATATCGTCGCGCGGTCGGGCGCGAGCGAGCGCCTGGATAGCCCCACACCAGCCCTCGCAGGCGTTGCGCCCCGGGCGCCGTCGCCAAACATTCAGCAGGCCCTTGCACTTTGCATAGAAGTGGAAAAATCGCAGCACCTTTTGGCGCTCCGACTGGCTCAGAGGGTGGTCGCTACATATGAGTTTGTCATCCGTCATGCCACGGTCCGTTAAGCTCACAGCGTCCCACGCCCTGACCTGTATCCGAGTGCCGAGCGGTAGGCGCGGCCCGATTAGCAGCGCGTCCAGTAGATCGTTGTCAAGGCCCAAATAGCTCGGCACGGAGCCGTAATTAAACGGGCACGGCAGGGGTGAAATGAAGTCGACGTGCCCGGTGGACCCGCGTTTCAGAAAGCTGCCTCGCGGAACCTCTATGACGACCTCTACGATTGGCGGCTCGGACGATACTTGACTGACGCACGGATTGTTGTAGTTAGGGTCCTTCACAGCGCAGGCCTGCCCCAGTCCAAAATTCCTGACCGACTTGGCGGCGATTTTCGCGAAAACGGAGGACGTCATCACCAGCAGCGCTCCCAAAACTTTTCATTCCAAGGACGAACATGTATCTCGCTTGTCCAACAGCTTCTTTGTTGCCGATGCTTCCGCCGCCCTTTTTACCGGGCCCCTGGACGAATTATACCCCCACCACGCATGTAACAGGCACCCGTCACTACCCTTGAACACTCCGCAACGAATTTGGACAGAGCTGACCCGCTCCGAATTTAGGGGCTGGGTTGCGACATGGAATTCTGCAATACCTTTTGCATTAACTGGACAGAACAGGAAATTGTCCAGTTTTTTTTCTTAACCCGCTTTGGAATGCGCTCAGCAGGGGATTTCAGAGTTCCGGAACTCAAGCTGAACTCACTACCGGCTATCGCGATGGCACTTTAACGATCTCCGGCTCGCCCTCTATTTCGCTACTGAGTTGTGCCATCAATGTGGCGGCTCTGGAAAAGCTGTTGACCGGTTGAAGCTGAATGACGAAAACCTTTCCGAGCACCTGCTGCTTCAGGGTTTTTACGACTGCGTTGTACCCTTTTCCCTTGAGGCGGGTTTTCATCTCTTCGGCCTTCTCTCTGTCTACAAATGACCCAATGTGGATAACATATTGATAGGATGGCGATTTAGGACCCGCAGTGATGCCTGCCTGATCCGGCGCGTCTCCATCGTTGGGGACCGGGGCGTTTTCGGCCGCAGACGCCTGAACTTCTCCTGGAATCTCCAACTGGACAGAGGCGGGCGGCACTATTTCGGAAACGCTCTTGTCATTGCCGGTTGCATGGGCCTCATAGATGGATGGCTTCGGTTCCGCCGGGGGCGAACTCTCAAAGGGGGGCTTGACCTCGGGTTCCTTCACCATCTCGGCCGTAGGCGCCTGAGCTTCTCCTGGAATCTCCAACTGGACCGAGGCGTGCGGCACTATCTCGGAAACGCTCTTGTCATTGCCGATTGCCTGGGCCTCAGAAATGGATGGCTCCGGTTCCGCCGGGGGCACACTCTCAACGGGGGGCTTGACCTCGAGTTCCTTCATCATCTCGGCCGCAGGCGGAAGCTCGGGAACTTTTGCACTAAGGATTTCTGACCTGACGGGTGCAATTTCCTTAGGCGTCAAAAGGGCCATCGAGGCGAGCACGAACAGTCCCGAAAACACAACCAAGGTCTGGACCAAAACAAATCTCCACCTGGAGAAAACTCCTGGTTGTCCACCTCGAAAATCTTTGATTACCTCTTGGATGATTTTGGCATCCACGGGGTTAAGCTGATACCCAAAGGCAGTGATAAGGGCGTTGTCGCACAGGATATTAATTATCCGGGGAATTCCATTAGACTCTTTGACAATAAGCTTCAGGGCTTTTTTAGTAAAAACCGGGTTGCGGAATAAGGATGCCTTCATCAGCCTGTGCTCGATATAAGCAAGACTTTCGGCAGGCCGCAGGGTATCGATGCGACACCGGACCGCTATCCGATCCTTGAGCTCTTTCAATTCAGGCAGATTCAGCTTGTTCTCCAACTCCAGTTGGCCCACAATTATTATTTGCAGCAGCTTCTCCTGCGAGGTCTCCCTATTTGAAAGCATCAGGAGCCGTTCGAGGGTCTCCACGGGCATGTTCTGCGCCTCATCGATTATCAGCAAAACATTATGGTCGTTTTTGTATTCATCGATCACATAACGGAAGATGCTGTCAACGAGTTCCGGAAGGTCTTTATCGACAGCCGGAATGCCAAGCTCCGAAACAATTTGCTTCAACAGCTCGTGGAAGGAAAGCGCCGGATTGAATATATATGCCGTCCTGATTCTTTTCGGGTCGGTTCCCTCCAGATATGACATCAGAATCGTCGTTTTCCCTACCCCGACCTCCCCGGTAACGGCGACGAATCCCTTCCGCTGTTGGATGCCATAGAAGATCGAGGTGAAGGCATCCTGGTGACTCGGACTCAAAAAAAGAAAATCCGGATCGGGAGTGATGTGGAAAGGATTCTTTCTGAATTTGAAGAAGTCGAGGTACATTCTGCCCCTTAGTTTTTTAGCCTGAATAATGCATAAAGTTCTGCGCCATGCGTGCCTAACTGCATTTCCGGGTTGTATTCCTCTCAATGAAGTTCCTGGGGATGCTGGATCGAATCATCCAATGTCCTAATGAAAAGCGCAAGAGAAATTTAACCGGACCGGTTTTGGCAGTTTCAGGACGCACCACTGTCTTCAAAGTTGAACGCCACATTTCCGCCCCATCGTGTTGAAGGAACTCAGGCGAAATCCCACCATCAGTGGGAGAAACTCAACAATTCCCTCGAAAAACCAAATCGCCCGTTCACTGCTTGCCGATCTAAGCAGACTCACCTTACTCCAAAAAAATAGCCTGGTTTTTGAGAAATCGGCGAATCCTGTCCCTAGGTAGAGTAGGAACCAGGCAGTTTATATTTAGGTTCAACAGCGGAATAGCCGGTTCCCAATGCGGAACCAGCAACCGGGTTTGGAAAGGTGACTGCATGAAAAACAGAACCGCAATCCAGGATTTCCTGTTTTGTTCCGCAGTGTTACTTAAAACTTTTGCGATTTTCATCACCTGTTATGCTCTTGATAGATACGCTTGTCTGCTCTACGAGAAAAATCCCCTGACAATATTTCTTCTATTTTGCCTAAGTTCCCCGTCGCCTTGAAAGTATTGAGCCATGCCGGGAAAAGTGGGAAAAGGCCCTTAGAGCCGTGCGAGGGAGATCATTAATTGACCCACCTCGCTCTTATAAGAATTGCTCCACATTTATGACTTGAATTGCCCTTGATCTCATGCCATCAGTGCCTTGCACGATCAACATGAATTTCAACTGGTTGCCAAAACTCCATGCGTTTATTGCCGTAAAAGAGGGGTTTACTGACGACGGATTGGATAGGGTATATGGGTTCCCCGCGGTCTGGTGCCACCGGTACGAGGCGATGCCGCACCCCGAATCCGATGAACTCGATCCGTCAAGAGTTACGACGCTGCCCGCTATTGCTGTTTGAGTCGGTCCCGCAACAGCCTTGGGCGCCGCATCCCCCAGGGTGACATTCACAAAACAGGTGTCGGTAGATTCCAATCCGTAATTATCGGTTACAGTCAGTTTAAACCTCATGGATACGGCGCCTGACCCAACCTGAGGCGCTGTAAAACCGGGCTGAGGTGATGTCGGGTTGGAAAGAGTTACCGCGGGTCCGTCAATCTGCTGCCAGAGATATGAAAGAGTGCCATTATTTGGATCTGTAGAATTCAACCCGTTGAGTGTGATCATAGTCCCTTCGCTGACTGTTTGGTCAGGACCAGCATTGGCTACGGGCGGCATCTGGGTCGTTACCACGTTGACGATGCAGGTGTCGGTTGCCTGGAGGCCGTTCACATCTTTTACGGTCAGTTGAAAGGTTAGCGCTCCGTTTTGCCAGGGAGCCGTAAAAGTCGTTTGGACGGCAGAAGGATTCGAGAGCGTTACCGGCGTCCCGCAGATCTGGGTCCACAGATAAGACGATATCCCTGGACCGCCATTATCGGTGGAATTTGAGCCGTTGAGCGTAACCTTAACCCATCTGCCATGGTATTGATTAGGGCCGGCGTCGGCGACGGGTGCTGGGCTTGCGGTCGCAAAGCTTGCGGAGATCGTATGGTTGGCTGTGACATTGGAAAACGTGTAGCTGGCGACCGCGCCAACTGAGGCCCCGTCAACCTGCACACCGGCTATCTGGTAGCCGGCAGAAGGTGTGATGGTAAAGGTTTGACTTGCGCCGTTGTTTACCGATACAGCAGTTGCAGGGGAGATCGACCCGTTGGCCCCGGCGGTAGGTGTGATAGCGAAAGTATTTAGGGCAAATGTCGCTGAAATGGTATGGCTGGCTGTGACATTGGAGAACGTGTAGCTCGTGACTGCACCAATCGAGGCTCCATCCACCAGCACAGAGGATATCTGGTAGCCTGAAGCCGGAGTGATCGCAAAGGTTTGGCTTGCACCGGAGTTGACCGTGACAGCGGTTGCAGGGGAGATTGACCCATTGGCCCCAACGGTAGGTGTAATTGTGAAGGGGCCTGAAGCAAATGTGGCCGAAATGGTGTGGTTGCCGGTGACATTTGAAAACGTATAGGTGGTAACCGCGCCGACAGCGGTTCCATCCACCTGCACGCCAGCCACCTTGTAGCCTGAAGAAGGAGTAATGGCAAAGGTCTGGCTTGCCCCGGAGCTCACCATGACGGAACCCGAAGGCGAGATGGACCCGTTTGAACCTGCAGACGCCGTGATGGTGTATTGAGTACCTTGAGCTGAAAAAGTGGCTGCGATGGTATGGCTGGCCGTTATATCGGACAACGTGAAGCTGGTGACCGCGCCAACTGAGGCCCCGTCAACCTGCACACCGGCTATCTGGTAGCCGGCAGAAGGTGTGATGGTAAAGGTTTGGCTTGCGCCCTGGCCCTGGAAAAAACTGCCGCTCGGCGCTATCGTTCCGCCGGCTCCGGCGGACGCAGTCAGTAAATCAATGGCCAGTTCCGGCGAAAAGCCGCTCTGATTGCCGCTGCTGTCGTAGGCGGTGACGGCAATGTAGTAAGTCGGCGAAGACAGATTTTGCAGTGTGGTGGTCGTGTTGTTGCCGGCGTTTACGGTGGTGGTGTAGTTTCCGGTCGATAGACCATAATACACGTCGTAGCCCGCAACCGTACCTGAGTCCGCATTCCATGCGATAGTGGCCTGGGGCGCCTGCTGCGCAAAAAGCGTTGAAGCAGAAGCCATGACGAGAATAATACTCAAACCCAAACGAGATGTTAGTATTAAGCCGATTTTTGCGAAGGAAAAATAGTGTGACGTAGGAGCACCCTTGGTCAGAGCCAGAATAATAGCAGCCCCCATTTTAAAAGAACGCAGCCGTTTATATCTTTCACACCCCCCCGTGCGAAAGCATGATGCCATCGGAATCTCTCTTTCCTCCGGAGCGCTTCTCCTCCAGCTTCCTTCCGCATACCCAAAGGTCGGTCCATCTCGGCATGCTCAATAAATATGACAATGAATGCAACTGAAGAACGCGAATGATTGATCCAGTTCCGCAAGGGCTTCTGGAGTGAGTTGGTTTGGATTTTACGGAATCAATTTCGAGATCCTGAAAATATCGGAGATATGAAGAATCGGAAAGCTTTTTACAGATAACTCCCATGGTGGAACCAACCATAAAAAACACCTCAATCTATTTTGGCCCGTTTCTCCAAAAACCGCTGATCGTCAACTGTTGAGGAGAGGAGTGAAGATAGCGCTCTGCCTGGTGAACGAACCAGTCCTTCAGGGTTATCCCATTTTTGATGAGAGCGGAGTACAGCTCCCGCTTCAGCGCCGGATCTATCTCCAAGACTATTCTGCCGCTAGGACCCCTGGCCATTATGTTATATTCCTAATGTTATATTACATACCGAATATAACACCCGATTTCAGATGTAAAGAAAAAAATGCCCACGGGTCATCCGCCACCCAGGTATCCCTTTGTGCCATCAGCTCGTTCGCCAAAGCCCCGTTAGCGTAAAGGCTAATGCGCCAAGCTCCTAAATTAGTAAAAAATTTTTTCTTCCTGGCTTGGCTGGCTGGAAGCGGTCCCTTCCTTCTGTCTCGGTTAGCTAAAAACGTACTTTTTTGCGGTAACCCCTTACAATGCAAATGGAAAAGAGTCACCGTACAGTTACGAGGTGAGCAATGCTCCCGGGAAAAATCAAAATCAAAGAAAACCTCCCCTGGCGGGACCGCCTCGCAGAGCCTCGAACCCCTCTTCGAGTACGCATGCAGCAGCCAAGGAGTCCCCGGGCAGCGCCGCCAACCAGGCGCCCCTCTCACGAAACAAAATACCTCCTTTAATATGGGTCGCCAAGACCCCCGAGGACAAGATACCGCCTTCGAGATGAATCCAGGCAAGGACCGGAGACCGTAGGGTGTGCGTTTGAGTTAATTCCATGCCCCCCGGTAGGGCTGAATGAAATTTCCCGGCACTTAGGCTCCCCACTGGGCATCCGCGCGACAAGTAAAATCATTAACCGCAAGAGTGTGGCATTTCTGAAATGAAGCATTATCATCCGTTAAATGGGCTCCTGGAAGCCAACGGGGCGACAACCGAAATATAGAAGAACTTACCAAAAAGTTACACTGACGCGTTGAGACGATTAAATCGGCACATCAAGGTTTCTTCCTTTTACCATAATGGATAAAACTCACCTCTCTCAGGAGAAAAAGATGTCAAAAAAATACGATCGATATGAAAAAAAGGGGCACACTAAACTGAGCTATGCATCCTATGGGTGTCGTAAAATGCGGCCAACGTGCAAACATACGCTTTCTGCCATCTTGACACTGCTATTTCTTCAAATCTTTGTTTTTAATGCCAGAAGCTTGGCTCAACCGGAAGCATCCAAAGAGGAAATTCTGTCATCCATAAAGCTCGACTACACATGGGCCAAAAGTTGGCTTAGCAGAAACGTGAAAGCGGATTTTACAGTTCAAAATCAAAGCCCATTCGACATCAAAGACATTGAGATAACTTGTGCCTTTTTGGCGGACAGTGGAACACAATTTGGGAGTGGTACAACGAAGATTTCCGATGCCGTATTGCATCGGGCCACAAGAAAATTCGATGCAAGAATAATAGGAGACTTGCCTTACCAAGCCACTTGTGTATCGTGCAAAGTGGTTGATTTCTCACTCTGTCAACCTGCCATAGGATCAGCTCAAGATTTCCCGGAGGGTCGCGGAGCAAAAGCCAAATAAAACACTCGCCCGCCCCCCTGGCAGCCAGGGGGGATTTCCCTCCTCCCCTTTTGCCATGAGATTGCGTCGGCTTCGTGCCGCAATGTCGCTCTCGGTGTCTATGGTATTCCAAAACTGCACCGTCCGCGGGATTTTCCGGTTCAACAGTCTCCTCCTTTAAGGGTTCCCAATTGGGGGAAACGCTCCATTTTGGTCTCTACCACTATTTTACGACCCGGACCGTCAAACCACGGTTCGACCTCGAACCGGCCCTGAAAGCGAAAATTTATTATTTTAAAATCAATTTTTAGCTTTGCCTACGATGTTGATACTTGCGCCTTCAACCTCGGTAGCTGCTAAGGTACAATTTAAATTGCCAGAGAAGCCGCCCTCAAAGCGGCTTTATTCATTTTTGAACATGAAAGAGGTATAAAGGCATCAAGAGTTAACCTCGGGCACTATACTCTTTCGTCAAGGAAAAGAAGCACTTTGCACTCGTTTGCGGGGGACATTCAAGATATCTATTAATACTACAAATACTTTCCTGAAAAGCTTTTCCCCTCTCCCTCTACGTCTCAGCGAGAATTGGAAGGTAAGGGTTCAGCGGGGTCGTCAAATAACTAAGGCACAGGCGTCGGTTCAATGGCCAAGACGGATTTGTCCAAAGAGAAGTGAGAAGCTTTTGCTCCCTGCTCCTGTGCCCTTCATCGGTCGCGCTCCCGCTAACGGGCCGGCGGCTGTAGGCTTCCGATCCACAAATCCACAAGATTAATTTCAATCTCCTTGAATGGCTCTGCCCGCACCTTGTCGTTATCGGCATAGCTTCCCAGCAGGAACCATCCACCAGATTCCAGTCTGAAAGCATCCATGGTCGTTGCAACTGGATCGATCAGCCAGATATGTTCAACACCATATCGAGCATACTGGGGCATCTTTTTAAATTTGTCCTTACGGAATGTACTTGGAGAGAGAATTTCACAGACCCAATCCGGAGCGACAGAAATCCAGTTGCCTTCTTCCTGAAACGGAAACCTTTCTCTTTTCCAGCCAGCCAGGTCGGGAACCAAAATGTCCTCCCCAAGCCCGACTTCCGGCTTAATGATAAAAACCCATCCTCCAGGTCCCCCTCCTTGTCCAAACTGATAAAATGCTGTGACAGCGGTTCCGAGAGCAGTTGCGCAGAAGCCGTGTTTCCTTGAAGGGCGAGGAGATACAATAAGCTCCCCGTCAATGATCTCCCCCGTCATGTTTCCCGGAATGCTGTAAAGATCCTCATAGGCTGCTTTCTTTTTTGGAGTCTCAGCCACTGGTATCTTCTCCCTACTCAGGAAATAGTATCACCGCAGGCTAAACACGCTCATGATTCACCTCCCAGGTGGGTTGCTGCAAAGTAGAAATATGCCATACATTTCAAACTATTTCAAACGGGCGGTGAAAGGTGAGCATTGAGAAGGAAATCCAAATTCCACCACAGAGACGGGGCATAGTTCGGTCAAGGAGAAAAGGCGGAGAAAAGCAGGGTTTTTCAAAAGGGTAAAGGCGAAAAGCATTCACCGGACCTCTGTATAATCTGTTCAATCCGCTTACCGGCTTTAGCCGGAAACTCTGCGGTGGAGTTATTAGGTACTATAAAAAAATCCCAAATCTCTGCCATTGCCTGTCATTGCCTGTCATTTCGTGTCATTTCCCTTTGCCCCGTCTCTCCAGCCCCTTGTCGGCCCAGCTCTTAATTCACCTTCACCTGCTTTTAATGGTTGTGGTGTGGTGCTCGATGATTATAATAAATCACTGGATTAACCAATGAACGATTGGCTCTGCCGCAAAGCATGAGCTCCCTAAAGAGGCTTGACTTTGTGAAGTACTACGTCTTAGATGAAAAACATAAGGCCATAGTTGTACAAATCCCAATCGATGCTTTTGAGCGCATTGAGAACGTGATGGAAAACTTCGGCTTGGCAAAAATGATGGATGAGACCGAGGACGATGATAGGTTGTGCCGCGACAACGCCTTAAGCTATTACCGGTCCGCTACCGATGAACTGGAGAGCTTAGTACACCAGAACCTTATTGAAGGAGCTGGCGAGGTTTCCCAAGGATATCCGGAAAAAGGCCAAGGCCCATCGCCTTCGAGGAAATCTCCGACCGAGACCCTTTCTCCTTGGGCTATATCGAGAAGATGAAGGGTTATGGAGACTAGTTTAAAATACGCCTTGGGGATCATCTCATTGGACTGACCATTTCTTCCAAAGACAAGTACATCACCTTTTAAAGAATCGTCCATCGCAAAGATATCTGCCGGGTGTTTCCCCTGATCGTTTGGTGAATGATGCCGGGCACTTGCCCAATTTCAACGCATGGGCACAAGCCGGGAAGAGTATTTCACCTTATTCTCAGGACTTAGAAATAGCAAAAAATTAGGGATTGCGAATTGAGGAATTGGCTAAATTGACTCTGAGGGTCGGCAGACTATCATAGTACATAGTAAAGCTGATGGAGGATACTTGAATCATGCGTAACGAATTTACAGCCATCATCGAACGCGACGGGGATTGGTACATTGCCTATTGCCCTGAGATACCCGGGGCCAACGGGCAGGGCCGCACTATTCCGGAGGCTCTTCACAGTCTGGCGGAAGCCATATCGCTGATTCTGGAAGACCGGCGTGAAGATGCTCTGCGAGGAATGCCCCGCGAGGCAATCCGTGAAGTAGTGATTGTCCAATGAAAAGAAGCGCTCTCTTGAGGCGCCTTCGCAAACAGGGGTGCTATTTGAAAAGAGAGGGCAGCGAGCATTCCCTGTGGTGCAACCCGCGAACAGGCCATTGTGAAGCGGTGCCGCGACACACTGAAATCCCTTGATAAGCTTGCACGAAAGATATGCCGTTACCTGTCCATCCCTGAATTGGACATATGACGGGGCTTTACCAACACAAAAAACAAAACCCAAAACCCACTCACCCGCCCTTAATTCCACCTGCGCCCTCTGTATAATAATCTGTTCAGTCCGCTTACCGGCTTTAGTCGGAAGCTCTGCGGTGGAGCCCTTCGGTACTCGAAAAAAATCCCAAATCTCTGCCATTTCCTGCCATTCCCCCTTTGTCCCGCCTCCCCTTCCCCTTGTCGCCTCGCTCTTAATTAACCCATTCACCCGTGCTTCGTTTCCAGGTTAGTTGTTTTCCATTTCATCTATTCACCCGTGCCCTCTGCGTCGCGTGAACGCTTATTTATAGACTGGACCAGGGCGGCTAAATCGGTGTATTCTCCCAAAGTCGCAGGCCGGCATTGGCGCGGTGTCTTTAAAAGAAGGGCTTTTTGAATGTACAACTCCTATTTCGGTTTCTTCTGCTCCCCCTTCGAAAATACCCTGGACCAGCGTTTCCTTTTCCTGAGCGGAAGCCATGCAGAGGTAACTGGGGCACTCCTCTATTTCGTACAGGAAAAGAAGAGCTTTGCCCTGGTTTGCGGGGACGTCGGAACCGGGAAGACAATGATCATACACCATGTTCTCAGTCGGCTGCCCCGCTCCGTCCAGCCGATACTGATTCCCTACCCGGATGTCGAATATCTCGAGATATTGCGCTATATCGCGAGGGTGCTCAAAATCAACCCTGAAGGGAAGGGTGTCCTGGAGTTAACCGACAAGCTAAAAGCGAGGCTTACAAAGTCAAGTCTTGCCGGCAGACAGGTCGTGCTGATCATAGACGAAGCTCACCTCCTTTCGATAAGCAACCTCGAGAATGTTCGCCTCCTCTCGAACATCGAGACCACCGAAGACAAGCTCCTCCAGATACTGCTGGTCGGCCAGAGTGAACTGGGCCTTAATCTACGGGGAAAGGGGATGCGCCAGCTTCGCCAGAGGATAAATATTAACCAGATCCTTTCTCCTATGAGCCCTTCCGAGACAATCAAATACATAGACCAAAGGCTGAAGATTGCAGGGTCGAGCTTCGACAAGAGTTTTGCACCTGACTGCAAGAAACCGGTCTATGAAATTACCGGCGGGGTTCCGCGCAGCATAAATCGATTATGCGATACCGCTCTTCTTATATGCATGATCGAAAAGGGCAATAAGGTAACAGGGAGGATTCTCAAAAAAGCCCACGACGCTCTTAATAGCGATGCGATCCTGGCGCCAACTGAAAGTAAGCCCGGAATGTTTTTAAGCGTCAAGAAATTGAAGCCCGCGCTTGCCGGCGGTGCACTGGTTCTTCTCCTTGCTCTGGGGTTCCTGGGTTATAAGGGAAAGCTCGGTGAAAATCTCAAAGGCTGGATGTACGGCCCGGGTTCTCCTGAAGCAGTAACCACACCTGTTAAAAAGCCTCTGCCTCCGGTTCCTGAAGTGAAAAGCGAAGAGATCTCCAAGCCCCCAGAAGTCGAAATTGTGCCGGGTTTGGTGATACCGCTAGCTATTAGTCCCGCACAGGAATCTCTCGAGGTCCTTCCCAAAGAGGGCGAATTTGTTGAGAATAAAGATGCAAGGTTTATGAAGATCGATGAGGCCTCTCCATCTCTAGGAGAACCCGGACGGCATCCTGCACCACCGGAGGAAACACAGGCCAACGCTCAAATTCCAAATACGAATGGAGAGACCACACAATCTCAGACAGTAAATGTCGATGAAAAGATTACTATAGAGGGTGGAAATCAGAATGGGGATGCTCAAGATCTCCTCCCTGGTGAAAAGGCATTGGGGCCTTCAGATTTTTTCACCCTGACCGTTAAAAAAGGAGAGGCCTTACGCAAAATCGCTGCACGATGGTTTCCTGAAGACCCGGCGTTCGGTGAGAAATCGATCCTGTCGGCCAATCCGCTGGTCCATGATAAAAACCGGATTCTTGCGGGGCAAATTCTACGAATCCCCAAGTCCAGGGAAGCCGAATCGAAAAAATAATGAAAGCAATCCCGGCGGAGGTTTTTGGTTCGGCAATGCCAAAAACTGCCGGTCGGCCTACCGCTTTTACTGACCCCCAAATTCCAGGAGCGAGTTTATCAGGTTCCTGCTTTAGAAGCCAGGACCCGAGTCGCACCTAAATTCAGCCCAACAACTTAAGCAGATACTGTCCGTATCCGTTCTTCTTCAAAGGCTCGGCCAGCCTTCGCAACACAGCCTCATCAATATACCCCAGGCGGTAAGCTATTTCCTCGACACAGGCGATCTTGAGGCCCTGTCGTTTTTCGATCGTCTCCACAAAAGTGCATGCCTCCAGCAGAGATTCGTGCGTACCGGTATCGAGCCAGGCAAATCCCCTGCCCAGCAGCTCCACCTGAAGCTCGCCCATTTTCAGGTAAGCGTTGATGACATCCGCTATCTCCAGCTCTCCGCGCGCCGAAGGCTTAAGGCTCGAAGCTACATCGACCACCCTGTTATCGAAGAAATAAAGCCCCGGGACGGCGTAGTTCGACTTGGGCTTTTCCGGTTTTTCCTCTATGCCGAGCACTTTGCCCGATTTATCGAACTCGACCACCCCGTAGCGTTCCGGGTCCCGCACATAATACCCGAACACAAGCCCGCCGGATTCAAACCCGGCAGCGCGCCGGACGATTTCCTGAAACCCGTGGCCATAAAAAACATTGTCTCCGAGTATCAGGCAAACCTTGCCATCGCCGATAAATTCCCTGCCGAGGACGAAGGCATGGGCAAGACCCGCCGGATAGTCCTGCCGGATATATGAAAAGCGCAGCCCCCATTGAGATCCGTCTTCAAGCAGCGCCTTGAACTTTGGCAGGTCCTCAGGCGTGGAGATGATCAGAACGTCCCGGATGCCGGCAAGCATCAGGACCGAGAGCGGATAGTAAATCATCGGTTTGTCGTAAATCGGAAGAAGCTGCTTGCTGATTACCTTGGTTATCGGGTAGAGGCGGGTCCCCGATCCCCCGGCAAGAATGATTCCTTTCAAACCGCCTGCCGATTCCATTTCCGTCCCCCGGGCTATCACGCTTATCTTGGCGCCCTTTGCGGTGAATCCTCGTTTTTGGCGGCCCCGTATTGCTTTAACATCCACTCCCGGTACGACCCGGTTTTTATCGAATGGACCCACTCGGGGTTATCCAGGTACCACTGGATCGTTTTCCGCATGCCCGACTCAAAGGTCTCTTTGGCACTCCAGCCCAACTCGTCTCTTATCTTGGAGCAGTCGATGGCATAGCGCCGGTCGTGTCCGGGGCGGTCCTTTACGAATGAAATCAGGCTGCAATGCGGGGCATGCGTGGACGTGGGAATCATCTCATCCAGAAGTGCGCACAGTTCATTTACAAGTTCGAGGTTCGTTTTTTCGCAGCATCCGCCGATATTGTATGTCTCCCCCGGCTTCCCCTTTCCGAGTACTGCATGCAGCGCTTGGCAGTGGTCATCGACGTAGAGCCAGTCACGCACGTTGAGCCCGTCACCGTATATCGGCAGCGGCTTTCCTTCGACTGCATTGAGGACTATGAGCGGCGCAAGCTTTTCCGGAAACTGCCGCGGACCGTAATTGTTCGAACAATTCGTAATGATTGTGGGGACCCCGAAGGTATGGAAATATGCCCGCACCAGGTGATCGCTTGCAGCCTTGCTGGCTGAATAGGGACTGTTGGGAGCATAGGGGCTGCTTTCGATGAACGCGGGCGCCTGCGGCTCCAGTGAACCGTAGACTTCATCGGTCGAGACTTGAAGAAAGCGGAAACGCTCGCGGCGCTCTGTCGGAAGCTTCTTACAGTACTTCCTTGCCTCCTCCAGGAGATGATAGGTCCCGATAATGTTGGTTTGGACAAAAGTCTCCGGGCTGTCAATCGACCTGTCGACGTGGGATTCGGCAGCAAAATTTACCACGGCATCCGGTTGGTATCCTTCGAGGAGTTTTCGTACGAGTTCCCGGTCGCGAATGTCTCCCTGTATGAAAATGTGATCGGGGTCACCGTTTAGCTGTTCCAGATTCAAAAGGTTCCCGGCATAAGTGAGGATATCGAGATTGATAATCCGGTTGTGCCGCAGCCTTTCACAAGAAACGAAATTACTTCCGATAAATCCTGCGCCACCGGTAACGAGTATTGTTTTATTCATATGAAACTCACGGCAAAATCCGCAAAAACGCAGAAATAAGAGTCAAGCCCGATACGATACTTATAAGAACCCAAAAATTGATTTGAGTCTACCACGAAAAGCACGAGGTCGCCAACCAGTTATGGGGCCTTCGGTCCAACATCGCACCCGCTTTTTGTGCAGGCGTTACGTTTGGCTGCGCAGGCGCGTAAGCCCGCCGCCGGCCGTGATGCTCCATTGTTCGGCCCCAAAGGGGCTTAATAAGTCAGCCCGGGGTCAGTCCAGCGCCTCGCGGGACGCCACACCGGGTATGGATGCACACAAATCCATTTTTACCTGAAACGATTGTATAAAAACTGCGACACTCGTGTCTGTCCGGAGATTGAGGCATTCGCCAGGAAATCCTTTTTTTGTGACGCTTTCAGGGCAAGAAACTCCAAAAGACACCACAGGGTGAATTCACAGCGGCCGGATATTGTATTTTCTCGTGTTGCAGATGCTCGTTTGCACGAGGAACCAAAAAATATGCTATTTTTATTTGTCTATAGGCTTCGCCCCGTTAGCGGGTTATAAATAAAAGGGCTATCTTCGGTAAGGGGCAGAAAGGGATGTTCGATGTGGTTTCTGGCAGGGCTTTTCACGGGTGTCGTCCTTGGGTTTTTTATTGCCGCCTTGTGTAATATTGCAGCAAAAACAGATGAGAGATACTTCGAACGTTGCTCGGATTCTTCAGAAGTGGAAATTAAAGACGTCGCATAGACAATCTTCATTTGTTCAGAACCGGGACGGGTGCAAAACGGAGGACTTCAAAGACTGGAACTCTACGAGGGGCTTCCGGCTTGGCTGAAGACTCATCGACTACGTCGTACCTTCTTCCGGGCTGGCTTTAAGTTCTTCATTTTTCTTTTGTCAGACCTGCGCTTTGCCTCCGGCTTTCTTAAGAATCACCTTGCGATGGACCCTCACTTCGTTTCAGGTCTCCGCTATACGCATCGCCTCATGTGATGCGTGCAGTCCGCGCCCGATCTTTTCGTGAGGGCGGACACCCTTGCCGTTCGGCTAACAGTTCCCCCTGTCGGGTCTGTAGAGGACTTTCACCTCCAAACGGGTGCGCCCTGCCGGGCGCACCACAACGCAAAAATGGCAGAGTCACCTGAACCGACCCTGCCATTTGAGATCACTCTAATTTTGTGAGCTGATCTAAGCCTTTTTAAATCTTTTTCTGAAAGCCGCCAGTCCGACCAGACCGGAACCCAGGAGAAGCAGCGAAGCGGGTTCGGGAACCTGAGAACCTCCCGTGGAAGTATAATCTATTGTAAGCGTCGCTGAGTCCAAAGGGACAGCAGGGCAATTATTAATTAGAGTCATGGCAAACGAGTCACTGGGTAATGTATCAGTACCCAGTGATGGAGATGTAAGAGTAATTGTGGCCTGATAATCATAGTAGTGACCCCAATTCCCATTGATGTCTTCCCAACCCTCATCTCCAACCTTTGTCCAGGTGCCTGTCTCATTCGCAGAAGAAGTAGTAGTAGCGGTACCAAAATTGGCGTAAAGAGGATCAGGAGTACTAGTCGCATCTTGGACGATTGTTAACACTGCTGAGGTAATATTAGAACCACCAGGGATAGTAACAGGAGTTAAATTCGACATTGTAAAAGACAGGGTAGAGCCTTGACCCGCTGGAAGAATAGTATCGTTAAAAGGGTTATTGGTGCTGCTCCATGTGCTTGTACTTGCACTTGCAACCCCAGCCATCCCGAATGCCAATACTGCTGCGAACAAGAGACAAACCGACTTTTTCATGGAATCACCTTTCTGTTGTAGAATGTTATTTGAGCGTTCTCAATCTTTGACGTTGGCGCCTTATCTCCCCATTTTGGAGCCAGTTAATTGCGCCGCAATTGTACTGCAACTTGTATCGCATTGTATTGCAGCAACGATGCCACAAAGGGCCGCACCTGTTCCACACAAGCTAAGTGCTTAATTTCTCTAAATGTTGTTCTAGATTGGAGGAAGCCTCGTTCGAATCTTCGGATTAAAAATTGTAAAGAAACCCGACACTCACTTTCTGCGGAGCTTGCCATAAACCCTTGCGTGGTGCAATTTTCAGTTAATTTATTCATTCGTAAAGTTTTCCGACGTAGTACGATTTTAGGTTAATTTATCACTTGTAAAGCTTTCTGACATAACCAGGGATTTTAGGGGGTGGGAATTGGGTAAATAGTTTACCGAAAATAGCCATTTACAGCTTATATTTTAGTTTGTTGACAGCAATCCGATAACTAATGCTAAATACAGATATTTTATGAAGAAGTCCGCTGGACTTGGAGGGAAAAAGGCTCTTCAGTGGGTATGCTGCTTTCCGTTTTTACACCTATAGGGGATTTTCTTGAAATTTAGGGCTTGTAGTCGACCTGAGGTGAAACTGAACGCCCGCAAGGGGCTAAACGGCGGGTTCGTTGGAAAGGAATGACGACAGGGGAAGGGATTTGCAGTGAAAAGTAAAGAATTAAATTTTTTGGCTCACTGCTAACTCTTCACCCCTCGCTCTCTGCGACCTCTCCATGACCTGTCTATGACCAGTCTCCGCGGTGAGTTCACAGTTTTCATCGTTTCCGGAAGGCCGGTTCAGGCGGGATGAAGTTGCGGGCCGGCTGAATTGGAGGATGTGATACCAGGTTGCACTTGGCAGGGGCTTGAATTCTTGATAACCCGAGGCTCCGCCAGGTGGGCCGGGGGGCGTGGACAATGTTGTTGATTTAAGGATTCAGGAATTAGAGGGGATTCAGGGATTCGGGTTGCAAACCAGGACATTCTCGGCCTCTCAGTGCAGGAACTCCTCAATTCCTAAATCCCTCAATTCCTGAATTCAACAGTATTTGGCGGTGTGTGGCGCGCCGCTCGATCCACCCACTTATCGCCGCCCTGCTAAGATGGGGACGAGAAGTAAGATCCATTGGTGGTCACCAGGTTACCGCTCGGCGAACTGCATTTTCTGAGAAGATTTTCTTAATGTTTTTTCGCCCCCACCACGAAGGACCGGAGGTCATTTTCTGCAACATTGTTATCGGGTGTGATATGTCCGTTCTCGATGTGGTCGTAAGTCTGGGTTAGTCAATTCTACCAAAGAGATTACGGCAACGGGAGGATCGCTGGCCCTTTTCAGTTAGTTGTTCCAAGGCAGGGTAAGGGTATCTCGATTCTGGCAATTCGCAACACTCAACGTTTCTCCCAATCCGCTCATGCTTTTGGAAATGGTTACCCACTGCCTGCATCGCACCCAGCTTGATGCACTATTAAAATGAAATCCATCCGGCACGGTTTTCCTACCCGCAAAATACAGTCTTGCGCACCAAAATACAGCCTTCTCACAAACCGATTATTCTGCGTATTAAGCTTGTTACCGCTGATTGTGTCGGAATTCTTTACATATTTGCACTCAACGGAAAAGCCCTATAAATTCAATGCATTGGTTGGCGGATGGGTATTGATCCTCTGCACGGCTGTCGGAATAGTTTACATTTTCCCGCTTGTGCTGAAAACTGCAAGCATAATTATATGAATATATTCGAATGGATATATGTTTTGGCACTATTGTTGCTAAAACATAATTCCAGTTTGTATTACGTTTGATATCAAAAGATAAGGACTCATTTATAATATTATCGGCGGCTTTGCACCAACCCAAGGGTGTCGTTTTAAGGGGGATTTCTTGCTTTCATGGTTCGTAATTTCTGGTTGCGTGTTTTTTATAACCGGAGACTTTATAGCCGACAATTTGACTTAGACATTAATGAATAAGGAGACTGACGATGCATCCAAAAAAACTAATTTTTATCACAGCAATAGCTTTCTTGGCCCTGACGGTTTACGCGGGCTACGCTGGGGCGACAACCATCCTTAGCAGCGTTACCTATACCCTCGATTGGAACAACGGTAACAACAACACCGATGCCGGTGGCTCGCCCTATGGAACCGTGACGGTCGAACTCACACAGGCTGGCGCCGACAATGTCGGCATGGCGACCATCATATTCTCTAACCCGACCCAGTATACGACCAATCATGGCTCGACCAATTATGGTTATTTTGCTGCTGCTGGTACAGGGTTAGTCGCCGTGAATGCAAATGGAGGAAGCGCGACCGTCTCCAACATTGGCGTCACAGGGGGCGATGGCGGCGTATTGGGAGATATTTCAGCTACAATCAATGCACATATCGACAGCCTGAGCAACCCCTTTACCAATGTGCTAGTGGACAGCGAATCAGATAGCACTTGGACGAGCAATGCGGGGGGACATGTGAACAATATAGAAGGGTTCTCCACAGTGAGCTTCACGTTGACGAATACTTCGACCACCGATTGGGCCACAGCGAACGAAGTGCTTGCTTATAATAGTACTAGCACTAGCTATCGGCATTTTATTGCTGCTCAACTCCTGGTAAACGCAGATTGGGTCACCGAGTATGTCGACAGCAATCCCAGTGACCCTCTAACGCCGACCGTCCCCGAGCCCTCCACGCTCCTCCTCATAGGTTCCGGCCTTGTAGGCATTGCCGCATACAGGAAAAGGTCCAAGAAAGCATGAGACAGCAAAAGCTCATTGGTTTAATGAGGCAGGGTCAGTCTAAGTGGCTCTGCCTTTCTTTATGGCCGGACGCATCACCGGGTCGGTCAGGCCAGTTGAGTTTGCGCCGGCGTAGCGTCCGATTTGATGCGTTATCCAAGCCAAGTCCGTCCAACAGAGCGCCAATATCAGGTGCAAAAAGGGCTGATGGGTTGCGCTTCGCTCAACACATCCTACGGTTCTCCCTGTCTGTTTTATCTTTTAATCCTGTTAATCCGAATAATGCATCAACCTGACCACCAACGAATCTGGGAGGCATTTTGGGTTCGTCCAACACCCTAAGAAACTCTCAGAACACCTTCAAGGCCATAGAACCTTCCCATACGCGAATCAAAACCGCAAGTGATATGTCAATAAGACCGGTTTTTGTATTTTGAGGACATATTCATTCCCCGCAGTTGATGCGCTCTATCCCCTGCCGCAGCGTATTCGATGGCGCTCAGGCGAATAGGATGCGATAGTAGCGAGCAAGGGAAAAAGCCGACGCAACATAGACGTACCCCACGCTCCGCGAGGTATGATAGACCACCCTGGCCCCAACCTTGACGGGCCACCGGATGATCAAGTCTATAGATGGCTTGACGCTCTGACCCCAGAACGCGGTATCCCGAACCCGGTTATCAGCGGATTCCGGGCTGGACTGGAGTGATAAGAGTTTCTGTTCCCGTGCAGAGATGCCATCGGCAAATCAAATTCGTAACTTCAGAAGAAATAGAGCAAGCAGGAAATGATCAATCGGACAGGAGGGGGATGCACTGTCCTGCCTCATTACGGTCCGTACGGTTCAGTACATGGGGGTTCATGAAGTATACTGACTTTTGTTCAGGTTTATTTATTTATCCCCAGTTTCTCCATCAGCTCATATAACGTTGGGCGGCTGATCCCCAGGTCGGCGGCTGATATGGTCAGATTGAAGTTGTTCTCCGTGAGGACCCGCAGGATCATTTCACGATCCGTTTTCTCACGGGCCTCCTTCAGAGTCGTTTTTCCCGATTCTTCAGGTACTCCAAGCTCCAGGTCCTCATTGGTAATTTTGGATGATTGCGCCATGATGACGGCCCGCCTGATCCGGTTTTCCAGTTCTCTCACGTTACCGGGAAACTTATGGTTAACGAGCGCAGCGAGAGCCTTTTGGGTGAATCCGAGGATCTTCTTCTTATTTTCCTCCGCGTATTTGCGCACAAGACTCATCGCCAGCAGGGCAATATCGCCTTCCCTGTCACGAAGAGGCGGGACTTGCATCTTCACCACACCCAACCGGTAATAGAGGTCCTCTCTAAAACTGCCGTCACGGATTGCCTGATCGATATCCCTGTTGGTTGCAGCGATCACCCTGGTGTTTATCGCAATTTCCTTTCTCCCTCCGATGCGCTCGATCGTGTGCTCCTGGAGAAAGCGCAGCAGCTTCACTTGGAGCGATGCGGGTAAATCCCCGATCTCGTCCAGAAACAGAGTGCCTGCATCGGCCATTTCGATTCGGCCTTTCCTTTGCGTATGAGCACCTGTGAAGGCCCCCTTCTCGTGGCCGAACAGCTCACTTTCGAGCAAGGTCTCGGGAATGGCAGCGCAGTTGATCGCAACGAAAGGTCCGGCTTTTCTAAGGCTTCTTCCGTGAAGGGCTCTCGCAACCAGTTCCTTCCCGGTGCCGCTTTCGCCGAGGATCAAAACAGGCGCCTCGGTTGCAGCCACCCTTTCGATAGTCGTAAAAACCTGCCGCATCTGAGGGCTTGTGCCTGTAAGCTCCTCAAATAAATCCTGAGGCCGGGCCGCCTGGAGCTTTCGATGTTCGCTTTCAAGCTGATGGACCCGGAGGGCACGCCGGAGAATTACGCTTACCTCTTCGACCTGGACCGGCTTACAGAAAAAATCATAGGCCCCCTGTCCGATCGCAGTGAGGGCATTTTCTTTCTCGCCCTGGCCTGAAATGATAATGACCTTTGCGAAAGGGTCCTCCTCCAAAAGCGAAGCCAGGGTGAGGAAACCCTCTTCGACTCCACGCGTAGCGGGAGGAAGCCCCAGGTCGAGCGTCACCAGCGGAGGCCGCTCGCTCCGGAATATATCAATTGCCTCCTGCCTGTTGCAGGCGAGCAAGATCTCGAATTCCTGGGCAAAAGCCCACTTCATCGCCAGTTGAATGCTCTCGTCATCATCGACAATAAGGAGCTTGGGTTTATCCATTTGCCCGCCCATGGCCTTCAAAGTGTGACTTGCAAGCAAAAAAGAATACCGGAATCAAGACCGCTAAGAGAGGACATATTACAGGATCATCTGGGTCTTGTAAAAAAAAACCGGTACCCGTTCACCACAGTATCTCATGTCCCGCTGGGACACCCTTGAAACCATGAAAAGAATCGTAGGAGCGGGCCATGCCCGCGATGAACTTTTCGGAACAGATGTGGCTTCCTACTTTTGGGATATATGAGTTATCATTCCAATTAAAATAACCGAATAACAAAGTGCCCCCTGAAGTTGTTTCGAAGGCTGATTGTTAGTTGATAGCGAAGTTGGAGACCATATGGCAGGAAAATTCGGATCATTTTTATTGAGCGCTATTTTGCTTACTGCGGGCGTTGCGGGAATCTGTATGGCGCCGCCGCCCGCTTTTGCGCAGTCCGGCGCCCGGGAGGATCCCAGAATTAAAGGCCTTATTGCTTACCTGAGAAACCAGGATTGGTCTGTTCGCGGAAAGGCGGCGTGGACTCTCGGGGCAATGAAGAGCGCCTCCGCCGTGGAACCGCTTGCCGCCGTCCTGGCCAGCGACGAAGTCGGTGAGGTACGCAAATGGGCTGCCTGGGCGCTTGGTACGATCGGTGACGCGAAGGGCGTGGAACCTCTCATTGCTGCTCTTAAAGACAGGGATGACGAGGTGCGCCGAAACGTTATCCCGGCACTGGGAAAGATCAAGGACCCCCGCGCCGTGCCGGCGCTCTGCGATATTGCGCTGCGGGATGCGAGCGAACTGCTCAGGGATGAAGCCGTGAATGCGCTTGCAGCCGTCAACGAACCGCACTCTGCGGAAATCCTGGTCTCGGCCCTCAGCGAAGGCGATCCGGCAGTCCGGCGAAATGCCGTCATGGCCCTGGGAAAACTGACGAGCCCCGCAGGGCTGGGTCCTCTTACCGCCGTTGCTCTCAGCGACTCAGAGCCCGAGATCCGTAAATCTGCGCTGTCGGCACTGGGGCAGATGCAGGATGAGCGCATCATCGAGCCTGTCCTTGAAGCAATGAGGGACACCGACCGTGAGGTGCGGCTATGCGCAGTGCAACAGCTCGAAAAAATTCCGGAAAAAGCAGGCGATCCCCACGTTATCGATGCGCTTCTTGCCGCGAGCGGTGATGAATACTGGGTCGTGCGCGCAAAGGCCACATCCGCGCTGGGCATGATGGATGACCCCCGCGCCCTGAACCGCCTCACGGCCGCCTCAAGGGATGAGGACATAAGCGTCAGGCAGGCGGCGGTAGAGGCGCTGTCCGGCAAGAAAGACGCCCGCGCCGCCGAGGCTGTTGTAGCCGCCGCGCTCCGGGACGGAAGCGATCTTGTCCGACAGAGCGCGTCCCGGGCCGTTCATGATTTCGCGGGTCCTCAAGTGACGGACCTGCTGGTTGCGGCCATGGAAGATCCGGATGAAAGCGTGAGGCAGAATGCGGTTCAGCTTCTCGAACAAACGGGCGATCCCACCGCGCTCATCTCTCTATCCGTTGCCGTCCTGGCCGACGAGAGCGCGAACGTCCGGCGAAGTGCGACACTGGCACTGGAATTAATCGATGGGCCGGGGGCACTCAAACACCTTACCGCCGCGCTTAAAAACGACAACCCGGAGATCCGCGGCAATGCAGTCGAGGGACTCGGGGTCATTAAAAATCCCGCGGCCGCAAAGCTGCTTGTCACGGCTCTGGCCGACCAAGACCCGCAGGTCCGGGCAAGAGCTGCAAGGGCGCTCGGAGAAGCTGGAAATTTCGGCACGATCCCGCCCTTGATGGATGCCCTCGGGGATGAGGACCAGCAGGTTCGAAGGAGTATTGCAGACACACTGCGCTCGATCACCGGAGAGGACTTCGGCGAAGACCGGGAAGAGTGGCTGCACTGGTGGCAGGCAAAGCAGAAACAGTGAGCAATGAACTGTCTTTTCACTGCTCCTCGCGTAGCGATAGAACCAAGAGGAGTTATTTTTTCCTGCTCACTGTTTTAGCGAGTGTTTTCGTGATTAACACTTGGTTCGATAAGAGACTTTGAACCATCAGGGACCGTCTGGCTTTGAGCGTTGAGACGCACACGCGGTGGAATGAGCTTCTGGGCTGATTCCGGTTGGGGCTGGGTCGTATCGGCAGTCGAGGATGGAGGTTGGGAGGCATTGGCAGTCGATTTTGCCGCATCGGCGGGGCCTGTGGGAACATGGGAGATCGGGAGCGCCTCTGGTTCCACACCGGTTAGGGTCAATTTGTGTGTCCGGTTGTCCAAAGTCCATGACTCGATTTTGTTTAGAAAACTCTGCCCTAGAAGCGGAAATCCCGCTTTAGGGGTTATCACGGCGGGAACATTGAAAATCCTGTAGCCTCCAATATTCAGCTCCTTGATCATAAACCTGGAACTCAGAACAAGCGACCCGTCGGCCAATTTGGCTTTCCTGCCGGGAAGGAAATCCTTTTTGCTGATCGTGCCCGCCTGCAGGAGGGCCGGCAAGATATTGGAGGGGATGCAGACCTCCGATGCGCCACTGTCAAGGATGAAATTAAGCGTTATCACACCGTTGATCCGGACCGGCAGAGTGTAAACGTCACCCTGTTTTTCCAACTGGATTTCCATGGCGCCGGCCTGACCCGCCGCAAAAGACAAAATACCAAGCAGCACTATTGCGCTAAGAAGAAGTCCGGTTTTCATCTTTTTCCCTTCAATGAGTCCGTGCAGGGCGGGCACGATGAAACCGCGCCCCGCCCCTGTTGCTCACTGCTTAATGTCTTTTTCGCTCACTGCTCACTGTTCACTGACCTGCTACCAGAAGCGCCACTGCGCCGTTAAAAGGACATATATGCCAAGTGCAAGATTTGTAACCGCATGAGAGAGTATGCACTGGGATATGCTCTTTGTGTAGTACAAAAGAAGATTGTAGACGATCCCCGCAACGATCCCCGCGATTATGAGCTGGTGCTCGAACCCGAACAGGATGGAACAAAGGAGAAACGACCCCCAGGTAAATGCTCCGATGGGAATTCTCTCGAAGTCCTTCGAGATTATATAGCGGATAAGAAAGGACCTCCAGAAAAGCTCTTCCATTATGGGAACTATGACAGCAGCCCCCGTAAGCCTGATCGAAATTATCAGCCACATCGTATGGCTGCTTTTGATAATGGTGGGATTGAAACCCTGCCCTTGCGAGCCCAAGGAATAATCCAGGTTGATCCAGGCCACGAAGAGGGCCAGCCCGGCAAGCACGCTGATCGTTGAATCCCGCAGCTTTGAGAGGTCGCGGAGCTTTATCTCGTAGTAATCGGACCTGAAGAACAGCAGGACTGCCGCGGCAGCCAGAGCTTTTAGCGGGTAGAGAACGAACGGAAAATACTCGTCCAGATGAACTATCCCGTACCTGGATAAAAATCCGGCAAGTTCGTCGACCCCGATGAATGCGATAAAGACTGCAAAGGGCAGCGCTCTCGGAAGTATTACACTGCGGCGCTCCACTCCGATTGCATTTTCTTCAGGCGCCCGAATTTCCCCCGAAAAATTATCTGTTTTTTGCACAGCCAACTCCGATGTTTATCTATAATTGTCCTTGCGGGAATCGACAGCCAACATGTATACGATGCTCCCTTTTTCGTCGATTCTGTAAAAGAAACGATAACCACCAATCCTATACCGCCACGTCTCAGGTTGGTAGTTCTTCAGTTTTTTGATGTTTTTCCCAAAATGGGGGCTGTCCCTGAGTTGAGGGTAGACGTAGTCTGGGAGTTTCTTGGCGATCCTTTCGCCCTGTCCCCTGAAATCCCGGGACAGATCCTGCAAAAACTGATCAGTCTCAAATATCTTGAATTTACCCAACCACCCTGCCTTTCTTCATCATTGCATCGCCATGGCCCCTTTCAAGCTTCTTAAGCAGTCGGACATTAGAGAATAGTTCTTGCATTTCAAAATCGTCGGCCAAGTTTTCCTCTTCAAGCTTTCTCAAAGCAAGGGTCTCTATGAGATTAGCAATGCTTCGATTGTCCTCAGTGGCAGCCCGATTGAATTTTTCGTAACTCTCATCACTCAGCCGCAAAGTTATTGTTTTGGGCATTTGCACTCTCCTTCGTTCAGATTAATTCTAAACGATTCTAAGTGATTCAGGCTGGATTTTCAAGTAATTGTCTCCTTCAGCGCCAAAATAAATAAGATCGGTGAGCAGTGAACAGTGAGCAGAAAAAGACTCTACGCGAAGTTGTGCGGCCCCGTGTCTCCCTGCTCACTGTTCACTGCTCCCTCAATCCTGACGCTCGTCATCGCTTGGGATATCCGGATGAGAAGGTGCGAACCCGTTACGCTAATTCATCGATCATCATTACCGGGGAGGATTTCGGGCAGGGTCAAGGGGTGCATGGCGGGCATGGCGGGATGCGGAGATAAAGCAGGAGGATCAAAAAAAACCAGGGGGTACATTGCTGTACCCCCTTTGGTTCAAATCCAACGCATTTCTTGGAGATGTTTTCCAGGTCGTTATGCTCTGAACCGTCTGTACAGGCCAAGACCTGCCAAGCCAGCGCCGAGAAGAAGCAGGGTTGCAGGTTCGGGGACGGGGGGAGTAAGTCCTGAGTCGGTGCTAATAAAAGCTGAACTTCCAGTAGCAGTAGCGGTGAAGTTAAACTCCTCAGTCAAAGAGTAAGGAGAACCACCGGTAATATTGCCGAGGACATCCTGGTGCCAACCGGTAGTAAACGGTCCCACCTCGCCGATCAGGGTTGTTTCGGCGAAAAGAGTGTTAGTGAGGCTATAATATATCGACTGATAGTTCACAGTGATACCGACAAGGGTAGAACCGGATGTGTGAAACGTGGCGGTACCGTTGGGAGTGAAGCCTACGTCCGAGAGCTGTACATCCAGAGTAGCGTTCGTTCCGCTAAGCGAACTCGGGCCGGTTACAAGGACGTTGTCCAAATCCATAAGCACGGCTGGACCCGCAGGGGGGAACGAGGTCGGGGTTACTGTAACCGACCATCCATCTAACAAAGTGTAAGTGCCAGCTACAGCGGGATTTATATTTAAGAGCTGACCACCGCTTGTAAGATCCAACTGCTCAGTCGCAGTCGCACCGACCTGGCCTGCCGCCGCAAAACCCACCAGCGCGACAACCATACCAAAAATAACTGCCAATCTTTTCATGATTCTCACCTCCTTTTAAAATCTAGATGAACTTCCAAAAATATGTAAAACGGACTCTCAAACTGTGTGCTTGGGTTAATCCTTGCACTGGCATTTGGATAGTGCAATAGGGATGCCAAGCAATGAATCCGGAGATGGCACTCCTCTAACTTGCTAATTTAACTAACAATATTTTATCTCATCCCTTCCGGGTCGATGCTTTCTCCGCGTTCGATGGATCCCGAACTGTAAGGTATTCTTTACACACTATTTGCCCGAAAATGCTCCATTGCCCCGGTCTGTTTTTTAATTCAGTCCTGAAATCAACAGGTTAATCACAGAAACCGCCCAATTCTGAATTGTAAAGTTTCCCGACACCGAAGGCCCCGGGGAAAAATATTGGTCGGTTTGTATGGAAATAGGGTGGTTGGAATTATTCTGCCAGATTGATTTGGCCGTTGAAAATATCCGGGAGGGATTGAGCAGTGAGCGAGCAGCGAGCAGTAAAAATAACTCCTCTTGGTTCCATCGCTACGCGAGGAACAGTGAGCGGTGAGCAACAGGGGCGGGCGTGGTAAAGGGTGAATCATAAAGATATCAACCTGGCGGCAGATTATTCGAAGCCGGCACTTCCTTCTTGCTCATACAGGCTAATTATTTACCGGCCAAGGTCTCAAGAGAATTCTCAAACGAGTAAATATTAGCTTCCCAGGGTCTCCAGCCGTCTTCGAAGCTCTTCCCATCGCCCAACTTGACTTGAGTTCGTTCATTGATCAGGTCCTTGACTCCATCGGTGAACTGGAGTCCCAGCTTTACCGATTCCGGCCCTGTCAACTCCTCTTTCCAAAGCGGATCCGTGGCCGAATCCCGAACCGGATTCCTTACGATGCAAAGAACCGTTCGATTGCCTTTTCGCCAGAATAGAGCTTCCGACCCAACAACGGGCCTGCCGTTTTCCTTAAGCATCACCTGAGGTCTTAGCCCTGCCTCACTGAGTACGTTTGAGAGCAACCCGCGCCAGGTGGCGCCTTTAGCCTCGTAACGTTCCAGAAGATATTCAAGTGGAGAAAGGTTAAGAAATACTGTTTTCCCCCTTTGCGTGGATTTACGGACCACGGCCGCCGAACCGGACACTGTTGCATCGGGAACTCCACCATTTGGCGCTACTCCCCGCCCGAACAGGGGCAGCCCCTGGTATCGCAAGGCGTTCCCGGTCGTAAGCCGTTTCCGAAAGTCGTTTTCATTGTATTTTTCACAATCAACCTCAGTAAGCTCCCCGCCGCCAAGAAATCCCTTCTCAGGATGCTGGCCGATCCCGAAAAGCTCATCCAGGACGCCTCCGGCCCTCGCCTTGCCATGCTCGTCAAAGAGCCCCGTCGCCTCATCGGCAAGCACTGTGCCGCCGCTTTTCACGAAGGTCGCTATGGCATCCGCCTCAGATGTACTGAGAGCGAGTGAGTGGTTTAAGATCAACACACGGTAACCACTCTCATACAGATCTCTCTTCAACAAGTCCGCTTCGCGAATGAAGCGGGCCTGGTAGCCCGAGTCTGCCAACAGTTTCAACCACGCAAGGCGGTTGAGTCCCGAGACGGAGTTCTCATCGTCCATGCTGCTGCTGCGACTAATCCAGGACGAGCTGTGTACCGTCGCATCAAGAGCCCAGCTCACCTGAATGCTGGGGTGGGAATAGTAGATTGCTATGGGATCGTTCAGGAACTCTGAATCGATTATGAGTTTGGAGATATCGGACTGGACCTCCTTGAAAGTCTGTGCACACCGGCTTATGTGGTCGGCAATTTTGCCTCCGGCAAACCACCCCTCCGGCCATGCTATAACACCGCGATTCCCATGCGCGAGGTAGTACCATAAAAACCAGGCGTCAACCCTTGGGTTTTTGTTGCTGAAGAAAGTCTGCACGTGAGGCCTCTCCTGGCCCCAAAAGCTCCTCAGGATCTCGTTGGTGCCGTTTATGTCGTATGCTTCCATCCATTGCACGGAATCGGCCAGGCGGGAATAATCGTATCCTCCCCAGGGGCTTGGCTGCTGGGCGCCGACAAAGCCGGCCGGAGTCTCGGGATCGAGAGAGTTTGCATATTTGGTAAGTTCTGCGAGGACTGCGGCGAAGTGCACGTCCATGTATGTGCGCCAATCGATCCATGGAGCGAGGTTCCAGGTTGTCAAAGGCTCTTTTCCGCTCTTCCTGACCTGGTCGAATCCGCTCGGCTGCACCTCCTGAAATGAGGAGAACCGGGAACCCCATTCCAGGTTGAGGCTCCTGATATCTGCATACTGAGCGGCCAGCCATTTTCGAAAGCCCTCGATATTAAGCGGATGGCCATCGACATCACTTGGGCTTGTAAAGCTGTATAAAGAGATCTCATCATCGAACGCATATGATACTACCGGGCCCTGCCTGGCTCGTGTGATGTGATCCAGCAGCAAATCTTTCATGGCGTTCATTGTGGCCGGGTCTATCAGACTATTGGGGCGGACCGGAACTCCGCGCAAGTTGGCAATTTTGTTCTTATCCACGTCTCTCAGGTATAGATAGCCCTTCCCTGCAGCATGATCCACGTAGTATGGCCAGCCATTGGTTTTGGCAAACTCCACCGCGGAAGAAAGAAAATGTTGATCGAGGTGGAAAGCATGCAGGCCTAATGTTTCGTATAGTTCCTTGTCCCTCTGTGCATCCGTTTGATATTGCCAGACGAGTATAAGGAATCTCGACCATTCCTTTTTCGGGGAAATGGCAGGCGCCTGGGCCAGGCACAAGGTAATTTCCAGAGCCCAGAACATCATGCAAAGAAATATTAGGATGATTCGGGTGAGCTTCATTCTGCTGCCGGACGGCATAATCTCTCCGAACCAATGTGAATGTTTTTAGGAAAAATGAGGGCGGATTTTCATTGAGCTGCGCCGCTCGGGGAGCGGAAGCGATGGATGGACCCGGGACAGTGGAAGTGATGCGGGGGTAAAAGCGATTCACCGCAGAGGGCTCGTCATAGACAGGTTATGGAGAGATCGCTGAGAAAACAATATGTTAATTAGAAAAACCGGGCCATTTCCGAATTGTAAAGTTTTACGACATCGAAGGTCCCGGAGCAGAATATCGGTTGTTTTGAATGGAATTAGGGTGGATGGAATTATTTTGCGAGATTAGCCGTTGAAAATATCAGGGAGGGATTGAGCTGGGCAGGCGGGCCCTTAGATATCCTTCGCTCAGGACAGGCCTTTCGATACCATAGGACAGGCATTTCGATACCATAGGGCAGGCCCTTCGATACCATGGCAGGCCAGTTAACCCCGTTCGTGCTGAGGTATCGAAGCATGAACGGAAATGATGATTTCAAACGATCCGGCATAGGATTGCGTGTCCCCCATGAAAGGCGTTGAATCTCTTTCCAGTCCCCTCGAATCAAGGCTTGCTTCTTTTTACGGCTCCAACCATTGATTTGCCATTCAGCGGCAAGGGCCACATCTCGTGTCGGAAAATGCTGATCAAAGACAAGCTCGACAGGTCTTCTGGTTGACGTGTAACTTTCAACGATACCGGTTTGGTGTTCTGCCATGCGGTTTCGGATATTGTCAGTGTGGCCGGTGTAGTAGGAGCCGTCTGAGCATCTGAGAACGTAAACCCAAAAAGCCATGTCCTTGATCCAAATTCCCGGCCCTTCAATACCCTGCACCCTTCGCTACCTCAGGGCGAACGGGTCAAGAATGCCTCAGGGTGAACTGTGACTACGGCCGTTCATGCTTCGATACCCTTCGACAGGCTCAGGTCAGGCCCTTCGATACCTCAGGGCAGGCCTCAGCACGAACGGGTTAAACGGTCGTCAGGGTGAACGGGTCAAAAACACCCTTGATACGGAATGAAAAATGTGTCAGCGATCGTTTGTTTCGCTTCCAAGCGGCAACTTTACCCGAAATGTTGCGCCTTTCCCTTCCGCACTCTCCACCTCGAATGCCCCCTGGTGAGCCTCTACGATCATTTTGCTTTGATAGAGACCGATTCCGAGGCCTTCTGCCTTTGTTGTCTTAAACGGCTGAAAGAGTGAATTTTCCAAGAACTCCTTGGAAATGCCACACCCATCGTCAGTGACCGACAGCACAACCCAATTATTTTCTTGACGGGTTTCCACGCTTATCATACCACCTGCTTCAATCGCGTCATTGGCATTCAAAAGCAGGTTGGTCAATACTTTCTGCATCTGGGCCGCGTCAAGGGCAGGCCGCGGGATTGGGTGAAGGTCCAGTTGCAGAGTTGCTTTCAAAGAGCTGTTCAAGTTCGCTACCGTACCCGTCACCAGTTCATTCAAATCCACTTCAGCGAGGTGCAGCTCGATTCTTTCTCTCAATACCGAAAAGCGCCGGCACATCGTGTTTATCTTATCCACACTCCTGGAAATCACTTTGAGCGCATCCCCACGAAACTCCGCATTATCGAAATAGATCGGTAAATTCTGCAATGTCATGGATAATGTCGATGCGACGTTCTTAAGGTCATGTGCAAAAAAAGACGACACCGTCTGGAATGCCTCCATTTGCTTCGCGGCACGGAGGCGCTCGAAGAGCCTTAAATTGAGCAGATTGCCGGCAGTCTGGTCCGCAATGGTTTTAAGTAGATTAAAATCCTCCTCGGAAAAGGGTACCTCATCAATCCGATCGCTCAGGGTCACGACTCCGAGCAGCTCTTTGCCCGTAGCAAGCGGAGCGCAATATCTAATCCTGATGTTTTTAAGAGCAGCGAAGGAGTCCAGGGTTTCACGCAAGCTCTTTTTGTCCGAGGCATGCAGATCAAGTGGCCCCGAATGGTTACCCATAATCCGAATCAAATCCTGTAAACCTTCACGATTCGAATCAGGACCCTGTGTTTTGGCCGCGGATAAAACTGTGGACCCCCCCAGCGCAAGCTGTTGATGGATCTCGTCCACCAGCCAGATAGTAACGGATGGGACCCCGAAAATATCTGATAACATTTTGGCCACGGTTGCGCACAATTCTCTTATATCGACAAGAGAAGCCGTACTCCGGGTAAAATCCGACCATTCTTTCCGGTAATCGTAACGCGGACGGTTGAAGTGGTGGATCATAAAACTCTTGAAGCCCAGGCGCAGCCTGCCCGACACCAGAAAGACCGCCAAAACCATCATGGAAAAAAATATGAAAAGAAAATCAAAAGGGATGGTGTTAGTGCCAAACGAATTTATGAATCCGGCCAAAATTCCGACTGCCAGAAGATAGATACCGATGATAAGGAAAGTGAGCGAATTGGAAATCATCGCCTGGGAAAGATAGATATTAACGTCGGCCAGCCTGGAGCGGATAAGCGAAATAATGATGAAGACGTCAGCGACAATGATGGCGCCGGCGTTCACTGATTCGAGAGAGGTGTTGAGGGAAGAGTAAAGGATCGCTTGGCTGCAAACATATATCCGCGCGGCAAACAAACCGAACAGGCCCAGTATGATGAATTTAATCTGCCATAACATACTCCCAGTGAAAGCCCGCAGTGTCTTCTCCAGGTTCATCAGAACAAGTGCGATGCCAAGCAGAAAAAGAACGTAAAAAAGGTTCCCCGGCCGTCCAAGGTCAAGCAGCCATTGGGATCCGTCTATAGTGGTGGCGCTTACAAAAATAGAATTTCTGAAAATACCGGCCAAAACCAGAGGAAGCACAAAGGATGCGGCAATTACCCATTTCCATCTCAGGATATGCTCTCTTTGATTTGCGCGCGCGAAGCTCAGGCTGAAGAGCAGCCATATGCCAGGCAAAAGCGCGTCGACAAACAATCTCATCTGGAACCAACCGATTACTTGACTCGGTGATGACACCTGAAAGCTTATGCCGGAGATGAGCTGCTCGATCGAAAGCAGGACCATTCCAACCGCGAAGGTTATGTACGCGAATGAACGGCTGCTAAGGAACAGCGCAAAAAAAGCGATGCCGAAGCTTAAAAAAGCGCCGGCAAAAGCAAGAATGGGATTAAACATCACTTCAGTCCAATAAAAGCGATTCACCGCAGAGGACGCGGAGATCGCTGAGAAAACTACTCCTTAAATTGATTTACCAGGCGCCGTAATCCCTGTTTGAGCTCTTTAACATTAGAATTGATCAACAACCCGACTTGAAGCCCTGAGAGTTTAAGGTACGTAAGGAGCCGTGCTTCATGAATCGGCTCCAATCTATCAACGGCCTTCAATTCTACTATAACCCGGCTCTCCACGAGCAAGTCAATCCGATAACCACAATCCAGGTTTATACCGCGATAGCGCACCGGGAGGGCCTTTTGCCGCTCGATTCTCAGCCCCCGTTCAACCAGTTCATGTGCGAGGCATATCCCATACGTTGATTCGAGCACGCCCGGGCCAAGTTCGCTATGAACCACAATCGCCGCGCACTCCGCACCCCAAAATCATTCACCGGGCGCAGACCGCAGGGCAGCCGCAGGCCGCAGCGAAAAGACTAAAAGCGATTCACCGCAGAGGGCTGGTCATAGACAGGTCATGGAGAGATCGCTGAGAAAAACGCAGAGAAAACCAGTACTTTGATGACATTCTATGCGGTTATGCTCCGCACTGCCAACGCGCGATTTCTTGAAACGGTATTGAATTTCATTTAAGATTTGTTTTTTTCCGCTTTCTCTGCGCTCTCCGCGGTGAATAGGCTTTACCTCAGTTCATCGATCGTACGACGGGCTTCTTCTATGCCTGGAAAGTTCGTGCCCTTTTCAAGCGCCCTGGCAAGGGCCTTCCTTGCACCATCATTATCCTTGAGCTTGTACTGAACCATGCCGAGATGGTAATGAACCTCCGCGTTATCGGGAAGCTTGTCCGCGCTTTCCTGTAAAAGGACGAGCGCCCCCTGGTAGTCGCCCCGCTTGTAGAGAATCCACCCCAATGTGTCGGACACGTTGGGGTCTTCGCTTGCAGTCTCATGCGCTTTCGAGGCCAACTGGAATGCTCTTTCCAGGTCACCGTCGGCTGCATATATGTAGGCCAGGTTGTTGGCTGCCGGTGTGAACTGCGGGTTGAAGGCGACAACTTTTTCGTATGCTTCCCGGGCTTTTGCCGTGTTTCCTTTTTTCTGGGAGATGATACCGTAGAGCATCAGTGCAGTCGCATCATTCGGATTTTTTGCAATGTCCTCTTCGAGTTTTGCCAGGGCCATGTCCTCCCTGCCCGATGCGGCATAGATCCGGCCAAGAGCTGTGTACGAACCGGTCATGCGGGGCTCGATCTCGATGGCTTTGTTGAAAGCGGTCTCGGCCTGTTCCGTTTCCCCTTTTGCAAGATAAACCTGGCCCAGCACATGATAGAGTCCTGCTGATTGAGGCGCGAGCGAAATCTGAAGCTTTGCCCGTTCGATCGCCTGGTCGGGTTTTTTTTCGGCTAAATCCAGCGATGCAAGCCGGGCCAGGGGCTCGACATAACCAGGGGCAAGAAGAATGGCAGCCTCGTACTGCTTCTTCGCCTCAGCGGTCTTACCGGCGGCCTGCAGTGCCTGGCCCAGCAGAAAAGGTCCTCTGGGATCTTTGGGAGCCAGCGTTATGGCACCGCCAAAAGCATCCGCCGCTTTGTCGTACTCTTCTTTGCCAAAATACGCCGAGCCAAGCAAAACTAGGGCCAGGGGACTTTTGGGTTGCTTGTCCACAACCTTTTTCAGAATGTCGATGGCCTGCTGAAAATTCCTCGTCTTTATCTCTAATTCCGCTAGGGCGAGGCTTGCTTGCGTGGAGTTGGGATCGGCGGTAAGAGCCTCCTTCAACTCGCCTTTAGCTTTCAGAACATCCCCGGACTTAACGTATGCCAGCGCCAATTGAATCCTGGCCTGTACCGCGCCGGGATTCAGCTTGATTATTTCCTGAAACTCCTGAACGGCTTCCGGGATTTGACCTTTCGCCAAATAAATACCTCCGCGCAGGAATTTCCCTTCGGGATCAGTCTGGTTCTTTTTGAAGATCGGATCGAGCGCCTTGATGGATTCATCATACTTGCGCTCCGCAAATGTAATTTGCGCCAGGCGGCGCCATCCCGGCAAAAACGCGGGGTCCTTTTCAACGGCTTCGCGCAAAATACTCTCAGCCTGGTCGGGTTTGCCGATAAGGACGTAGAAGTCGGCGAGTTTGATCCGCTCCTGAGAACTGTTGGGAGCTAAATCAGCCGCAGCTTTGAATTCGGCTTCAGCCTGTTCGCGGTCCTTCTTGAGGACATACAAATTCCCAAGAGCCATGTGAACTTCCGCCGACTTGGGATCTTTTGCGGCCGCATCTTTGAAGGCCCGTTCCGCACCGGCAATGTCTCCTTTGCGTGCGTAAAGAGTCCCTAGCGCCAGATGAAATTTCGCCCGGTCATCGAAATCGGGAAGTACCCCCTCGAGGCGCCCAATCGCGTCTCCCACCTCATCAGGCGTATTTGCCGTTCCGGCAAACAAAAGGAGTCCGTCAAAGTTTTTTGCCTCATGCTCCAGGACGAACTTCGCTTCTTCCCTCGCATCTTCGACCTTCTTGGCCAAAAGATAGATGGTCCCAAGCTTCAAACGGACCTGCAAATTATCCGGATCAAGCTCTTTGGCTCTCGATAAAAAACGGAAAGCCTGCTCCATCTCGCCCAAAGAATAATGGGAATAACCAAGGCGCTCGGTAGCGTGAGCATTCTTGGGATCTATCTGGAGCACATTTCTGTACTCGATGATAGCCTCTTTGTACTTCCCATCGTCATAATATTTATCACCATGGCTGAGATACCGAGCTTTTTTGGCTTCCGGGGACCATGAGCAGCCGGCAATGATTGCCACAAAAACTATTAAAATTACAAAACGATATGAACGCAGCATGTTGTAAACTCCTTTTCTAAAAACTCTTTGCCGGCCGGCGCAGAATTATAAACACCGGTCCCCGGGCTGATTTCAAATGTGACTTTAAAATTGGCCAATGCTCCAAACTCGGATTTCACGCATTTGCGACTCGTTCATATACCTTCTCATATGACTTCACCATGGCTTCCACGCTGAAATGTTGGCGCGCCATCGAGCAGCCCGACGTTCCGTGTGAGTGCCTCTGACGATCATCTTTCACGTAACTGAATATGGCGGATGCCACTCCTTGTGTGTCTCCGGGATCAACCAAAATACCATTTACACCATCCTGCACCAACTCCGGGTTCCCTCCCACCTTGGTGGCGACCACTGGCAGCCCGGAGGCCATAGCTTCAAGAATCGTATTGGAAATCCCCTCGTTAAGCGAAGGCAGGACAAAGAGATCGAGACAACGGAGCAATTCGGCAGTATCAGATCTTTGCCCCAGAAAATGTATTCCATCGGTTGAAAGCCTTTCGAGCCTTTTTCTCTCGGGTCCATCGCCGATCACCAATAACCGGAGGCCGGGAGTGGATTTTTTCAGTCCCTTAAAAGCTTTGAAGAGAGTGGGATGATCCTTTATCGGATCCAGACGGCTTACGGTCCCGATAACAAACGTCCGTTCCGGAATTCCCATACGGCGCCGGATTCCAAATCTATCATTATCGGGGGAAAAAACCTCAGTGTCTATTCCATTATATATCTGGGTTACACTCTTTTTCACCCGGACCTCATCGAGCAGCCATTTGCGCATATGCCTGGAAACACAGGTGTACTCTCTGACGAGCGGAGACACCAGCCGTCTGAGCATAACCCTTTTGGGATTTCGGCCGTCGGGATCGCCCATGTCCCAACCGTGCTCCCCATGAACGATTCGCCGGTTGTTCGCAAGCCGGGCCGCCAGTATCCCGTCGACCCCTCCCCAGTTTCGTGTATGAACGATATCGGGTTTCAGATCCCTGAGCACCCTGGCAAGTTTAAGCAGGAAAGGCGGCGAGTTTCCCGGGCGCTTGTGGAGTTCAACTACATGGGTGTCATGCGGCAGCAGGCGCGCGGTTTCCCCTGAGGCGGAAAGGCACAGCACCACATGCTCGAAGTTGTCGGCGGCATGCCGGATTATGGTAGCAACCCCTTTCTCCATGCCGCCTGTTCCAAATGAATGCAATATATGTACAACGCGTATTTTGCTCATGCGGATCGGGTGCTTTGCGTTCATCCGTTACGGCTATAGTGGCAATCGCGCGGTTCCGGCTGGCGCATTACGATTTGCTGGCGAATTTATCGTACCAGAGGTTCAGCATCATTATGGTCCACAACTCCGTTGACCGATTCCGAATCCCGCTTTGGTGTTCATTCCACAGTTTTCTGAGACGATCCGGCTGAAGGTAGGTCTTGCTGGCCGTCCCATTAAGGACAATATCTTTGGCGTAATCCCGCAGGTCCTTTCTCAGCCATTCGAGGATCGGTACCCCGAAGCCCATCTTTTTTCGATATAAGATGTCATCCGGGAGATATTTTCTGAGCGCCTTCTTAAAAATGTGCTTCCCATCTTTCCCCACTAACTTCATTCCCGAAGGGATGCGCGCCACATACTCCATAAACACGTGATCCAAAAGAGGGCATCGAACTTCAAGAGATACGGCCATACTTGCCCTGTCGACTTTGGTCAGAATGTCGTCGCATAAGTATGTCTTTATGTCCAGGTATTGAATTCGGGACAGATGATCGTGGGCCGGGGCGGTTCTATAAATATCATGGAATAGATCTGCCGTCCGGTATTCCCCCAGGAGCTTGAGAGCATCCGCGTTGAGTAATTTTCGCTTTTCATCCTCTTCGATGCCGCTTACCGAAAAAAAGTAGGCCTCCACCGGGTCTCTTGCCACATTCGATATGAAAGCTTTACCGCGAAATACCTGGGGCAGGTAATCAGCCTTCGGATAAAGCCTTCCCAGCGAACCGAAGATCAATCCTCTCAAGCTGCCGGGAACAAGATTTCTGACCGAGTTTTCCCTCATGTCAAAATAGTACCTGCGATAGCCGGCAAAGTTTTCGTCCCCTCCATCTCCCGAGAGTGCAACGGTGACGTTCTGCCTCGCGATTTGAGAGACATAGTAGGTAGGCACTGCAGATGAATCGGCAAAAGGCTCATCATAATGCCAGGCCAGCTTTTCGATTACAGGCACCGCTTCGGGTGTCACCTGGAACTCATGGTGATCGGTAGAAAACCGCTCCGCCATTTTTCGCGCGTATGCCGTTTCATCGTAGCTTGACACGCTGAATGAGATCGAATTGGTTATAACCGGCCCACTGGAGTTGTGCGACATCAAAGCCACTACCGCCGAGGAGTCGATGCCGCCGGATAGAAAAGCTCCAAGCGGGACCTCACTCATCATTCTTATACGCGTTGATTCATCCAGGATCCCCAGAAGCTCATCGATCATTTGAGATTCGCTTGCTTCGTGACACGGCTCGAACTTAAGGTCCCAGTATTCCTTGACTTCAAACGTATTCTGCCCGGCTATCGCGTAATGTCCGGCCGGAAGCTTCCGGATGGATTCGAATATGGTTTTCGGTGAAGGAATGTAGAGCAGTGACAGATAATCCGAAAGGGCTGTCTGATCGATGTCCCGGGAAACTCCGGGAACTTCCAGGATTGATTTGATTTCAGAGCCAAAAACGACTCTGCCGGAGTCCTGCAGGTAATACAATGGTTTTTTCCCAAGACGGTCGCGTGCCAGAAAAAGCTGCCGGCGCTCCTCATCCCATATTGCGAAGGCAAACATGCCCCGCAGCTTTTCCACCGACTTCGGTCCCCACTCCTCATACGCATGAATAATGGTTTCCGTGTCCGAACGGGTCCGGAACTTGTGTCCCCGGGCTTTAAGATCCGACATTAGGCCCTGGTAATTGTAGATTTCACCGTTGAAAGCGATCCAAATCGAACCCGTTTCGTTGCAAAGAGGCTGTTGCCCGCTGCTGAGGTCGATAATGCTCAACCGCCGATGTCCCAGCCCGGCATTGCCTTGTCCATGATACTCGGAACCCTGGAATTTGGCGTTTCGCAAAGCAGGCAAACCCTTTTGGCCTGCTACTTCTGAGCCCTTCCCGTCCAAATTCAGGAAGTATCCCTCCTCGTCGGGACCTCTATGGGCCATAGTTCGAGTCATGCGGGCAAGGAGATCATAAGGAACTTGAGCGCCATTTCTGTTATAAATACCGGCTATTCCACACATTGTCCGTCAATCCCGCTTTTTTTAGTTGAGTATTCTTTTAAGTGCAACCTGTTCATGGCAGTTTTTACCACCTAGTGCATAAAGTGGGAAGGATGATTCTGTCGAAAATGGAACCTCTCAGAAATCAGGGCACACAACATGTCATTCTCGATCAGGCTTTGGCTTATAGCCCTTTTCAGGCAGCCGCCCGATATCTTCGGTTGGTGTGGTGTCAAAGCGCCGCATCTGTCAAGAAGGTGACTCAATACCATTGCCTTTGAGCTTCAAGCTCGCGGTGGTGCGAAAACCAGCCACCTGATTGTTTTTTCATACAGTGCTGTACAAGATTGACTCCGCATCGGAATGTGTCACGGCGCCACAGAGAAGGGACATGGTCCGGACAAAAAGAGAACACAGCGCAGCCTTGGGCCGTAACCATAGGGCGAAAATCATTTCACCGCAGAGAACGCAGAGAACGCAGAGAAAACCAAAATTGAACAAACAAGAAAAACCCGGGAGCAAATAATTTCAAGTCTCTGTTCCCTCTGTGCCCTCTGTGGTGGATTTTTGCGTCTCTAAGCCTCTTCTGAGCCTGTCGCACGGTCTCTGCGGTGAACGCTTGCCTCTCTTATGCGGTGCGAAGGTGAATTTCAGTATAGTAATTGGGATGTCGGATGGGCAATTCTCATGCCGCCTCGTCTGGTTGGGCAATCCGTTTGGACCGGTCCCTCTGCCTGGTTCGGATTTAGCCAATCCGCCCGAAGAGTCTAGATCCCATGGCTGACGCCGACCTTCACGTGAACTGGCCTTGCCTGCCGTTTCCTGCTAGCTCCGTCTGTCGGGGCCGGATTATGGCACCGAACTTGCTTGCTCAGTCCTGAAAACGTTGGCGTAAGATATTTGAAAGTTGATTTTGCGGGCCTCCGAACCGTGCCGCGCAGAAGCAAATGATCTCACCCGGCATGGCTTGACTCCAGCCTGCTCATTGGATTAAAAAGACGACTTGGGAATTAAGAAACAGGGAGCAGAAAATGAAGAGAAACAGCTTATTGACCACACTGACGTTACCTTGCCAAATGGCCGCAATACTGTTGGTCCTGGCGCATTCGGCAATGGCTCAAACTATCCCTTCTGCACCGGGACGGGATGAAATACCTAATACGCATTTAAGAGATCAGTGCCCTGCTAACGACTTCAGAGGAACCGGCTACCCCTTCCACGATGCATGCGGAGGGGTGACTACACCCCAGAACAGCGCCGTTTTCGATACCAAAAGGAATCGGCTGATCTTATGGGGAGGCGGCCACCAGGATTACTCCTGAAATGAGGTCTTGGGATGGAATACGAATATTCGAGGCTGGCAAACAGTTTACACCAGACGCTCAGCTAACCAATGTTTTTTGGTGACTACAAAGATTCGGCGTCACCCCCATCGGGTGGCACACCTGGAACCTGGTGCTAGTTTGACTCTTTTTTTAATGAATGGACGTAGGAGTAGAAAATGCGAACAAAGTATTTCCTGGCTTTCTTTTTATGCCTGATTCATCCGATGATCGCTTTCGCGGCCCTAGATTATACCTCCATACAGCCTAACACATGGGTTGAGATTCAGGTGAACGGCAGCACCGGTAATCAAAGTACTGATTACGCCAATGGTACTATGCCAAATCCTAGGCAGTTTGACTACTCAGGAACCACTTTTGATTCTAACCACAGCACCATCATCTCTTTTGGCGGCGGCCACGCCAACTGGTCTTGCAACGCAGTATGGGCTTTCGATATACTTAACGGCGGCTGGCATAAAATCTCTGTAGAGGATTGTATCGCCAGTACAACTTATTCAGCGGCGACTATTGGTTTCTGTAAGGCTCATGTAAGCGAACCATCATATATAGGGATATGGAGTGCGAGCAGCACTTTCCCTGCTTCCGATAACAGACCAATTTCCAGGCACACTTATAGCAGTGTTCATTTTGACCCCGCGTTGGGTGTGATGGTAGTAGGTGGTGGATCGACATGGAGCCAGGAATCCAGTGGGGATTGCCCGCAGACGACGGCTGATCTTTGGAACGATGTTGGGGATTCTTGCAATGACGGGGGTTGTTACCACAATGGCCCTGCTGACACTTGGCAGTTCACACCGCCATCTTCCCTCTCTGGAACGGGGACTTGGGCATATCAGGGCAGTTCGTACAGTCAACTATCCGCTACATGGCATTATAACTCTAATGCCACAACCTTTAATGAAACGTGGGCAGGATATGACACAACCTATAACAAGGTTATAGCACTCGACGGCTACGGGGCCGGGGTTTATATCTACGATCCATCCAAATCTTTCGCAAGTGCCTGGAGCAAGGAAGGAACAAGCGGCATCCCGACTCTAGCGACTGATGCAAATGCCTTCACTTGGGACTCCAAAAGGAAATTTCTCTATTATTACAATGCTAAAGCGCAACAGCTTTGGGCCTATACACCTTCTTACGTTACTGGTGGTACATATACTGCCAGGACATGGACTCAACTAAATAATAGCTCTAACCAACCGTCAACTTTAGTCGGTGGTTCCGATTATGGCGCCTCAATAAGTTATGATAGTCTGAATGATATAGTGCTGTTCATCGGATATAATGCAGGCATATGGATATACAACCCCAGCACTAATACATGGACGCAACAATCTTCATCTGTGCAGCCCAATACATCTGTTCAGAATCCCATACACGAGCGCCTTCATTACGATCCCGTCCGGAATGTTCATTTCTATGTCGAAGCCAGCGACAGCCAAGGCGTCAATGTCTGGGCGTATCGTTATGGCGGAACCACCCCCAGTCTGGTCCTGACTTCGGTGACCGTAAGCCCAGCCTCTGCCGGCATTACCACCGGGGCAAGCCAGCAGTTGAGCGCCGCTCCCGAAGATCGGAACAGCGCGGCTTTTGCCGGCGCAGCCATTGCCTGGTCATCCTCCAACACCGCAGTGGCTGCAGTTGGTTCGAGTGGTCTGGTCACGGGTGTTGCGGCCGGTTCGGCAACGATCACGGCAACCGCCACTTCCGGCACAACAAGTGTTACGGGAACGTCTGCCATTACAGTGACGGCGCCAGCTCCGCAGCCCGGTCCGGTCCTGACTTCTGTGACCGTGACCCCGAACTCTGCCGGCATTACCACCGGCGCGACCCAGCAGTTGAGCGCCGCTCCCGAAGATCAGAACAGCGCGGCTTTT
>JBEKPW010000023.1:0-102625 GCA_049520315.1 Syntrophobacteraceae bacterium
GTTGAAATGTTCCGCAAGACTCTGGATTCGGGCCAGGCGGGCGACAATGTAGGTGTGCTTTTGCGTGGAACCAAACGAGACGAGGTCGAGCGCGGCCAGGTTGTTGCAAAACCCGGTTCGATAACGCCCCATACCAAGTTCAAGGCGGAAGTCTACGTGCTGAAAAAAGAGGAAGGCGGGCGGCATACTCCTTTCTTCCCGGGCTACCGGCCGCAGTTCTATTTCAGAACCACTGACGTTACCGGCGTCATGACCCTGCCCGAAGGGGTCGAAATGGTTATGCCCGGCGACAATATAAGTTGTGAGGTAGAGCTTATTACTCCGGTCGCTCTCGAAAAAGAGTTACGATTCGCTATTCGCGAAGGAGGCCGCACCGTGGGAGCGGGAGTTCTTACCGAGATCATCAATTAGTTTAATTTCGCAACAGGGCAACCGGAGCCTGGCTCCGGTTGTCTATTTGATAGGAAGGCAAATGATGACGAATCAGAGAATTCGCATCCGACTGAAGGCTTACGATCACAAGCTGCTCGATCAATCCACCAATGAGATCGTGGTAACGGCGAAAAAGACTGGTGCGCGGGTGGCCGGACCGATACCGCTTCCTACAAAAATCAACCGGTACACCGTCCTGCGTTCTCCTCACGTCGACAAGAAGTCGCGAGAGCAGTTCGAGATACGAGTCCACAAGCGTCTGATCGACATTCTGGATCCGACCCAGCAAACGGTCGACTCCCTTATGAAACTGGACCTCTCCGCCGGGGTCGATGTCGAAATCAAGCTCTAGGATTTCAGGCGGCAGTCAGTGAAAGAGAGTAATAGCTCATGATTACGGCAATTATAGGACGCAAACTCGATATGACCCAGGTTTTCTCAGACGACGGCGCCGTCTATCCGGTAACCCTCGTCCAAGCCGGTCCGTGCACGATAACCCAGGTAAAGACCCATGAAAAGGACGGCTACTCTGCTCTGCAGATAGGTTTTGGGACAAAGAAGCCAAAAAGCGTAAATCGTCCGATGAAGGGCCATCTTGACAAGGTGGGAAAAGGCTACTTCGAGGTCCTGCGTGAGGTCCCGACTGAAAATCCCTTGGAACACAACCCCGGCGATCAGGTACTTGCCGAGATGTTCGAGATTGGCGATCGCGTCGATATAATCGGGAAGAGCAAGGGTAAGGGGTTTGCCGGCACCATCAAACGCTGGAGGTTCCAACGCGGCCCCAGCGGCCACGGCTCCAAGAACGTCCGCGAGCCGGGTTCAACCGGTATGGCAACCTACCCGGGCCGAGTCATCAAGGGCAAGAAGATGCCAGGGCAGAAAGGCAACAAGCGAACGACCGTTTTGAATCTCAAGGTTGTGGACGTTCGCGCCGAAGACAACCTCCTGCTGATCCACGGCGCCGTTCCGGGCTCAAAGAATGGAATCGTAATCATTCGCAAGACAAACCGGGTGCAATAGAGGTGCGGGCATAGACGAAACAGATTTTTGGGGAATTTTTGAGGATTACCATGCCAACTGTGGATGTTTTTAACTTGGACAGAGAAGTGACAGGCCAGCTCGAACTCAGTGACGCCATATTCGGTGTGCCTGTGAAATCTCACGTACTCCATGAGGTCGTGATCTATCAGCTGGCCAAACGCCGAGCCGGAACCGCGAAGGCCAAAGGCCGCAGCGAAGTCAGGGGCGGAGGCAAAAAACCCTGGCGGCAAAAGGGCACCGGACGCGCTCGGGCTGGAACCAGCCGGTCCCCCATCTGGCGCGGAGGCGGGACCATTCATGGTCCCCAGCCCAGGGATTACGAGATGCGTATACCCAAAAAAGTCAGGCGCCTGGCGCTCAAGATGGCCCTCAGCCAGAAGGTGCTCGATGACGGGTTCAAGGTGATCGACCAGTTAAAACTCGACAGGATTCGGACCAAAGATTTCGTAGAGCTGCTTGATCGGTTCGAACTTGGCAAGACCCTCGTCGTACTGCCCGAGCCGGACGAAATCATAGAGAAATCCGCTCGCAATATTCCCAGCGTTAAAATCCTGCGCTCCGAAGGACTAAACGTCTACGATCTGCTGAACTATCATTCGGTGATCCTCAGCAGGGAATGCGTAGGCAGGATCGAGGAGGCGCTGGCATGAACTCGAAGACATACCGGATATTGAAACGTCCCCTGATAACTGAGAAAAGCACCACCGAAAAGGACCAGAGAAACAAGCTTTTCTTCGAAGTGGATCGAAAGGCGAACAAGATCGAAATCAAGGAGGCGGTGGAAAAAGTTTTCAAGGTCAACGTCCTCGATGTGGCCACATTGAGCATGAAGGGGAAGTTAAAAAGGGTTGGCCGACATTTTACGAAGTCGCCTGATTGGAAGAAGGCTGTCGTAACCATCAAACCCGGACAGCGGGTCGAGTTTTTTGAAGGCGTCTAGCCGGGAGAGGAAAAGGTAAAATGGCAATCAGGAAAGTGAAGCCGACATCAGCCGGCCGTCGGTTCCAGACATATGCCACCTTCGAGGAAATAACGGCCGATAGGCCGCAAAAGAGCCTGCTCAAACCCTTGCGCAAATCCGGCGGCCGCAACAACGCAGGCCGCGTTACGGCATGGCAGCGCGGAGGCGGCCACAAGCGGCGCTACCGCGTGATCGACTTCAAGCGCAATAAGGATGGTATTCCTGCAAGGGTAGCGACCGTTGAGTACGATCCTAACCGCTCGGCCCATATCGCTCTGCTGTTCTATGCCGACGGGGAAAAGCGCTACATTCTTGCCCCCGTTGGACTCAAGGTCGGGGATAAGGTCATGACCGGCCCTGAATCCGACATAAAAGCGGGCAATTGCCTCAAGCTTGCAAACCTGCCGCTTGGCACCGTCGTACACAATATAGAGATGAGGCCGGGCAAAGGCGGCCAGTTGGCGCGTTCGGCAGGTACGAGCGCTCAGCTCATCGCCCGTGAAGGAAAGTACGCCACACTTCGCATGCCTTCGGGCGAGATGCGCCTGGTCTCTGTTGAGTGCAAGGCTACCGTTGGCCAGGTTGGCAATATAGATCACGAAAATGTTTCGCTCGGAAAAGCCGGGCGCCCGCGCTGGGCGGGAAAAAGACCCCACGTGCGCGGCGTTGCGATGAACCCTGTGGACCACCCGATGGGTGGCGGCGAGGGAAGAAGTTCCGGAGGACGCCATCCCTGTACTCCGTGGGGTGTTCCCACCAAGGGATATCGCACTCGCACGGCCAAACAGAGCGATAAGTTCATACTTCATCGCCGCAAGTAGGAGGCCGATAGCTCATTATCTGAGCTGACAGGCGCCCGCCTTGCGGAGCGTGGAGATACTGGCTGCGGCTCAGCCGCTGGCCGAACAGATGCGGTACAGGAGGATAAAGTGCCTCGGTCTTTAAAAAAAGGGCCATTTGTTGACGACCACCTGGTCGGAAAGATTACGAAAGCCAAAGATACCGGCGACCGCAAAGTCATCAAGACCTGGTCGCGCAGATCCACCATCTTGCCTGAATTCGTCGGAATCACCCTTGCCGTGCACAACGGAAAGAAGTTCATTCCGGTTTTCGTCAGCGAGAATATGGTTGGACACAAGCTGGGTGAGTTCTCTCCGACCAGGACTTTTTATGGCCATGCTGGAGATAAGAAGTCCAAAGTAAAAGGGAAGAAATAATGGAAGCGAGAGCCGTTAGCAAATACCTGCGGGTTTCCGCGCAGAAGACTCGCCTGGTCGCCGATATGGTCCGAGGCAAAAAGGTCGATGAGGCACTGATTCTGCTCAGGTTTACGCCCAAAAAAAGCGGCCGGCTCATAACGAAGGTGCTCCGCTCGGCCATGGCAAACGCCGAAAATACCAAGGCGGTTGACTTGGAAAAGCTCTATATCAAGACAATAAAAATCGATCAGGGGCCGCGGCTAAAAAGGTTTCGCCCGCGGGCTATGGGTAGGGCGACCAAGATAATCAAGCCCTCGAGCCACATAACAGTTGTCTTGGATGAGAAGAAATAAATCTCCCCGCATGGAGCGCGATTTTGGTGCCGGCGTGCCGGTCCATATTGTGTGCAAGTTCAGTCATTCCGGCGGAAACCGGAATGGCTGATCGGGGGGTTATAATTATTTATTTGAAATCGCCCGTATGGAGGTGACGTTTGGGACAAAAAGTTCATCCAACAGGGTTCCGGCTCGGAATAATTAAGACCTGGGATTCGAAATGGTTTGCAACCAGGGGCTATTCCAAGCTCGTTTTCGAGGACCGCAAGATCCGTGATTACATTAAAGAGCGGCTGTTCCACGCCGGTATCTCCAAAATCGAGATCGAGCGCGCCGCCAACAAGGTAAAGATCCGGATCCATACGGCCCGGCCCGGAATTGTCATCGGCAAGAAGGGCGCCGAGATCGAGGTGCTCAGGCGCGATTTAGAGCGCCGTTTCAAGCGGGAAGTCCTGATCGATATCCAGGAAGTACGCCGTCCCGAACTCGACGCCACCTTGGTTGCCGAAAATATAGCTCTTCAGCTTGTAAGGCGTGTGGCCTTCCGCCGCGCAATGAAGCGCGCGGTCAGCTCCGCCCTCAAGTTCGGGGCCAAGGGCGTAAGGGTTGCCTCGGCCGGCAGGCTTGGCGGGGCTGAAATGGCCCGGCGGGAATGGTATCGCGAGGGCAGGGTCCCGCTTCACACTCTTCGGGCCGACATAGATTACGGCACGGCCCTTGCCAGGACCACATACGGCATCATCGGCGTGAAGGTCTGGATATTCAAGGGCGAAGTGCTGCCCTAAGGGTTGGCGAGTCCAAAGAAGTTTAAACCGCCGGAGCAAGCAGCGGGAAGCGGGAAGCACGAAGTCATCCCGCTCCATGCTTCCTGCTCCCTGCTTCCACTAGAGGAAGAAATGTAATGTTAGCTCCAAAAAGAGTCAAATTCAGAAAAGTGCAGAAGGGTCGCATGAGGGGTGCTGCGTACCGGGGAAGTGAGGTCAGCTTTGGCGACTTCGGGCTTAAGGCTCTTGGCCCGGGCTACGTTACCGCCAGGCAGATCGAGGCGGCCCGCGTCGCCATTACGCGCCACGTAAAACGTGGAGGCAAGGTTTGGATTCGAATGTTCCCCGATAAACCCTTCACGAAAAAGCCCGCCGAAACTCGAATGGGAAAAGGCAAGGGTTCACCCGAAGGCTGGATGGCCGTTGTCAGGCCGGGCCGGATTCTCTACGAAATAAAGGGCGTGAATGAAGCCGTTGCGCGGGAGGCGCTCAACCTCGCCTCTCAAAAGCTTCCGGTGCCCACTCGTTTCGTATCGAGGCAGGATATACTATGAAAGCGAGCGCTCTGCGGGAAATGACTAAAGATGAGTTGATTGCCAAGCTCAACGAGATCCTGGAAGCCCAGTTTAATCTCACGTTTCAACAGGCCACTGGGCAACTGGACAACACCGCCCAGCTTCCGAAGAATAAAAAGGACATCGCGCGGATTCTCACGATTTTGTCCGAGATGGACCGCAGAGCCGCAGAATAAGGGCAGAGGTATCATGGAAGAACAAAAAGCTACCAGGAAAACTCGAGTCGGTAAGGTTATGAGCAACAAAATGGACAAGACCGTGGTGGTCATGGTCGAACGGCTGATTCAGGACACTAAATACCGCAAGTACGTTCGGCGCAGGAACACCTTCAAGGCCCACGACCCGCAGAATGCATGCGGCCTTCTGATTGAGCAGCGGCTGGTGTCCGCCAAAGACATGTGGAGTTATAGATGATTCAATCGGAAACTCAATTGAACGCCGCTGATAATTCCGGGGCCAAGCGGCTTTATTGCATCAAGGTGCTCGGTGGAACCCGCAGGCGTTACGCTTCGGTGGGCGATATCATTGTGGTGTCTGTCCAAGAGGCCATTCCCAACGCGAAAGTTAAGAAGGGTGACGTGCTCAAGGCGGTTGTCGTGCGCACAAAGAAAGAAGTCCGCCGCCCGGATGGTTCGTATATAAAGTTCGACGATAATTCGGCAGTGCTGATCAATGCTGCCAGGGAACCGATTGGCACCCGCATTTTCGGACCGGTGGCCAGGGAACTGCGCGCCAAACAGTTTATGAAGATTATATCGCTCGCTCCGGAAGTTCTTTAGCGAAAAGGTCTCACGCGATGAAACATCAGAGTTATCATATAAAGAAAAACGATACGGTAAAGGTGATCGCCGGCAAGGATAAGGGAAAGAGCGGCAAGGTCCTGCGGGTAATTCCCAAAAAGGAGCGGGCGATCGTGGAAAAACTCAACCTTGTCAAGCGCCATCTCAAGCCCAGTCAGCAGACGAGGCAGGGTGGCATTCTGGAAAGGGAAGCTCCCATTCAGATTTCCAATCTCATGTTGATTTGTTCGAAGTGCACAGACCCGACCAGGGTGGGCTATCGAGTGCTCGATGACGACCGCAAAGTCCGGTATTGCAAGAAATGCCGGGAAATCATCGACTAGGGGCGTCCACTGCAAAGGCGGGAGTGGAGGTAAAATGGCAGTACTGTTCGACAGGTTTAATCAGGAAATTGCTCCACAACTTCGGGAGCAGTATAAGTATAAAAGCCCGATGCAAATTCCCAGGCTTGCCAAGATCATAATCAATATGGGGCTTGGGGAAGCTATTCAGAACGTAAAAATTCTGGACTCCGCTTCGGCCGAGTTGTCCCAGATAAGCGGGCAAAAGCCGGTTATCACCCGGGCGCGCCAGAGTATCGCTGCTTTTAAGCTCAGGAAGGGTATGCCGATCGGGTGTATGGTGACTCTGAGAGGCAACCGGATGTACGAGTTCTACGACAAGCTCGTCAACGTTGCCCTGCCACGCGTTCGCGACTTCCGCGGCGTTTCTCCAAAAGCTCTGGACGGCAGGGGCAATTACACCCTTGGAATAAAGGAACATCTCATTTTCCCTGAGATAGACTACGACAAAATCGATAAGATCAAGGGGATGAATATCACTATAGTTACGACTGCCAAGACGGACGATGAGGCAAGGACGCTTCTCGGCCTTATGGGCATGCCGTTCAAGCGCTGAGAAGGAGGCCTCCTTTGGCTAAGAAGTCTCTCATAGCAAAAGCAAAACTAAGTCCCAAATTCAAGGCACGCAAATACAACCGGTGTCCTTTGTGCGGCCGGCCTCGTGCCTACATCCGCAAGTTCGGAATCTGCCGTATCTGCTTCCGCAACATGGCGCTGAAGGGCGAACTGCCAGGCGTGGTCAAGGCAAGCTGGTAGGGACCGGAGGAGAAATTAAAAATGATGGTATCCGATTCGATAGGCGACTTCCTCAACCGTATTCGCAATGCGCAGAAAGCACGGTTTGACAAGGTGGATATCCCCGCCTCCCGCATTAAGGCGAACCTGTGTCGTATCCTTAAGGACGAGGGATTCATAAAAAACTACAAATTCATCAGGGACGACAAGCAGGGTATTCTCCGCATTCATATCAAGTACGGTGAAGGCCGGGATGGCGCTTTGGTCGGAGCGAAGCGGATCAGCAAGTCCGGCCGGCGCATTTATGTCGGCCACGAGCAGATCCCTCGAGTAATGAACGGAATGGGGATTTCCATCATTTCCACCTCAAAGGGCGTGATGACCGACAGGCAGGCCCGCAAGGAAGGCGTGGGCGGCGAAATTCTCTGTGCTGTCTGGTAGTCTTGGAATTTTTAGTTGAAAGCTCGATAAAGGAGCAATGGCATGTCGCGGGTGGGTAAATTGCCCATAACCTTACCGAAAGAGGTTGAAGTTAGTCTCAAGGATTCTCTCCTCACGGTCAATGGTCCCAGGGGGACACTGCAGAGGTCCGTTCCGGCAAGTATTGACGTGGAGATCAGGAAGGAAGCCGTCGAGTTCAAGCGCAGGGACGATTCCAAGGAGTCACGAGCTACGCATGGGCTGATCCGTGCTCTGGTGCACAACATGGTCAGGGGCGTGAGTGAAGGTTTCACGAAGGGACTCGAGATTCAAGGGACCGGCTACCGGGCTGAGGTGCAGGGAAACAATCTGAACCTGAGTCTGGGGTATTCGCATCCCATTCAGTTCACGCTGCCGGAGGGGATAAAAGCCAGCGTGGACAGGAGTAACGTTATCCGGCTGGAGGGGATCGATATAGAAGTGCTGGGCGAAACCGCTGCCCGGATTCGCGCTCTGAGGCCGGTGGAACCCTATAAGGGCAAGGGTATTCGATACTCCGGGGAGCACGTCCACCGCAAGGTAGGCAAAACCGGTTCCAAGAAGTAGATTTGGAGGAAGCTCAGATGGCATCAGGCAGCACAAATCCGCGCTATATCGCTCGGGTCAAACGCAAAAAGCGCATAAGAAGAAAAATAGAAGGTACCCAAACGCGCCCCAGGCTGACGGTCTTCCGCAGCGATAAGCATATATATGCTCAGATAATCAATGACGTAACCGGAGCGACCATGGTGTCCGCATCCACGCTTTCCCCTGAGTACAGGGAATTGGAGGCGATTAAAGGAAAAGTGGGCGCCGCCAAACGCGTTGGCGAACTGATCGCCCGGAAGGCCATCGAGAAAGGTATCGCCAAGGTCGTATTCGATCGCAATGGCTTTATCTATCACGGCCGTATTCAGGCCCTTGCGGACGCAGCCCGCCAGAAGGGTCTCGATTTTTAACTCCTTTCAAGATCGGAGGCAGTCACATTGATAGCGGTGGATTCCAGCCAGCTCCAGATGATTGACAAGGTGGTCCATATAAGCCGGGTGGCCAAAGTCGTTAAAGGCGGCCGCCGGTTTTCGTTCAGTGCAATAGTGGTGGTTGGGGACGGCAACGGCAAGGTAGGGCACAGCCTTGGCAAGGCCAACGAAGTTCCCGAGGCCATACGCAAGGGAATGGAATCGGCAAAACGAAATATGATCGACGTGCCCCTGAAGGAAACCACAATTCCTCATGAGGTGCTCGGCCAGTTCGGAGCTTCCTCGGTTATTTTGAAGCCGGCCTCCCCCGGTACCGGTGTAATCGCCGGCGGGGCTGTGCGAGCCATCATGGAAGCGGCGGGAATTCACGATATTTTGACAAAGTGCGTGGGATCGAGAAATCCTCATAATGTCGTCAAGGCGACGGTCGAGGGGTTAAAGAAGCTGCGCAGTGTCGAGCAGGTTTCCAAAACCAGAGGGAAGAATATTCTGGAAGAGGCCTAGTTCATTAGTTGTTGGTTGATGGTTTTGAGTTAACTGAAACTCAAAACTAAAAACTCAAAACTACAAAGGTGCATGCATGATAAAGCCAATTCAGGTCAGACTGGTTCGAAGCCCGATAGGGCGTCCCGAAAAGCACCGCAGGGTTTTGCAGGCGCTTGGGCTTACGCGTATGCACAGGCCCGTGAACCTCTACAGCTCTCCCCACGTCTTGGGTGCTCTCAAGAAGGTGATTCACCTGATTAAAATCGAGGAAAGATAGGGGTTTTTGATGAGACTCGGAGAACTGGCTCCGCCTCCCGGAGCTAAGAAAAATACGAAGCGCCTCGGCCGGGGTTCGGGTTCAGGCCAGGGAATGACCGCTGGAAAGGGCACAAAGGGACAAAAATCCCGTTCCGGCGGCGGTACGCCTCCCTGGTTCGAAGGCGGCCAGATGCCGCTTCAGCGCAGAATTCCCAAACGCGGCTTCACAAATATTTTCAAGAAAGAATTTTCGATCATAAACGTTGACGATTTGCGAAAATTCCCGGCCGGCAGCGAAGTCGGCCCACTTGATTTCATCGGCGCCGGGCTGCTCAGGAAAGTCCGCTATGGTGTCAAGTTGCTGGCCAACGGCGAAATTAGCCAACCTGTTACGGTTCGAGTACACAAGGCAAGCGCTTCAGCCATTCAGAGAATCGAAGCAGCGGGTGGAAAAGTTGAATTGATACCGCTCAAGGAAGGAAAATAAAAAGTGCTCGGAAGCTTTGCGACTATAGGGAGAATTCCCGAGCTCAAGCGCCGTATCGCTACGACTTTGCTTCTCCTGGGGGTTTACCGCATCGGGGTCCATATTCCGACCCCCTATATGAATACTCGAGCCCTGGAGGCCTACTTCAACGCAGCCAAGGGAACGCTTCTTGGCCTCTTTGATATGTTTTCCGGGGGCGCTTTGAGCCACTTTTCCGTCTTTGCCCTGGGCATTATGCCTTATATCAGTTCATCGATCATTCTCCAGCTCCTCACGGTGGTCATCCCCACTCTCGAAAAGCTTAGCAAGGAGGGAGAGGCGGGCCGCAAAAAGATCACCCAGTATACCCGCTACGGGACCGTCATCCTCAGTTGCATCCAGGGTTTCGGAATAGCCGTCGGGCTCGAGAGCCAGCACGCTCCGGGTGATATACCGCTGGTTTTAATGTCCGGATGGGGATTTCGCTTGATAACGGTGCTGACCTTGACCGCCGGTACTGCGTTCATAATGTGGCTCGGCGAACAGATAACCGAGCGCGGGATCGGAAACGGCATATCGCTCATCATTTTTGCCGGTATCGTGGCCGGGATCCCCAACGCCCTTATCAGTACGGCAAGACTCGTTCAGGCGGGCGAAATGAGCATCTTCGTACTCATCGTGCTCGCGCTGATGATGCTGGCAGTGGTCGCTTTCATTATATTCATGGAGCGGGGACAGAGACGAGTCCCTGTCCAGTATGCCAAGCGAGTGGTCGGAAGACGGGTTTATGGTGGACAAAATACCCATATACCACTGAAGATAAACGCATCCGGGGTCATTCCACCGATTTTTGCGTCATCGATAATCATGTTTCCTGCTACTATAGCCAATTTCATAAAAGTTCCCTGGGTCCAATCGGTTTCGCAGGCGCTTAGCCCGGGACATGTGGCGTACTTTGTTCTCTACGTTGGTTTCATAATCTTTTTTTGCTTTTTCTACACGGCTATCGTTTTCAATCCTGTGGATGTCGCAGATAACATGAAAAAATACGGGGGCTTTATCCCTGGCATACGTCCGGGAAGGCCCACTGCGGAATATCTCGACAAGGTTTTGAGCCGCATTACTCTTGGTGGCGCCCTGTATATTTCAGCGGTTTGTGTTCTTCCTTCCCTTCTGTATGCAAAATTTAATGTGCCCTTCTACTTTGGCGGGACCGCCCTGCTGATCGTCATCGGCGTCGCAATGGACACCTTGGCCCAGATCGAGGCTCATATGCTGTCGCGCCACTACGAGGGTTTTCTCAAAAGCGGCCGCATAAAGGGCCGCCGCTAGAGAAGTATTCAGTTGTCGGTTTTTGGTTTTGAACTGACTAAAAACTGCATGCTCTATACTTAAAACTCATTGTCTGCGGTTTTGGGCTGACTAAAAACTTAAAGCTCAAAGCTTAAAACTCAAAAGCTGGAGATAAACGATGAACATCATTTTGCTGGGACCGCCGGGCGCCGGCAAAGGTACTCAGGCCAAGCGTCTTGTTGAAAAGTATCACATTCCTCAGATTTCCACAGGGGACATGCTCCGTGCGGCCCTCAAGGAAGGGACTCCTCTGGGACTCGAGGCGAAAAAATATATGGATGCCGGCGGGCTGGTTCCCGACAGCGTGGTGATCGGGTTGGTTAAGGAGCGTATTCAAAAGCCGGACGCCAAGGGCGGTTACATGCTCGACGGATTTCCACGCACGGTCGCGCAGGCGCAGGAACTGGACGCTATCCTCAACGGGTTGAGCCAGAAAATCGATCACGTAGTCAGTGTCGAGGTCCCTAACTCCGAGCTGCTTGGCCGTCTTACCGGCCGACGGACCTGCAGGGCCTGCGGGGCCGGATTCCATGTGATGTTCGATCCTCCACGGAAGGAAGGCGTCTGCGACAAGTGCGGCGGCGAGCTCTACCAGAGATCCGATGACAACGAAACGACTGTAAAGTCCCGGCTTGAGACTTACGAAGCACAGACGAAGCCCCTGATAGACTACTACGAAAAACAGGGCAAGCTCCGCCGCATAGACGGTGTGGGCCAAATGGATGATATCCTGCAGCGTATCCAAAAGGTCCTTGGCTAGCGATGAGATCCTGCCGGTGCCCGCCGCCGAAGGTTTGAGCGGCGAATCTGGCTGGCGGTTCCACCGTCCCGGCAAGGCTGGGCCTGGATACTGGATACCTCGCAGAGAGTGGAGATAGTGGGGAGTAAATTTGTGTGGTTGTTATCCGTTATCCGGAGACTGGTATTCAGTATTCGGAACGGGGGCGGTTATATTGATAATCCTGCGGTCCCGAGCTGAAATTGAGAAGATCAAAACTTCATGTCAGATTGTCGCCGAGATTCTCGATCTTCTGATTGAGCACGTTAAGCCTGGGATCACCACCTGGGAACTCAATGCGATAAGCGAGGAGCTTGCTTCAAAGAAGCACGCAAAATCGGCGTTCAAAGGCTATCAAGGTTATCCATTCGCCCTTTGCACATCGGTTAACGAGGAAGTCGTTCATGGAATGCCCTCCAAACATCGCCGGCTCAAAGATGGAGACATCATAAGCCTGGACTTCGGCGTTGTTTTAGATGGTTATTACGGGGACGGGGCCGTGACGGCGCCGGTGGGAGAGATCAGCGAGGAAGCCGCACGGTTGTGCTCGGTGACCGAGCAGTGCCTCTACGAAGGAATTTCGCGGGCGGTTTCCGGAAACCGCCTCTCCGATATCTCTCATGCAATACAGGCTTACGTGGAGAAGCGGGGTTATTCGGTAGTGAAAGAATTTGTCGGGCATGGGATCGGACAGCATTTACACGAAAGCCCCCAGATCCCCAATTACGGGTCACCTGGCAAGGGAGTGAAACTTAAACCGGGAATGGTGCTGGCTGTGGAGCCAATGATAAACGCGGGCGGACCTGACGTTGAGATACTGGAAGATAAATGGACGGCGGTGACGCGGGACAGGAAGCTTTCGGCTCATTTTGAGCACACAATAGCGATAACTGAGGATGGTCCTCAGATACTGACACGGCGTGAAACAGCTTTACATCCGCAGATAGATAAATTACAATAAAAAGTTCGCGGTAAATTGATTCGGGGGAACCAGCGGGCATGGCTAAAGAAGAGGCTATAGAGGTCGAAGGAACGGTCGTCGAGACCCTGCCCAATGCCATGTTTCGCGTGGAGTTGCCTAACGGCCATCGCATTCTCGCTCATATTTCCGGAAAGATGCGCATGCATTTCATTCGCATCCTGCCCGGTGATAAGGTAACAGTGGAACTTTCTCCCTACGACCTGACACGGGGCCGAATCACTTACAGGTCCAAGTCGTAAGGCTTGAGCAACGCTGGTTTGTGGAAAGGATTTTCCGAAATGAAAGTGCGAGCATCGGTTAAGCGCATTTGCAGAAAGTGCAAAATTATCCGTCGCCACGGAAATGTGCGCGTGATTTGCGAGAATCCCAGGCACAAGCAGCGCCAGGGGTAGTGAAGGAGTAAGACATTGGCACGAATTGCAGGCATCGATTTGCCCAAGAACAAGCGTATCGAAATCGCCCTGACATATATTTACGGTATCGGCAGGCCGACGGCCCAGAAAGTCCTCGAGATGGCCAAGATCGGCAGGGATACCAAGAGTGATGATCTGAGCGAAATCCAGGTAAATACTATCAGGCAGATTATCGATTCCCATTTGAAGGTGGAGGGCGATCTAAGGTCCGAGGTCTCGATGAACATAAAGCGTCTCATGGACCTGGGCTGTTACCGCGGATTGAGGCACCGACGAGGGCTTCCGGTTCGAGGCCAGCGCACTCACACCAATGCCCGCACTCGTAAAGGTCCGCGCCGATCCGTAATGGGCAAGCGCAAGAAAGCGTAGGACGGAGGAAACATGGCAAAAGAGAAAGCCGCACCCAGAACAAAGAAAAAAGAGCGCAAGAATATCCTCAACGGCATAGCTCATATCCGCTCAACCTTTAACAACACGATCATTACCATCACGGATATCAGCGGGAACGCTATTTCCTGGTCGAGTGCGGGAAGCCAGGGTTTCAAGGGGTCCCGAAAAAGTACTCCGTTCGCGGCGCAGGTGGCCGCCGAGACAGCGGCCAAAAAGGCTCAGGAGCACGGAGTTCAGAATATCGAAGTCCTTGTGAAAGGCCCGGGTTCCGGCCGCGAAGCCGCTCTGAGGGCACTCCAGGCCGCAGGGTTCAATATCACCTACATTAAGGACGTTACGCCGATACCGCACAATGGCTGCAGGCCTCCGAAGAGGCGACGGGTATAATGAAATGGCGCCTCTTCGGAAGGCGCGGGCGCAATGCCCTGTAGGTTAGCCCCTTGAGGGCGTTCTTTGTGCGGCTAAAAGAGCCGTATCATTTGTCAGGAGGAAACAATTTGGCTCGCTACACCGAATCCCAATGCAGGCTTTGCCGTCGCGAAACGATGAAACTCTATCTTAAGGGCGACCGCTGCTATTCGGACAAATGCGCGATCGAGCGCCGCAACTACCCTCCCGGGCAGCATGGCCAGAGCAGGGGTAAGCTCTCCGACTACGGGCTCCAGCTTCGGGAAAAGCAGAAAATCAAAAGAATTTACGGCTTAGTGGAAAAGCAGTTCGAAAGCTATTTCAAAGAAGCTGACCGCCGCAAGGGTGTCACCGGTACAAACTTCCTGGTTTTGCTCGAACGCAGACTGGACAATACAGTCTACAGGCTCGGCTTCGCAAATTCCCGCAGCCAGGCCAGACAGCTCGTCAGGCACGATCATTTTCTGGTCAACGGCAGGAAAGTTAACATCCCTTCGTATCTGCTTAGACCGGGAGATACGATTACCGTGGCCGAGGGGAGCCGAAATCTGCAGATCATAAACGAATCCGTCGGAGCTCTACCGCGCAGAGGGCTCCCCGTGTGGCTCGATCTCGATACGTCGAAGTACGAGGGTACCTTCAAGGCTTTCCCCGCTCGAGATGAGATGAACCTGCCGGTTCAGGAACAACTGGTGGTTGAATTTTATTCGAAGTAAGAAAGAGCGGTAATTTACAGGATTCTGGTCACCGAAGGGCCTTTGGAGCTTCACGTATCCAAGTGGCCCACTTGAGTTTCCAGACGAAGCCCTGTGGTGATGTCTCTTTAATGAGGATAAAACATGCAAAAGAACTGGCGCGAACTAATTAAACCGAAGCGCTTGGAAATCGAGACAACAGAGCCGAACACCCACGGGAAGTTCGAATGCGAGCCTCTGGAGAGGGGGTTCGGCATTACGCTGGGAAACGCATTGAGGAGGGTGTTGCTTTCATCCCTTCAGGGCTCAGCCATAACCAACGTGAAGATAGACGGTGTTTTGCACGAATTCTCCACAATTCCGGGTGTTCTTGAAGACGTCACCGATGTGATACTCAATCTAAAGGAAGTCCGATTCAAAGTAACCGGGGACGGAAATCTTCGCCGATTGCAGATCGAAAAGCAAGGTGAAGGCCGGGTCAGCGCCGGGGACATTCAGACCGGGGCGATGGTCGAGGTGCTGAATCCCGATCAGCATATCTGCACGCTTGCCAGGGATGCCAAGCTCAGAATGGAACTCACCGTAAGGCAGGGGAAAGGATATGTTCCGGCTGAAAAAAATATCGAAGAAAGCCAGCCTATAGGAACGATCCCCATCGACGCGATCTTTTCTCCGGTGCGAAAAGTCAGCTATACCGTGACCCAGGCTCGCGTCGGCCAAATTACCGACTATGACAAGCTAACCCTGGAGATCTGGTCGGACGGAAGCGTCAAGCCGGAGGATGCGCTGGCTTACGCCGCCAAGATTCTCAAGGACCAGCTCACCATTTTCATCAATTTCGAAGAGGAAGCCGAGGCCCAGGAGGAAGAGGTCCGGACCGAACCCGCCTTCAACGAGAACCTCTTCCGCAGCGTTGACGAACTGGAACTCTCGGTTCGGTCGGCAAACTGTCTTAAAAATGCTGATATCCGCCATATCGGCGAGCTTGTTCAAAGGACCGAGCAGGAGATGCTCAAGACCAAGAACTTCGGTCGCAAGTCGCTTAATGAGATAAAAGAGATACTCAGCGAAATGGGACTCTCTCTGGGAATGAAGATCGATAACTTTCCCAGCCGCGAGGAGATCGAACAGAGAAGAAAGGAACAGGAATAATCCATGCGCCACGGAGTTTCCGGCAGAAAACTGAACCGGACGACGAGCCACCGTCTTGCTATGTTCCGGAATATGGTTACCTCGCTTCTCAATCACGAACGCATTTACACAACGGTGCCCAAGGCAAAGGAAATGCGCCGCTGGGCCGAATGGATGATCACCCTGGGTAAACATGGCGATCTGCATTCCCGAAGGCAGGCGCTTTCGGTTATTCGCGAAAAAAACGTTGTGCACAAGGTATTTGATGAGCTGGCCCAAAGATACCAGAATCGGGCTGGCGGCTATACCCGGATCGTGAAAGTGGGGTTCAGACGGGGCGACGCCTCTCCCATGTGCATGCTGGAGCTGATAACCGAGGGGGGTGAAAAGGGCGGCAAGAAGGGCAAAAAATCCCGAAAAAAAGCCGAAACCGCTGCGGCAAAGACGGAAAGCTCCACGAGCTGAAAATATCTGAACCATCTGAGTAGAACTACTGATGGACACCGATAGACGCGGATTTTTCGTGACCGTTCATTATCAGTGTCCATCCGTGTTTCTTCCCCTCATTCAACAATCAGTGTCTATCCGCGTTCATCGGTGGTTCAGCTCTGATTGTCTTCTTCTTTTTGGACGTAAGAACAGCATTCTCTACAAGTAAATCCGCTCCACATCCCTTTGGCAGCCTTATCCAGGCAATTGTCGTAATTCGGGCAGGCGAAATTGCGTACACCCTTGCCCTCCTTGCACATCATGGGATAGGGAGTGTCCTTATCCACTCTTTCGGGTTGGACGAGCTGTCCTCGAGAACCTTTTTCCTTCGCCATGAGTACAAACTCCTGCTTACTCTCCGGCCCCAAGCGGCTCGGGGTAAAAAAATGTAAATTCTCAATAGATAGACTATTCTTCAGCAACCCCATTATAATCTTTTATGTTCGGAATTTGACCAGCTTAAAGCTTTCTAATTTAAAGAATAGGTATCGAGGAATCAAATGTTTATTGTCTTTTGCCGAAAAATTCCGAAAATTTCACCACCACGCTTCATCCTTGGTTCATTCTGTAGCGGGTTCCCCGGGAGGGTTGCGAAATGAACCGGGAAAAAAAACGCACCCTGGCCCATTTTCTCATTGCGGCAGTCTGCCTGATCTTCGGGATCTCTACCCTGGCCATGCTGTCCGGATTCGAGCCTTTTTATTCCCTCTACTATTCATTTGCCTGGTGGAGCTACATTATCTTTATCGAGTCTTTTCTCTATTGCCGGGGAGCAAAATCCCTCCTGTTTGAAAATCCCGGGAAATTCCTTCTTCTTCTCCCCCTGTCCACTACCGTGTGGCTCGTCTTTGAAGCATTGAATTTCCGGCTCTCGAACTGGCATTACCTCAATATACCCTCTGAGACCGTTATTAGATGGACGGGATACTTCATTGCCTATTCGACGGTTTTGCCGGGAATTTTTGCGACAACGGCGCTGCTGGATTTCATTGGAGTTTCAAAAAATTCAAAAGTGGCCCCCCTGGATAACCTGCAAAGCCTGCGCAGTGTGCCACAGCCTAAATCTCGACGCTCCACGAGGCGTGTCGGTCCCAACGCCTACAAGCCCTTCATTCTCACAGGTATACTTTTTCTGCTTTTGCCGCTCGTTTGGCCGGAGTACTTTTTCCCCCTGGTCTGGGGGGCTTTCATATTCCTCCTGGAACCGGTCAATCACAAGGCCGGCGCTCCTTCTCTGCTGCGGGAATGGAGAAATGGGTCGCTTAAAAACTTTTATCTTCTGCTTCTGGCCGGAGCCATCTGCGGGCTTTTGTGGGAGTTATGGAACTTCCGTGCAGGGTCGAAATGGATATACACCGTACCCCACGCCGGCTTCTTGAAAATTTTTGAAATGCCTTTGTTTGGATTCCTGGGGTTTCCGCCCTTTGCCCTCGAATGCTATGCAATGTCTGCGGCCTTTTTTCTGCTGATCTCCAAAATCAGGGAGAAATACTCCCCGGGCCGTGCACTCTGCATCTATTCAACCGTTGCCGTTTTGGTGGCGCTTTTCGATATTCTTGTTTTCGCGGGAATAGACCGCTTTACCGTAATATCTTTTCAGGAATTCAATTTTATCGGCGTGCGGCCGTGAGCGTTTTGTCTGGTGACAAAAAACCGGGGAGTACGAAGCAGGGCACTGAACAACCCCAAACTGAGCGGGGGAAAGTTTCCCCAGCACTCCCCGGGATTTTGGTGACGCGCAGGCGCGCGAGGCCAAGCGCCTGCGCTCCTCTATCAGTGGTCTGAAACTCATCACTGTTCTCCGCGTGAAACATTTCCTGTCGTTTTCATGTTACAATGCTTTTTCCGCTAATCTCTATCGGGATTTCATAGATGAAATATGCTGCTCTGATAAGCCTCGGATGCGCTAAAAACCTCGTTGACAGCGAGAACATGGCGAAGCAACTTCTGAACATGGGCTGGCAGATGACCCAAGTTCTCGCCGATGCCGAACTCATAGTGGTTAACACGTGCGGATTTTTGGAAAGCGCCGTACAGGAAGCATTAGAGGCGATCCTTCAGGCGGCCCAACACAAGATATCCGGAAAGTGCAGCATGCTGATCGCTGCCGGATGTATGGTCCAGAGGTATGGGAAAAAGCTTCTGAGAGAACTTCCGGAAGTTGATATCTTTGTCGGGACCTCCCATTACCATGCGCTTGAAGCCGCTGTGGAATCGAAGCTCGCCGGAAACCCGAAGCGGCTCTGGATTGCAAGGCCGGCGGCAGTCCCCGGCGGTGAAGCCGGCTGGGCAATATCGAACGGGTCTCATTCGGCGTACCTGAAAATTGCCGAGGGGTGCGGCAATTCGTGCTCTTTCTGCATTATTCCCAATCTGCGGGGGCCGCTTAGGAGTTGGAATGAAGCAGACATTCTTGCCGAAGCGGTCCGGCTCTCATCTGCCGGTATAAAAGAAATCAACCTGATTGCCCAGGATACCACGGCATTCGGGCTTGACCGAAACGATCCTCAAGCCCTGCCGAGGCTTTTGGAAAAACTCGATGAGATGCCGGGCCCGGAATGGATACGGCTGCTCTATTCATATCCCGACCGAATCTCGGACGGGCTGCTCTATGCCATGGCAAATTCACGCAAGATCGTGCCTTACCTGGACATCCCCATCCAGCATTGCGCGCCGGCAATCCTCAAGGCAATGGGACGTCCACCCGACAGTCCGGAAAGGGTTATCGATAGAATTCGCTCCGCCCTCCCGGGTGTTGCATTGCGCACTTCGATCATGGTGGGCTTCCCGGGTGAGACGAGAGCGGAGTTCAAGTCGCTGCTCGCTTTCATGGAACGGGTCGAGTTCGACCATGCGGGAGTTTTTGTCTATTCGCCCGAAACAGGGACAAGGGCAGCGCACTTCCCCGGCCGGCCTGAGAAAAAGAGAGCTGAAAGCAGGCGCGCCGCCCTGCTCGAACTCCAAAGGGAGATTTCCAGGCGAAAACTCAAGCTCCTGGTGGGACGGAATCTGCCGGTCCTGATTGAAGGCCCGCACTCCGAAACCGATCTGCTCCTCGCCGGACGTCTGCCCACCCAGGCGCCGGAGGTCGACGGAGGCGTTATTGTCACAGCGGGCTGTGCGGAAGCCGGACAAATCCGCAGGGTACGGATCACCGCCGCGCATGATTATGACCTGGAAGGTCAAATCGTTTGAATTGAGGAATTTAGAAATTGAGGGATTTAGAATTGATCAAAGAATAGGACACGGAGAAAAGCTCTGTAAGGTTTTTGTGGCAGCAACTGAGGGATTCACGAGTTAATTCCTAAATTTATCAATCCCCGAATCTCCCAACGCATCAATTCTTTTCTCTGTGCCCTCTGTGGTGAACAGCTTTTAGCCCTTTGGTTGCGCCTATGTTGCTCTGCGGTGAATCTTCTTTACCTTTTCATTCTATAAAAGTCTTGAGACATGCCTGCCTGTTCGGGTTTTTCAGCTTGCGAAGCGCCTTTTTCTCGATCTGTCGGATCCTTTCCTTGGAGACATTGAAAACTTTGCCTATTTTCTCCAGGGTCTCAGCCGGATGGCCATCGAGGCCGAACCTCAGCCGCAGGATTTTCTCCTCTCTTGGCTGAAGGGTCGAGAGCAAGGCACGCGTAACCTCGGCCAACTCCCTGTCCGAGCACTCATCGGCCGGGGAGAGCGCTCGTTCGTCTTCGATAAAGTCTCCCAGCCTCTGTTCGTCCTCCCCTATGGGAGTCTCAAGGGAGATAGGCTGAGCGGCCAGCGTAAGGACCATCTGCACCTTTTCGACCGGCAGCTTGGAGCGTTCCGCAATTTCAGCAGGCATCGGTTCGCGCCCCAGTTCCTTGAGTAGTTCGTAGTAGACCTTGAAGAAGAGGTTCTTCAACTCGATGAAATGCACCGGCAGGCGGATCGTCCTCGTTTTGTCGTAGATTCCGCGAATGATACTCTGCCGCACCCACCATGTCGCATACGTGCTGAACCGGTTTCCCTTGGTGTGGTCGAACCGGCCGACCGCTTTGAGCAGACCGAGGTTTCCCTCCTGAATCAGATCATCGAAAGTCATGCCACGGCCCCTGTACCGCTTGGCTATGCTCAGGACCAGTCTGAGGTTAGCCCTGACCATCTCCTGCTTGGCCGCGTCCACAGCCCTCATGATTGCACGGACCATGGCCAGTGAGGTAGAGAAGAGTGGATTTTCAGGCTGCTCGTTGGCGGCTCGCTCCAGAGTGCGCACAACTACCTTAAGCACCTTATCCCTTACGCCGGGGAAGGTTTGCTCGTGCTCCAGGAGCTTTTTGACCTTTTCGTTAAGGTCAGCCATTATTCTGTCATCATGCGCATGTTCCTGGACGATTTGCACCAGTTCATCCTGTCCATTCCTGATTATCTGAGCAAGCTCGGTTTCGCGCTCCTGGGTGAGCAAAGGATAGCTGGAGACTTCCTTGAGATAACATGTGATGTGGTCTTCTTCAAAATCTTCTACGGGAGCCGCAGCAACTTCAGCCTCGACCGGACCTTCTTCTTCTTCGGGTTCCACTTCGGAGAGCGCAGGGATACCGGCCTCTTCGTCGGAATCGACGCGATCGATCTGCTCCAGCTCCAAATCAGGGCCGCGAAACCGGCCCTCTATGACTTGCCCTTGGAGCAGACGTTCAAAATCATCTTCCGAATTGGGTTTTTTGAAGTAATAATCAAAAGGAAGGCACTTTTCAGGGCCATAAGATTTCATATTGTTCTCCTTTGCGGCAGCCGGGTTAAGACCTGCTGACATCTCCCGCCCCCCAGCTACGCGGCAATCATCCGACCTGACGAGATTACACCAGTATCCGGATGACTTCAATAGCTAACAAGTTAAGATATTTTGGGTGTTTAGTCAATAGATAGTAATTGGTGCTTAAAAATGGGATGTATTTGTCACCAGAAGATGTAAATCGTGATTCAAAAATCGTCAGCCCTAAATATGTATTTCAACAATATCGCCATCTTGCAGCACATAATCCCGCTGGACCATTTGCCCGTCGAATACTGAGCTGCCCCGCACCTTTGCGAACTTGAGCCTGGTTACGAAATCCTTATGGATCTGTCCGGCAAGATCTTCAAGCGTGCTGTCTTTACTGAGAACGAAGGGAGACCTCAGGTCGGGCTCCTTGCCCGGCGTTTTCGTATAGACACGGATAACAGCGGCCATTTCATAGATTTTGCCCAGAAACTCCGCCAGATTGTATCCGGCAAGGATCGAGATGGGGATTGAGGGCAACGGCAGTTCGCAAAGCTCCAGAAATGCGCGGTAATCCTCTTCGTCCAATTCATCATCGACTTTGTTTACCAACAGCAGGACCTTCTTTATGAACGGGGCCTTCTTCAAGTCCGCAGCAATCGGTGTTCCGGGCGGATATATTCTCATGCCGTTCAGAAAAGCCATGGCGTCTTCCATCTGCTGGAGCGGATCGCCCCGAATATCAACCACCACCACTATTATGTCTGTTCGCCTGAGCAGGTCAGTGAGTCCCGGGTCGATGAATTCTGTGGGAACAGGCGGGGTATCGATAAGCTGGAATTGAATATTTTCAAAATTGGCCATTCCCGCAGTGGGGTTCCAGGTGGTATGGGGAAAGCCGGCCACCTCGGGTTTGGCGTTTGTCAACGCGGCAACAATAGAGGATTTCCCAACATTGGGGACCCCTACAATGACGACCTGGGCTGCCCCCTCCCTTTCGATGTGGTAGGCTGTAACCCCTTTTGCCGGACCTTTCTTCTGCAGGGCATCGGATTTATGCTTTGCTATGCGTTTGCGCAGATCTGCCCTGAGCTTATCTGTGCCCTTGTGCTTGGGCATGATCGTAAGCATCTCTTCCAGGGCTTCTATTTTCTCTTCCGCAGTTTTTCCTTCCCTGTAGCGCTTTTCGGCTTCAAAATAAGGGGGAGGCAGATTGGCTGGCATGTCCCTTTCCCTGGTGTTAGGGCTTGAATTCAAAAGCAAATTCGATATAAGCTAATCTGTTACCGTGGATTTCAATTCATTCCGTTTGAGGAGAACCTAAATTGCTTTGCAAAAAGTGCAACAAAGAGCTCGAAATAGTAAAAGCCTGACGCAGAGCTTACCTGCGCTGCCGTGAATGCGGCGCGATATATAACATAATGGATTTTCGTGAGGAACTCACGGACGAACTGGAAGAGGTTCTCTCTTTTTGTAGTGTTGACCGGATCTGAAGTCCCGTTCATCAAGGATGGACACGAGCCGCAGACTGACTCCTCAAACGTCTATTGATGTACATCCGTGTCCATCTGTGGTTCAGATGTTTATCAGTGAGTTACCCCGAGTTTGTCGCGAATCAGTTTTTCGGCAAGATCTAGAGCATCCTTAAGCTTATCGGGTCTGTTTCCTCCAGCCTGCGCCATATCGGGTCGTCCACCGCCTGAGCCGCCCACTTCCTTGACGATCTCTTTTATGAGATTTCCGGCGTGCAACCTGGCTGTGAGTTCCTGGGTCACCCCGGCCAGCAGGAAGACCTTTCCCTCCGAGACAGCTCCCAGAACGGCTATCCCTTTAGTAAATTTTTCTTTGAATTTATCATTTATCTCCCGAAGAACCTTTGGATTATCAGCTTGGATTTGAGTAACCAGGACTCCCACACCGTCTATTTCTTCGGTCTGATCGAAAAGATCGGCCGAGCGCCTGCCGGCAGCGGAGGCCTTAAGGGCCTCGAGTTCTTTTTCCATTTGCCGCTGTTGGGCAAGTATCTTTTCGATGCGTTCTGCCACTTCTGAAGGGGCTACCTTGAGCGCTTCCGCTGTGTGATTCAGGACTTGCCTGCACCGGTTTATGTATTCGAGTGCGTGCCGGCCGGCAAGGGCCTCGATTCTGCGGACCCCGGCTGCGATGCTGGTTTCCTGGATGATTACAAAAAGTCCGATGTCACCCGTCCAGTGCGTGTGAGTACCTCCGCAAAGCTCGCGGCTGAAGCCCGGAATTTCAACCAGCCGGACGCGGTCGCCGTATTTTTCTTCAAAAAGCGCCATTGCCCCGGTTTTCAGGGCTTCCTCCAGCTCCATTACCCGGACTGTGAGCTGGCGGTTTTGACGGATTTCATCATTTACCAGCCTCTCGATCCGGGCCAGTTCTTCCGGGGTCACTGCGGTGAAATGGGTGAAGTCGAACCGGAGCCGGTCAGGCGCGACGAGCGATCCAGCCTGCTTTGCATGATCTCCGAGCACCTTGTGCAGGACCGCGTGCAGGATATGTGTGGCAGTGTGGTGGATTTCTGTGTCCTTGCGCAACTGCGCGTCAACCGCCAGATGCACCGTGTCGCCGGTGTGGAAATATCCGGATTCGACCTTGCCCACATGAACGATCAGATTTCCGGGCAATTTTATGGTATCGGAGACGGCGAATTTTCCCGTGGCCCCGGTAATCACCCCAGTGTCGCCCACCTGCCCGCCTGCTGCGCCATAAAAGGGGGTGCCGGCGGTGATCAGCTCTACAGCCATTTCTTCGGTGGCCGAGCCGATTTCTTCGCCGCCGCTGACCATCGCAATAATCTCGGAATCGGCCTGCGTAGCTTCATAGCCGAGAAACGTGGTGGTGAGGCCTCTTGCGCTAATCTGCCGGTAGACTTCCGGGATTTGGCGCTCGCCACTCCCTTTCCAGGCGGCTCTGGACATCTCACGCTGCTTTTCCATAAGACTGTGGAAACCGGCCTCGTCCACTTGAAAACCGAGTTCCCTGGACATGTCGGTAACAATGTCGATGGGGAAACCGTATGTATCGTAGAGCTTAAAGATGAGCGTTCCGGGGATCGTTTGCGCTTTTTCATCGGCCAGACGCTTTATTTCGGTCTGCAGGAGCCTCAGTCCGTTATCCAGGGTTTCATTGAATCGTTCTTCTTCGTTCCGGATGACACTGGTTATGAAACTGCGGTTTTCCAGCAATTCGGGATATGCGTCGTGCATGGATTCAATGACCGATACGGCGACCTCGGACATAAACGGCCTGTCCATCCCTAGAAATCGTCCGTGCCTCAAGGCGCGCCGAATTACGCGCCTTAACACATAGCCGCGCCCTTCGTTGCTTGGCAAAGCACCGTCTCCGATAAGAAAGGCCGCTGCGCGGCCGTGATCGGCAATGACCTTCACAGAGACGTCCTTTTCGGGCGAGGATCCATATTTGTACCCGGTAAGTTGCTCGATCCTGGCCATCATTGGGGCAAAGAGGTCCGTGTCGTAATTTGACGGAACTTTCTGGATTACGGCGGCTATTCTTTCAAGTCCCATACCTGTGTCGATGCTGGGTTTGGGCAGGGGCTTGAGGGCGCCGTCCTGAAAGCGGTTAAACTGCATGAACACAAGGTTCCATAGTTCCAGATACCGGTCGCAGTCACATCCCGGCTTGCAGTCCGGCCGGCCGCACCCCATGCCCGGCCCCTGGTCGATGAGGATCTCCGAGCATGGCCCGCAGGGACCGGTATCGCCCATGGCCCAGAAATTATCCTTTGTCGGAAATGGCAGAATTCGTTCCTCCGGAAGATATCGCGCCCAGAACTTGCGGGCTTCTTCGTCCGCTCCGAGGTTCATTTCCCGGTCGCCTTCGTGGATCGTGGCATAGAGCTTATCCTTGGGCAGGCCCATATCCGTGGTTAGAAACTCCCATGCGAATTTTACCGCATCCTCTTTGAAATAATCGCCGAAGGAAAAATTCCCGAGCATTTCGAAAAAAGTATGGTGCCGCGCCGTACGGCCGACGTTTTCGAGGTCGTTGTGCTTGCCGCCCGCGCGCATGCATTTCTGGCTGGTAGTTGCACGAGAATATGGCCGCTTTTCCTCGCCCAGGAAAGTCCTCTTGAACTGCACCATCCCAGCGTTGGTAAACAGAAGGGTGGGGTCGTCGTGAGGAATCACCGAAGAGCTTTTCACAATCGCATGTCCACGCGCATTGAAAAAATCGAGGAAGGCCTTTCGGATCTCGCTGGCTTTCATCAATACAATCTCCTGACTTTCCAAGGTATCTCTAATTATACCAAATCATTTTTTTCCGTGATCATCCACCCCGCTGCGCTCCCCATCCGTGGTTTAAATCTTTAAAAGACAAGGCACTGCTCTCCGGCTTCCGTCAGTCAGCCGAAACGATTGCAGCGCTGGCAACCGGTTTGAGATTACAAGCCTGACGAATTTTCGTCTCGATATCGGAGATGAGATCTGGATGGTCCCTCAGAAAATTCTTCGAGTTTTCCCTTCCCTGTCCCAGTCTTTCTCCATTATACGAATACCATGTGCCGGACTTCTCTATAAGATTTGCCTCCACCCCCAGGTCCAGAACCTCGCCCTCCTTGGATATGCCGCGTCCGTAAATGATATCGAATTCGACCTCGCGGAACGGGGGCGCTATCTTGTTCTTCACCACTTTTACCTTGGTCCGGTTGCCGATAACCTCCTGGCCTTCCTTGATCGGGCCGACCCGGCGAATGTCGAGCCTCATGGTGGCGTAGAACTTGAGCGCGTTACCTCCCGTCGTGGTCTCGGGCGAGCCGTACATGACCCCTATTTTCATCCGGATCTGGTTGGTGAAAATGACACATGTCTTTGATTTGCTGATAGCGGATACGAGTTTGCGCAACGCCTGGCTCATTAGGCGCGCCTGGAGTCCTACGTGCGGATCGCCCATCTCGCCTTCGATCTCGGCTTTCGGGACGAGCGCCGCAACCGAATCGATAACTATGACATCGATGGCGTTGCTTCGGACGAGCACTTCAGCGATCTCCAGGGCCTGTTCGCCGTAGTCGGGCTGACTTACCAGGAGGTCTTCCACTACAACCCCCAGTTTTCGGGCATATTGAATGTCCAGAGCGTGTTCGGCGTCTACAAAGGCTGCCAGGCCCCCGAGCTTCTGAGCCTCGGCGATGATGTGCAGCGCCAAAGTGGTTTTTCCGGTTGACTCGGGACCGAATATCTCGATGATGCGGCCCCGCGCTATGCCGCCAATCCCCAGCGCGATATCCAGCGACAGAGAGCCGCTCGATATGACCGCCACTTCCACGGTGGCGCCTTCCCCCAGGCGCATGATAGCGCCCTTCCCGCACATGCGTTCTATCTGAGAAACCGCAGCGTCGATAGCTCTTTGCCGGTCGTCGTTAAGTCCCATGAATCGGGCCTCCTTATTTCGATTGTGAAAAAGTGATTACCGCAGACCACAAGCCAAATACTCCACACCCTCGCGGAGCGGCGAAAACGTATGGTTGACACCCGGTTATCGAAAAAGCCGCAGAGGTTATTTCTACCTAACCCCTATCGGTCTCTATAACATACTAAATTCACATGGAATATGCTTCATTCGTCCGCTGGGGCGGGATCTCCGGAGAAAGGCGCTTTAAATAAAGGAGTATATTGCGCGCCATCCGGCCTTAAATCGCTCTTATACAATACAACTTCAGCAGCGTCAAAGGGTTCGGCCGTAAAGTCCCGATGCGTAAGAAGAATCTGTTGGAGTGCCTGAAGCCGCAGCCTGCCCTTGACGCGGCCCACGGTGAGGTGAGGTTTGAACGGGCGGCCTTCGGGCTCGAAACCCAGGGGGACCATCGCTGTTTCTACACGCTGCGCAAGTTGGGCAAGCGGGCCGATCTGCCCGCTGAGCCCGACCCAGATCACTCTCGGTGATTTGATCGTGGGAAAGGCGCCACATGCCGCCGGTTCAATACGAATCGGCGTGGTCTTCGAAGCTATCCGGGCAAGCGCGGGCTTTATCTCTTCGATCGATTCAGGCGCTACATTTCCCAGGAATTTGAGCGTGAGGTGAATCCCTTCGGTCCTCACCCATCCAACCTGGGCATCGCTTTTCCTTAATTCCTGGATGAACGTCTCGATCTGCCGGCGGGCCGCATCGGACAGGTCGATTGCGATAAAGCTGCGGATGGATGATTCCATGATTTACCCTCGTCAGGCATCACTCATCGCCGGTATCCTCGATTCGCAGGGCACACCGGTCTGGCACAGCCCGCACCCATAGCCGTCAAAGCCATAGTGCGACTTCACATGGTTCGCCGTGTGAGGTTGGAGATGACCGAAGCATTTGAGTTTGTCATGGCCGTTCGTTGAGACAGCCTGAACCGGGCAGCGTTCAATGCATTTCCCGCACGTTCCTTTTGAATAGAAAAGGCAATATTCATGATGATCGCTGTAGGGCCGTGGAGTGGGAGCAATCCTGATCCGCGCGACCACCGAACCAAGGCGCATGGCCTTACCCCTGGCGGTGATCAGTCCATCGCACAGCCCGAAAGTGCCAAGTCCCGATGCGTACGCAGCATGACGCTCGGACCATGTTGAGGCAAAAGAAAACCGTTCCGATATTTCTATCTTCCAATTTGGGAGGAACACGGGGGCAACTGCTTCGCAGCCCTCTCTCATGAGAGCTTCCACCAGGTGTTTCCTGATTTTGACGTTGAACTCTTCACCAAAAATCCTGGCCCTGGCCCAACTCTCTGACGGATAAATATCCTGTCTGCGATTTTCCTTCCTGGTAACGCCAGTTTGAGGAAGGACCCAGCTTATGACGGAAATTCCTTCTGCTCCAACCTTCAGGTCCGGGAAGGCCAGCGCAAATACTTCCTCCGGCGTCCAGTGAAACGGGCCGACATGGGCCTTATAGTCCTGGTAGAGTTGATCCTCGCCTGATGAAAAGCCGACGAGCGGACTATCAAACGCCCTGTCATTTGCCGGATTTTTGAGGCTGTTTTCCGGAGAGGTTTCCACGAACTTCTTAACGGCCGACTCGATCCAGTCTGCGGATTTGCATGATTGCTTCATATACCGTCCTTCCTTTCACATTACAGAAATCTTCAGTGTCCTTTTGGAGGCTCAATCGCACACGAGCCGCTTATCCCCCGCCAACAGTTTCCACAGCATCACCAGGGCCGCCTGTGTTGCGCTTTCCTGGATTTGTTCGCGCGTTCCGCCGAAGGAGTATTTCTCCACTGTTGTTCGGGCAGGAGTAACGCAGGCGATAAAGACAGTCCCGACGGGTTTTTCGGAGGTGCCCCCGGTTGGACCGGCAATACCGGTTATGCTTAAGGAGACTTCCACTGCGGCGCTGTTGACCGCCCCCTCGGCCATCGCCAGCGCCACCTGCTCGCTTACAGCGCCGTGGTCGCGCAGTAGCTCTTCAGGTACGCCCAGAATTTCGGTTTTCGCACGATTGCTATAGGTAACAAACGCCCGGTCCAGGTAGTCTGAGGCGCCGGGAACCGCCGTTATTTTTCTCGACACGAGCCCGCCCGTGCAAGATTCGGCAATAGCCAGCCTCCAGCCGCGCTCTCGCAGGTAGCGTCCAATCACCTTTTCCAGGCAGTCGTCGTTATGGCCGCTTATGTGGTGGGTGCCGATCAAAGCAATGATCTTCTGCTCTGCGTTCTTCACAAGAGTGCGGCACTCTTCTTCGTTTGGCGCGGCCGCGAATATGGACACCCAGTTTTCCCGCCCCTGGGGATAATAGCCGATGTCCACGCCCTCGCGGCCGGGGTCGAAAGACCGAAGCATCGTATTCACCTGGGCTTCCAGGAGGCCCTGAATACGGACGATGTGTTTCATGTACGCGCATCTGTTGGGAAACCTGGTTTCGAGATCGGGGATCACATTTTTCCCCAGCAGGTGTTTCATTTCATTTGGCACACCGGGGAGGAAGTAACACGGGATATCGTTGTGGAGCACGAAGAACCCGGCCATTTTAAGACCGATCTTTACCGCCCCTTCGGGCAGTTCGGCCATCCTTTCCAACTCTCTCGACCACCCCACCCCCCATTCGGAGAGGCGGCCCTTAAGCCAGGCTGTGTAATCGCGATTGGAAACGAGGGGTCTTCTGAAGGCCCTGGAAACGGCGGAGCATGTCCTGTCGTCGTCGGTTGGGCCGAGGCCCCCGGTTGCAATGACAAAATGAGACCCCTTCAGGCAAAGGCCAAGATATTCGACGATATCATCCTCGGTATCACCGACCGTAATCACCCTGTCGAGGAGAAAACCACGAGCACGCAGTTCGACGGCAATATAATGGGCGTTTTCATTCGCTATGTCTCCGAGCAGAATTTCATCGCCGATTGTAAGCAGGGTCCCCGTCACATGAGAAGGCTTATCGGACATACTCTAATTCCCTTCCGTGCGCAAAACCCGCCTCCCCGGGCCGCAGCCGTAGTTGATCTCACCGTTTCACTCAGCTTTGAATCTAAGCATCGTAGAGGGCCGTTGAGAAAACGGGAAATCATTTTGCGCTTTCGATTATTCGCGCGTAAACATCGGGGAGGGGGGGTCCCCGTTTCCTCGGCGATCCGCCTGCATTCCTCATAACGCATAAAATAAGTTCGCTTCTCAGTCCTGAGTTGCACTAAGTCCCTCTTGCGAGGTTCTTTATTGAACTCAAGGGAGAATTCTAATTTCCCTGCGGGTTTCAGGCAATAGCGGAAATTGGAAATCGGGTTTCCGGAAATTTTTCACGCAAAGACTGATCATCGACAGGTCAGGGAGAGACGCGAAGGCGCGAAAAGTGCCAAAGACAGGATCTCACCGAAGAGACGCAGAGAAGCGCATATATTGGTAGCGCCGCCTCCCATGGCGGCGCTTGGGTGAACATCCGATCTCCGTCTTGACAGTTCAGGGAAGGGAAGCTAGAGTAGTTAGCTTAATTGGGGATTTCCTTCCCTTAGGAGGGATGGCCGAGTGGTTTAAGGCGGCGGTCTTGAAAACCGTTGTTCCGTTTGTAGCGGAACCGTGGGTTCGAATCCTACTCCCTCCGCCAAAACAACAAGATAAGCCCTTGAAATTATGGGCTTTTTCTTTTGCGCTAGAGCTTCTACCCACGATACTACCCATGATTTACATTGCGCTGTAATCCCAGATACCCCCAAAATAAACGCGGGTTATGACCGACGATGCAGGGCAATATCATTATATCCATGAGGACTTCTCCGATCACGGCGTGGTTCGCCACAGCCAAGGCGAATATGTTTCGCTCGAAGACCCTTCGATTCACACAAACACCGTTGAGGGGTATTTCTCAATTTTCAAGCGTGGGATGAAGGGTGTTTACCAACACTACGCGAAGAAGCGCATGCATCGTTATCTTGCAGAGTTTGATTTCCGATACAGCAACCGGATTGCGAGAGGAATTGATGATTCAGACCGTGCTGGCAAACTACTCAAAGGTGTAGCTGGCAAGCGTCTGACTTATCAAACGACTAATAGCCAAATCACACGCTGAAAAGGTCCGCAGTTCTAAGCCGAAGAGGAAAAGATGCAGGAAGGGCCAGAGGTGGAGAACTAAATAGCAAACGATAGACTATTGTGGTAAGAATCTTGATCGGAAGACGTTCCTTTAAAAGGGCGGATTTTCGAGAATCAGCGCGCGATTCAGGTTGGCAGCCTTTTGCGTTGATTTTCTGGCGTTCCAGCCCAACGGGTTTAGTTTATCCTAGTAGGGAAGGAACGTCAAGATGGTTCTGGCTGCCGACTTCGCGAAAGGTTATCGCATGATCAAGTCTTTCGAAATTAGGAATTTCCGTTGCTTTGAGCAAATCCAGCTTAAAGACTTAAGAACAATAAACCTCATCGTTGGCGATAACGCTTCGGGGAAAACCGCTCTTAATGAAGCGTTATATCTGTCCGCAACCGGCAATCCCAATGCCGCCGTTTTAATTCGCCAACAGCGACAACGCACCCTTCCACAGATAGCCATGAATTGGAGTAGTGAGTTGTTTCAGTCACTGTGGGCTGATCTATTTTATAATTTTGATCCGAATCTTAATATTTGGGCTGAGTTGGTTGATTCGCTACACGGCACTATCAATATAACTGTATCTTTGTCTGAGGCGAAAGATAAAATTAAGGCGTCTCCCGAATTATCTGCCATACCGCCTCTTCTTTTTAAGCGCTTTAGAAAAGGGAAAACAACAACTACTAAATTATCAATTGATACAAAAACCGCTCAACCAGTTTTCGATGGGAGAATTGATCCTTTACCAATATGTTATATTCTACCATCCACGCAACAATTTTATTGGTTAGACATGGCCAATTTATACTCAGATTTAAGCAAAAACAAACTTGAGTTACCAGCTATTAACGCTATACGGCAAGACTTTCCTCAACTGGCTGAGGTACTGATATTGTTGGATTCGACTACTCCCGTCTTATTCGCAGAAGTTACAAACCTAAAAAACAGAATTCCATTAACAGTAGTTTCATCGGGTATCACTCGTTATTTAAACATACTGTTAGCTATTTCTAGATACAAAAATGGTGTAGTCCTGGTTGATGAAATTGAAAACGGTATTTACTGGAAGAAATTGCCCAATGTTTGGAAGGTTTTAAGAGCACTTTGTCGTGAGTGCGACGTGCAATTATTTGCCACAACACACAGCAATGAGTGTCTTCAAGCTTTAATCCCGGCTATGGAAGAAGCCCCTAATGATTTTTGCCTACTCAGAACAGAAGTCCAGCATGGCAAGCATGTTATAAGCCAATTTTACGGTGATAAATTTCTTACTGCATTAGAACAACATGCTGAAATTCGTTAAGGGAAATATAAAATGGACGAAAGGGTTGATTTAACTTGGCGGTTTGAAAAAGATCGTTTTATCCTATGCGAGGGGATAGACGACAAGAATTTTTTGGATTGCTTAATAAAGCAACGTCAATTACCTGATTTCCAGATTATGGACTCCAATCAAGCTAGCGGTAAGGCTGGTGGTAAAACTGGTTTTTGGCCAGCGCTGAAGGCGTTCGATGTGCAGGCAGCTTTTAAAAATTTAAAAGGGATAGCAATTGTTACTGATAATGATACGGTAAATACCTGCTTGGAAATGGAAAGAGAATTGAAAAAATGCGGTTATATCCCCTCTCAAACAGAATGTGTGGGCATGTTCAACGGAGTTCCGTTGGTTTTAATCCTAATACCCGACAAGGACACAATCGGGAATTTAGAAACATTATGTATGCCATGCCTTTGCCAGGAATGGCCCAACGCCGAAAGGTGCGTGGATGAATACCTCAATTGTACAGGTGCAACTTCCTGGTCAAAACAAAAAGAATTACCCAAAGCTAAAGCCAGATCAATCATAGCGGGACACTTTCAGGATGATCCCAATAAAGGATTGGGTTATTTATTCAACAAAATTAATCACCTAGTAGGTCACGCATGCTTCAACCAGCTTGCGGATACACTTCATCGTTTTGATGAAATTATAGCAACCGCCAAGCAACCATCGGGTACTTCATCACGCAACCGAGTCTTTTAACTTTATGAGTTAGGGGTTGATATGGCCAGAAAGAAGAAACCACAACCGGACGATCCTGAACAATCCGCCCGGTTCATTGAATTGGCCGAGAAGGTCAAGGCGGAGAACGACGGAACTTTTTGAAGAAGTGGTTAAGAAGGTAGTCGGCACACCCAAATCTAAAAAACCAGCCTAGTCCCTTCCTGTGCATAAACCATGCCAATTTTCGCAGTGTCTTAGGTACGTGAAGTATAATGTCGCGCTTTGGATAGCAAGACCCGGCTCATATCGGGCCGGTTGAAATTCCCGCGCACGAAGCGCCGGGGAAGCTCTACAATCCATTTTCTCTGGTTAACCCATGCCCGAATACCTCCTATTTACACACGGCCCTCTCTGACTGAACAAAAAATCCTTGCGGAACCGGAACGTTATTGTAATATCATTTTTGTACCAGCCTTGCCCGCTTTGCCTCTCTCCCCTTGATGCCCGCCTGATCGAGGAGGCATAAATGACAAGATTCAAATTCCTGCTTTTTATCGCCGCGCTGCTCGGATTCGCTGCCCTTGCTCATGCCGATTTTGGTGATGGTGAGGTGGCTTATGACAGAGGCGAGTCACTTCAAGAACCCTCATCATGAGGAGGATTTAAATGAAAAAATATACGGAAATCGGACTCTTCCTTTTGATTTCAAGTATTCTGCCATTGCAGATTTCGGCAATACCTGCTCTGGCAAACGAGCTATGGGTGTCGCCATCGGAAGCCAAGACGACATATGGAAATTGGGGGGTCACGGGCACCGGTATTGCCCATTTCAGTTTCACCGTGCCCGATGACATGATAAATTTCACCAGTGCGAAAATTGTAATAATTCCGACGGGGAAATTAAATCTTCTATATAATGTAACAATTACGGTCGCAAGTGATGGTCAACTCTATACGAATAGCCTTGAGTCTGACCTCAATCTCTCGGATTCCTTGCCTGCAAAGGAACTCCAAGAAATCGATGTATCCAGCACAGTACCAATAACGCTTACTCCGGGCCAGGATCACATCTCGATTTACTTTGCCTCTCATCCTGCCGATTCGCCTTACTTAAGGGTTATGGGGCTTCGTTTTACTTATGTTAGTTCAACCATAGGACCTCAAGGACCCCAAGGACCAACCGGACCACAGGGACCACAAGGACCACCGGGTCCCCTGAATCCAGATATCATAATACCTTCGTCCGGGGGCAATACGGCCATCGGCATAAACGCTTCTAGCGCCAATACCACAGGAACCAATAACACCGCCAGTGGCTATCAGGCGCTCGGTGCTTACACTACCGGGAGCAACAATACAGCAAATGGCTACCAAGCTCTCTATCAGACTAATGGCACAGGCAACAATAACACCGCCATCGGCTATCAGGCGCTCTTCTATACCTTCAGCGACTATGGCAACAATAACACGGCCAGCGGCTATCAGGCACTCTACTCTAACGACGGCAACAATAACACGGCCAGCGGCTATCAGGCGCTCTGCTATAACATCGGCGACAATAACACCGCCATAGGATATCAGGCGTTCTATCGAGGGAACGCCGGCGGAACACCCAGCGACGATAACACCGCTATCGGCGCTCAAGCGCTCTACTCAAACTCCGGAGCCTGGTATAACACTGCCATTGGGTATCAAGCACTCTACAGCAACACTAGCGGCTATAACAATACAGCCACTGGAGTTTGGGCACTCCAGTTGAACACCACCGGCTGGGAAAACAACGCAACTGGCTGGTATGCGTTGGGACAAAACACCACAGGAAGCATTAACACCGCTGATGGCTATAGTGCACTGTCCGGCAACACCACCGGCAGCCAAAACACTGCCATCGGCGCTTATGCACTCACTGGCAACACCACAGGTTCTAATAACACCTCCATCGGCTACGCCGCGTCTTCTAACACCACCGGTAATAATAACGTGGTTATAGGCTACATGACGGGCTGGTACAATGTCCCTTTCATTGGTGAGCCAACTACGGGCAGTTCTGATATTTATATAGGCCACGATATACATCCGCAGTCGGCAGACGAATCCTACACCATCAGGATTGGGAGCGACCAGACCGCGACCTATATTGCCGGTATAGTCGCCGCCTCATGGGATGCAGCGGGAACTGGAGTTGAGGTCTATGCGAACTCCGACGGCCAGCTTAGCACCGTCTCTTCATCTCGCCGATACAAGGAAGACATCGAGGACATGGGTGATGCGAGCAGCGGCCTTATGAATCTCAGGCCCGTCACCTTCCATTACAAGCCGGAATACTCCAAAGGGCCGCGCACAATCCAGTACGGCCTCATCGCCGAAGAGGTCGCCGAAGTCTATCCCGGTCTAGTGCAGTACGATCTAAAGACCGGCCAACCGCAGACGGTCTACTACCACCTTGTCAATGCGATGCTGCTGAACGAGGTCCAAAAACAAGAGCGTCGAATTTTGGAGCAGGATAAAGAGTTGTCGAGTTTAAAGGAGCAGGTTAGAGAGTTATCCGCCCTGAAAGAGCGGGTGTCGAAACTCGAAACGCAGCTCCACTAATAAGAACGGAGGGACGACCTGTAGATTGCGATAAGGCATGGTTGAGGTTGAGGGCTAGCGACGGCTTACCAAAAGAAAACAGTGCCAAATTGTATAAGTTATTGGATGAAGATAATCTAAACACATTTAGCCTGTCCTATTATGAATTCTCAGAAATAGGTAATATAAGACACGACTTGAAAGAATATCTCAGAAAACTCTAACGTGCCATTTGTTGATTGCTTATCATACTTTTTACGCTTTGGTTGATACTGCTTCGAAAGAATATTTAAAACAGCGTGGAATCTTTCACTCTTTTAAAAGGAGATGAAATGAAGAAAGTTCTGTTTTTCGTTACGTTGTTTTTCTTAGCGAGTATTTCCGCTGCTTTCGCTCAAACGTGGTTTTACACACAACCTAATGGGCAACCTGGTGGAACTGCAACGTACATGGGACCACCCATGCAGCAACCGCAGCGCCCTAACGGTTACATGCCACCGTCCGACTTGAAGCTGTTCGACTTAGGCAAGGCAAATAGAGAGATACAAGAACAAAGAATGCAGGAACAATATTTGAGGATGCAGGAACAGGAATATCGGCTGCGAGAAAAGCAGCAAAAGTCCGCTGAAAGGCAAAGACATTTGGAAGACAAGGAGAGAGCTTTCGAACAGAAGAAAGTTGCAGAGGTTGAAAATGCAAAAGCAGAAATTCCGCCCGAATTTCAGGAATGGTTCGATAAAAACCAGTGGTATGCTAAAGACAAGTTCTTGCAGCGGCAGGCCGACATCCTGGTCGATGCGATCAGGCTCGAAGAGGAAGAAAAAACCGGAAAGCCTTTTTTGGGCGTGCCTTTGCTCAATCGAGTGCGTGAAGAACTGGAAAAGCGCTACCCGGAAAAGTTCGCAACATCTTCATCAAAGGTTGACTGCAGAGAGAACTGCAGAGCGATGTTCAATAGTGGTAAACTAAAGAAAGGAATGACAGTTAACCAATGCATTAAAGTTTTGTGCAAATGAACACATGGCTCATCTCGCTAAATTTTTTTGACTCCTTTTTTTAAGTGTGTAGTCTGTGCTCTTTCTCTGTGAGAAGTTTAAGAAAGTTTTAAAATAGTTTAATAGCTAACATATTGATTTATATATAGGTTTAAAGGTTTAAATAGTTTAAATACACCTATATTTACTCATCGTGTACGCGAGACACACCCCTCTACCCCTTCCCTTAACATTTAAACCCGTAAACCTTAAACTGTGAATATTTTCTAACACATAGCCCTTTAAACCCTCTTTAAACTCAGCCTAAGTTTAAAGGAAAATAGCATTTTCCGCCGTAGCCATGAGCAGCGCCGAGCGCGGGTTTGATGTCGCCATTACTTTCTAGCGTTTGTAATGTTCTTTCCAATGCTTTAGTAGGTCCAAGTCGATCTTTCTTGAATGCTGGATCGTTTGCTATTCTTTGATGAATAAGCTTGCGAGGAATGATCTTTTCAAAGTGAAGCTTTGCGCTTCCTATTTTAGGATATTTTTTATTTATTTCACTCCAATCGGCTAAAAGATATTCTTTTATAATACGTTGGATTACTTTCATCTGCTTTGATTCGCTGGATTGTTCGCCTATATCTTCATTCTCAAACCGCTTAATTAAATTGTGGGAACTTGCTTTAATAATTCCAATGCCCCAATTTGCCGCACAAGCATCAACTTGTGGATTGATTTCATTGCACCCAACAGCAACTATACCAGCAAGACGCGAAGCTATAATATGCGCTCTGCTCCAAATTTGATCGTAAACATCTTTTGCAGGCTCAGGCATTTGCTTAAAACAGTAATCCCTAAAATCGTCAAGTGCCCATTTAGCAGCATTGTCGAAATCAACAGATGCAACGTGATTTCTAGCATTTAGCATTAATGATTGAGCACACAACGAAGCTAATCTGTTTTTTAAATCTTCGCTTGGCTGCACATTTAAATGATTAACGTTAAATGCTGGTCTTGCGCCGTAATATTCAATGGTAACAAAGCGAGGAAGCAACCCTTGAGAAATTAGGTTTTCATCAAGTGTTTTGTAATATTCTTCGGGAGTTGATTCACAGAGCAAAGTTAAAGCTGGTGAGGCTATGGAAGAAATATCATTTTCTTTTTTGCTGTAAACTGTTTTTTCAAATATGCAATTTTGCCCTGATTTTATAAATAAATCAAGAATCATGCGCCTTAACATAATTGAATTAGCATCAGCATATTTACCGTTCATTGCCCCAAATAAAAGCCCAAATTCGCTTAAAATACAAACTACCGATTTGGTTTTCGATTCCGACAAATTTTTGATAAGCCCAGGAGCCGAAGCGAAATTGGAACCTTTAAAACTCATACAATCCGGCACATTTAAACGAATCGAGTTGAGCAATTTGCTAATTCCTGTGGCCATTGCCTCTTTACCAAATCCTGTACGCGCCAGTAATATGATATATTGATTAAGGCCCGTTCCGCTCACATTGTAAGCTCGCCCGCATATCCCGGCCATAAGGCCGATTGCACCAGCTAGGGCTATCTCAGGAACCGGCGAAGGCGCGGCCTCATAGATGAACCGGGCAATATCGCCTAAAAGCCCTGGAGGAACCGTATAGGGATTTTCAACGGCAATCGGTTTGACACCGCAAGCTGCAGCCATTTGAGCGTTGAGGCTATTGCGTAGCTCATCGGAAATGGGAGTAAGGCGGGTATCACGGCTGTCTCGGATCATATCGCTCAAATAACCTTTACGAAAAGCTTTTTTCCTTTTACCCAAATTGGACAAGTAAAAAATTCGTTCGACTTGAGCGTCATTTGGCGAATAAAAAGCAATAATATCAACTAAGGCAAAATCAGATTCAGACTGAGATTCGTACCCAGCTTCTTTCCATTGGCCGTCAAACAAGAGCTTGAACTTTTCTCCGTTTTTTGCTCTACTGGCTTTTTCGATAACGCTTTCATCGCTTTCTCTTTCCGGTTCATCCTGATAAGGCGGAGCTACCGTTGCCGTGCCGCCCATTTGTTCCCACAAGCCGATAAGTTGATCTTGACGCATTTCGATAGGCGCATCGCGGTAAATATCGCCGGTCATGGCCATGTAATGAAGTTCGCTGTAAACTTCAATACCACCGCGTTTTCTGCCGCTCTCAATATGGCCCTTAATCCATATATGTACGCCTTTGCCCGATTGTGACCATTCGGTATAAGAATTGAACATTTCATAAATTTCAATTTGGCGCTTAATAACAAGCGGGTCTTCGGAATAATCGAGGTCGATGCAGGTATAAGGGTCTTGAGCGGTCAGTACAAAACCAATGCCCGAATAGGCCGACTTGACCAGCATCACGCCGTCATAGTCCGCCCAGGTCTGCGGATCGGTTACACTCGCCAGCTTACCGTTGTGGGGATTGTAAGGTGTTTTCGTCAACTTGCCGTCTTTTGTCTTTTCGAGCCGCCACACGATCCATTGACGAAAAGCGCGCAGCTCTGCCGGAATTTGATTAAAATTATTTGACACAGGCAAACTCCTTATCTGAGCTTCCCGGCTTCGGCTATTACCCTTCTGCGGGCCGCCTGTATGCCGTCAAGAGCAGTGCCCATTAAGCCGCTTCCCCGCGTTTCGATTCTAGTTCAATGACCAAGGCGCGGATTTGATCTTCGGATTGTCCTTTAACGCGGGCCATGATTACAGCCTCGATTTCATGCTGAAGCCATGCAACCGAACGTGTACCGCACTTGATCGGGGAAGGCAGTAGGCCGTCTTGCATGTCCTTATAGATACTTGCGCGGGAGCGTCCTGTTAAAGACTTTACTGACGGGAGTCTAACTAGATAAATCATGATGCATCTCCTTTAGTTTGCAGAAGTCTAACACTTACCATTGCAATCCTAAAGAAGAAAAAAACAGATGTCAAAATGTGCTTAGGGGAGACTATTCGTTTAAGTGTCTTTGAAACATGTTTATTAGCTATATTTCTTTTGATTGTTTATTGCGCATTATGCGCGTGCTCAATGCGTTAGTTACATTCGCATTTTGCGGACCGCTTTTTAACTCTTTAATGATGGATTTTCTGAAATCCTTCATTGTTTCCAAAAAATCTCGTTTTTGAAGGCCGTATACTTCGATATGTTCGTCAATGTAATCTTTCACAGCTTTATCAATGCAGTCAATTTCTTTTTCTCGAATAGCGTTAGCAGCTTTAATAACAACCTTATATTTCTTATTCCTACGTTCGGGAATCGGCACGTAGCCAAGGATATAGAAAGGTTCCTTCATTATGCTACTTCCTGATTAATTGCGATTACATTGCCAGAAACCTTTTGCACAGTGCTGCAAAATCGCGCCCAATCCGCCATCAAGCGGACGCGCTTCGCCAGCATATCACCGCGTTGATAGGCGGCTTCGGTCTTGTCCTTAAGTTTGTGCGCTAAAGCTTGCTCTATTACTTCGCGTGAGTAAGCGGTTGTTTCGCCTGCCCAATCCTTGAAAGTTGAACGAAACCCGTGTTGCGTTACGTCGCCATGTTCCATGCGGCGCAAGACCTCCATAAGGGACATATCGGACAATTGCCCGCCTCTTGGGGCTGGAAACGCATATTCGCTGCCTTCCATGCGCGGCATGGCTTCCAATAACCTAACAGCATCCTCTGATAGCGGTATGCGATGTTCTTTGCCCGCCTTCATCCGATTAGCTGGAATCGTCCAAATACGGGCTTGCAAGTCGATTTCAAGCCACGTTGCCCCCCTCACTTCCCCGGATCGGGCGGCGGTCAGTATGGCGAATTCCAGCGCACGGGGTGATATGCCTTTGCGCTGCCGCAGATCTGCCATGAATGCGCCAATTTCGACATAGGGCAGGGCTGCATGATTTTTCACAGCTTTAATCTTGTTCCTGGCGGGCAGAAGTTCTTTAAGGCAATTCTTCCATCGAGCTGGGTTCTCGCCCTGCCGATAGCCGCGTACAGTGGCCCAACTTAAAACGGATTCAATACGGCTTCTCAATCGGCTTGCGGTTTCGGTCTTCTCGTACCAGATCGGTTCAAGCACACGCAACACCAGGCCGGTATCTATGGCGGCAATGGGGAGCGTGCCCATAACAGGAAATGCGTAGGTTTTCAGCGTTGCGGTCCATTGCTTGCCGTGCTTCTCATTCTTCCAACCTGCCAAGTGAGCTTCGATGTATGCTTTTGCACATTCAGCAAAGCTCTTCGTCTTGGCGGCTTCGAGCTTTCCGCGTGCTTGTTCGGCCTGCCGTTCTTCGATAGGGTCACGTCTATCCGCTACAGCTTTGCGATACCGCAAAGCCTTCACCCGCGCTTCGGCAAGTGAAATCGTGTGTAGCGGCCCTAATCCCATTTCGCGGGCTTTGCCGTGCAGGGTGAAGCGAAATACCCACGATTTGCCGCCCAACTTGCTGATTTGCAACCACAAGCCGCCGCCGTCACCGTAATAACCCGGTTCCTTAGCCTTCTGCACGGCCACTGCCGAAAGTTTGTTGAGTCCGCCTGCCATGTGTCCCCTCCATGAAAAAGAATTGACGGATCAGGGAATAAGACCTAATATTTGGGACTTATCGAGCGGGTATGGAGCGTCGCCGGAGAAGCCCTTAAGCTACCCATGTTTCTACCCACGGTATTTAAGCAGATTGTAATAGACATTGCAAGAAAATAATGGACGATGAAAGGCGCGAGGCGTTATTTAGGAACGGTTTTGCTAGATGTCCTTGAACGCTACTGGAAGGCAAAATGGCGGGTACTCCCTCCGCCAGCGAAAATATTCAGGAGAGATGGCCGAGTCGGCTGAAGGCGCTCGCCTGCTAAGCGAGTGTAGGGTGTAAAGCTCTACCGAGGGTTCGAATCCCTCTCTCTCCGCCACCTCTCTCTCCGCCACCAGAAATCAAAAAGCCCGGATCTGAGACCCTTGGATTCCGGGCTTTTTTGGGGATCTGGGGCACCCCTAAGGGCACCCTTTTCTAAAATCCCGCCTTTTTACACCTGCATCAGCACTGCCCTCTTAAAAGGTGATCTTCAACATCACAAGATCGGTTAAATATTCCATATCCTGTCCAGTTTTGCTCAAAGTGTCGACGCGCTCTTGCTCCGTCTTGCCTTCTATTCCACCTTCGATTCTTCCAACAGTTTCTGAATGTTCGCCTCCTCGATCCGGAGCACGCCCCTGGGCTTCGATGCTTTGAGGATACCCAGATCGATATACCTGTAAATCGTCCCCCGCGAGACCCCCAACAGTTCCGCCGCTTTCGATGGTGAGATAATCTTTCCCAAGTTCCCCCTCCCCAGCCCAAATGGTTAAAATCCTCCCTTTTGCCCCGAAAAACGCCGCTTGTCCCAAAATCGACGCACCAGGACACGCCACAACCAACGATCTCCCTCCGACGTGTACTTTGATACGTCACGTTTTACACGGTTTTTGGCCCACAGGCCCGCGCAAATTGCCTAAAACTCCGGTGGCCCAGGTAGAGCAAGCGCATTCAAACCTTCTGCCCGGGGTCGATCTGCTCGAGGTTTTCTGAAACGTCCCCTTTTTTTGGAGTCCGATTCGGAGTCCGATTTTGATAACCCGGCTTCTGGCCTCGCTTTGCTAATAAAGCCTGATACTCTTCCCACGTCCACCTACAACCCGCCCCCAGCCATCGTTATTGCTTACCCCCATTGATTTTCCAGGCCAAAAGCTCCCTATAGTATTTCATACCTTTTTCCACCTTTTTGAGCGCAAGTGTCCGATCCGCATGTTTATCACAATGATTCTCGCACATTACCTGCAATTCCCATTCAAAACCTTCATGCTCTGGCTCATGGTCGATTTGCCCCAGGTCCTCTGAAACGTCCCCTAAACCTTCCCATTGAGCTTTGCTTCGAAATTATTTGCCTGATCGCTTGCCGTTAATTGTTGTACAGCTCTCCGGCGCCACTTCTCGGGGAGAGGGATCTCATCGAATGCGGAGGGCGAGAAAGGGCTTTTATGGATGAAGCATTCTATTATTTCTTTTGACTCGCGTTTTCAAATCGATTAAAGAAATTAGCAATCTGTAATTTTTCAAGCCGCACTCACATATGGAACCGGCCAACCGGAGCCAGTATGGGTGCAAATTTTAGAACCAGCGCAATCACAAGCCAACGAGAAGCCAGTAAAGGTTTTTCGTTGGCTTTTTTTTGACCTCATCTTAGGAAAGGATGTAATCCCATGAATCAGGTCCAGCCGGCCAACGATACACTCCATCCGCAAGAAGAACTTTTAACCCCATTCGAAGTCCACCAAATCACCAAAACCAGTCTCCCCTGGGTTTACAGAAGCTCAGCCACAGGGCTTCTACCCTCTATTAGAATTCCGTGCAATGCCGGAAAAGGTAAACGCAAGAAGGAACTGGTCAGGTTCCGGAAGTCTGATTTGTGGGCGTTTCTGGATTCCTGCCAACAAGGAGAACGGCTATCTCCCATAACCCGGAGGAATTCCAATGCCTCTTTCAGATGAAGATTTCCAGGCATTAATGCAGTGCGGGCCCCCCATGCTTGCAGGAGAGATCGAAGCCCGCGATGTAGCCGCATGCGTCAACATGTCGCAGGAGGAACGCGCTAAAACGGCCCCCTCCTCTTCTGAGAACATTAAACCGGAAGATGCCATTGTGAGACCGAGCGCTGAGCGATCAAGACCCAAAACATAAGGAGACTGAAAGGATGCCATTCAAAGATCCCGAAAAACGAAGGTCTTATCATCGCCAATACATGAGGGATTCACGCGCAGCGTTAAACCCGCCAGGTGAAGCCGCAGAATTCGATGCTACGCAACCATACGAGGCGGGCTGGCTCTTCTTTGACAGCCGAGTTTACGGCCGCCGACATTACCCTGTTCTGCTTCAGGAGGGGCGGGTTTATGACAGAGGCACTCACCGGTTGTTGCGCGAGGTTTGACGCCATGAAGCGTAAACCCCAGGGCTCAGAATATCAACATCTCCAGATCATTCTCGTTATGCGACTGGTTCTCACCAGCAGTTTCTAGGTTGCCAAGGAGGGTGGACTTTCCCTGAGCCTGAGTTGGCGGTAGTGTTAAGGATTTGTTACGTAACGCGGTAGGATTGTGTCAGGACACCAATATTGAAAGTAGCCCGATTTATGGACAATTAACTTATTGTTATGACTTACAAGGTCCCGACGGGGCAGCAGGTAGTTAAGTTCAAAGCAGGCAAGACTCTAAGCGAAAAGATCAAATAGAAATCACCCCACGTTCAACAAGACGATCCTGAAGGGACTGCTCGCAGGAATTAATCGGCGGCCAGTCCTTTTCATTTTTGATGTCCGCATTCAGACAATCATAGCGCCTTAAGATTCTGCTTTACTGCTTGCGCTTGATCATAAGGCGGCATGTGTTTACACCCATTTTATTGCTCTTATATTCCAGATACAGGCTCTTTGCAGGGTATCGACACTTGAGGGCTTGGATGCACATGCCCATTCGACTGCACGCATAATTCGACAGGGGTGTCCATCAGTCATGATGTGGTCAATAAAGTGAAGGCAATCCACCTAGGTTCGAGGAAAGACCAGATTCATGCTTTTGGTGTAAATATTGACAGCTCATGGATGCCAAGCTTTTTCTCAATCTCCCCCACTGATTCCACAATTTTTTCAAATCCTTCTTTTCCGAAAAGCTCCTCTTCCTTGTCCTCGAATTTTTCGCCCATTTCATCAAATTCCCCGGGCGACACTATCGAGCGAAAGGCGGGGAAAAGCACTGTATCTTCCATGGCTGCGTGGGGCCGGTACATGTGAATGAACTGTTGCATGGCCGAAGACAGATTTGGCTTCCTGGCTGAGCCTTTCCTTCCCACGACAGGAGCGTCCCAAATGAGAGGGGTCCCCCCATAGATCTGCTTGGCCGCAGACGGCAGTTCCTCTTCTTTGGCAGTTTTAAGCGCCTCAGGTTCCGATAATTTCAAAATGGAATCGGTCAGGCGTCGTCCCTCCTGGTGCTGCACGATGAGCACCTTGACAAGATCGTTAAGTTTTCCGGCCTTTTTAAAACGTGGGAAAATCTCATCTTCCTCGAGCTTTTCATGGTAGTTCTCAACGAAGCGGCGGATAATGCCGGCTGAATCCGAAATAATTTCGAACGGCAGTTCCTTTGGCCCCTTCATGCGGCTTATAGCCTCCTCGTAGATCAGCAGCACACGGCGCAAGACTCCGTGCTCACGCATGAGATCTTCTATGGGGTTCACCCCCAATTCTTTTTCTTTGCCTTCTTTCTTTCCGGCAGCTAAGACGGACGGTGGAATTGCCTGCAGAGCGATACCCGCAGCGAGACCGCTGGTTAGGCACAAAAAACGGCGTCGTGACGTTAGTCTCCCCGTGTCCATAGGTTCCTCCTTTTTTAAGGTTGATTCCGAAAAGGCGCAATTTCCTATCGCGGCCGGCGTTCAGTCAGAATGGCGTGGACTGCCTCGGCTGCACCGCGCCCCGGGGTCACATTATGCAGAGTTACGCCCACTCGGGCAAGGCTAATCGTTTTGTGCATCCGGGGTCCAAGGGTTCAGCCGACCCTCATGACAAATGGGGTCGCCCATGTCTGGCCTAATGCCGCTAACTTTGTTAGTGGCATTGTGTCTGGCCACGACAAGTAATCGCATCTGTTGCAGAAATTACCAAAATCCCCCATTTTTCAGGGTTTAAAGCGCTGGCGTCGAATAAACCAGTTTAAGGCGGTCTTGATTCTCAAAAGGTACTCCAGAGATGCCATAGTATCTCCACGTTGGTTCGAAAAGGGAGGGCTCCCCACAGCTCATCCTCGAGAAATGAGGCACCAGAATCTTCGCAGTTTTCGAATCATTTGTTTACCGAATCGCCTCAAATGGACTCTTTCGAAATTGCCAAGGGGGTCCGCAATTATTTTTATCCCGCGCTCTTCTGGCAAAAATCGTAATTAATGGATATAATTATATAAATAGCTTACTTGACTTCTTCCAATCAGTCTGTCGCGCAATCCTGCGATTTTGGACCGGTTGACAACGTTGTATATCGAATTTAAGTTGAGCCAAAGAAAGTTTGGGATGGCGTACTCAGAATGATTAAAGTATTCAATAGATGGGCAATCTATATTTCGAGGAGACTAAAATGAACAAAAAACTGATTCTTGGATTGGCTTTGGCAGTGGTGCTGGTCAGCGGTTCGCTTTTCAGCGCACAGGCGGAATGCAGCTTTGGTTGTCTGCCGCACATCAGCCTTTCCTCATGCTTGGGGAATTGTGCTGCTGCTGCACAGAATAAGGACATGGACAGACCTGATGCAACCTGCCAGGGTGCATATAACTATGGCCCCGTTGCTCCGACATTTTCGCTGCTAGGGGTCTACTGAGCACTGTCGTAGATTACAGCATCGGTATAGGTGTCGCCAGCCTCAATGCCGATGCTGATAAATCCGCCCACGGTTGCCGGATTGCAGGATGGTGGATCGTGAGCTATGCGATCTGAATCCGGTTTCGGGTTATTGGACATGAGCGATCTTCCTGTGGTTTATCGGCACAAGTTTTCGAAAATGGTTACCACGCCCTGTCCTCCACCACAACAGGTGCTGAATAAACCATAGCGGCCTCCACGCCGAGCCAGCTCCCTAATTGCAAACATTGCAATCCGGGCGCCGGATGCGCCATTGGCATGTCCGAAAGCGATAGCGCCGCCCATGGGGTTCCATTTTCCCCGGTCCACAGCTGTTCCGGTCTGCTTTTCCAGTTCGGCAATCACTGCCAGGTTCTGAACGGCAAAAGCCTCGTTGCATTCCATGATATCCATATCCGTCAATTTCAGCCCGGCGATTTTCAGGGCTTTTGGGATAGCATAGGCTGGTCCGATGCCCATGATCTTGGGATCTACTCCCACCTCGGCGCTGCAAATCCAGCGGGCCAATGGTTTGTAACCAAGGGTTTCGGCAAATTCCCGACTCATTAGCAGCACCACTGCAGCCCCATCATTCTGGCCGGATGCATTGCCGGCTGTAACCGTACCATCTGGGAAAACCGGTTTGAGTTTGGCAAGGCCTTCCAACGTTGTTTCTGGACGGGGGTGTTCGTCCAGGTCAATGACTATTTCAGGCGTTTTAAGGGTCGCAGGAAAAGTTACTGGAACAATATCCAGCTTGATATAGCCGGCTTCATCCGCTGCCTTGGCTCGCATTTGGCTGGCATAGGCAAACTCATCCGCCGTGTTCCGTGGGATATGATACATTTTCTGAAGGTTTTCGGCTGTTTCGATCATGCCGATGTTATCTTCCGGCAGGGGGGAAACTTGCGGCACCACAGGCATGGGTGGAATCATCCGGTAAGGCGGGGTAGCCATGGAAAACTTTACCGGCATCTGGCTGTGAGACTCAGCACCACCTGCAACAATGACATCCTCCATGCCGCACATGATTTTCCATGCGGCGTGATTGATGGCGTCGATAGCGGTACCGCAGGCCATTTCCGTATACGAAGAAGACACTTCATAGCCCAGACCTGCATCGATGGTTGCCCAGCGGGCCGGGGTCAGGGCTTTGACGCAGTGGAAACCGGTACCCAGGATGACGCTGCCGATTTTCCCTTTCTCCATCATACCGGTTTTTTCTAACAATCCTCGAATAGCGATGCTGCCCAATTTGGAGGAAAAAATATCTCTTAAACTGCCGGCCATCCGACCAAAAGGGGTGCGGGCACCTTCGACAAAGACTACTTCTCTATTCATAATTCTATTCTCCTGTAACCTTCAGTTGAGGCTTATGGAAGTTTCAATTCTTCCTGAATCCCTTCTCGTACAAGTCTGGGTCATAAGCAGCCGTCGTTTCGGGCACCCCTGCCGGAGACAGAGCATACAGGTCTGAAAACCAATTTCAGTTGGGAACAGAATGCCCGAAGCCGACTGACGAGGGTCAATCATGAACGAATCCCGCAGGCGCAGACCGATGATTGACTCGATATCTCCAAAGATCGTGAACAGCGGTTCTTGCTCCTGAATAGGCCAGTCATAGAGACTGCCAGGCGTCATCACGGCAGTTTTTCCAGCGCATGGGCAACCGTCATGTGCTTTCCGGTGTGGGTGATGGCGCACAGCAGGATTTCATCCAAGATGGTTTCCAGCAATTCGTTCTTTTCGGCCGCCCAATCGGCAATTTCCCGGCCGCAAGTGACCCCTTGTGTGGTTCGCCTACAAGATATCCGCGACAATCGTCGTTTTCCCCCAATCTGAGCTGGGTAAATCGGGCTGCCCCTGTAGCCCATCCTGTGGTAGACCGTAGCCACGGTCACGTCGTTGGATTCAGGGGTCCCGACACTCTTGAGTCTTTTCTTGGGTACCAGGAAAAGAGAAATGCCCTTGACCCCGGATCTTTCGATACCCGATATCCGTCATCCGTTGGCCGTAACCTGGATGCCAGAAGCTCAGTTACCTGCTCGATCTCCTCAGCCTTGTCCACTTGGGCGGATTCGCGTAATACGCACCATCGCATGGACCTGTGAATAAAAACCCCGAAAAACATGTTGCGGAAAACTCGGGAATTAATGGTCGGTCGGAAAACACTCGCAGCTTTGCCCTCCTCTATGGTCTCCTCGATTAATCTGCAGTAGTTGAGAAATGTTTCAAAAGCCTTGGACATGTAAAACTTATCGCTCGCCTGAAGCTGCATGAAATGCAATTTCAGAAACTTTGCCTCTCCACTAGGAAATACGCACTTGTTGGCTGATCCCAAATCTCATCCCTTCCATAAACCGTTTCTGAAATTCCGGCTCAAGGGACAGCTCCAGATAATGGATATCTTGGGCCAATTTTAGCGCCTTTTGATGATGCTCTTCGGACAAGAGGTACAAAAGCGCCCCTTTCCCGGCGGCATTGCCCATGGGCCTGACCTTTTCTTTTGGGACCGGCGGGATAAGGCCCAGGGTGATCAAACTTTCCGGTTTCAGATTGGCCCCAAAAGCACCGGCCAGCAGGATCTCTTCCAGGTCACCAAACCCTATACCGGCCTCGGCCATCAAAATCTCCACCCCGGCACGCATGGCAGCTTTGGCCAACTGGAGTTGAATGATGTCTTGCTGGGTAAGATAGATCTCCGGAGTAAGACGAAAAATCCTTCCCTTTTTGCCGGGGCTCAAACGTCTTCTTATGGCGTAAGGAAGGTCTGCCGGCAGATCATGGACGTCTTTGAGGCGCCCGTTCCGGCCGATCATCCCATTATCAAGCATCTGGGCCACGGCATCCACAAGACCCGAACCGCAAATGCCTTGTGCCGGATGAGGGCCGATGATGGAAAGCACCACATCGTCGGTAAATGTAACTGCTGAGATGGATCCATGGGCTGCCCGCCTGCCGAAAGTTATGCCTCCGCCTTCCAATGCCGGCCCGGCGGCCGTGGAACAGGCGCAGATCCGGCCATTAGAAGCCAGGGCCATCTCGCCGTTGGTGCCGAGGTCCAAAAGCAGCCGTGGAGGGCCAGGGTCATCCAGACCGGCTGCCAGGGCCGCAGCCACCAAGTCCGCGCCCACATAAGCGGAAACCAAAGGCAAAATTTCGAGTTTTGCCTGAGAAGTTAGTTTTAGTCCTGCCTCAACGGCCCCCAGGGAGACGGAGTTTGAATATGCGGGTGTGAAAGGGAACTCAGCCAGACCTTGTGGGTTAATCCCCAAAAAAAGATGCATCATGGTTGGGTTACCCACCATTATCACCGATGAGATATTTTCCCGAGCGAGCACATTGTTGGCTGACAGGTCGTCCAAAAGTTCATTGACGGTGTCTGCCGCCTTCTTTTGCAAGGCGTCCAGCCCCTCCGAATGTTCCCTGGCATAACTAATGCGGGAAATCACGTCCGCCCCGAAGGGAGATTGTTTGTTGAGGGTCGCACAAGAGTCCAAAATCCGACCGGAGTTTAGATCCGTCAGATAAACGGCCACCGTGGTGGTGCCCAGATCCACGGCCAAGCCATAACTTTCGCTCGCAGTGGGTTCGGTCTCGATACTCAGGATTCCATCATATCGCTCTTTTCCTCGTGTCTTCAGATCAGCAAAAAACGCGTTGTCTATCTCCTTGTGCATTAATCCATCATTCTGGGGTTCGCAGTTCATCAGGATTTCCATTCCTTGCTGAACCCGTGTGCGGCATGCTAAACGAACGCCATTCATTACTTCTTCGGCGGACAGGACTTTTTGCTCGAGGCTGGTGGGCTCCCCGGCTTTTCCTGCCAGTATCTTTACGAAGCATTTTCCGCATCTGCCCTTGCCTCCGCAGATCGAATTCACTGGTACCTCGGCCTTCCGGGCCGCATCGAGTACGGTCTCTCCGTCGGAAACCGGGACCGTAATCCCCTGAGGCAGAAAGGTGACAAGATGCCTGCCGCTCATGGCTCGACGGCTTTGGCAGATTTGGAATATTTTCTCTCGTGCAGGAAAGGATCGTAAGGCGCCCGGCGTCCCGGGCAATTCTGGCGAGGACAGAGCATACAGGATTCGAAATTTTCGGCGGTAGGGAAGATTATCCCGGAAACGGAGTGGGAGGGAGACATCATGAGGCTGGGGAGCATGGTCACGCCGATAGCCGCCCTGGTGTCTCCCATAAGAGCGAAAAGGACCTTCTGTTCGGTCAAAGGGAAATCCTCCAGGGAACCCGGCGTTTGCCTGGATATCTGGCCAGGATTGTAACGGGCTTCGATTTCATCTTCCAGCTCCTTAACGGCGGTGCGGACGGCGATTTCCTTGAACGCCTCGGCCCAGAAGGCTTCAAGAACTTCCTTTTGTCCCCTGGCCAACTCGTCCAATTCCACCCCGCAGGTCGCTACGAATATGAAAATCCGGTAGGCGTGGGTCAGATTTACCGATAGCACCCGGCTCCTGAACCACATGCCCTCCACCTTCACCGCGTCTTCCGTCCGGTCTTCTATGTAAACAGGGCGGTACATGGCCTTGGGTCGGACCACACTCTGAGCCTGTCCGATCAAGGATAAAAAGCGGGAATAGCTTGCCCCGCCTTCCCGAATCCTCAGCCGGCGTTTCAAGGACTCGGCGTTCAACACAAAAGGGATATCCTTTAAAATCGTGGCGGTCATTGTATCACCATATCATTGTCCACAGTTTAGGACCAATGCTGTTCAGTTAAAGAAATTCTCACCGTTGCGTCGTGACCCCGGCGAAAGCCGAGCTCCAAAAGATCTTGAAAAGACTGGATTCCGGCTTCCGCCAAGATTTTTGTAGATCCAAACCGCACTTATTTCGATTTCCCTGTACCGAAGGGATTCCCAAGCGGGACCACAATGGTAAAAAGGGCTGAGTTGCCGCCGCCGGCGTTCCTGGTGTCAAAATTGAATAGGTACACCAGTTTCATATAGACTGGCCCGAAATTGTAAGCTATACACGGACCACCCCATAACTCATGGAATTTGAATCCGACATGATCATCCGGGTTAGGGGCTGCATCGGGATGGACTCCATAGGAGGCCGGATTGGAGGTGGTCTGGTACTCATCGTTCGTGACCTGCTGGGACTCACCGATTCCTCCCCCAAAGCTCCATTTGCCCCAGGTATAAGTGACAGTAAAGTCAGCGTCAAACAGGTCACCGGTTTGATAATTGATCGTGGTATCTTTAGTGGCGAAAGCATACTTAAAACTGCCGCTGATGTTCCAGCCGTGGTAGAGCCAGCTTATTCCAACGTTGGGCACGATAGAGGTGTAACCGTTCGAGTCATATACGAAAAAGCTGCCCAAGCCACTAGCAGGGACGCTTGAGAATTTACCAAAAAATCTATCAGGACCGATCTTATTAATGGCTGCCTCACTATCTTTCGCTGAGTTCGCCCCGTCGTCTAAAGCTATGACGAGCCCTGTGGACACATGGAAATTACAGGGCAGGTGCCACCCCAAAACGTAAGGTACCAAATACGTGTTGCCTGTTCCAGTTTGCGCGCCGGTTAAAGCGACACCAAAACCGAACTCCTTGCCAAAGCCATACCGGCTGTCCCAGTGAACGACCGGCTGAGAAACGGCCATAGCATAATCTGCCCCCAGGAACTTACACCCGGGTACCCAGGTGAGGGCGGGGGACACCTCCCACACGTCAAGCTTGACCCCGGGTACAGGATGGCCATTAGTATCATAGCTCCGCCAGTCAGGACCAAAGGCCATAAAAGTTGAGAAATAGAACCCTGGAGGCGGCAAAATACCAGGGGCAGAGCCTGTGGTACCGCCAGGATAATACGGGGTCAACATTTCACCAGCATCGACAGTCATGGCGGTCATCATCAATGCCGTGGACAGACAAATTGCCAAAAGTAATTTCTTCATCTCTTCCCCCCCAAAATTAAGTGCTGTCCCAAACGGAATTCATTTATCGGTCCTCCTCCGACCTGTTTTTCTCCGCCCCCTCTGTGGGCGCCCCCTCTGCACCACCTCCTTTCAGACCTTGTATCGGCCAGACCCGCCAAAAATCTGAGGCTGCCAACTGAAAATCGCCTTCCTGCAAGGTCAAGCCTAGACATGAAATTACGGCAACTTTGTTTATGGTTGGTAATTTCTCCCTGTCTCCACGAAGGCCATCAGATTCTCCCGTTTGACGTCGATCGGGCACTCGCAGCCCGACGTGAGCATGAAGCCGCCGCCTTTACCCACTTCCCTGATGAGCTTTTTACAATAATCTGCGACGTCTTCCGGTTTTCCCAGGGAGAACAGACTCGCCGGGACATCGCCGCTGATGCACATGTGGCCGCCCAGTATTTCCTTAGCCCGGAAGATGTTTGTGGTGCTGTCCAGGTCGGCCACGCACTTGCCTTTGGGCAGTTGCTTGAAATAGGGTAAATTTTTACTCCAATCGGTGTCCAGGTGCATCCAGGGTGTGATACCTTCAGCCACGAAGGTTTCTACGTAACGCTTCAGAAAAGGCCATTCGAAGCGCTCGAAAGTCGGCAGGGGATAAAGTGCCCCCGACCCCCTCTCCAAGATGATATAAGCCATGTTCCCCGATCTTCTTTTGATCATTTCCAGGGCATTCATGATCAGGTCGTCGCAAGCCTTATTCATGGCCTTTTCCACCTTGTCCGGCACCTGACGAAGGTCCTTGGTGAATTCGATCAGGGTACGGCACAAGGAAAAGGCCATCATGACCGAATCCACGGCGGCGCCCATCGCCATGGGGATTCCTTGTTCCTGACAGATTTTCAGGTCATCGCCGAAGATTTTGTTTCCGTACTGCTGGACTTCTACCAGGCGGGAGAACGGCCGGCCGGACATCTTCTCATAATGCTCCTCCCAAAAGGCGTTCCAGCCGACGGAGGCTATTTTATCGTAATCTTCGCGGTCAAAAAGAATGCGCTCGTCTATCTGGTTGATGGCATCTTCGGGCAACTGCTTGCCGGGGATCAGGTTTCTCACCGGCGCACCGGTCAGTTTGCCGGGCACCTGGTCGTAATAAAAGTTGGGTTTACTGGCGTAGTCGTAGCCAAAGTCATGGTAACATTTTATGATAGCCTCCCGGGCCTTGTTGTGGTCTTTCCAAGCCTCGGCTTGGGTGAGGTCGCACAGTCTGGCCGCAGCCGTCACCAGGATGGGAAAGACCGGAGGACGGTCGACCTCGGAAATATTCACCGCCGCCTCGAACCTCTCAAAAACATTCATCGTCTCCCGAGCCATGTTCTCATCTCCTTTCTCTAAACGGCACCCATAAAGGCCTTGCATTGATTCAGGCCGTCCATGGCGTCGGTGCAAAATCCATCGGCCATCAAGAATTCCTTGACCGTTGCGGTTACTACACCACCTCCGACGATGACCTTAAGGGAAGCCCTCAAATTCAGGGCTGCCAAGGTATCCACCACTGCCTTCATCGGTTCGAAGCCCGGGGTAATCAAGGCCGAAAAACCTAGGATATGAGGTTTGAAATCCTTGACCGCCTCCACGAATTGGGCCTCGGGCACATTCACCCCCAAGTCCATAACCTCAAAACCGTTGCCCCGAGCCAGGGAGGTAAAAATATCCTTGCCTATGTTATGAATATCTCCCCTGGGTGTGCCGATGACCATGCGGCCGGCTGAATCCCCCGACTTGGCGCTTAAAGAGGGAGTGAGGATCTCCATCGAACGGCGGAAAAGGTCCGCACTCAGCATCAGATCGCTCAAATAACATTCTTTTTCATAACGCTCCCCTACCAGGATCATTCCCTTTTGGAGTTCCTTCAACAGGGAGAGCGCTGGTTCGCCGCCTTCCAGACGGGTTTTGAGGGTTTCAAGGAGGAAATCCTCCTCGAAATCGGCCAAGGCCAGACCTAAATCTTTAGTCATGTTCATTGCTCCTTACAGTTTGATGGACTCGTTAGAATCGTTCACAGCCCTTATTACTCATGAATTTACAACCCCAAGTAGACCTTTCTGATCCGTTCGTCGGCTAACAGTTCATCGGCCTGACCTTCGGCGATGATCTTGCCCTTGGACATCACGTAATTACGGCTGCTAATGTTAAAAACAAACCCGATGTCCTGTTCGACGATGACCATGTTTACCCCCAAATTCCTGATTTCCTCGATTTTGGCGTAGAGGTCTTGTTTGGCCTTTGGAGCCAACCCGGTAGACGGTTCATCGATGAGCATCAGCTTGGGGTCGGTCATCAGGGAACGGCCCAGGGCCATCATGACCCGTTCCCCTCCGGATAGGGTCCCGGAAACCTGCCGACGTCTGTCTCTCAAAATGGGAAATAACTCGAAGACCATTTCGAGCTTGCGGTCAATCTCTTTTTTATCCACAAACAAGGCCCCAGCCTTGAGATTGTCCAGTACCGATAATTCGATAAAGGGCTTAGCCCGCTCCGGGCAGACTATCAGACCACTGCGGGCTATCTTATAGGCCGGCAGATGGTCAATGCGCTCGCCCTGGAAATAAACTTCTCCTGTGGTGACGATATTGCTGAAAATTGCACGCCGCCCTCGATTGATCTCCCGCTCCCACCTGGTTAGGCCGGCGATGGCTCTAAGCAAAGTGGTCTTGCCTGCCCCGTTGGGTCCGACCATAGCCACCAGTTCTCCCGAATCGACCGAAAAACTGGCCTCATTGAGCACTTGGGCCGTGTAATAGTGGACCGACAGATTTCGGACCTCAAGAAGCATGGAATACAATCTCCTTGCCGATATAGGCTTTGATGACTCTGGGGTCGTGAACGACCTGTTCCGGTGAGCCTACGGTCAGCACTTCGCCGAAATCGAGCACGATCACCCGGTCGACGATGCGCATCAAGTCAGCGAGCTTGTGTTCGACGATCACCATGGACATCTCTTCGGAGTGGAGTCTGCCGAAACGGCCGCCCTTGTGCAGCCGTCTTATGGAATTGGCTATCAACTCGGTTTCAGCCGGATTCAAACCGCCGAAAGGCTCGTCTAAGAGCATCAACTCCGGTTCAGTGGCGATTGCCTTGGCGATTTCCAGGCGTTTCAGGTCGCCGTGGGAGAGCACGGCCGCCCGCTCCAGCGCCAAGTCGGCGATGCCTACAAACTCCAGGGCATCTCTGGCGTGGATCTCCATGCGCTTGATCCATTCGCCCCGCTTTTTCCTGCTGACCAGCGAGGCGACCACCACGTTCATGATGCAGGGCAAGTTGCGGAAGGGTTTGACCACCTGAAAGGTGCCCACCAAGCCTCGGCTGACAATATCCCAGGGCCGGCTTCCGGTGATGTCCTGGCCTTTGAAGACGATCTTTCCGGATGTCGGTTTGAGGATCCCCATGAGATGGCGCAGCAGGGTAGTTTTACCTGCCCCATTCGGCCCTATGAGGGCCACGATCTCACCGGGAAAAATGTCAAAGCTCACGTCGTTAAGGGCCGTCAGGCCGCCGAACTTCTTGGTGAGACCCTTGACTTCCAGCAGCGGTGCGCTCATCTCAGATGATCTCCTCCCTCAGTTCGCGGCGGGAAACCTTCCCTACGTCCGTTTTAGGAATCTCCCCACGGAAAGCTACGACTCTAGGAATCTTAAAGTCGGCCAGCTTCCCTTTGCAAAAGGCCTGGATATCCTCTTCGGAAATTTTGCCTCGGGCATCGCCTTCGAGCACGACCACCGCCTTGACCAACTCACCGGCTACCTGATCTTTGACGCCGACCACGCCCACTTCCTTGACTCCCGGATGGCTCTTGATCACATCTTCGACTTCGGTAGCAAACACCGCGTGGCCCTTGTACTTGATCATGTCCCGTAAGCGGTCATAAAAATAGAAGTAGCCATCCTCGTCCATCCGGCCCAGGTCTCCAGTCCGCATCCAGAGGTTGTCTCCGATACGGCAGAATTTTTCCTTGTTGGCCTTTTCCGCTTTAAAGTAGCCTTTCATGACTGATGGGCTCTGGACAGCGATCTCACCGATTTGGCCGACCGGAAGATATTCATCCTTTTCAGGGGACAGTATGGCGCTCAGAGTCGAGGGCACAGGCACGCCGAATGAGCCTGGCCTGATACCCTCCCAAGGGTTGCTATGGGTGATGGCCACTGCCTCGCTCATTCCGTAGAGTTGGTAGATCGGGACTCCGGTACGCCGCTCAAAACCCTGGGCAGTATTCAGCAGTAAGGCGTCTGCTCCGGACAACACACACTTCAAACGTTTCCAATTCACGATATAGGTCTTTTCATAATCTTTTAAATATTCGAATATGGTCGGAGCACCGGAAAAAACCGTCACCTTGTAATCTTCAACATTGTTGAGCAGTTCTTCCAGATCGGTGGTGGCTGAAATGACCATAGTAAAGCCACGGATGATGCCCTGTGTGATGTAGAGCTGCCCGGCGGCGTGATAGAAGGGCATGTAAGCAGCCAGCACCTCCTGGCCCTCATGGATTTGGCCGCTCTGAAAGGAGAATGCTTGCATTTCGTTGGCCATGTAGTTGTAGTGGGTCAAGATGGCCGCCTTGGGAAGAGCGGTTGTGCCACCGGTGTATTGCAGAGTGGCCACATCCTCTTTAGGATTCCATGAGACGGCCGGGGGCTCGGGGGGATATTTTTTGATCAGGTCCTTCATATTGTAGACCCCTTCCCGCTCAAAGATTTTCGGAGAGGGCAGGGCCATTTTCTGATAAACGGCACTAAGGACGCTTTTAGCCATGATCCGCTTCCACCGGGGCAGGTAATCACCAATATCGGTCAAAATAACGTTTTTAAGGGCAACTCCGGATTTTTCCACAGAGTCATAAAGGATATTTTGGCATATGAGGTGTTCGGCCCCGCTGTCCGTAATCTGATGCCTAATCTCCGAAGAGACGTACATCGGACTGATCAGGGTCAGCTTGGCCCCGGTTTTCATAGCTCCGTAATAGGCGATGAAATACTGGGGGGAATTGAGCATAAGGATGGCTACGGTGTCTTCTCTATTAATGCCTAGATCGTGCAGGGCGCAGGCCATACGGTCGACCTGGTCCTTAAGCTCTTTATAGCTGATTTTACGGTTGTAAAAGATCATGGCCGTCTTGTTTTTCCATCGGGCTGCGGCTTCATCAAAGGCCTGGGGCAGGGACTTGACCGGGATTTCCACCTCGGCCGGCACCCCTTCCGGATAGAATTTAAGCCAGGGTCTTTGGAGATATAATACCGACATCAGGAGACCTCCTTTGAGCAATCGGCGTGCTGTTACGTCACTTCAGGACGCTGTTTTATATTGATATGCAGCGGCGCTCCGCAAGCCCAGCAGTCCCGCCGAAGTGAGGCGTTGATCAGCTTGCAGCGCGGGCAGTTCTCTTCCAGCTTGTCGCGCACCCAGTGGACCAGCCCTTCAGGCATCAACAAAATAACGAATATGATAATGCCGGCAAAGATCAGCATTCGCAGTTGGGGGATGAAGCGAAGCAGTTCCATGACCGGATAGAGGAGGTAAACCCCGACTACTGACCCGGCGATAGTCCCCATGCCGCCGAAGGCTGTCCAGATGATCGGATTGAAAGAAAACATCAGATTCAGGGTGGACGGGCCGGCAATACGCAGGACATGGACGTAGAGTCCCCCGGCCAAGCCGGCGAAGAAGGCGCTTATGCCGAAGGCCAGCAGCTTGTATTTGATGGTGTTGACCCCCAAACAGCGGGCCGAGATTTCATCCTCCTGGATCGCCAGCAAGACGACTCCCAAACGGAATACCTTAGTGGTGGGATCGGTCAGCTTCCACATGGCCAATACGCACAAGACCATCGCCGTCACTACAATAAAGTAAACAACGATACTGTGCCGGGCGAGGACGTCCACTCCCGAAATACCCATTTCTCCACCGGTTACTCCTGAAAAAACATAGACCAGGCCGATGAGAATGATCGGAAATGCCAAACTGACCAGGGAAAAATAGATCCCTCTCAGCCGCAGGGAAGGCACGGCGATTAGCATCCCGGCTAAAATGCTCACCACGGCGCCGCAAGGGATAGAGGCCCAAACAGGCAGCCCCAGCCTTAGGTTCATAATGGCCGAGGTGTAGGCAGCCAGGCCGAAAAATGCTCCCTGGCCCATGCAGAATTGTCCGGTGAATCCGCCTAAAACGTTCCAACTGGCCGCATATATGACAAAGATATTCATAAAGGTGAGAACCTTTAAGACATAGGGATCGCGGATGGCCAGGGGAACAAAAAAAAGAGCAATAAGGAAAATGAAGGCTATAGCCCTGCCGGGTATAACCAGGACCTCCCGGCCGATTCTTCTGAACTGACGCCTGATGAACTTCATAATCTCTCTTCCTCGAAAGCCACGCCGAACAGACCTTCCGGGCGGACCAAGAGTATGATGACCATGATCAACATGGCCACCGGGCCTTTGATGAAGCTTCCGGCCGGGACCAGGAAAACGACCAGGACTTCGGTGTAGCCCAAAATAAAGGCTCCTATGAAACTGCCTTTCAAGCTGCCCAACCCTCCCAAGATGACGGCGGCGAACATCATTACCAGTGGATGGGACCACATATAAGGTTCGACGGTGAGGGTCGGCGAGACCACCGCCCCAGCCACGGCGGCAAGGGCCACGGCCACGACCACACTAACCAGACAGACCCACTTAACGTTGATCCCCATCAGATTGGCCGTTTCCCGATCTTGGGCGGTGACCCTAAGGGAGAGCCCCAACCGTGTTTTGTACAGAAAAAGCAACACGGCGATGAGGCAGGCTACGGTTACCCCGAAGATCAACAATTCCTGTCTGAGCACGGTAACCCCGAAGAGTTGGGTTGTGCCACGGACAAAAGGGTCGACGGCCCGGAACGTGCTTTCAAAAAGCAACAGCATGGTTTCTTGAAAGATAATGGCCAAGGCTACCGTCACCAGTATCACCGCTCCTTCGTTTTCACGTACGCGGTCCAGAAACAAAAGGTAGACTGCTATGGCCAAAAAAGAGATACCGATGAGCATCACGCCGACAGCGGCCAGGGGCGGCCAGTGGTAGATCATGACCATGGCATAGATGGCGAAGGCGGCCAGCATAAAAAAAGCAGTGTGGGCCAGGTTGATGATCCTGGCTACTCCGAAGACCAGGGAGAACCCTACGGCCAGTGAGGCGTAGACTGCTCCGGTCATGGCGCCTTTAATCAGGATGATTGGAAACATCTTGGTATCCTCAGTTCTTTTCCACTACTTTACCCATCCAGGGGGGGAGTTTGGCCGGCACTATCCCCTCGAACTTGATACCATAGTAGGAACCGTCTGCCGGCGGCCAGATAACCTTGTAATTACCGTCCTGCCACTGGATGACCACCCCCAAAAGACAACCCACTCCCACGCAGATGTCATGGGGAGATGACGTATCCATGCCCGTGCACCGGTATGTCCCGGCCGCGCCGGGATAGACGATTTTTTCCAATTCGGGTACGATCCGGTCGGGGTCCAGGGAGCCGGCATTTTCGATGGCTTCCTTCAACCGGTGGACATTATCGTAAAAGTAGGTGACATAAATATCCGGGAAACCGCCATAGGTTTTGACATATTTATCCCAGAACGGGACGGTCTTGTCCGTCATTTTAACAGGGGCGATAACGGCATTGGTCGTAACCATATTGGCGGTGCCGTTGGTGCTTTTCCAAAAAGTGTCGTAGGTGGCCTCGCCGATGGAGCCCATGAGCACGGCAGGAATTTTGTAGTCTGCCCACTGTTTGCATAATACCACTCCGTCAGGGCCGCCCACCATGGCCCAGATAATATTGGCCCCTTTTTCTTTTATGGCCAGCAATTCGGCACTCATGTCAGTGGCAGTCACGGACGGCCTCCACAGGCCGACCACCTCACAGCCCTGACTTTCGATGCCCTTCGGGGCCATCTCGACGAGGGGATCGGCCCACGCAGACTTGTCCAGGACAATGGCCACCTTGGGCTTGTCAACGCCCAATTCCTTCTTGACCAAGTCTCGGAACATGGGCAAAGTCACGAAGTACAAGTCGGCCAAATCCGTGCTGTTGTAATAGGCTCGAAACCAGTATTTATAACGGCTGTAATTGTCCTTGACTCGTTTGCCAATGCCGATGTCCATTCCTCCGCTGATCATGATTTTCTTATAATCCATGGCCACGTCCTGTTCGGCCTTGACCGCTTCAGACAGCCAGCCTCCTACTAGAAAATCGACCTTGTCCACGGTGATGGCCCGTTCCACCGCCGTCGCGGCATCGGTCACACTCACCCATTCATTGGTATCCACCGGGACCAGTTCGATTAGATGCTTCTGGCCGCCTACGTTTACCCCCCCGGCCTTGTTGATTTCATCGCAGGCCATGGAAACACCGTTCATGATGTGTTTTCCTCCAACATGGTTCATGGGTCCGGGGACGCCGATTTTGATGGGTTTGGATTCCGCCGATGCCTGTCCACCGAGCGACAGGATCGTCACCATGGCCAATCCCGCCATCAAGCACAACCATGCGCATTTTTTCATTGCTTTCCTCTCCTAAGTAATTTTTTGAAAAGGCATTTCTACGAGCAACCCTGGGGTCCGAAATCCTTTTTCACTACTTTACCATCCAGGCGGGGAGTTGGGCCGGCACTACCCCTTCGAATTTGATTCCTTCGTAAGAACCGTCTGCCGGCGGCCAGACAACCTTGTAATTACCCTCTTGCCACTGGATTGCCACACCCAGAAGGCCATCCACTCTCACGGGGACGTCATGGGGAGATGGCGTATCCATGCCCGTGCACCGGTATGTTCCGGCTGCGCCGGTATAGACGACTTTTTCCAAAGCGGTTACGATCCGGTCGGGGTCCAGGGAGCCGGCCTTTTCGATGGCTTCCTTCAACCGGTAGAGGTTATCGTAAAAGTAGGTGGCGAAAATATCCGGAAAACCCTCATGGGTTTTGACATATTTATCCCAGAAGGGGATGGTCTTATCCGTCATTTTAACAGGGGCGATAACTGCATAGGTCGATATAGAGTTGCCGGTGCCGTTGGTGCTTTTCCAAAAAGTGGCGTAGGTGGCCTCGCCGATGGAGCCCATGAGCACGGCAGGAATTTTGTAGTCTGCCCACTGTTTGCATAATACCAATCCGGAAGGGCCGTAGGTGATCGCCCAGATGATATTGGCCCCTTTTTCTTTTATCGCCAGCAATTCGGCACTCATGTCAGTGGCCACCATGGACGGCCGCCATAGGCCGACCACCTCACAGCCCAGACTTTCGATGGTCTTGGGGGCCACCGTCACCCAGGGATCGGTCCACGCGGCCTTGTCCAAGATAATGGCCACTTTGGGCTTATCGACCCCCAAAGCCTTCTTGAGCAAGTCCCGGAACATGGGCAAAGTCACGAATGATGTATTGACCGTATCCTCGTTGTTGAAATAGGCCCGGAACCAGTATTTATAACGGCTGTAATTGTCTTTGACTCGTTTGGAAATGCCGATGTCAGACCCTTCGGTGATCATGATTTTTTTATAATCCATGGCCACGTCCTGTTCGGCCATGACCGCTTCAGAGCGCCAGCTTCCGACCAGAAAATCGACCTTGTCCACGGTGATGGCCCGCTCCACAGCCGAAGCGGCATCGGTCACACTCAGCAGTTCATTGGTATCCATCTGGACCGGTTCGATGCGATGCTTCTGGCCGCCTACGTTCACTCCCCCGGCCTGATTGATTTCATCGCAGGCCATGGAAACACCCTCCATGATGTGTTTACCAGAAACATGGGTCATGGGTCCGAGGACCCCGATTTTGATAGGTTTGGGTTCCGCCGATGCCTGTCCACCGAGCGGCAGCATCGCCACCATGGCCAATCCGGCCATCAAGCACAGCCATGCACGTCTTTTCATTGCTTTCCTCCACTAGGATTTCTTGCACAAACAACCGTCGATTCCGAATCTAGTACAGCGTCAACTAAGTTCGGATTGGTGCGGACATGCAATCCGTCATTCCGGCGAAAGCCGGAATCCAGAGTTTTTTTACTTGGTTAAAAGCACTGGACCCCCCCGGCCTTCGCCGGGGTGACGATCCCTTGCAACACGTAAAAACTTTGTTGACAATGCACTAGTGTGGCTTTTCTTTAGTCAAGTGGAAGGAGTCTCGACTTATGTGTGCAAAGGAAGTGCCATCGAGGGGTTATCTTAAAACTGGCAGGGTAAACATGAAAATTGCGATAACAAATTTTCAGGCGCCTGTCATTCTTATTGATATTTCACCAATATTATTTGAATACCAATAAATTGGAAAACTCCGTAATCATTAATCGCGGTGGTTAGGGCCTGCTTCGCGACCTTTCCCGATGCCCAACTTCTTCATCCGGGAGTACAGGGTGCTATAATTAATATCCAGCAATTCGGCGGCCCCGCCCGGACCGTAAATCTTCCAGTTGGTTTTTTGCAAAGCATCCGTGATGAAGCGGCGCTCCATATCCTGGAGGGTTAGAAGATCGGCTGCCATGACATCGGTCGAGCGAGCGGTAAGTTCCGGGATGCGAAAGAAGCCGCCGCTATTCAGTATAACGCCGCGCTCGATGACGTTTTCCAGTTCGCGCACGTTTCCAGGCCAATGATAGGCCAGCAGCTTGGCCATTTCCTTTTCCGGGATGCCTTTAAAGGATTTGCCCATTTTTTCCGAGTAGAGCCGCAGGAAATAGCTGGCCAAAGAAGCGATATCCTCCCGTCTTTCCCGAAGCGGCGGGATGGTGATGGGAAACACGTTCAAACGATAATAGAGGTCCGAACGAAACCGGGTGGCGGCCACGTCCTCAGCCAGGTTGCGGTTGGTGGCGACCAGGAGGCGAAAATCGGAGTGTAAGGTTTGCCGGCCGCCGACGCGCTCGAATTCCCCGGTCTGCAGCACCCGCAGCAGACGCACCTGGACCTCCATTGGAAGTTCGCCGATTTCGTCAAGAAAGAGAGTGCCGCCGTCGGCTAATTCGAAACGCCCGATCCGCCGTTCCACTGCACCAGTGAAGGCCCCACGCTCATGGCCAAAGAGCTCGCTGGGGATCAGGCTTTCCGGAAAGGCGCTGCAATGGACCCGGATAAAGGGCTTATCCCTCCGGGAGCCGTATTGCTGGATGGCTCTGGCCACCATTTCCTTTCCTACCCCGGTTTCGCCCAGAATCATGACTGTAGATTCGGTCTCGGCCACGCGCCGGACCATGGATAAGACCTGTTTGATGGGCTGGCTGGCGGCAACAAAATTATCAGGATGGAAGCTTTCCAATTGCTGCTCTTCCAGATATTTTTTTTCTTCATAAAGACGCTGGTTCAAACTTCGAATCTCTTCATAGGCTTGGGCATTGTCCAAGGCGATGGCCGCCAGGGAAGCGAAATAGGACAGGATATTTACTTCTTGCGGCTTGAAGGTGCTCTCGAAAAAACGGTTATCGTGATATAGTACCCCGATGGTCTTGCCACGCAGCGATAAGGGGACGCATAGGCGCGATTTGAAATTATCGTCGGTTCCCGCAGTCCCAATCGACTCAGGGTCTAAGGATTGCTCTTTGGATTGCCCTATATCGGCCGTTTGCCGGATGATCTCCATGGAAGCCTGAAATTCGGGCAGGAGCAAGTCGTCCGCCGTAAGATTTTTGGCCGCCCAGAGCTTCAAGGGCATGGGGTCCGATTTTTCCGTCTTTAGAAAGATGGCTCCCCTCTCGGCCCCGGTAATTCGGTTAACGGTTGAAAAGATATGCCGGACCACTTCATGGGTGTCCCGAATGCCTACGATTTCCTTACCAAGGTTAAGTATCTCGGCTAACAGATTGTCCTTCACCCGGAAGTTCCGAACCAAGTGCTCCAAATCCTCAGGAATCAGGTCACGGTCAAAGGGATAGAGGATTTTTACTGCGGCTACCACCAAGGCCCTAGCTTTTTCCACATTTTTGGTCTGCAGAAAGTGGCGCCCCATTTCTAGCTTGGTTTTGGCGATTTCGGTGACATAACCGGACTCCTCGAGCAAAGCGAGGGATTGGGTCAACTGCTCATAACGTTCTTTGTGGGTTTGGTTTTGCCCTTTCATCAACGTCAGTGCTCTAAGGGCCACGCCCTTGGCCACCAGATTATTGCTGTTTAAGGTATTTTGAATTTCTGCTTTCGGGGAAATGCCGGGCAAACGGGGGTAAGCACCGAGCTCCATGGCCAGGCATATCTCGATAAAATGTGGGAGAAACTTGATTTCGTAGTTGAACTTCTTGCTTTTTTTCAGCGCCTGGATCAAACAGCGCTGCGATTTTCCAAGCTCCCCTTTCCGATAATGGCAATAAGACAGATAATACAATCCGAAACACTTGGCGAATTCACTGCCTCCCCTGAAAGCGGGCAAAGTGTCCGATAAATGGTCAATAGCTTCGCCGAACTTATTGGCCAACATGAGCACCAACCCCATGTCGACCGCAGCGGTGGCCGCAGTGTCATAATCCCTTATGTTTAGGCAATGGAGACGTATTCCGTCCAGCAGACCCATTCCCTGGGATATTTGTCCGAGAGAAGCGTAGGATACGCCAATCAACACCCCTATGCGGAGAGAGAGTTTGTGGAGTGGATATTTTTCGGTAAACAAGGGTTCAACGGTCTCGTACATCTTGACGGCCGCTTTGCAACGACCGGAATAAAAATGGCTGATGATAGTCCCGGTGATTACCGTTCGTTCCACGTTAGGGTCTTTGATGTCCCCGGCCAGGGTAAGCGCGCGATCGAGATAGCCCTGAGCCGCTTCGGCGTTTTGTCCGATATACGTGTTGGAAGCCAAATGCATTAACACTAGGACCTGCTGCGATGGATTGTTTCGTCTTTCGGCCCTCTCCAGGGCCTGGTGCAGATAGGAAATGATCCGGTTCAAATTATGGATGGCCCGGTGGTCTTTTGAATAGCCGATGACACTTTCTATGAACAGGTTGTCCACATCGATGCCGTCTAATTTTTTCAACTCCTGGATGGCTTTGTCGTAAAAGGCCAGGGCCTCGACCGACTGCCCGCTCCTTCGATGCTGGTAGCCGGCTTGGCATAATAGCCTACAGCCCTCCAGGTCATTGGGGATGTTGAGCAACTGGGCCGCAGCCCGCAGTAGCCCCTCATTTCCTGGAACCTCCTGCAACAACAGTTCGGCGATTCGACGATGGAGCGTCTCCCGCACCTCTGCCGGGACGGCCTCCCATAACTGCCGCCTTTTTCGGGCATCCACAAAGGAAAACACGCCGATATCCCGCTTTTTCAGAACACCATTCATTTCGAAGCGGTCAAAGGCTTTCATGATTTGGGTGGCTTTGGCCTCGGAAAGGGATTGAACCCAATCGATGGAAAATTCCCCTTCGAACAAGGAGGCCAACTGCAGCAGGAACTTTTCAGGGTCCTTTAGAGGCAAGGCGTTATTATTGCCTGTCATCGGTTCCTCGATCATTTGCATAAACCCCTTAGTGGGGCAATCTTACTGCGGCTTTTGAATGAGGACAAGGGAGTTGTTGAAATACCACAAATTATTTTGAATTTTCCCAATTGTCTCTGGAAAGATAGAGTTTTTATTGGGTAATTAGTGATGACTTTATTTGGCATGCACTTTGCCTTTAGTTCCGTAAAAACGAGAGGCGTCATGTTTCGGATTAGAGAATCTCATTCAAATAAGAAGACAGTCTGCATCTGGCTCGACGGTAGATTAAGCGACCGGGATGTGGGACCTTTTCAGGAAATCCTGGCGCAATACATGGACCTGAAGATGCGAGTCGAGGTCAATTTGACCCATCTGACCGGAATGGGTTGGGAAGGAAAACGTTTCTTACGGGAGATCCGCGACCGGATCGTCTTGGTCGATCTGCCCGAATATTTGAAATCCGAGATCATGAATGAAGAAAGCCACGATTCGGTTGGATAAGATTTTTTAACGATTTAAGGAGAGCCTTATGCATAAAGCGGCCTTAAGCAAAATGGAAAGAATGGAGGCGGCAATCAAACTTAAGCCATTGGACCGAATTCCTTGCGCTCCTTTGATGGACGTCTATTTCCCGGCCAAGTACAAGGGCTATTCAGGGGCTCGGGCCATCAGGGACTGGAAAATCGGTTTTTCCTCCATCGTAGAGGTCTTCGAGGAAGTCGGCGGATGGGACGGCATGATCCTGCCCGGCTACAGCATGGCCCCAACACCCAATGTCTACGCCGGCATCGGCGTAGGTAAGAACCTCATTCCAGGATCGGATCTGCCTGACGATTCAATCATCCAGTTCGAAGAAAAAGAGGTTATCACCCGGGATGATTACGACGACATCATCAAGATGGGTTGGAACGGATTTAGGGTCAAACATAAGAACCGGTTCAACCCCGCCCCTGATGAAACCATCCTCAAATGGACTAAAGGGCAGATGGAAAAATACCGCCATGAACTTCAAACCTGGCACGATAAGGGGGTACGCAGCCTTTGCGGGACTATTACCGAGTCGCCGCTCATGTTTCTGTCCACCTCGAGGACCTTGATGGAAATTTCCAAGGATATCCGCCAGATTCCCGAGAAGTTAGAGGCGGTCATGGAGGCTATGCTCGACGATTTGATCAAGGAGGCCATCGATTCCGCCAATATCAGCGGAGAGCCGGGAGTGATGCTGGTCATGGAACGGGGTGCGGGTTTTTACTATCCTCTGCCTATCTACGAACGCTTTGAGTACCCCCACATGAAAAGGATGGTTGAGGCTTTTTCAGCCGCCGGGCTGATCACAGTCATGCACCTCGACCAGGATTACACTAAGAACGTTCCCTATTTTAAAGACCTGCCGGCTAAAATGGTCGTGGCCGAATTCGACAGCCGGACCGACATCTTTAAGGCCAAAGAAATCCTCAAAGGCCACATGTGCATTGCCGGCGATGTGCCCGCTGCCTTGTTGTCCCTTGGGACGCCCAAAGAGGTCGAGGCTTACTGCAAGAAGCTTATCGACGTGGTCGGAGATGGGGGAGGGTTTATTCTGAGCACGGGCTGCACCTGTCCGGTGGAATGCCGCATGGAGAATTTTCAGGCCATGATAGACACCGCAAAAAACTATTTTCCACATTGAAGCAAAGGAAGGTGTTGACTTCCATGTTTACAATCATCGGTGAACGGATCAATGCAACCAGGCCGGCCATCATGGCCGCCGTTGAAAAACGGGATACCGAAACCATCCGGCAAGAGGCAATAAAACAAACCGAAGCTGGCGCCAACTACCTGGATGTCAACGCCGGGAGTCGTCCGGGCCTAATCAGCGCGGATATGGCCTGGCTGATTGATATTGTTCAGGATGCGGTAGCCACGCCCATCTGCCTGGACAGTGCCGATCCTGCAATTCTGCAACGGGCCTACGGGCAGGTCAAGCAAAGGCCGCTTATCAATTCCATCAGCCTGGAAAGCAACCGTTTCCAACCTATGCTGTCTTTTCTGAAGGGAAAAGACTGCTCGATCATTGCCTTGTGTCTGGATGACCGGAGCCCGCCCAAGACGCCTGAGGAAGTCATCGACCGAGCCGGGCTCATCATCGCAGGGCTGGAAGGCATCGGCTTCGATCGGGCACGGATCCACATCGACCCCCTGATCCAGCCTGCAGCAGTCGACGTAAACGCCGGCCTGAACGCCGTTCGGGCTATTCAAGGAATTCTGAAGAAATACCCCGGGGTCCACATCACCTGTGGTCTGTCCAATATCTCCTTTGGTCTCCCGCATCGCCAGGCCATCAACCGGATCCTTTTGCCCGTACTGATGACCGCCGGGCTGGATGGGGCCATTCTGGACCCGCTGGACGGCAAGATTAGGTCAACCTTAATTATTTCCAAAATGATTCTTGGACAGGATCGGTTTTGTCGCGAATATACCAGAACGGCCAGGGCGCGAGGAATTGTTGTATGACAGGCTAGCGACAAAGGAGTTAGACTTTAAAGGGGTGGCAAAAACGGTGGCAAGGCGAGGTTAGGAAGGCAATTTGTTGAATGAAATCAAATAAGATGCCGAAGGCCTGATTCCCCTTCGGCGTCGTAAACCCGCTCCAGAAGCCGTTGTGAACTTCGCCAGATTGCATAAAATAAGCTGCAATCCCCAACCCAAACGCTACCATTTACCGCATTCGACAGGTTGAATGAGAACCAGCCTTGCTGGGGGCACTTTAAAAATCGGTCTAAATCAACCAAATAATTGTTGACACGAGGCGGGAATTTGTTGTGGATACAAAATCCAGGCTTTAACAGCACGCAGAACCGAGGCAATCTTGAAGTTTGACCTGCAGAAAAAGTTCTTCAGCGCGGACGTTGCCAGGAAAGTTTGCATTGAGAGCGGCAAATTAGCGCGATGGGCGGACATGGGGATTGTTAAGCCAACGGGGGCCACCCGCGGAGGATCAGGAACACGGAACGAGTACGGGGTTGAAGATATCGTTAGGATCGGTCTAATGAAAGCATTGGCAGATGAAGACCATTCAATGAGACTGGCATCGTCGTTAGCCTTTGAGTCAGCACAGGAATCGGAATACGGAAGGGTGCTCGACGAGGCGATAAGAAAATGTATCAGCGCATGGGTGGACTACGTGTCGGGCGGGATGAAAAGTCGTTTCACAGCATGGATGGGACACGATCCCCGTCCGGAGGATGCTCCAGTGCTTGAAGACCTTTCAAGACCTAATCCAGCGTACTTTGTTTTCTTTCACGAAAAGACCTCTGGAAAACTTGCATGTCTCTATATCCAAGATCAGTCGAATTTTACGCACTTATACCAGCGCCTTAATGACATCAAAGCTCCACGTCTGATCAATTTGACGGCGATAGTTCACGAAGTGCTGTCTGGACTGGTGCAAGAATAGGCCGTTTTTTATACGAACAAATCCTAAATGTGGAGTCGTGAATCAGAGATTTTAGGGGTAGGAAATGCATTCAATCTTTGAGGAGGAAAGGAAATGACGAAAGCTGAATTAGTCGCAAAAATCGCAAATGAAGTTGGAATTGCCAAATCACAGGCTGAAAAAGCATTAGACGGATTCGTTGCAGCTGTTTCCAAGGCTTTGTCAGGCGGTGACAAGATCACACTGGTAGGTTTTGGGACTTTCAGCGTCATGGCAAGGTCTCAGCGTGAAGGCCGTAATCCCCGGACTGGAGAGAAGATCACAATTCCGGCGTCAAAAGCTGTCAAGTTCAAAGCAGGCAAGACTCTAAGCGAAAAGATCAAATAGAAATCACCCCACGTTCAACAAGACGATCCTGAAGGGACTGCTCGCAGGAATTAATCGGCGGCCGGTCCTTTTCATTCTTATGTGACCATTCCGGCAATCATAGTCCTTCAAAATTCTGCTTTACTGCATGCACTGGATCATAAGGTAGTTTGTAAATGAGACCTTCAAGTGCGGGAAGGTGGTATGTCCTCAAATTGTCCAAATAGGCCTGATCGCCGCTTTTTGTTGCTGGTTCTGATCGGAATATCGTATCATTTACAGACATTCGACATTCCAAGGACTTTTTCCGATGGAATCCGAGCTGGAAATGAGGTTCGGCTCCAGTTGGGGGCCAAGTCGACGCATTATTCAGGAGAGATGCAGGGAGCAAATGCGATCATGTCAACTGATTTATTTGCTGAAGCTCAAGGAAATGCCGCCGGAAGATCACGTTTGACCGGACGCCGCATTCTTGTGGTTGGAGGAGGACAACAGAGCCATCAATTACCGGATGCGCCCATCGGGAACGGACGTGCCATGAGCATCCTTTGCGGACGTGGCCGTCGCCGATATCAATACCGACGCGGCTGCCGAAACCGCCCATCTGGTCGAAGCCCAGGGTGCTAGAGCGCTTTCGATGACGGTCGATGCCACCAAGGAGGCCGACGTTCAACAGATGATCCAGGCCGTTGTCGAGCAATTCGGCAGTTTGGATGGATTGATCGTTAATGTGGGCATGGGCCGCGGACAGAAATTAGCCCAGACGAGCGTCGCTGATTGGGATTGGGTGTTTGCCTTGAATGCACGCGCTCACTTTTTGTGTAGCAAACACGCATTGCCGGTTATGGAGCCACGAGGCGCCATTGTGTTCATTTCCTCAGTGGGGGCGGTTCTGCCCACCGACTATCCCGCGTATACTGCTTCAAAGGCTGCGCTCGCGGGACTGAACATATGCGTGGCCAAGGAGGCGACCCCGAAAGGCATCCGCGTTAACCTGATCCTACCCGGCCTCATCGACACGTCGTTAGGGAGGATGGCCACGCGCATCCGTCCTGGTCGCGCGAAGATACCGATCCCACTGGCTCGGCAAGGGACGGCCTGGGAGGTGGCGTACGCGGCCGTCTTTCTACTATCCTATGAGGCGAGCTACATTACGGGGCAATCCATCGTCGTTGATGGTGGACTCTCCACCATTCGTTAGACAAGTCTCAAGCCCTGGAGAAAAAGGAGAAATTCACTTTGGCGCGTTTAAGCTATCCCGATCCGGCACAGTTGTTGGGCGAGACCCAGCGGAGGCTAGCACAACTTCCCCCACTGCATCTTTTCCAGATGCTTGCCCACGCAGAGACCGCCCTCGACCCCATATTGCTTTTGGGCAAGGCCATCCTGAGAGGCCAGGAATTGGCGCCCCATCTCCGCGAGATGGCCATACTGCAGGTGGCAAAACATGCCGAAGCCGACTATGAATGGGTCCAGCACGTGCCAATTGCCAAGGCCGCGGGAGTTACGGACGAGCAGATTGCTCTCGTGAAGCAAGGCAGTACGGAGTCTGTGGCCTTTGACCTGCGCATGAAGCTGGTCCTCCATGCGGCACAGGAAGTTGTGGTCGGCCCTTTTCTTTCCGAGGAGACCTTTGCCGGCTTGCAGGCGCACTTTCCACCGCGCCAGATTGTGGAGCTATTGATGAGTATTGGCTATTATATGATGATGGGCCGACTCATGACGACTTTGAAGATTGATCTGGACCCACCTGCATGTAATACCGTCGTAGAGACGGTCAAGAAATAGAAAGTGTCCGGCTCCGGGGAACCACGCCCGGCCTAAGCGTGATCCAACGACTGACTTTGAAGTCGAGAAAGGAGTGGCGGTTGTGGATTCGGGGTCGGGCCTAATGCCGCTAACTTAACAGAAATACCTACCCTTTCGCACCTCTTGCGAGTTTCCAGCTTGGGCTTGACTTGGAATGCTTCTTTGTACTTAATTTTGTGATTCGGAGATTGTATACTTTTTCCATTCTCAGGCGCGGAAGCGAAGTTTTTTCGGGCAAAGACCAGATCCGAAAACGCGGTTGGGATGCTTGGCGCTGAAGTTGGTGCTATTCCGTCTTAGATTCGATTTTTATGTCCTTGAAATTGCACAGTAATCGGCGCCATAATTCCGTTGTGTACAGTCTTCGGAAGTTAAGGACGCATCTATGAAGATCGGGTTCCCAAGCAAGACCGCTCAGAGTGCGGCAATCCGTCGAGCAGAACACCAACTGTTCGACTTTCCACACGTCTTGGAAGATCCCATTGCCCCATGGATCATCGGACCAAAAGCAACCACATCAATCCTGTTCGGATGGTTGACTGCATATTTTCCCATATTGCGGTACATGCGCGCTTTCATAGCTGCAAGAAGTCGATATGCCGAAGACCAACTCGCGAGAGCAATTGCAGCGGGGACAGCCCAATACGTAACTTTGGGCGCTGGCTTGGATGCTTTTCCATACCGAAACCCCTATTCCGGTTTGAGAGTATTCGAAGTCGATCATCCCGACACACAAGCATGGAAACGCCGTCGTTTAGCTCTAGCGGCTATACCTGTCCCTTCTTCTGTGACTTTCGTTCCTGTCGACTTTGAACATCAAAGGCTGGAAATAGAGTTGGAAAGGGCGGGATTCAGGCTCGACGAGCTAGCCTTTTTTTCGTGGCTGGGAGTGACGCAGTATCTTACAAATGAGGCGGTGATGGCAACCTTTACATTGATCCGCTCCCTTTGCCCGGACAATGCAATCGCGTTCGATTACGCGCTCGCGCATCAAGCGTTGTCTGAAGTCGAAAAAATAGCATTGGGCGCCCTAAGCGAAAGAGTCGTCCGAGCGGACGAGCCATTCCGAGGCTTTTTTAGACCTGAAGTGTTAGCAAATGATCTGAGGAAGATTGGCTTCCGTCGGGTAGAGAGTCCCACGACGGACCAGATTAATGCTCTTTATTTTCGAAATCGCCTTGACGGTCTGCGGGTCCGGGGTAGCCTCGGTGCATTGATGTGCGTGTATTAGGGGTAAGAGCGGGTGAATTCCCCTGAGGCGTCAAAAATCGGCGGCATACCGGACGAGATCGGAAACTGGCTGTGAAGCGAGTAAGATCGAATTGAAACGATCACATCACTCCAATGAATCTCATCCCCAATCCTCAGTCACTCTCATCTCCGCCACAAACGAGACCTCTGGGATGATCTGCCTAAATGTCTCTTCCATCGACTCTTTCACGATCTTCTGTACCTGATCCTCTATGCCATCTCTGGCCTCGATTAGTATTTCGTCGTGTTGAGGTATGAACAATACGGGCGTCTACCCCCTCCAGCCCACGTGAAATGCTGCACAGGGCAAATTCGAAACCGTCGGCGCCCCATTTTCATAAGGCGGAGGAGAGCTATTGACCGTGATTATTCATGCGGGCCGGAGATGGATCAGGAGCCTGTATCGGAACCTGATTACAAACACCGTCCAATATGGCGGGAAAGGATGTGTGGTTTTTTTCGGCTGTGAGGACCACGGCCGACACTATCGTTTGAACGCGTATAACAGCGGGGAAACTGTTCCGGAGGAGCATCGCGACAAGCTTTTCACCAAGTTCGGCCGCATCGGAAGCGCTGATGGAAACGCCACCGCTGGAACAGGCCTGGGACTGTACCGGGTGCGCGAAATAATACGCAGGCACGGTGGAGATATTTGGTATGAGGCAAGCCAGACCGGCTCGAATTTCGTCTTCACTATGCCCAAAACGAAACAAACAGGAGAATAAAACCTATATAGAAGCGCCAAAAATGGATGAGGGAGGCGGATCGGCCGCCCCCCTCATCCATTTTACAACTGTGGAGACTCAGCAGTTAGACTCCTGGGCTGCTCATATAGTTCGGAGCAATCAGACGAGGTTTATCCGCATCTCTTCCTTCCATCCCCCGATACTTTTTCATATCGGGGCAATATCCCACCCAACACATGGGGTGTATGTCGGAGGAAACTGCCGTGTCTTTGTCGTTGGAAAATAGGTTGCAAGGAAAGCATCCGGCTTCGCTTATTGAAACCACAGCGAACATCATAGCCAACACAATCAAAGCACTCATAATCCGTTTCATTTCTTTTCTCCTTTTCTTATAATTGGTTTTCTGCTCTTAAGTTCCGCAGTTGCTGGATAGATTGGGCAACATTGATGCCAAGGGGCGAAAATTCGCATCTATTTTTGTAGATGATTGACATTTAAGGATAATCAAGACTAGGGGCGATTTGGTGGAATGAGCTGGCTCCGGAATTTACGAAATAAGGTATATATTTTCGTTATATATCAAATTTTATCTAAATTTTGCTTAATCGCGTGAAAAACAAAAATTGAGTTCACTTCAGCAGAGCGTTCAAAAGAGCCTGGGAGCCTTTCAATATAGTGATATTTTTCGCCTTTCTTGAAAAATCTTTCCTCCGTTCGACTGAAAATATGGATGAGGAGCGGCAGAAAATGCTGACTTTCCTTTGTTCACAACGTTAGCTTTTCTGAAAAAAGTTGCTGCATCTCTCCTATGTGGCGTTATGCGGTGGACCATCCAGAAGCTTTCAATGTCTGGATCATACCTGAAATTCTCATCCTTGGTAGCGGGCACGACGGTTTTGGATTGAATTTCGAACAGCCGATGGCTGACAATGGTGAAACAGGCATTTTCGGGCTCATCGGTTGGAACGACGGGAATCACGAAAGTTTGAGCTATGTGGAATCCGACCGCCATGCGAGCCTCGGCGCAGGATCTAAAATTCCTTCCGTCTATTTTAGTAAGATCGAATGCGGTTCCGAAAGCCGGTGACCTATTCCAGTATCCTCTCTGTTACGAGGGGACCCTTTGTAACAGTTTTCAATTGACATCTGCCCATTTCTCCAAAGACGGCAGCCCCCGCAACGAATTATTATACTCCGCAAAAGGATTTCCCCGGAGCATCGAAATGAGTCACCCAACGAGCGCCTGGCGGGAACCATCGATCACGGGATTTCATCCCTCCCTTTGATAATTTATGCAATCTCGTTGCAACAATTCCAAACTCTTCGAACAGGTGTAGCCCGAGCTAGACACTTCGCACCATGTGTCTAGAAAATCGTCGCTTTATTTTCCATCTTGACATCCAATGTTGCGCTATGTAGTGTGGAAGTACACCAACACGGAGGGCCATAATGAAAGCCATCGGGTACGTCAGAGTGAGCACAACGAAGCAGGTCAATGAAGGGATCTCCCTGGAAGCTCAGGCGGAAAAGATCAAAGCTTACTGTGCCCTGAAAGATATGGAGCTGATAGGGACCGTGACCGATGCCGGCAAGTCTGGAAGCAAGGCAAACCGTGAAGGCTTTCAGGAGGTCCTTTCCCTCTGCCGGGCCGGGAAGGTGGACTCGGTTGTCGTTTACTCGATCAGCCGTTTTACCCGGAGCACGAAAGACCTTCTTGAATTCGTGGACCGGCATGTCATCAAGGGTAATGTCGAGCTTCACTCTATTTCGGAAAGCTTGGATACCTCCACGGCAACCGGCCGCTTCATGCTGAAGGTGATGGGCGCCATGAACGAGCTTGAGCGGGAACAGGCCGGGGAACGCACAAAGGCAGCCCTCAGCTTTAAGAAGGATAAAGGTGAGAAAACCGGGGGGGATGTACCCTTTGGATTCTCTCTGGCCGCAAGCGGTAAGGTCCTGATGGTAAATGGGCAGCAACAGGTGATCAAGGTCCTTATCGCAAATGAGCAGGAACAGGCGATCATCCGGCTTATCGAATCACTGAAAGCTGACGGTCATAGCGACAACGGGATTGCCCGGTATCTTAACCAAAACGGGTATGTGACGAAAAAAGGCAAAGGCTGGAGCAATGTCCAAGTCGCGCGGATTCTCAGACGAGGATGAACAGGATAGGCTTGGGCGGGACTTCAGGGCCCGGCGCCTTCTTGATCTTTTTCAGGAATTGCCAGACGAAAGGAAAGCGGCTCTTATGGCCACCTTACAAAAAGAGGCATACAACCCGGAGGAGGTTGCGCAGATTCTCGGGAAATCCATTGAAACCGTCAGGCGCTGGCTGCGATCCGGGACGATCCAGGCAACCAAGCTCGGTCGAAGCTGGATAATTTCCAGGGGGGAAATCGAGCGGATATTGAAAATCGAAAAGTAATCCTGGGGGGAGAATGAAACCGTATATACCTGAGAACCTGCCCTTAACCAACATCAGGTGGGAAGATCACATTCCGCTGATTGGGAAAGCAAACGCCGCCCTCGCTCGTTATGACGGCATTCTGCAGAGCATAGTGAATCCGGCCGTTCTCCTGTCCCCTCTCACAACACAAGAAGCTGTCTTGTCTTCTAAGATCGAAGGAACTCAAGCCTCTCTCGAGGAGGTCCTCGAATTCCAGGCTGATCCAAGCGAAAAAATAGCGCCCGAAAAAGCGGCCGATATTCACGAGATCATTAATTACCGCACTGCCATGTTTTTCGCGATGGAAGATTTAAAAAACAGGCCCTTATGCCTAAACTTGGTCAGAGATCTCCATCGTATTCTGCTTGAAAGCGTGAGGGGCAAAAATAAAGATCCTGGTGAATTCCGTCGAGTACAAAACTTTATTGGTCCCCTTGGGACAACTATTGAGCAGGCTACCTTTGTTCCACCATCGCCCGAAAAAATACTGCCCGCAATGTCAAACTGGGAAAAGTACGTCCACTTTGAAGAAAAGGATGGGCTAATTCAACTCGCAATTATCAAAGCGCAATTCGAACTGATACATCCTTTCCTTGACGGGAATGGCAGAATCGGCCGCATTCTGGTTCCGATCTTTCTTTACCATAAAGGGCTTCTCTCCAGCCCAATGTTTTACTTAAGCTTCTACTTGGAACGAAACAGGCCAACCTATTTTGAGCGATTGAATGCGATCTCGCGTGATGGTGACTGGAATGGATGGATCGGATTTTTCCTCAAAGCCGTTATGGAACAGGCTCAGGAAAATGGCAAAAAAGCGAAGGCAATTCTTGATTTATATAATCACATGAAACAGCTTGTCCCTGAGATAACAAGATCCCAATACGCGGTTAAAGTAATCGATTCCATGTTCTCTCAGCCCATCTTTCTGAGCACTGATTTTATGAAGGTCTCGAATATCCCAAGGGATTCGGCCCTTCGAATGCTATCTGCCCTCAAGGAGGCCAAGGTTATAAACTCATTACGCGAAGCAAAGGGGCGTCGAGCTTCGCTGTGGGTTTTCCCTGAGCTGTTGCGGATCACTGAAGATTGATTCTTGAGTCGCGCACATGCGATACAAAATAGATTGTGTCGCATAAAGTAACAAGAATGCGATTCAAATCCTGTTGTGTGGAATGGATGCGATACAACCATGCTATCTTCGAGAATTCAATGACTTAGATAGTGAGCTGGTGAGAGTCTAAAAAGTTACTCAGCTTCCGGGGATAGGGTCTGCAGCCCGACAAGGCCGGTATCCTGGCCGGCCTTCTCCGGACCTCTTCCAGGAGCGCTCCAGGAGGCGCCAACATGACGGAGCACAATAATCCCGATTTCTTCCCCGGACTTCGATTTCAGAGGTCGGAAACGGAAGATCTTGAAGCACTTTGCCGCGAAGCAGAAGTCCACGTAGTTTATACCCATCCTGCCACACCTCGATCATTAGTTGAAAACGATCCCGCCTTGAAGAGGTCGCTGCAAAAGATCATTGAACTCAAGCTCGATTACATGAAATCCAAAAACCCAAGGTATGCCGTAGAAGCATTCTTGTTCGTGTGCGCACTCAGAAAAAGACAATCAGTTTTTTCTGATAACCCGCGGCGACCTAAACGTGAATGGAATGAACTTAAATGGCTGGGTCGTCTTAAACTTGATTTTTGGGAGCGCACCCACTGGTATCTGACTGAACCGGAATGGGTAATTGAATGGCTTGGGGGAGGCTTTCTAACTTACCATGATTACTGGGAAACAAATGTCCTTAAAAACATCGATGAAAGGGAGCAGGGTGAAAACAGGCTTGAGCAGATCCTTGGTTTGAGGCCTGATTTTAGTGGGGGGAAACATTGTTACAAGCCAGACCAATTGGAATACAGGAATTTGACTATATGCCGTGAACTCCTTTTCCTTTCAAAGTGTTACGGTATACCGGCCGAAGGCGAAGGAATAGAAATCATCAGCAAGCGATGGGTGAACGACCTTGGTTTGGAGAATTTTCCGCAAGCATCAATCCTCGAATTTTACCGCAAATCGCCTGTAATAAAGGTTTGGAAAAAAGATCCAAACTTCGTAGATTCTATTTATTTCCCAACCTTCTTAGATTTATGTTTCCCAGGCTTAGATCCATATTTCCCAGGCGGAGATGATAATCCGTGGGCTAAACTCCAATACCTGAAAGATAAATTTCCTATCGAGGACATCACCCTGGCCCTCAAGAGAAAAATTATAAAAAAATTATTTTCGGAAACGAAAGAAATCACGCCCCAGGAATTGGAACTCGAAGTCAAGAAGCACTTCGAATAAATAAACCCCAACACGCGCTGCGCCCAAGCTAACCAAATTTCTTGGTACTCAAAAAGTTTTTTCACTCCCCTTCCAATTTCAATGTTTCCGTCCATAATCGGCTCAAAAATAAACAAACGAATCCAAATGTAATCAAGGCTGGGAGGTAACATGCGGCTAATTGACGAGCGCCAGGTTGGTGAAATGTTGGGTGTTTCCGTCTTTTGGGTCAGGAAGAGGCGGAGGGAGGGCGGAGGACCAAAGTTTTTTCGAATAGGCGGCCGGGTCCGCTACTCCATCCAGGATGTTGAGGGATGGCTCAATGAAAACCATATGGAAAGTGGAAGGGTAACGAAACATAAAGTCCAACAACCTGCTTAGATTCAAAACGATCAAGGCAACGCCCGAATGAAGAACCGCGATGCACGTACAAGTATCAGAGATGATTCAGGTCTCCTCGCCGCAAGAATCGCTATGGACACCGGCTCTCGCTGCATCATTTGTGATGGTCAACCTTCCACCTTCGGCTCTTATCGCTTGAAACCATGGGTTGCCGCCTCACTCGGTTTGAATCCTGCTGGGCTCATCCTTTCTTACGGCCTTTGCGAAAGTTGCATAAATCATCCTGAGATTTTCGAAATGCTGGATGAAAAAATCATGGAGGAACTGAGGCAGCTTAAGAATTTAGGTTCATATCCGGTCTTTTTTAACCAAGGAAACGGCATTGTCAGGGTCCGTAAAGTCCGCCACGTAATGAGCGTGTACAACTGAGGACAGGAGAGCATTATTGGAGGCCCTGGACCTCAGCGCGATCTCAGCAATGCAAAACCAACTGAATTCTTTGACCAGATACGCAAAACCCAGAATGGAGGCGTCTCGGGGGGGAGCCTCTTAAAGTGCAGATAAAGAATGGGGGGAGGGGAGAAAATGAATTTTGCTTCGCGTCCATGGCCGGGGGCGAGGGTATGAGCGAACGCATTGATCTCGATGCTCATATTCCGTATGGGACCTATTACCTCGAGCACGTCGGGAAGGCCAAAATCTCCGGCGACCAGCTCTTAGGGTTGTGCCCATTTCATACAGATAATGACGAATCCTTCAGCGTGAATCTCATCACCGGACAACATCATTGCTTTGGATGTGGTCAGAGCGGCAATGTCATCAGCTTTCATGCTAAAAAACATGGACTCTCGGAAAAAGAAGCGTTCCAGGACCTTTGCAAGACCTACAACGTTCCATCCAGCGGTGCACGCACAAAATCCGACGATGAGAAGATCATTCCGATTGAAACGCTTGATCTGTTTAAAGTCATCCCCGATGCAGTTCTCCAATACCTCCAAGAAAGGCGAGGATGGTCCCTCGAAATCATCGGGCAATATCGCATAGGCTACAACGCGAAAAAAATCTTCAAGCCCGGCTTTGTCGACGCGCAGCGGATCACGATTCCTGTCCTCGATGACCTTGGCCGCCTCGTAAACCTCCGCTCTTACAAACCAAAGGTTGCCGAAGGCGAATCCAAACTCATGTCCTATTCAACCGGATCCCGGAAAAAGGGGACATGGGTAGGTTATGGACAGGCTAGGCTCTCCCCGCTTCATGTCATTCGGGAAGCCGAAGAGCAAGACGAGATCATCTATATCGTGGAAGGTGAACCAGATTGTCTTTGCGGGCTATCCCATGATCTCAAATCCATTACTCAGACCGCAGGCGCCGAAACTTGGAACGATGAATGGAACCCTAAATTCAAGGGGGTGCACGTCCGGATCGCATACGACAATGACGAGGCCGGCGTTAAAGGAATCCTTCGGATAATTCAGCACCTTCCTGCCTTTTGCAAAAAAGTCGAATGCCGCGTCTGGCCCGATTTCATGGGAGAAAAAGAGGACCTCACCGACTGGTTCATGAAGCATAAAAAGACCAAAGAGGACCTCGAGGCGATTGAATGGATCAGCGCCGAAGAGTTTAAAAAGAGATTCGGCGAGGCGGGCCCGGGCGGAACCGATGAGGACCCCGTTGATCGATGCGTTCGGGAATTAAATGAAAAACACGCTATCCTCATGCTCGGCGGTAAATGTCTGGTTATGAACGAAATCATTGACCCCATTTTTGGAAGGCCCGACCTCACATTCAGCTCTCCTGCAGATTTTAAAACTTTCCATCAAAATCAGAAAATCTTTATTCCCAATGGAACCGGTAAGATCAAGGCCGTCAGTATCGCAAACATCTGGTTAGAACATGAAAATCGAAGGCAATATAATGGCATGGTTTTCGCCCCGGGCGAGGATGTCCCAGGCTGCTATAATCTCTTTCGCGGCATGGCCTATGAGCCAAAGAAGGGTTCATGGAAACGCCTCCAGGAGCATATCTATCATGTGATATGCAGGAAAGATGCGGCCATATTCGAATACATCCTCGCATGGATGGCCGATGCAATTCAGAACCCAGGTGGAGAACGCCCAGGCGTAAGTATTGTCATGCGTGGCGGCAAGGGCACCGGCAAGGGCATCTTTGCTCGAACTTTTGGAGAACTCTTCGGAGGCCATTTCCTCCACATTACCCATCAATCCCAGCTCGTCGGGAAATTCAACCAGCATCAAAAAGATGCCCTGGTCGTATTCGCCGATGAATGCTTTTGGGCAGGAGACAAACTCTCAGAATCAATCATTAAGGGCATCATCACTGAGCCTACCATCCGCGTCGAGCCCAAAGGCAAAGACTCTTTCCCCGTCAAAAACCACATGCGCCTCATGGTCGGGAGCAATGAAGATTGGGTCATCCCGGCCGGGATCGGCGAAAGACGATTCCTTGTAATCGATGTGGCGGAAATCTACCGGCAGGATCTTAAATATTTTGCCCCTATCCATGCCGAAATCAAAAACGGCGGCCATGCGGCCATGCTCTTTGATCTCATGGAACACAAATACGATCAGACCGCTCTCATGCTCGCACCCAAAACCGATGCCCTTCTTGCTCAGATCGAAGAGGGTCTGGAGCCCGTGCAAAAATTCTGGCTTGATAAACTCCAGCAAGCGAGTCCGGAAGGCAACGATGTCCATTGGCCCGACTCCATACCTTCCGCGAAACTATACAGTGAATTTATCGAATTCAATAAAAAGCTCGGACACAATTACGCCCCAGCTCCCAACTCCTTCGGACGCCGGATAAAAAAACTCTGCCCAGGTTTAAAACGACGATACCTGACTCGAACCGATGGGGCAGGCCAGGAATGGTGGTTCGTCTTTCCCATCCTTGATGATTGCCGGAAAAGCTTCGAAAAAGTCCTTGGGCAAACAATTGAATGGACAGAAGATGATGTTTGATTGGAAGCACTATTCAGGTTTCAGGGAACTATTCAGCTTTGGGGGAACTATTCAGGTTTGTAAAAAAACCAGATTAGTTCAAGTAACGGATATTATTGAAACTATGTGGGTTATGAGGGAAAAGAGGCCTTTTTCAAATCGCCAGAAAAAAAATTTCCACCCTACCAAAAACGGGAATTCCTTAATGATTTCAGGTGGGGGTTGATTTTATTTAACTTTTTGCGTTTTTGGAACATGGTAAAAAAAGCTTGCAGCGATTTTACTAAAAACCATCATAACTGGAATAACCTTCATAGTCTCAATAATACTAAATACTTAGATTATTCTAATTTTATTTATTTATAAATAAAACCTAAATAACCTTAATAGTATTAGGGTCGAACAGTGGACATCAACGCATTCATTTCAGAGCGGCAATCCAAGGTCACTGAGGAATCAAACCGGAAGCCTTTCATCTCAGAACAGCCGGCTATCCAACAATGCTTCCAATCTCAGGCGAATGTTCCTGATCCTGTGCCAAGCGCAGAGCCGATACAACTCACCACACGCAACCCTGCAGGGCATCATCCCCTTTCAGGTCAGATATCGAGTCCTTTCATTCGGGCAGGGAACAGAGCGGGCGCCGAGTGCGAGATGGCGAACAAATCACCGAAAATTGGGTAGGTTGGTGCAGATAGTTGACTTCAACGAACTTTCGGCTACCCTAAGAGCCAATCCCAACACGCTGCGGAAGCGATGGCGGACGTTGCCTCATTTCTTTATAGGGCGCGGCCGGACGTTGAAGGGAGCGCGCTTTGATCTCCTGGAAGTGGTGGAGGCCCTGAAAAATGACGGTATGGAAAGACCCGAAAACAGGCAGATACCGGTACAAATTCAAGCACAAGGGGCAGCAGTACGGAAAAAAAGGGATCGTGACAAGGAAGGCCGCAGCGGAGCAAGAGGCCGCGGAGAAAAAGAAGTTAAAAGGCCCCGAGACCCTCACGGTCTCCTTTCATGAACTCGCAACCCAATATCTCGATTTCATGCAGCCCCGCATAGCAAAGAATACTTACCGGTCAAAGAAGCTCATATTCAAGAGCTTTCTTTCCTTCATTGATCCAGCTCCATCAAAACAGCCGGCGAAAGACGAAGAAAGGGAGCGCGTCTCTACTTTCCCGGCCGATGCCGTTACGGAAATCCAGATATTAAAATTCTTGGAGAAGGTCAGAGAGGGCTCCAAATCAGAGGATGGAAATAAGCGTGCGAACCGCTATCTGCGCGAGCTGAACACCCTCTATAATTGGGGATATAAAAAGCGCCTGGCACGCGAAAACCCGCCAGCCACAGCCGAACCGTATCCGGAAGATCAGTTCATAAAATATGTTCCACCGGTCGAGGATATAGATAAGGTCCTTATGGCGGCAAATCGTGAGGAAATGGAACTCGTGATCGTGCTCTATCATACTGCAGGGCGGATCAGCGAGATTCTACGCTTAATCTGGGAGGATGTGAATTTTGAACGCCGATGGGTCAGGCTCTGGACCCGGAAGCGAAGGGGCGGAAAAGCTGAGGAAGATTACCTTCAGTTTACCACGGCCCTTGAGACGACATTGAAAGCCCGGTGGAAATCAAGGGACAAGAAATCGCCTTATGTTTTTACCAACCCGAGAACCGGAACGAAGTATACCCGCGATGAGAAATTCATCCGGCATCTGATGGAAAACCTGTGCGCCCGGGCTGGCGTGAAACCGTTTACCTTTCATTCGATCAGGCACCACGTTGCATCGATCCTGAAGGATTCGGGCAAGGCGACTGTCGGACAAATTCAAAAGTTTCTCAGGCATCGGCGCATGACGACAACGGAAAATTACCTCCACGATCTCAGCCCCGAGGTAAGGGAAATAGCCGATATTTTGGACTCCAAGCGTCACCCCTGGGGCACCCCTTTAGGGGAAACTACGGTCATAGAGGGGTCGGGAGGGAACAATTAAAATGAGGAATGAAGCGGTTTTACAGATTTGACAACAAGGGTTGAATTGCATTCACTCGCCTGCTAAGCGAGTGTAGGGTGTAAAGCTCTACCGAGGGTTCGAATCCCTCTCTCTCCGCCATCAGAAATCAAAAAGCCCGGATCTGAGGCCCTCGGAGTCCGGGCTTTTCTCTTTTTCTCCCCGCACTATATAAGCTCATGCAGACTCTCCACGAGATCTGCGTACTGGTCGCCGGTGAAGCAGAAGCGCAATTCACGGAATGGTTCACGCAGCGCTTTGACCTGTTCGACCAAATCAGCACCGTCAATTACGATTTCTTTCATCAGGAATGCGAGGACGCGAAAATCCCCTTCCCCCATCCCGAACCGTGTCATTTCCGACACTCCCATGCGAATGCCCCTCGAGGCCGTGAACCCCTCATCCTCGGGAGTAGCCTGGTAGTTGCAAATGATATTGTTGGCTTCCAGTCTGCGCGCAACCTCTGGTCCCCTGGCGTAGCCGACGTTCAGTATCACCTGGTGGGTTTCGGTAAAGCTGATGTCCGGGTCGCCGGCCACATCGAAACCGCAGTCCCTGAGGGCCAGGGCGAACGCTTTAGCGTTGGCGATTACCTTGCGCTGATATTCGTCCTTGAAGCAGTTCATCTCATAGGCGGCCATGAGCAGCCCCAGCATGGTCCCCAGATGATGGTTCGACACGGAGCCGGGGAAAGTGCGCCGGCGGATGGCCTCCCAAAGGTCGTATCGCTCCTCATGCTCCTCGAAGCGGCTCGCTATTATGCCCCGCTGCGTGCCGAAAAACGTCTTGTGCGTCGATGCCGTAACCAGGTCGGCCCCTTCAGCAAAAGGCTGCTGAAAATGAGGGCCTATAAGCCCCAGTAGGTGGGCCATATCATACATCACCACCGAATCGATGTGCGCGGCATCCAGGTACCTGCGGATTTCCGCTACGGGCTCTTTATGAAGAACCATGCTTTTTCCGAAAATGATAAGCTCCGGCCGGAAGGCATCGATCAGTTCGAGAGCCGCCGGGACATCGATTTTATAAGGGTTTTCATCAAGAACCGGAAAATTAACTACGGCCGGACGTTCCGTTTGCGGGTCCCGGGCAACGAAGTCGCGAAGTGCGCCCATGGGCTGCGCGCTGAGATGACCTCCTTTGCCGATGTGGTTGTTCATTACCCGGCGAATACGGCGCGGCTCGCTCCTACGGTCGGCGCGGTTGATGTAGTCGACCATAGCGCTGAACACGGCTGCATTGGCCATCTGCCCGCTGATAACTCGCGTATCGACTTCAGCGCACCCGAGGAATTCCTGCATTTGTCCTTCAAGGAGCCGTTCCACTTCGGCGATGAAATCAGTCCCCTGATAATAAAAGATCTCGGAATCGTAAAAAGCCTTCGACTCTTTATGCTCTGCGTACCGAAAGGCAGGGTCCATTACCGAGAGCAGGCGCACCATCGGCGAGGCCGTCATCTCCGAGGGTATCAGGTTGATGCACTCCTGCTGGCGCCACCGGGTATTTTCCACCGCCTTTTTCAGCAGGGCGGTGGGACCGCCTGCCAGGCCGCTGGGAGCGGCAGCCGAATTGCCCACTTGCAGAATCGCCGCGGGCGAAGAACTGGGGGCGGTGGGACCGCCTGCCGGGATGGGCGCAGCCTGCGGCGGCGCCTTTGGGCAGGAAAGGGCCGGGATAGGCGCACCGGCGGGAAGCTCATGGCCGTAGATAATAGGATGGGCATACGGGGGTGCTTCGGATCGGAGATGGTATTCCACAACGACCGCATCCACGAGCTTCCCCCGGATGTCAATGCTGAGTCTGTCATCTTCTATGATGTCGCTGTCAATGTAGGCCAGGCATATGGCGCGCAGCTTGCGCTCACTGGTTTGCCTGGAAAGAAGCCCTTTATCCTCGAAAACCCAGTAAGGCGCCATCGTGCCGCTCGATATATAGCCAACGTGCCTGTCTCCCTTGAAGACCTTGGCTCCAGCCCGGGCAATTCCCCGGTCTGCCACCGCTACACATTTGAACATGCGAGGCAGGTCGGCAATGGCGGAGTAATCGCGGGCGATAATTTTGGAATAGGCGGCAAACTGTTTCTCCAGGGCCGCCCGCCCGATAAATTCGCCTTTGAGCGGTGAAAAGCTGACGGCCAATTTGCCTATCGGCACCGCAAAACAGGGGATTTTTTTACCGTCCGGGTCGTCTCCATACTCATGGCCGTAAAGCGGAAGGGCGGACTCCAGGCGCAGGGTGTCACGCGCTGCAAGGCCGACCGGCCTGGCCCCTTTTTTCAAAAGGAGGTCCCAAAGCATCAGTGCGTTTGCCCGGTCGACAAAAAGTTCAAAACAGAGCGGCTCGCCGGTGTAACCTGTGCGGCCGACCATAACCCTGGCCCCGGAAATCTCGACGACGCCAACGGCATTGCGAAACGGGGCGGTGGCGGTGGGACCGCCGGCCAAGCCGCTGGGAGCGGCAGCCGAGATCGGCGCTGCCTGCGGCGGCGCCTTTAAAGCGGTAGGACCGCCAGCCGGCGAGGCCGCCTCTGGTCGTGGACAGGTCAGGGATAGCGTCGAGATTTTGCCTTCGGCTTCGGGCGGCTCTTCCGGGAGTTTTGCACCCACCGCCGCCTCAAGCATCTCGCGGGATTTTGGCCCCTGCAATGCGAACATGGCGATATCGTAAGTGCAATCTATCAGTTCGACGCCGCCGAAAGTCTCGAGATAAGGCCGGAGGTGGTCCCAGTCTTTTTGACGGTTGGCGGCATTGACGACCAGCAGATACTCGCCTTCAACGAACCGATAGAGAAATGCATCGTCCACAGCCGCTCCCGTTTCATCGGCAATGAGCGTGTACTGAGCGCCTGTCGGCGCCAGGTCGAGCGCTTCAGCGTTATTGGTAAGGACATGCTGGACGAACCGGAGCGCGTTGGCGCCTCTGATGATAAATCGACCCATGTGGGAGACATCGAAAATCCCTGCGCCGTTACGTGTGCTCAAATGTTCCTCCACAACCCCTGAGGGGTATTGAAGCGGCATATCCCAACCCCCGAATTCCACCATCTGTGCACCCAGGGCCTTGTGCCTGTCATATAAGACAGTTCTTTTGGGCTGTTCCATCTGAGATCCCTTTCGATTATGCGCTTATTTAGTTTCCGTCCGGAAAGGGTCCTTTTCCGCCATGGGCGGTGGGACCGCCGGCCAAGTTGCCCGCTTGCAGAATCGCCGCGGGCGAGGCGGTGGGACCGCCAGCCAGGATCTCGACGCTATCCCTGGCCTGTCTACGACCAGAGGCGGTACATAGGTACGCCTCCACGCAACCCCTCCCTTCGCAGGGCTCAGGGCAAGCTCTTTCCTTGTCAGGACGAAAAATGCCTTTCTCTTAGGTCAAAAATCTGAATCGGAAACTGCTCATGTTTCACCCAGTGTTTCCGATGAACACTATTTAAAATCGGGCTGCAAAATCAAAAATTCCGCAAGGTCTGCAGTCCAGTTTACAGACTCTGTTAGGCATTAACGGGCGAGATCTCGATGTCTGCCGTCAACTCGCCTGATCTGCGGCAAGGAATTTCTTCAAAATATCGATAAACAGTTCCGGGGCTTCAGCCGGAATCGAATGCCCCAGCCCGGCAAGACGTTCATGGCGGCCTTTGCAAAGCCTGGCGAGTTCCTGCGCGCCTTCCTCGGTAACAAGGGGGTCATCGGAAGCCGACAGGACAAGGACCGGGCAGCGAATATCCAGCGCCGCAGAGGATGGCCGGGTGAACTCCGCCATTGCCTCAAGCTGCTTAATGAGGCCATCTTCCTTGTTTCGCCTGACGATAGCCTTCATTATTTTATCCAGCCTGCCTTCGTTTTTCCGCAGGAAATTTTCACCGAAAACAACCGGGAGGGCTGCCCACGCCATGGCTTCCATGCCCTCCTGCTTTAATGTTCTCAGCCAGGACGCAACAGTCAGCCTCGCGCGGCAGGTTGGCCCGGCTGTGACGCTGCTTAGCATCAACCGGTCTACCTTGTCAGGAAACCGCGATGCAAACGCAAGGGCAATCGACGAGCCATGGCTCAGACCCACAAGGTGAGCTTTCTCAACCCCGGCGTATTCAAGCAAATTACACAGATCTGCGCTGTGGAGATCCAATGAAAGGGGCCGTTTCCCTGGATCGCTGCGTCCTTGTGCTCTGGCGTCATAGGCAAGTATCTGAAAATCATTCTTCAACCGGTTGGCTATGGTTGTCCAATATATGGTGGTTTGTGCGGCGCCGTTCAAAAAAACAATAACGGGCTTCGGTGAACTGGGATTTTGGCGTTCAAAAAAAATACGGCAGCCGTCGCTGGTTTTGAAATAGGGCATCGAATTCCAGGAGTTTTCAGTTTCCAGTTTTTAGTTTTGAGTCTAAAAACTCACAACTCAAAACTCATACACCGAAAAGGTCCTTGGCGTGATAGGAACTTCGCACAAGCGGGCCGCTCGCCACTCGGGAAAACCCCATTGCGAGCGCGATTTCTTTCCAGTTGTCAAACTCTGCAGGCGTGACAAAGCGTTCCACCGGAATGTGATCGGCCGAGGGCTGGAGGTATTGGCCCAGTGTGAGCAGAGTGCAACCCGCCTCCAGGAGGTCCCGAAGAGTCTGGTGTATCTCTTCCGGCGACTCTCCCAGGCCAAGCATAAGACCGGACTTGATTGGAAGAGAAGCATCATAGCCTTTCGCCCGGCGCAGGAGTTGCGTGGAACGCTTATATACAGCCTGCGGCCGGACCGACGGGTACAGGCGCTCGGCAGTTTCGATGTTGTGATTCAATACATCCGGGCGGGCTTCGACCACTGTAAGAAGTGGTTCCGGGCGGCCCTGAAAATCGGGGATCAACACTTCAACCTGCGCATCCGGAATTTTTTTGCGAATCTCTCTAATGGTTGCTGCAAAAATATGGGCGCCACCATCCGGAAGGTCGTCACGGGTGACAGAAGTGACCACTACATAGCGCAATCCCAGACTCTGAGCGGCTTCGGCCACCCTGAAAGGCTCCTCGGGATCAGGCGGTCCCAAAGGTCCGTGTTCTACCGCACAAAAGCGGCAGTCCCGTGTGCATCGAGAGCCCATAATCAGAAAAGTTGCCGTCTGCTTCGTAAAACATTCCCACTGGTTGGGGCACTTGGCTTCCTGACACACCGTATGAAGTGCGCTTCTGCCGATCAGCGACCTGACCAGTTCGTAATCCGGCCCTGCCGGAAGCTTTAGCCTCAGCCATTCGGGCTTGCGGATACGCGATTTTTTCTCTTCGTGCGGCACAATACCTTCTACCATTACAATCGAGTCGCTAATGCATTTATGTAGTCCTTTGCCAATCCCGATGTTAAGCAGCGTCTGCAACTTAAGCAACCAGCGCACGTAACGCGGCAATCAACAAGGTATTTACCACCTCGGGAGCACTCACTTCGCCTTGAGTATACGACTACAGGCAGAGGCTTCCAGACCCGGCCGAAGTCGTGCGTCACTGTGACGAGGACACCGAACCGGTCTGAGCCAGATCTTCTTCTGCGAAGCGTAAGGCGGCTTCCAGCAACGCGGCGCGTGGATAATCATTTTTGTCAACGAGTGCGGCAAACACCGGCGCCTTCTGCTTGCTGAAGGGCATGGCCACTGCGAAATGGTCTGCATTCGGATAATCAAGCAGGATCGATCCTGGAATGATTGCGTCGGAGCATAAGACCATGCCGTCATTGATGGGATCGGTCTTCGCCAGGATATCGTAGAACGGCAGCAATATCCGGGAGGTATTCTCCCTCGAGGCGAACGCAGCCAGTGAATAGTAGCGCACGTTCCCGGGCAACTGGTGGGAGGACAGCCAGGAAATCCGAACGTTGCGTCGAAGACTCTCGACGGCCTCGGTGCCTTCTCCCGGCGGGCAGGACGAAAGCGGTATCTCATGGACAAGTGTAAGTAGAAACTCAGGGAACGCATCCGCCAGGGGGGAGCCGTTGACGGCCCCCGAGAAGCTGATGACGGCCGCCGTCCGTTCGGCAATGGAGGGATATTTCACGAGCGCTTCAAGTGTGTCCACGGTTCCCTTTGAGTGGGTGACGAATATGAGCCTTTCCCCGGTGGGCATTCCCGTGACGGCATCCCGGATAAGATCGGCATTGACGGCGCTTCTCCGGCGCCCTTTGGTCTGAATGTAATCCGTTTTGTACCCGATATCTTCCAATTGTTTTCGTGAGTCACCAAAGGCCGTTGATATATCTGCCACGCACTCGGCCAAAAGACCGGGAACGATGACTACGCGAAAATCTCCCTTGGATGGTCCCATGGGCACAGGTTTGTCTGTCGCCGCAGGTTCACCGTACAGCTTCCAGAGGGCGGCGCTGTCATCATAATGTGCGCCTGCCGGAAGTTCTGGAGACCGGACAGATAGGACCTCCTTGAAGATTTCACGAAAGCGGGCCCGGCCGTCAATGATTCCGCCTTGTGTAACAGGAAGCAACGCCGACGGCGCGACATTTTCGGGCTGGAGAGAAACCTGCCGGGTAGTAGCGCAGGAAGCGAGCATGCTTGCGGCAAATGCGGTGAATAATAACGAGGTGAAACGAAATCGAATCGAACGCATCAATCCTCCTTTGTTGAATATTGCTACGCATCGGGCAAAGGTTTCCAGAGCGCAGCGGAAGAACTATTCGATTAATTTTGAGGTGTCTCTTGAGTTGATGGATCTCCGGGCTTAGATCCGTTGTGCAATAGCTGTTGCTTTGAGAGTGCTCTTAAGAACCTAAATAGAGCGCGTGATGCTTTTGGAGGCTTGTTCACCTCCCGCTCTTTCCGGGCGCTGAGTACCAACTGGCTCAGTGCCTGGCGGTCAACTCCAGGGAATCGGCCCATGATTTCCTCCAGTATCCCATCCCTTCCCTTTACCAGTTCATCCCGCCATCGTTCAAGCTCTTCGAATCGTTTCGCATCCAGCAGATGTCCCCTGCCAAGGGTATCCAAAGCCTTCTGAATGGGTTCCGGATCGGCCTCGCGCATAAGGACCCCAATATACTGAAGCTGCCGCCGCCGGGCCTCACCCTTATTGATCGTTTTGGCAAAGAGCAAAGCATCCCGGAGCTCCATCGGCATGTCGATCTTCATTATCTGGTCCGCTGTCAGCCCCACAAGCTTCTCGCCAAGGGTCTGCAAGGCGAGCATCTCTCTTTTCACCTGTGATTTGCTTCTTGGTTCCATTCCCTCAGCCATAGATCTCCTGCCACTCCCGGAGTCGGCTAACACTTCATCGCGTCCTGCCCGGAAGCCGATGGGGTACGCCCTCATTTCCGCCAGGTCCTACACGACCTCGATCGTGCTCCCCTTGTATTCCACTTTTTGTCCCCGCCTGATCTTGCGGCCTTTGCGAAGCTCAACGAGTCCATCCACACGCACTTGCCCTTCGCTGATGGCGACCTTGGCCATTCCCCCACTAGAGCGCACGCCTGTCGCCTTGAGGAGCTTCACCAGTTCAATGTACTCGGTTTCGAGCATTTCAAGCGAAAATTTTATGACCATTGAGGCCCTCTGTTCGATTTGCACACGGTGCGTTAGACCGAGTTGCGTTCAAGATTCAACTAACTAAAGGAGCGGGGGACTTTTTTCACTTTAAAGATCCCCCGCGCGCCCGGGATTTCTGCCACACGCGCAGGCGCGTGAGGCAGAGCGTCAGGCCCACGCGGTGGCTGCAGCGTTCCTCGCTGGGCGCCACCGCAGCGCCGCTCCTAAGTGGCCCTGCAATGGCTAAGTTGGAGGCAACTCGCACTTTCTTTGTCATTCATTGGCACCACCTTGAACGCAAATTGGTATTAGACATCATAGCAATGGCTGTCTGATGATGATTTTCCATCATCTTATGCCTTAAAGCCGCCGGATTTTTCAAGTAGGATGAGATGTGCACAGACTTTCTGATGTCTCATCACGAGGTTTCCGCGTGTACGCAAGCCCGGGAGGAGGAGGGCACTGGATTTCGAAGGGTAATCCCGTTGCCGGATGACTAAAACAAAGACGTTCGGCATGTAAAAGATAGCCGGTATCTCCGGGCAATGTCTCCGGATCGCTGATGGTTCCTCCCGCCGCGTAGAGACGATCTCCCACAAGCGGGTACCCTGCAAATGCAAGGTGAATGCGGATCTGATGGGGCCTTCCCGTCTCGATCCTGATCTCCAATAATGACACGCCGCCCCTGCGCTCCAGGACGCTTACCCTGCTCAAAGCGAATTTTCCGTTCGGGCAGGCGGCATTAACGGTTCCAATCTTTGGATGTGGAACAGGTCCGATCGGCGCCTCGATAATAAAATTATCCTCAGCCGGGCAGCCGGTGGCCAGTCCACGGTAGATTTTGCTCACCTCTTTTCGCCGCCAGGCCGCACAGACACTCGATCCGGCCCGTGCGGTGCGTGCAAACAGAACTACCCCCGAGGTCCCCCGTCCCAGGCGGTGCAATGGGTTGGCTTCAGGGTGGTTTTTACGCACGAGTGCAAAAAGTGTGTGTTCGAGAAAGCCGCCGGCGGGAAGTGTCGGAAGCCCACAAGGCTTGGCCACGGCAAGCAGGTCTTCATCTTCGTGGAGGATTGAATAAAAAAGCGGCGCATCCGGCTCTTCCCAAGGCGGGCGACGCCACAGGAGCAATTGCCCATGTTTCAGAATGGCGTCCGGTTCGGTCCGCCGTTCATTGATAAATATCTGGCCGGCCTCCAGACGTCCCTGCCAATCGGCCCTCGAAGAATGACGATGATTCCGGGTCAGGTAGGCCAGAACAGTAAGGCCGTGGCCTCGACTTTTAATTTGCTCCCGATATTCGAATCCATTATTTAAAGCCAGTTTTTTTGCCTTTTCCACAAGTCATAGAGGCAGGGCATTGAAATTTTTTGCCGGTCAGGTTTTTTTACCCCGACACGGACCGGGGGGCAAGTTATAAGTAAGGGAAGCGAGAAGCGGGAATAAATTCGGTTTTTCTTCGAGCTTCGTGCTTCTTGCTCCCTGCTTCGCATCTTAACACACGGCTGAAAGGAAAATATGAACGAACACCACATAGACTCCATATCCCGTGAAATCAATGTTCAGCCGCACCAGGTACAGGCAACAGCCAGGCTGTTGGAGGAGGGCGCGACTGTCCCCTTCATTGCCCGATACCGTAAGGAAGCCACCGGTTCCCTGGATGAGATCCTCATCGCGGCGGTTCGCGACCGGTTGGCCCAGCTCGAAATTCTCGATAAGCGCAGGACCGCTGTTTTAAAATCCCTTATCGATCAGGGAAAGCTTACGAGCGAGTTGGAAAACCGGATACTCCAGGCTGAAACACTGGCCGTGGTTGAAGATATCTACCTTCCATTTCGGCCGAAACGCCGAACCAGGGCCGCAATGGCAAGACAAAGAGGACTGGAGCCGCTGGCTTTTTTGCTCTTCGAGCAAAACCCGGCCATCGATCCTTTTGTGGAGGCCGTGAGCTTCATCAACCCGGAACAGGACGTTTCTTCAGCGGAAGACGCTCTTGCAGGCGCTCGCGATATAATTGCCGAATGGGTAAACGAAAACGCCGACGCCCGCGCAAAGCTCCGGACTTTGTTTGTGAACAGAGGACTTCTCAGGTCCAGGGTTGCGCCCGGAAAAGAGGCCGAAGGCGTTAAGTACCTCGATTACTATGACAGGGAAGAACGGGTGACGGGAGCGCCGTCGCACAGGATACTGGCAGTGCGCCGTGGTGAGAATGAGGGCTTGCTGACAGTCCACATATGGCCTCCTGAAGATGAAGCCGTTTTCTTGCTTGAATCCATTTTTGTAAAGAATGAGTCGGATGCCTCCCGGCAGGTCAGGACCGCTGTTCGTGACAGCTACGGAAGGCTCCTTGCGCCATCGCTTGAAACGGAAATGAAGCACGAATCCGAACTTCGCGCGGCCAGGGAGGCTATCAGGATATTTTCCGACAATCTACGCCACCTTCTGATGGAGCCTCCTCTGGGCTTCAAAAGGGTCATGGCGATAGACCCGGGCTTCCGAACCGGGTGTAAGCTGGTCTGTCTGGACCCTCATGGAAAGCTCATCCACAACGAGACTATTTACCCGCATTCGGGAGCGCAGTCTTCAGCGAAGGCTTCAGAGCGCATCCGCTCCCTTGCCGCTGAGTTTGCCACCGAGGCCATCGCCATAGGAAACGGCACCGCTGGAAGGGAAACTGAATCGTTCATCCGAAGTCTTGGTCTACCGGAAGAAATCAGGATAGTTATGGTCGATGAAAGCGGTGCATCTATCTACTCGGCTTCCAGCGCGGCCCGGGAGGAGTTTCCCGATCATGACCTGACCGTCCGGGGGGCGGTCTCGATAGGAAGGCGTCTTATCGATCCTCTCGCCGAACTGGTCAAAATCGACCCTAAATCAATCGGTGTCGGCCAGTATCAGCACGATGTCGATCAGACCGAGTTGAGGAAGGGCCTGGACGACGTGGTGGCAAGTTGTGTAAACGCGGTAGGCGTTGAAATCAATACGGCAAGCCCCCAACTCCTTGCTTATGTCTCAGGGCTTGGGGCTCAGCTTGCCTCAAACATTGTATCGTACCGGGAGGATAAAGGGCCGTTTCTCTCGAGAGAGGCGTTGAAGAAAGTTCCCCGCCTCGGTCCGAGGGCATTCGAACAGTCGGCGGGTTTTTTGCGCATATCCGGTGGACAAAACCCGCTGGATGCCAGTGCCGTGCATCCGGAATCGTACCACATTGTCCAAAAAATGGCCGGGGACCTGGGGTGTTCTCCGGCCGACCTGATGCGCGACGCCTCTTTTCGGGATAAGATAGACCCGGCGTCCTATGTAACAGAGCAAGCAGGCATTCCGACCCTGCTTGACATCCTGGCGGAACTTGCAAAACCCGGAAGAGACCCTCGCAAGACTTTTGAATCGTTTTCCTTTGCACCGGGGATTGAGAAATTGGCCGATCTCGAGGCCGGCATGAAGCTGGCCGGAATTGTAACGAATGTTACGGCTTTCGGCGCTTTTGTGGATATCGGGATTCACAGGGACGGCCTGGTCCACGTGAGCGAACTCTCGGACAAGTTCGTACGCGATCCTCGGCAGGTAGTTAAAGTGCATCAAAAAGTTAGTGTTACCGTTCTCGGTGTGGATCTGGAAAGGGGCCGCGTCTCGCTTTCAATGAAATCGTCTCCAGTGCTCGAGACCTCGAAACCGGGAAATGGAGCCCCCCCTTCCGAGAGGGTTAGACACGATAAAGGACCCCGTGCCGAAAAAAAGGGCACGTTCAACAATCCTTTTGAAAAAGCTTTTAATGAAAAAACCTTTAAAAAGCCTTGATCGCCGGGTAACTCTCAGGAACCCTGCTTAATCCCTTGAAATACTTGATATCTCTCTTTGGGAGTTTCATAATGGATAGATGAGGGGTACTATTTTCCGATCATTTGGCGTCGATGTTTTGAGTAGCTGTGATGCGGCTCCTTGAGGGCAATGCTGGAAATACACAAGAATCACTTCCGGCTATATGGGGCAGATCATAGAGTGGCCCGAAGTGGTGACGGAGGGTCGAGATATCGGGGCGTGCCGGGCGATGCTGCGCGACGCACTCAAGGAGATGCTTGCGGCCTATGAGGAACTTGGCAAAGAGATCCCACCTGGCATGCACTCATTGAGCAAATCCCTGTAGAGGTCGAGCATGTCGGTCAACCGACGTGATCTGATTCGCTACTTGGAAGAAGATGGTTTTTGGCTGCTCCGGGAAGGAGGGAATCATTCCATCTATACGAACGGCGCCAAGGTCATTTCCGTAAAAAGGCAACTCCTCTCTGCATTTGCTAACATGCGAATTCTTGAAATTTTGGAAGCATATGAGGCTAAACAATTGTTTTCTCTGCGTTCTCTGCTTCGAAAAGGCCTGATGGGTTGCGCTTCGCTCCACCCATCCTACGGTTCTTTTCATGGTTTAGGGTGTCCCAGAGGGACATGAATTGCTGCGGTGAATTCTTTTGAGCCTCTGCGGTGAGCCCGCCCGAAACCGAGCGAGGATGATGACACAAGAGGGCCAAGCCATCCGGATACCCATCCTTGCCTTTGGAAAGGGCTGGCTCGCGGTGGATAAACCAGCCGGCATTACCATTCACAACGAGTCGGGGCGGGATCTTTGTTCCCAGGTATCCGCTTTCATTCAAAAAGAGACAGCCATCAGTAAAGAGGCAGGCGCGGATAGGGATTTTGGGGTCAATCCGGTTCATCGCCTAGATAAGGAGACGAGCGGCGTCATTCTGCTGGCCCTTACCCGCGATGCGTTCCGGTTTCTTTCAGCCGAGTTTGAGTCACGCAATGTAAAAAAGCAATACATCGCTATTTTGCACGGATTTTTGGAAAAACCCGAGGTAAGCGGTTCGTGGATGGCGTGGAGTTGGGCCCTTGCCAAAAACGCCGGGGGACGCCACAATCCCGAGGGCGCCGGGCAGCGGCAGGATAGCCGTACCCTGTACCGGGTGCTCGATCATAGTCCCCACTACACCATGGTCGAGATCGAACTCCTCTCCGGCCGTACGCACCAGATAAGGCGCCACGCCAAGCTCTCGGGTCATCCGGTGGTCGGTGACGCTCGCTATGGCTCGGCGCGCTCCATAAACTATATTAAACGCAATTGCGGCTTTGACCGTCTTGCGCTGCATGCGCGCTCACTCGCCATCCGGCTGCCTGGAGGGAAGGAGCCGCAAATCATCGAAGCTCCAGTTATCCCGGGCAAGATGCGAGACCTTTTTCAAAATGACATGGCCGTCCGTGAACCATAAACTTTTGAAAGCTTTTTCTACTCCTCGCGCAACGATGCGGCTGGCGGTCCCACCGCCTAAGCAAAGGCGCCCGCGCCATCCAGCCCGGAGTGGCTCTTTTCCATGAACCAGTTCGCGGGATCCACATAGTAGAATCGCAGGTCGGCAAGAGCTTTATAATGTTCGCCTTCTTCCTCGATGATGCGGTTCAGGAATTCGCGTTCCAGGGGATCGTCCGCGCGTTCGAGCTGCTTTCTATAGAATTGAATGCTGGCATTCTCAATGTCAATGCCGGCATCTATGGCCGCAACGTCATCGAGGCAAGCCTTCGGAATGCTCTTCGTCTCCGATATGATTTTCCCTATAAGCGCATTCCTGTCAGCGCTTTTGACCGAATTCAAACGGCAGGCATCCGGGGACGCTTTCCCTTTCTTCAGTTCCTCATACACCTTCTGAATGTCATTCATGTGCTGGGTTTCAGCATCAAAGAGCATTTTGAAGGTTTCCACTCCAACCTGGTCCGAGCAGGCTTTCATCGCGCCGGCGTACAGACTCTTCATTTTTTCCTTGAACTCCAAAACCGAGCAGAACATTTCGAGAGTTTTATCTTGCTTTTCCATGGCACCTCCGAACATGAAGTAACAGACTGACTATAACCTAAGGATGATCGCCTTCTGAGTCATGATTCCTTTGGATGAAAATGTAAACGGAAGCCGTCGGCTCCTCCTTTTGATGAATCGATCAGACCGATGCAAGACATGCCGCAGGAAGGTGGAATTTCCAGGTTCAGGTCCACACCGAATACCTCTTTGATGTTGTGTTTCGTCTGCTCGCGAACCTCTTTCATTGACGCCTTGCAGGCGATCTCCCGTTCCAGGGAAGTCATTTTGACCCCATGCAGCCCACATGGGTTTATCCAGCCAAAAGGTTCCAACGACACATTCACATTGAGGGCAAAACCATGGTAAGTAATCCCCCGCCGGATAGCGATTCCAAGGCTGCCCAACTTGCTGTCGCCGACCCATATCCCATGGTTGAGCCGGTTGCGGGTGGCGTGCACACCCCAGTGGGCCGCCGTTCTGATCATGATTTCTTCCAATCGTTCCACGTAGCCGGTGACCGTGAGTTTGGCGGCACGCAAATCAAGGATCGGATACCCGACCAGTTGACCGGGACCGTGAAACGTTATATCGCCGCCACGTTCCACGTGCACTAAGGGTATTCGAGCTACCTTGAGGAAAAGTTCGGAGACCATGAGGTTTTCCCGTCCGCCCCTGCGGCCCAGGGTGAAAACCGGCTCATGTTCCACAAGCAGGAGAATATCCGAGGCGATGATCCTGCACTCTCTGGCGGCGACAAGACGCAGTTGGAGGTCACGGGCCTCTTCGTAGCCCAGCAAGCCTAAGTCCGCACAAAGCCACCTTTTGCTTGTCCGCCTGCAAGCCGAACCGGTGGTATGCGTCTGCACCAGGGACCCCACTTTCTTTTATCCTTCATCAAGAGCCCGGTTCAGCAATCAACCGGGGGTTTCGTGCAGCGCCCGTTTCATCCATGCGCCGCACTTTTGTACGCCAGGGCGCGTTATAGAGCCGCTCAGGGTCTTCACCCGCCTCTCTTACCACTTCCTTGAAAGCATCTACGAACAGGTCCAGGTCTTCTTTGCACTCTGTCTCCGTGGGTTCGATCATAATGGCCCCGTGAACGACCAGAGGAAAATATATGGTTGGCGGATGAAAGCCATAGTCGATCAATCTTTTGACCATGTCCAAAGTGGTTATTTTCAAAGGCGCCTGGAGCTTGTCGGAGAAGACGCATTCGTGCATGCAGGGCCTGTCGTATGCAAGGTGCAGGGTGTCTTTGAGCTTTTCCTTTATGTAATTGGCATTCAGTACGGCCAGTTGGCTAACCTTTTTCAGTTCCGGTCCAAGACTCAGGATATAGCTGTAAGCCCTGATAATGATCCCCGAATTGCCGTAGAAAGCGTGCAGCTTGCCTATCGATGACGGAAAATCGTACGAGAGATGATATTCTCCATCATTATCGAGAATACGGGGTACCGGGAGGAAAGGCTCCAGATGTTTCCTGACGCATATCGGACCGGCGCCGGGCCCGCCGCCCCCATGGGGCGTTGAGAAGGTCTTGTGGAGGTTCAGATGAAGTACGTCTATTCCTACCTCACCCATGCTTACGATCCCCATCATGGCGTTCATATTGGCGCCGTCGGCATACACCAGTCCACCTTTGGCGTGCACGATTTCAGCAATCTCCCTGATATTTTCTTCGAAAAATCCGAGAGTATTGGGATTGGTGACCATGATTCCGGCAGTTTCATCATCCATAACCGCCGCAATCGCATCGGCGGAAAGCACCCCTCTCTCATTGGATTTCACATTGACGGGGCTGTAGCCGCACAGAGCGGCACTGGCCGGGTTCGTGCCGTGGGCGGTGTCCGGGACAATGATTTTGGAACGGGGTGAGCCTTTGCTCTTATGGTAAGCATGGAAAACGAGCATGCCTGCGAATTCGCCGTGAGCCCCGGCTGCAGGCTGAAGAGAAACCGCGTCCATGCCGGTAATTTCTGCCAGCAGACGTTCGAGTTCAAACATCACTTTCAGCGCCCCCTGAGACAATCGGGCGGGGAGCAGGGGATGGGCCCCGGCAAACCCGGGCAGGGCAGCCTGTTTCTCATTGGTCTTTGGATTATACTTCATAGTGCATGAACCCAGGGGATACATGCCCGTATCTACGCCAAAGTTCCACGTGGACAAGCGAGTGTAGTGGCGCACTACTTCGACTTCGCTCAGGTCGGGGAAATTCGGGCCGTTTCCTGTCAGGGTTTCGTCCAGTTCTGAAAACTCCACATCCCTGCGGGGCATGGAAATCCCCGATCTCCCCTTTTTCCCTTTTTCGAACAGCAGGGGCTCATTGAGCACCAACCCCGTGGAGCCTGCGAATTCTTTCATGATTCAACCTCGTTTCACGAGTCCCGGAATCGTTCACCACAGAGACGTTCAAATCATCTCACCGCAGAGACACAGAGGAACCCTCACTATGTTCGGGTTCGCGGTGATGACCTGAAAGCGCGTAAGATGCTGGACCCTCACTTCGTTCCGGTCCGGGCTTGGCATTCTAACCGTTGGTCGATGCTTCCAGTCCGGGCACGATCTCTTGTGAGTGCCCAGTTCGCGGCCCACCTTTTGTGAGGCCGCACAGAGAACCGTAGGGTGGGCTAAGCGGAAGCGCAGCCCACCAAGTCTTTTCTGTAGGGTCGAGACCCCGCTACGCTCCCGGGGCCATGCCCGCGATGAACTTTTCGCAAGAGAGACTGGTCATAGACAGGTCATGTAAAGAGCGCAGAGAAAAACAATTGGACGAACAGACAAAACTAAAAACCAGGTCCCTGTTTGTTCCAGATTTTTCCTGCATGTCCATTTTCTTTTCTCTGCGCCCTCTGCGGTAAATTTTTGTCAGCGCATCTGCGTTGAATGGGTGCCGAACTAGCCCTTCAATTGGCTCACAAGGGCATCTATATCTTGCTTCGTCTTGGTTTCCGTAACGCACAGAAGGTAATGGTCGGGAATCTGGGGGTAGTAAGGCGCCAGAGGAAGGCCTGCCACCACCTTCCGGTCGAGCAACCTCTGATAGGTCGCCTCGCAGCCGGGCGAAAATTCAACGACGAATTCATTAAACGTAGCAGCCGCAAAGGGTATTTTGAATCCGGCCTTTTTCAGTTCCTTCTTGAGGTACTCGCTCTTGTCATAATTAAGCCGGGCCAGTTCACGGAGCCCGCTCCCACCGAGCGAGGCCATGTACATGGCGGCTGTTACGGCGCAAAGACCGCTGTTGGTGCAGATATTGGACGTGGCTTTTTCCCGCCTTATGTGCTGTTCCCGAGTGGCGAGCGTAAGCACAAATCCTCGTTTTCCATCCATGTCCTCAGTCATGCCTGCCAGGCGGCCCGGCATGCTCCGCACGTACCGCTTGAGACAGGCAAGCATTCCCAGCGTGGGTCCGCCGTAACTCTGGGGAATACCGAAACTCTGGCCTTCGCCGCAGGAAATATCGGCGCCCTGGGACCCGGGGCTCTTATAGAGACCGTAAGCGAGGGGTTCCGTGAAAGAAGCGATGAACAGGGTCTGTGTGTCGCGGGTCAGGTTGCCCACAGCACTCAGGTTTTCTATGCAGCCAAAAAAATTGGGCGATTGAATGGCAACGGCCCCCAATCCTTTGGTGCTTTCCAGTTTGCCCAGGTCCGTTCTGCCGTCTGCCGAATAAGGCAGCTCGATGATTTCGAACCCCGCCGGTTCAAGATAGGTCCGTATCACACGCCGATAGAGGGGATGAATGAGGCTCGATACCGCCACCTTTTTCAGCCGGCTCACGCGGGCCGCCATGAGCAGGGCTTCGGCCAATGCTGAAGCCCCATCATAGAGGGAGGCGTTGGCTACATCCATGCCCAAAAGAGAAGCCACGAAAGTCTGGTACTCAAAAATTGCCTGCAAGGTTCCCTGACTTATTTCCGGCTGATATGGAGTATAGGATGTGGAGAATTCCGATCTGCCAAGAAGATAGGACACCGATGCCGGGATGTGATGTTCATAACTGCCCGCTCCCAGAAATACTTTATACAGGGGAGCGACAGCCATCGATTGCGCCAGGGCTGCCATGATGCCGTTCAATTCCCACTCGGTCACGGGCCCAGGCAGCCTGAGGTCTGTCTTGCGGCGGCAAGCTTCGGGAATCGATGAGAAAAGATCGTCCAGACTTGAGGCCCCTGCCACCTGGAGCATCTCGGCGATGTCTTCTTCGGTGTGAGGCAGATATCTCATGCTTTCATCCCCTCGACATTAGACTTGTTAACATCACTACCATCCCTTCGTGAAGCGCCCTCTCAGCTCCCCCCCATCGGTAATCTGGTCATTAAATTTACCGAGGAAGGTGCCTCGTGCAGCGCTGAAGGCATCCCGCTCGGTTTGTCTTCATACGCTATGGCCGTCAGCGGGATGCCTTCAGCATCTCGAGATAAGCATCGTGGGTCATGAGGCCATCCATCTCGGAGAGATTGGAAGGCTTCACGTCTGCCAGCCATCCATCAGTGTACGGGGCCCTGTTTACCAGATCGGGAGAGTCTTCCAGCGCGGTGTTTACGCCGGTTATTTCCCCGCTGACGGGCATGTAGACTTCAGCAACCGCTTTGACTGACTCCAATGTACCGCATTCCTCACCTTTTTTGAATTTCTTGCCCGGTTCCGGAAGTTCCACGAAGACGATGTCCCCGAGTTGATCCTGCGCATAATCGGTAACGCCTATGCGGATTATTTCCCCATCAAGTTTTGCCCATTCATGATCTTTTGAGTAACGAATGTCGTGCGGAGTCACCAGTTCACTGATTTCTTTCATGTCTCAGCCCCTTTGATCGTAAACGTTCACCGCTTGCGCAGCACGGTAATCCTGTACATCTGTGTGGAGTAGAAATTTTTTCACGTACAGACGCGTTTCTTGTCCTCGAAAAACGCGAAGAAAGAAAAACTCCTCTCGCCCTTCCGCAAGCGAACTTGCTCTGAGTTTGTCGAAGGAGGGCAAGCCCGTCGTGCGCCTTCGTTGATAGTGGTAGTAATAATCACGAGGCGGCGGGCTTGCCAGGAGCAGTTCGCGGAGCAGGTCCTGCAGAACACCCTGAAATCACGGAAAGAGCCGTAGGGCGGCAGCCCACCGACTCTTTTCGAGAAAGAGTAAATACGCCACCATATTTTAATGTCAAAGACCTTTAGAATAAATACGCAGGTAATCAGTTACATGCCAAAGTGTCAAGGGAGACGGGCAATCTCCACTCACCGGGTCAACTTAAAATTTTTGTCCCTTACTTTGGCTCGTACAAGGTCGGCATTCAGTCCAAGCACATCGCAGATCCACAAAAAACTGCCGGCATCTTCGCAAGACGATCCAAACCATGCCGCAGCGTTACGCTTATTGCGATGGCTCTCGATACTGTTTGCCCGCCACCTCAGATTGATCCCGTTCATTACGGTTTCGAAGCTCCCTACCTGCTCGCAGTGAAAATCTTCAATCGCCTGCAGTAAAACCGCCTCCCAAAGCTCGAACGCGCCATCTTCCCCGTATAGGGCCTCCATTAATTCGAGATCTTTAACGCTACGCCGGCACTCCATTTTAAAACCCTCGACTTAGGAATTTAGGAATTCGAGGAATGCTTCCCGTTACCCGCTTCCCGCTTCTGACTTTACAATCCCCGAATCCCCCAATTTGGGAATTCATTGTTGAGACTATCATCGGGGATTTGGCCGTGCAAAACGGCAACCAGAAGCGGCAAAAAGATGGAGAATTGAGGAATTGAGGGATTATCTCTCCCCTGTGTGGCGTTGGAGTGGGCCGGTACCCTGATTAACATATTAGTGTCATTTTCGTTACCCACTCCGGCCACATCGGGATTTTCACCTTTGGCAAGGAGGTTGAAGTCGATGTCGAGTTTTGTCTTCTCTTGCCGAACATTTCCGCAACTTGCCGCCGACAAAAAACGCGCTGCCCCGGCCGGGCTGTTTCCATCCCGGATCAATTGTAAGAGTGTGTCATCATTAGTCTTTTTCTTTGCCATGGATACATCCTGGAAACATCATGGAAATTTTTGGTTTACTGCCGTCATAGCCCGGTTGAGTCAAAACGAGGACCACAAACATTTTCCACTCGACGACGCGGGGCGCGAAACGCGCTCGAGAAACTTAGCCGGCAGTCCGGGGAGGGAGGGCGAAAGCCGAAGAAAGCGGCTTGCCATCTCAATTAGCTGGACCCTCACTACGTTCAGGTCCGGGCTTAGCATCGCAACGGCTGGCCAATGCTTCGAGTCCGGGCACGATCTTTTGTGAGTGCCCACCCTCGCTTCGTTCGGGTTCGCGGGTAACGCCGGAACCCTCACTTCGTTTCGGGTTCGCGCTGTACACAGTGGAAGCACGCCCGATGCTTCAAGTTCGCGCCCGATTTTTTGTGAGGGCGCTTTGTGAGGCCGCCCCAGCCGATGCCCTCAATCCTTTTCTCTGCCATGGAAACATACGGAAACACCTTGGAAACATATGGGAAACTTTTGGGAGACTGTTTCCATTAACTCAGGACTGAGTGCTGAGGACTGAGGACCTTCGGTCCGGCGCTGGGCAATCTGGTCGTACTGTTGCTCCGGGTAGTACGCGCCACTGAACCCTCACTACGTTCAGGTTCGCGCTAACCGTTCCAGCCAATGTTAGATACTTCAAGTTCGCGTC
>JBEKPW010000024.1:0-59273 GCA_049520315.1 Syntrophobacteraceae bacterium
GGCCGCACAGGGTGCATTTTTCTTTGTCCCATTGAACCTGCCAGAGCAGGTCCTTCACGCTCAGTGAAGAAGGGATAAGGGTTCCATTTGAGAGCATACCCGGACCTCCGAGCGGTCAGAAGGAATGATGACCGTATCAAGATGCATCGGCTGAAAATCTTTGCTTTTGTCGCGGTCGGGAATGGCGGCGTCAAGTCCGCACATTTCCGATGAGAACGCATACATGCCCTTCTTGCCCCCCGCGACGGCGGGACGGAGTTTCTTCCTGTCCTGGACAAGGAAAAGGGTGTTATCGGGCAGGCGTCCCATAACACAGTTCGGACCGTCGATAATGAGCCTACGGCACGAGCGCTTCAATTGCTTGAGGAAACCTCCCTCCGGGTGAGATTCCAGGTCTTCATCCTGGAGCGGGGTGATTACATGCTTGTACGCCTCGATCCCCAATCCGAGGCTGTTAACCGTATAGTGGGCAATATGAGTGAAAACCTCGGAATCGGACTGATAGCCCACATAGCCGGGGAATCCGCGGGACATCAGGAATTCACGGATCGGCACGAACGCCGTGTTTTCACCATTGGTCATCGAAGCTATACCCTGGATGAAAAATGGATGGCAGGCGTACAGGTTTATCGCATAGTTGGTATTCTGCCTGCCCTGGGCGAGAATGACCCTGGCCCTGAGTTCTTCGTTGTCAAGCTGGAGGTATTCGGCTACCTGAAGCGGGTCGCCGATTTCTTTTACCATGATCACGTCCGGCCAGAAGCTGTAGATGATCATGTCCTCCTGCGCCTCGCCCATTTGCCTCAACTGGAGGCGCGTAAGCATCAGGCGCTTCTCAATCTCTTCCTGATCAAGACCTTCCCAGGCTTGCGGATACTCGTAGGCGCGGATCACATAAGCGTCGCGCCTGGGAGTGCCTGAAGGCGGTGTTTTTTTGAGAGCTCGCATGGAAACCTTGTGCTTAGTCATAAACCCAAGGTTCATCATGTACTGATCGAGGCGCTTAACACCTTCACCGGTGAATATACCGGACAGGATCGGCAATCCTTTCAGCTCTTCGAACGGCCCGCTGAGATCGCTCATAAAAAGGCCGACTCCCGAGCCGTCATGACCCTCCCGCATCACATCGAGGGCCCGCATCGCCAGGATGGGTGACTGAGGTTCCTCACTTGAAAACGAGATCAAACGGCACATTACGCTCTTTTCTCCTTGTTGCAATCCACGCCCCCGCATGGGGACGACTCGAATGCCCGTTCTTTCGCAACGGGATAGTCATAGTTTCTTCTGTCAGGGAAACGATCTAGTGTCCATCCTGAAACCCGGGATCAGACACTAGCGGTTTCCGATTCGGATTTTTGACCTAACAGAAAGGCATTTTTCGTCCCGGCAAGGAAATCGCGAGGTCGCGCGGAGGCGTACATAATCTGTTCATTCCTCTCACCGGCTTTAGCCGCAAGGGCTACCGCCCCAGGGCGGCAAAGAACCCTTGCCGGACGGAAACGAAATGGAAACCCGGTGGAGAAACTGTATTCAACTGGTTTTACCGTGGCCTACAAGGATACCGGTCCGGACCGGAATTAGTTTCACTTTAAGGTTTCGCATCCGCTTTGATTTATGCCTGATTGCCCTAAATTTACAATATTACCAGAATAATCCACCTCTTAGCAAGCAAATTCAATTCTCTCTGAGAAATCCATTAAATTGTCACGGATAAATAACAATGTTGACGGGAAAAGTATAGAGCGACTTTTGCGGCTGGAATGCAAAAAAGGCTGAAAAGCTTATTTTTTAGTAAAATCGACTTGAAGAGGCGAGCGGAAAACTTCCCACACCCCTTTTTGCTGGATCACCCCGTGCGAGAACGCCAGGTAGCTGTACTTCCCATAATGAGTGATTTTGCGGGCCGCAGTCAGCACCGGGTCGGAGGACGTCCCTGAAACGGGAAGAAAAAGCGCCGTGATTCCAGTTCCCCGATTCGACTCACTGAAAACCAGAAACAGGCAGTCACCACCGGAAAAACCTTTCACCGAAAATTTTTCCGAAGAGAGTGTCACATCTTCAGGAGAAGCTGAGAAACGGGATTTAAGCTTTTCAGACCGCGGGAGGCCAAAAAACAGGAAGTCCCCCCCTTTACTCGTTTTCATCTCCGCCTCTTTTTCGTTCGTTATCCGGGCTTCTGCATGGCCGAGACCCTCGAGCAAAAGTCTAAAGGCTTTCACGGCCTCCGGAGGGCTGCCGTCGCGCAGCACCGCCGTCAGACTTTTTGACCCTTTGACGCTGTTTACAGTGCTCGGGATCTCCTCGGGGCTAAGAAGCCGGAAAGTGTTTGCATCCGGGTCGACGATCAGCCTTTGGGGTTCAGCAGACGAGCCAATGGCGAAAGACGTCGAGCCGCCTTTGATCCCGATTGTTTTATCGAGTCTTTCATTTGGGGAGATCCTCAGCGCGACCGCTATATCCAAATCATACCATGGACGGTCCTGGTCAACAGATGCCGTTGCCTGCCAACCGGAAGCATCCGATTTAAGCTGCACATCCCGAAGCTTGAGAACCGGGGCGCCGCTTCGCGCGACCCATTGATCGAAGAACGCTTTGGCCTCTGCGGGGTCCCAGCCTCCCGTCCTAACGAAGACATCCCGGAAATCCTCCCATGAAGTCCTCACAAACAGCCGTTCTTTATATATCTGCCGCAGGCTGTTCCAGAAAGCCTCGTCTCCGAGCTTTTGCCGGATCATGTGAAAAACAAATGCCGCTTTCCCGTAGCCGACGGCCTTGGTGGCAGGGCTCGAGCGGCTCTCGAAGAACCTGAGAGCAAAATCCGCCCCCGATGCGACAAACGTTGCATATTCCTGGAGAATCTGCTGCCGGTAAAGCAGCGCGGCGCCGCGGCCAGGATCACCATTTTGAAGCGCCGCTACCTGCGGTGGCGGAGGGCTGCCTGCCATTCCGGCTATTCCCGATGACCCTGGCGCCAGAGGGCTGTCAGGGTGGTGGGGCGGCGTGGCGCCGCGGCCATATTCGCCACTCAAACCTTCGGCGGCTGGGCGGTGGGACCGCCAGCCAGATTGGCCGCTCCCTTCGGCGGCGGCTGATGGAATCTCCTGAGAAAGGTAATCGGCCACATATGTGGTCAAACCCTCGCACCAGTTCCCGGAAGCGTAATCGACCAGCACGCCGTTGCCCCACCAGGAATGGGCTATTTCGTGCCTGAGGCTGGTTTGCGGGATAAACGGAAGCTTGAGAACCGAGGCGCCCAGGAGCGTATAAGAAGGAAACCCGTATCCGGTCGGGAAGAAATTCTCGACTATGGCGAACTTGGGAAAAGGGTACGGCCCGAACAAACGTTCGTAAAATTCGATGTGCGAGGCAGCGGCCTTGAGGTAGGTCTCCGAAAGCGAATCGTTTTCCGAAGTGAAGTATGTATAAACAGGTGGCGGGCCGCCACTGCCGGGTTGCCCGCTTGCAGAATCGCCGCGGGCGGATGGCGAGGCGCCACTGGCAGGTTGCCCGCTTGCAGAATCGCCGCGGGCGGAAGACCGAACTATGTACCTGCCTGCGGAGAGCGACAGGCCCTGCCCGATCGGGCCTGTTTTCCAGCTCGATATGCTGATTGCACCCCGGTCCTCATGTCCGATCAACTCGCCCGCGGTAACCGCATAGATGCCCCGAGGAGCAGTAACCTCAAGGTTAAAGTCCTCCGGTATCCTGCCCGCGGCGATTCTGCAAGCGGGCAATCCGGCAGTGGCGCCTCGCCACCCCGCAAAGCTTGGATACCAGCCCGAATCCGCAAGCAGAAAAGTTCCCCTGTCGCCGATCGACCCGGCCACCCCGAACCCGGGATTGTCAAAAGTGGCGGGTTCTTCAGCTACCGGGTCGTTAAAGACGGCATCAAATGAAATCGAAACGCGAAACGGCCCCTCCGCTGCGGAAACCGCAGAAAGGGTCAGTTTGCCTGAACTGAAGGAATACTGCGAAGGTTTCCCATTGAGCAGCACAGATTTGATTTTGGCCTTATCCGAGAGCAGAAGGACGATCTCCCCGCCCTTCCACTCTTCAACCCGGATATCGTCCTGGACGAGAAGCCTGTGTGCTCCAGGCTGCAGTTCGACTTTCAGATCGTGATGGCAGACCTCGGCGCCCCATGCCGCTCCAAAGCCGGATGAAATGAAAATCAGGGCTGCGGCCATACACAGAACTTTGGTCCTGATTCCAAACGGCGGGAGAAAAGCGCTGAGTAGAGCTGCGAGGGCGGAGGATGTCACGGATGAATCAAGCATCAGAAGGTTACTTGTCAACTCTTGCTATGACCCATGATCTCTCGGGGCTGCATAGACCCAACGGTATTTCGAATTTAGCGCCTTTTGATCATTTTTTCATAGTCGTCATGGGAACCGATCCATTTAGCATCAAGGGCTTCCTTTATCAGAAAGTCAAGTTTGCCGGCTCCAGAATCTTCCGCGATTTGCCTATCCCACCGTTCCCAGTCTTTTTCGAGGAACCAGCGGCGAAACTGACGATACTCCTTTTCCGGCAAGTTGCCAATAACCGTTTCCAATTCTTCGAGTTTTGTCATTTTCGCCACCTTTCCGGTTCATCATGTCCTGGTTTCGACCGTAAGAGAAGTATAATCCTTTTTATGTGAAAAATATCTTTCAATCCATACCCTCGACAAAAGCGAACGGCTCTTCAGATTTGCTATTCTTCATTACCACCGGAGGGGCCGGGGCTTCGTTTACATATAATCTGAATACGTCAGGACGGGCATAATGCCCCACCACATCCAGGTCATACTTACCGCGCATGATTTCCCCAAGATCGATATCGGCAACAAGAATGCACTCCTCCTCATAATTGGGGCCGGAGAGGACCTGGCCAAACGGGCTGATAATGCAACTTCCCCCCCGCATCATGACAATTTCGGGATCATTGCCCTGAATGGCATCGTAGTCTTGAGGATATGCGCCGCGCTTCACATACTGACAGCTCGACAAAACGAAACAACGTCCCTCAACAGCAATATGCTGCATGGACGGTAACCACGAATCCCGGTCATCGGCAGTGGGTGCGCAGTAGAGCTGTATCCCTTTTGAGTACATGGCAAATCGAAACAGCGGCATATAGTTTTCCCAGCAGATTACCGCCCCGATCTTACCTATGTGTGTGTCGAATACCGGCATAGTCGATCCGTCGCCAAAGCCCCACACGAGCCTTTCCATTGCTGTGGGCATGAGTTTCCGGTGTTTGCCCATCAATCTGCCATCCGGTGAAAAGAACAGGGCCGTACAGTAGAGTGTCCCTCCCTCACGCTCGATCACCCCTATCATCACATAAACATTATTTTCAGTTGCCGCTGCGGCCAGGGCCGCTGTAATCGGGCCCGGCACATCGATGGCGCTCGCCCAGTAGCGCCGGAAGTCTTCTCGCCCTTCCGGACTCCTCATGCCTACACGAGCGCCGAAATCCAGACCTTTCGGGTAGCCTGAGATGAAAGCTTCGGGGAAAACGGCCAACGCAGCGCCTTGAGCGGCCGCTTCGGAAATCAACCTGCAAGCTTTATCAGTGCTGCCTTTGACATCAAACGGGACCGACCCTGCCTGAACTACCGCTACTCGGGCACATGCTGTCATATTCTCGCTCCTCTGGTTTACGAAGGCCCCAGGCATAAAGCGACCCGGAACACCTTGTTTGTGCAGTTGAAAATAGGATTGTGTGCGCAAAATTCTGCAAATTGCTGAAAGTCAAAAGAGCGGGGGAAAGTCTTTTCACTTTAAAGATCCCCCTCGATCTCCAGGCTATCCCTGACCTGTCCATGACCACAGGCGCGTGCGCAGTCGCGCACGGCCGAGCGCTAGGCGCTCGCGGCGGTTGGCCGGAGGCCGCCGCCGCAGCGCCACAATATCTCGACGCTATCCCTGATCTGTCCACGACCAGAGGCGGAAGGGGGTGCGGGGGGCGCAGCTCCCACGCTTTTCCGGATTATTTATTTGCAGAACATTCCGTACACGGTCGAAAATAGTCTCGGTACGATTGGCACATCGCATAATAGCACGGCAAGGCTCAGGTTCATCACATTGAAATTTTTCACGCGAAGGTGCAAGAGAAGGAACCGGGGACCGGCAGGCCGTTAATCCCGGGTGCGGCGGCTCGCCCAGAATCTGCAAAACCGCATCCACTCTCTTGAGTGCGACGCCGGATATGAAGGCCTTGTGAAGAAGGTCCATTTTTCTCACTGGCATGCCGATTCATCCGGTGGAGGGTTGGGTTATCAGACTCGGCAACTGCATTGCTGCGACGCTCGTGACACCCTACCCCTCGTCGGACCGACCGGCCCCGCCGCGCTGACCGGAGTCCCTCGAGGCAAGCTGTGCGATAGCCGACCAGTCAAGCCTCTCGCCGCCTTGAGCAAGCAAGGTCAGGAACCGGTCGTGCAAAAGGCTTGCTAACGGCATGGGCACGCGGAGGGTTTCCGCAGCGGCGAGGGTCAGGCGCATATCTTTATGGCCCAATGGTAGTGCGAACCCTGCAGGCTCGTACTGCTGCTCGGCAATCAGGCGGCCATAGGTCTTATAAACCGGTGCGTTGAAGAGCGTCGATGTCAGAAGATCGAGATACCGGCCACGATTGACTCCGGCCTTGCCGACGAGCGCCATCGCCTCGCCCAGCGCTTCGATGGCCGAAGCGATCAGGAAATTACCGCTTAGTTTGACCAGGTTCGCGGCCCGGGGATTATCCCCAAAAGTAAAAGTCTTTTGCCCAAGTGCATCGAAGAGAGGCAGGCAGGCGTCAACCGCCTCCTGTGCGCCGGCGGCAACTATGAACAGCTTGGCTGCAGCCGCTGCTTCGGGCCGCCCGAAGACGGGTGCGGCGACGAAACGCTGGCCGGCTTCCGCGTGCGCAGCGGCAAGCCTTTCCGATAACGCGACGCTGATCGTGCTCATGGAAATGTGGATCACTCCCTTGCCCAGGTTGCCTGCAAGGCCTTCATCGCCAAACGCGATGCTTTCAACAGCGCCGTCGTCCGCCAGCATCGTAATGACGGCCTCGCCCCGACAGGCGTCTTTCACCTGAGTGGCGGGGCGCGCACCCTGGTCTACGAGGGCTTTCATTTTGGAGGCCGTTCGATTGTAAACGGTGACCTCATGGCCGGCCTTGAGCAGGTTTGCCGCCATGCCCGATCCCATGTTCCCAAGTCCTATAAATCCGACTTTCATCACCTCACTCCTCGTATGGCAGGTTTGTTAACAACAGCATGCGCCACAGTCATCATGGATAATGACAAACAAGAGATAAGACAAGACTTCTCCTCTTTCTCCTTGGCAGCGTTGCTCGTTTTCGTATACTGCTTATCTTGATGGGTCAGCCGTCCTGAACGATGTTAATAACCACTTTATTCGAGCATGGCGAGTTCGGATTGCGTCTAATTTAAGGGGCATCCGGCAAACGAGCGCTTACAGCAAGGACAGTATCTGTCTGCTGTGATCGAGGAATCTATGAACATGATCGAGAAAGCCCTGGCAGAAGGACGATCGACACTAAGTGAGCACGAGTCCAAACAGTTTCTCTCCAGCTTTGGCATCCCGGTGACCAATGAGGTCATCGCCCGGGATGCTGCAGAAGCTGCTTCGTCTGCCGCAGCTTTAGTTGGATTTCCCCTTGTCCTCAAGGCATCAGGGGCGAGTCTGTCTCATAAGACCGAGGTTGGAGGGGTGGCGCTTAACCTCCGCACAGAGGCGGAAGTGAGAGAAGAAGGCGAGCGTCTTTTGAAGATCCCGGGGTGTGAAGCCCTATTGGTTCAGGAAATGGTTAAAGGCGGCCGGGAAATCGTCTGCGGCCTGATAAGAGATCCTCAATTCGGACCATGCGTCATGTTCGGGATAGGCGGCATATTGACCGAGGTCCTCGAAGACATTGCGTTCCGCATCGCCCCCCTGACACTTTCGGTTGCTCGAGATATGGTTGCGGAAATTCGCGGGAAAAAGATAGTCGAACCCTTCAGGGCGGAAGGGGCCGCCGATGTGGATCAGTTGTGTCAAACGCTTGTGGCTTTGGGGGAGATTGGAATCAAATACCCTGACGTGCTCGAAATCGATATAAATCCTTTGAAGATTCGCCCAAACGGAAAAGCCGTGGCGGTGGACGCTCTTGTCGTTCTCAAGGCGGGCGGTGGGACCGCCTGCCAGGAAGGGCGCTTGCCTTCGGCGGCGCCTGAGGGAGTGGGCGGCGCTAGCAGGGGAAAACTCGGTCCATTTTTCGAACCCGCCAGTGTAGCCATTATCGGGGCCTCTGCTACTGCCCACAAGGCGGGAAACGACGTGCTAAAAAATATCCTGGCCAATGGCTATTCCGGCAAGCTCTTCCCGGTCAATCCAAAGGGTGGGGAAATTCTCGGCATTCCGGTCCACACTTCTATCAGCGGTTTGCCTGAGGGAATCGATCTGGCCGTCATCATCCTCCCCGCAAAAGATACACCCGGGGCCCTTCGAGAATGCGCTGCAAAGGGAATCAGGCAGGTTGTGCTCTCCGCCGGAGGTTTTTCCGAGGTGGATGAATCCGGCGCCGGGATCGAGCACGATCTCATCGATATCATAAGGCAGACCGGGGTCCGTGTCCTGGGGCCGAACACATCGGGTCATACCTCAACCCCGCACAGGTTTACTTCCACTTTTTTTCCACTCGGCGAAATCCGGCCCGGCAAAGTATCCTATGTTGCCCAGACGGGCAATTTTGCCACCCATACCATGAAGCACATCCTGACGGCCGAGCATTTTGGCGTATCCAGGGTTATCGGCCTGGGAAACAAGATCGATATCGACGAGAGCGACGCTCTGGAGTATCTGGCCGAAGATCCGCACACGAGCGCGGTTATCATGTACCTCGAAAGCATCAAGCGGCCGGGACGCTTCCTGGAGATTGCCGGAGAAGTTACCAGACTCAAGCCCGTTATAATCTTGAAAAGCGGCGCCACTGAAGCGGGAAGGCGCGCCGCCGTCGCTCACACCGCCGCTATGGCCGCCGAGGACCGCCTCGTCGACGGCCTGCTCCGTCAGGCAGGCATTGTCCGGATATGGAATTATACCCACCTGATCCTTGCAGCGAAGGCCCTTTCGATGTCGCCTCTGCCGAAGGGCAAAAGGATTAGTTTCCTCGCCCCGTCCGGCGCTATGCTGGTCACCCTGGCGGACCTTTGCGTCCGCTTGGGGCTTGAAATACCCGACCTGACGCCGCAGGCCCGGACAAGGCTGCAAGAAATCAGCCCCCCATTCATCCGGATGAGGAATCCCGTCGATATCTGGGCCGCCGCTTCGGTAAGCGGGGTCGAATTCGGTTACAGGGAGGGCATGGAAGCGGTCCTCAAAGACCCGAACATCGATGCGGTCGTCGCAGTGCTCATGCTTACGCAGGACACCGGCATACCGCCGTTCGACTTTATAGTGGACCTTGCCAAGAGATATCCTGAAAAACCGGTCCTTGTAACCTTTAGCGGCGACAAGCACTTCGAGGATGAATGCAAGGCGTATATCGAACCCCTCGGAGTCCCTTCTTTCACCTATATCGAGCAGCCTTTCGAAGTGCTCTCGATCCTGTCGCGCTGCGTGCAGGCTATGAACCGTTAAGAGCGGGGAGCGAGAAGCAAGAAGCAGGAAGATTTTAGCAGGATTGACAGGATTCAAAAAGAATAAATATCATCTTATACGTAACTCTGAATTAATATAACAGGTTTCTTATAACCATCGTTTTACCTTAGGAAACACCACTCTAAGCCATGAAAACGGGCTTCTTTGGCGAGTTTATGGTGAGATTCCAATACGATAACTTGGTACGACCCCTTGACGAAAAGAGGACCTATACCCCTGGTAATTTACTTGACCAGGCTATTAACGCGAATAACGTTAAACGTAATCAGTGATGGAGTAGATAAGCGTTATGAATATGCGAAAATTAATCATCTATCTAGGACTTCCGTGCCTAATGTTCTTATCTTGCTTCACTTGGCCATTTAAGGATTGGTTCACGGTTATTTTTAAGCAAGGTCCTGGAATGCGCCTACCTTATTGCGCATCTTTCTTTTTTATTCTTATGGTTGAGCTTGTGACTATGATGCGCGTCTTACACGCTAAGTCGTTTTTCATTACAGTTCTTGTAGGAGCCATTGCCAGCCAGATGAACGCCACAGTATCAATATGTATCAGCATCCTTTTCATAAACGGAGTTCACAAATTAGTCAATGCGATCCACTTCTTTGGGGTCATAAATAATATTTTTGTGTTCTATAGTGCTATAGCCTTTTTGTTAGGGGGATGGATTTTTGGAACTATAAGCTTCGCCATTGCTAAACTGTTACTTCGTGAGCGAAATAGCCAAGTAGAACCAAATAGCCAAGTAGAAGGGTAGAAACTTCGAATCGGGTCGTACCAAGTCAAGTGAGTGGATTTACAAATGATAACATAAGGAAGGCGGTATTATTCGAGCTTAGAATGAGTATTTCGCCGGATAAATGGTCGATCTAAGCGAGGGGAAAAGGAAACATGCCAAGAGCGAGCAGGCATTATATTCCGGGCCATGTGTGGCATATAACGTACCGTTGCCACAAAAAGGAGTTTCTGCTGAAGTTTGCCAAGGATCGGCAGGCTTGGCTCGACTGGCTTTTCGAGGCCAGGAAGCGCTTTGGGATTGTCATCCTCAATTACGCCGCTACTTCCAACCACGTGCATCTTCTCATTTATGACAAGGATGGCGGTGAGGTCGTCCCGAAAAATATTCAGCTTTCGGCGGGTCGTACCGCTCAGCAATTCAATCGGAGAAAATCCAGAAAAGGTGCATTCTGGGAGGACCGCTATCATGCAACGGCGATCCAAACGAATCGGCATCTGGTTCAGTGTATCGTCTACATGGATTTGAATATGGTCAGGGCAGGAGTGTGAAGCACCCGTCGGAATGGCCCCATGGCGGCTATGGAGAGATTCAAAACGCGCCGCGGCGATACAGGCTTATTGACAGGAAGGCATTAATGCAGTTGCTGGGAATCGGTGATAGTGATCGATTGGGCCTGTCCCATCTCGGCTGGGTCGAAGAAGCCCTCAAAATCAAAAGGAAGATTCGGGAAAGCAGGTGGTCTGAAAGCGTCGCGGTGGGCGACTTGTCGTTCGTCAAGAACGTCAAAATTGAATTGGGCGCAAGGGCGTTCGGCAGGAACATCATTTCGAGCCAAGGAGGCCATGAACTAAGGGAGCACCACGTTCCTTATAACGATCATTTCACCTTAGAAAACACCACTCTAAGCCATGAAAACAGGCTTCTTTGGCGAGTTTATGATGAGATTTCAATATGATAACTTGGTACGACCCAATGACGCCTTGCAAATAGGAGTGCCAAGGTAGTGCCAAGGTCGATATCTATACCCGTAACCATTCGTAATGGCTGAATAAGTTTTTATGCACTGTTAAACTTCAGTCAAGAGTGTAGGTGTGACCCTTCTTTTTTCTCTTTCCTCTTACTTTCACTTAGCTAGCTGGATTCGCAGTCATGAGCAATTTCTCACCAGGTTTTAATTGTTCATCGCAAATTAGAATCTCCGCCTCAGAGTTGTATTCTTTGACAAATGTCAACAAACTCCACATACCATTCATGTCTCTGCCAGTCTCAAAATAAAGAGAGTAGTCTCCATCTGGTACCTGAATTTTGAAGCCGTCGGAAATACTGGCAATCTCGGTAATCCCCTTTACAGTAAAGGGAACGCGGATTGCTCTGATCGTCTTCTCATTGATTGTGTCGAAAGTTTCCCTAATGTCGATAGCTACTCGTAAATCACCATCTTCCTCTAAAGCCTTGAATGATACCGACTGAGGGCGCCATGCAAATCCTTGTAAGACGTGGACGCGTGACCAATCATTGAACGGGCGTTCCAAATCGGCCTGAAAGATTGCAATTTGGGAATACAATATGTAGATCGATTGTTCTGTCTTCATTATGGTCCAACCTCAATAATTATTTCCGTTCCATCAGGATAGTTTCTCAGTTGATTTCCCATTGATGCACCAGCTCCCATATTATCAGATGGATCAACGGGGCTAACCGAGGCTCCGCTCCCTCCTTCTTTGAACATTGCCGGTGGATATTCATCAAGGTGTTTGCCGGGAACCTTCTGGTAACTTTCTGTAGCGGCGGCTCGATTCGCCTTTGCTCCTGCTCGATCAATGGTAAGTTTTCTTGGATAGCCGGCCTCTTGCGCATCTAGGATGTGCTGACTAGTCTGAGGATATTCACCTCTACTAATTCTGATAGTTGGTTCTTCTATCGGAAGTGGTAACATCATTTCACCAGCAACAAAGAATAGCGCCTCAGTTAAAGCAAAGTTTAGAGACTGCATAAAGGTACGTCTTGGCGGGAGGAGATCATCAGGTACTGATGCAAGGCTCAACCCAAATGGATCAGCGAAACTGACGGGATTATTTCCGGCATAAGCATATGCATTAAGTCTCTGTGGCGCGCTCAGAACTGTACTGCTAATTTTTCCGGTATTTGAGTCAACCGGGCCGACCGGGTCAGAAGCCATAAACCTTCCAAGCGTAACATCCAGATACCTGGCACTAAAATAATTAAGCCCTGTTTCGCTGTCCTTCTTGTTACCTGCAAATCGTATATCATTACTGATCGTTCCCTGAGTATTGTACTCGTTTCCAAACGGTTCATAGAATCCTGTCCATACCACATTATGCTTATTGTCGGTCATGGCAAGGGGCATTCCGACTGGATCGACATGATAATAGTAGATCCCGGACGAAACAGGTTGAACCATCTTACCAACAAGCATTTTCCCAAGATATATATAGTCGCAGACCGGGTTGCCGTTAGCATCCGATTCCGAGAGAAGTTCTCCTTCCCTGTCATAGTGGTAAAACGTTGTCACACCCCCCGCCACTTTGGAAATCCTTTTCCCGTCGCCGGCATGACGGCTTACTTACGCCGTCTACTATGGGAAGTGTAATTTTACACGAATGCGGCGATGTCGGTTGGTCTTGGGATTTGAGCTGAATCTCTAAAAGTGCGAGCCTGGCTCGTCACCGGGGGAGCAGGGAGCACCTTGGGGCCGGTTGAACGGGGAAGGCCGGGCCAGGATTCTTGCCACCTAAAGACGCTAAAAGGCAAAAAGAGGTTGGCCCACGAAAGGCCCCTATCGCTCTCATGGAGAGCGAAATCGCAAATTCTGGATCAAGCGGCGGCAGGAGAAGAGATCGCATCCTTTATCCTCTGCCCCGACAAAGCCAGGGCAGGTTTGTTCCCTGAGCACTCGCGCTCAAGGATTCTCACGGTAGATGAGATTCGAGGGCTACTTGGAGTCACGCTGCGCAACCCAATGCCATTGTTCGGGAAGAGGCTGCGGCCCCGGCTTGATTCCGGCGATATCCGGGTCTTCACTGCCGGTGAACGGTTCACGTTCGGCCTTGACCTTCCTGGCTTCCGTGCGGCGAGCTTCCTTATCCCTTTGTTTCTGTTGTTTCTCTTTTTCCCTTTCACGTTTCTGAAAGGTGGCTTTCGATCTTTGAGCCATTATTCAACTCCATAGAACCCGGCTTTCCGCCAGGTTGTTATATATATAAAAAGTGCAGCAAACACTAATATCGTGACCCAAACCCACGTTTCGGCCTTTTGGCAGGTGGTTTTGCCTGACTCAGCTTTATAAGCTGGTCTTTTAACCTGGTCCCGTTCAGGGCTTTCATAGCTTTGTCCGCTTCCGAATTGTTCAGCATTTCCACGAATCCAAATCCTTTTGACTGCCCTGAGGACCTTTCCTTTATAATGTTCACAGCAGATACTTCTCCAAAATCGGAGAATATGGACCTTAAATCATCCTCGGTGACATTAAAGGCCAGATTGCCTACATGAATATTCATATTCGCTCTCCTCTGTTTCCGCTTTGAGCAGCTTCCTCTTATAAAGATAAAAGCCGGAGATTTACTCCGGCTCTTTCTTCCATCGTAGATTAGACGAAAATTTCTCTACTGAGGCTAAAGCTTTTTCACTTTCGTCGCCTGGGGGCCCTTTGTACCTTGTTCCTCGACAAAGCTCACCAGATCGCCTTCGGTCAGGGACTTGAATCCGCTGCCTTCAATCGCGGAGAAATGAACAAATAAGTCACTCCCGCCTTCCCTTTCAATAAATCCAAACCCCTTGCTCTCATTGAACCACTTTACTTTGCCTTCTGCCATCTTTGATCCTTTTCTGATTTTTTTTGGTGCGGCCTTAGGAGCTACTTAAGAATCGTTCTATTAAGGCGAAAGTCCGACTCCCCAAACAACTCAATTCAACGGCACTTGTTCATATTTATTGGACATCGTAGCGCCTCTTGGCCAAAAAAGCAAGGCACGGCACACTTTTTTCTCTCAACCGCCACACTTTCCGTTCGGTGACCAGGCTGCGAACCGAAGAAAGGCAGATTGAGGGCTTGGCCGTGAATAAGCCTCTCAGGGATTGCGGATGCGAGCGCAAAGGTTTTATTTACGGACAAGCCCTAAATACCGGTCAGTCCCAAGACCGCCCAGCTCTCGACTATGGCGTCACCAACGGGGTTCTCCACCCCATCGGCTTTCCTCTGCTTAGCATTGGGTTCAGCCAGTTTGAACATCTTAATTATATTCACGAGCAGCTTTACAACAAGTTCGGCAGATTCCAACCTTTGGCGATTCGCCAAAGACTTGGGTTTATCGGACTGATTTTGAAGAACTGCCTTGCCTGTTTGGTCAATTTCAGATTGAGCTACTTTCTTTAGTCCGAAAATGGAATCCACTACTTCATAATCACCCGGATCTGACAAATGCTTGATTGTGAGCCTCAAGATTCTGCTTCTATCAGGCTTGCCGGACCTGTCGTAGGATTCGGAGAGTTTGACAAGGTATGGAATTGCCAAATCGGCGCAATAAGTTGTAACGGGTATTTCAGGACCTTGAGAATAATTCTTCAGTTCTTCAAAAAAGTACCCCGTGGAACGCAAATCTTTCACCAAGGCGTGCGGAATCTCCATAATAAATCTCCCGTGTATGCAGCTTACGGTATCCGGATGAACCTTGCGGGCGCCAAAATATATTGGCGCTATTTTGTTTCCGTCCGGAAAGGGTCCTTTCCCCCCCTGGCGGCGTCAATCTTTGGGCTTGTTTGTGCGGCGTACCCGTGTACGCCTCCGCGCAACCCCTCGATTTCCTTGCCAGGACGAAAAATGCCTCCTTTCCGAATCGAAAACTGCTAGTGTCTCATCCGGGGTATCCGGATGGACGCTATTTTGGAAGTTTGATGGAGGTGAGCCGCTCCCATACTTTTGCAAGCTGGTTCTCCAGATCGATTAAATACATGTCCCCCGAGATCTCCACCACGGTCCCGACCCCGTTGGGTATCTGCACTCGATCGTTGAGCTTGGGTCTCCAGACCTCAATGGAACTCTTCTTGACCGTTCGAGGCAATGCACCCACCTGCCTCACAGATTTGCGAAATGAATTGAAGCCGCCTCGAGGGGGATTTGTCATGATTTTGCATCTTTCCAGGCGGTGGGCCGCCTACCGACTTTGCCACTGCCTTCGGCCGTGGATCAGGCAGGATCCGGACTCCAGTCTATGTTCGCTACAAAACCGGAAACAGCCCTTGTGGGGCTATCAGAAGCGCCTCACCTATCCTCACGCTCTCGAACAACTCCTCAGGAATCTTATTCCCGGGACACTGGAACAAGTATTTTTGTATTGTCGCCTGAAGATGCCGGATTGTCAATCGATATGGTTGGGCCTGAGTGACGGGGAAATCCCACCTGGTGATAGACAGGTCATGGAGAGACGAAAAGACCCACCACAGAGACACAGAGGACTCAGAGACTGGCCGTGGACATGTCACGGAGAGAAAACGGCAATTTGCAGATAAAACCTTACACAAAGAACAAGAATTCAACTTGCGGGCCGCACAACCGGCCGGGATCAGTTATGATCCTGCGGTGTCAAGTCGCCGGGCATTTTGGAGAGGACTTCTTCCAGTCTAAGCGCCTCCTCCAGAATTGCCTTGGCATATTTGCCCGATTCGGAACCGGGGTCCAGGGAAACGGCCAATCGCCTGGCGAAGCCGCCTACAGCCGTGAGGGGATTTCGTATCTCGTGCGCAACCGCCTGCAGGGTGTCGGTCACCATTTTTTCCTTCTGGTCGATGGAGGCGAAAGAAGGCAGGTTCTCCCGAACATGGTCTGCGGAGAATTGCGAAATCTTCCGGGAAATCCGCACCAGTGCAAGGTTAGCTTTTTCCATGACATCCATGAGGTCCTTTTCTTTGTCTATCTCCAGCTTGAGGGCCCAGGCGATGGCCTCAACCTCTGCGAATGTTTCGACGACAATTTCATGGATGTCTTCATAGCTGAGCAGGAGGATTCTCCCAGCCTCAGCGTAAAAGGCGCCAAATGCACCCGGCCTCTTGAGAAGAATCTTCGAAAAGAGTCTCGCCAAATCGCACAGGGCGCACAAAACCGAATTGCCCGGAAGGCGTGCAGCCTCTCCGTAAAGCCGCTGGCATGCAACGATGTGACCGGGGAACCTCCAGAACCTCAATGCGGCCGCACCAACCTGCCGGTGGTCAATGCCATAGGCGGCCCTCTCGTTTGCCAGGAGTTCACCGAGCGGCTCCAGGTTCAGTTCAAACGGGCCAGACCGGCCCTTGATGAACAGATCGAAGAGAATGGGCAGCCCTATTTCCAGGATCATGGCACTCAGAAAGGCCTCTTCGGGGTCAACAGCCCCGGAGCGCCGGGCAAGCGCTCTGGCGATCAGTCCGCGGTACAGGGAGACGCGCCAGAACATTTCATAGTCGAACTGCTCGACCCGGCCCATGGGGAAGGCCCCTCGAAGCGAAATGGACAGGGCCATTAGTTTTACCTGGTTGGAGCCCAGCCTCATAACGGCATTGGACAGTGTGGCTACAGGACGGGCGGCCGCAAAGGATGAGCTGTTTGCAAGATTCAAGAGGCGAACGGTCAGCGACGGGTCTTTTTCGATCAGCATAACCATCTGGTCGATCGAGGCGTCCTCATCGGATGCAAGCTCCAGGAGCTTGACCGCGAGCGCCGACAATGGCGGCAGCGCGTAGCCCGATTCGAGCTGGCGGATGATTTTTTGTTCAGTGTCTTCCATGCTCATAAGACCGAATTCGCACAGTTCTGCAGGCGCCCGGCCGGAGGCCCGTCATGCACGCATCCTTTGCTGGCATCTCTAATGGCGATACCGGGAATCGGCACGAAATAGCTTATCATGCCATATCGAATACATCGGCATATAGCAGTTTTCCCGTTAATTTAAAGAAAAGGGAGCGGGGGCCAAAAAGCAGGAAGCAAGGAGCAAGAAGCGGGGAGCGGGGAGATGTCCTGTTCGTACCATATTTCAATAGCCCATCATGCCGCAGCAGCGCGAACACACGGGCATCGGTCCTTCTGCGGAAATACTGCGCCGGAATTCGCGGTATTTCGCAGAGTTCCACAATTCAGTGACAGTCGCCTCTTTGATGTTGCCCACCACATAGTCATGATAGTCCCTGCAGGGCGACAGGTTGCCGTTGCTGTCCACCTCAACGGCCTGAAAGATCGATACGCACCGGTCGAACCCAAATCTATTCGAGTGATCCGTGTAATAACTCTTAAGGTTATGGACCCCCGTGATGTTGGGAATAAAGACGACGGGAGGATTATCCCGGGAGCCGGCTCCCGTCTTCAAGGTCTCAATTTGAGCATTCAAGGCCTCATAATCGTCAGGTTTCCAGTTGGCTATCCAGCCTCGATGCAAAGTGGGAGTGAACCCGAAGCGGCGCATGAAGTCACGCTCGTGGGCCTGTGCGCCGGCAGGGTCTATCCACCAGGAGAGATAAAAGACAAACAGATCCACCCTGTCCTTGAATGCCTGATAGATATCAGACAGAGAATGTGCATTTTCACGGGAGATGGTGGTAAGAGATACGATCAGCGGCAGATTGCTTCTCCCCGCACTGCGCTCCCGGTGCACTGCGGCGAGGCCGGACTCGATCTGCGCGAAGTTGTCTATTCCTCCCACAGCGGGACGAATGGCGTTGTGCACCTCCGCGCAGTGGCCGTCAATCGAAATCTGAAGAAGAAAGAGCGGCGCCCCGACCAGTTGGGAAGCCGCCGAAGCGATGGACGTGCCGTTAGTGGCGATAGAAACCGGCAGTCCCATTCCTGCGGCTTTTTCAATTAAAGGAAGGCTCCCCTGGTACAACATGGGCTCGCCTCCCCATAGGTAAACCAAAGGACGATGTCCATGTTTGACCAGGTCGGTGAGGATCTCCACGTAGCGGGAAAGAGGGACTTCGCGCCTTTTGAGTTCCTTCAGATCTTTGTCGCGCAAAAAGCCGCCTTTTCCCCATTGGCCGCACGTAGTGCAGCGCAGGTTGCACAAATCGGTTATCCGAAAGCTGAGCTGGCGTATTTTTTTGGCATTCCCGTCCCGGTCTCCGGGACTGAATACGCTGAAAAGCCCCTTTTCGTATTGAAGACCTGCGAGTTTGGTCCATATCCAGGGATGAGGGGCAAGCCTGTGGAAGCACTTTATGACCGCTCCGATCCCAACAGCATTTCTTTTTGTCATGCCAGCACCTCAAGCCGGTCCCTGTAATACCGAGTTGCGTTCAAGATTGAACTAAAAAAAGAGCGGGGGACTTTCCCCCGCGCCCCCGGGATTTCTGCGCACAGCTTATCGACAACGAAATATCCTAACCTATCGGGGCCAAATCGCAAGGTGCTTTTGATAACCTTAACCGACCGAGCATCGCTATCATCGTGAATTGAGCAAGAGAAAGGTGAGTTACGCACTTTAAGGTGAGGAGCAATTGTTTTTGAGAAGATTCCGGATTGCCATCGCCTGATTCCGGGTGAGAAAGGGGTGCACCTCGTCGGTGCAGAACTTGACGTCATCCCCGCCGGTGGACTCGGGCGAAGTCACTCCGGCGTCCAGTTCCTGATAGCACCTGAGCGCCGTCGCGGCTCTATTCCTGAAATGATGTTCAGAAAGAAGGATGTTCAAGCCTTGCCCGGCAAACAGGACAACCAGAAAAAGCACTGGAAGCACCCGGTTAAGCAACTCTGACCGGTTGTGCCTTGCGACGATGCGCCATGCCGTGACCATAAGGATAATGGCTCCCACCAGCGTGAAAATCCCGTATCTCGGGTTCCCTGCCTGGATGAGGGAGATTTTGTATCGGGCAAGGCTTACCAGAATGAAGGGCAGGGCATTGAAAAAAAGGGACCACAGCGCCAGGCGCTTTTCCTCTGGCTCCCCTCTGAAGAAAATGAGAAACAGCGATGCGGCGAGCAAGATAGCGCCAACGACCGCAGTGGCGACAGGTCCAAGCCCCCCTCCAAACAGATAGCAGATTGGATAAAGGAAAGATCCGTAAAACCAGTACATCAGGAAGGCAGGCCCAGGAAGGTTGGACAGGATTTCATGGTTCTGGCTGGAAGCGGCTGCCTTCCCTGCGTAGGTGAGATATCCAATGGTGAACAGCAGGTAAATAAGCCCTGTGGCGAGCGCCAGTTGCCAAAATTCCCGCCGGTTGCGTTCTCCGCCCTCAAGGAGCGCATAGAGCGGTATGGTCCCCACGCTCATGAGTGCGAAGTTATGTGCAGTTATGGAAAACCATTCACACAGACCGATCCCCACCAGCAGAAGAAAAGACGGCGACCGGATGTAGCGGTCCGTCAGCACCAGTGCGCCGAGGAAAAACCCCAGGCTGATTTCGTAGTTGATCAAATACGCCATCCAAGCGGACTGTTTGTGAACGGAGGCCATTGCATACAGGAGGCTGAAAATGAGAGATGTCCCGTCCGGCCAACGGCGCCTTAAAAAGAGGAAAATCAGGAAGGCATTGATACCGGCGGCCATGCAACCAAGGAGAAGCATGAGGCTGTAACTCTCGCCAAAAACCTTTACCATGGAAAAATACACGAGCCGGAAAGTTGGGAACCATTGCTCGCCATCAGTCCGGGTCACATAATTCCAGAACGTGTCGTGCGACAGTTGCAACAATGCCGTCCAGTCATCCCAAATGTAAAAAAAGCCTGGACGCAGGAAGACGGCGACGGGCACTGCAAGCAAAACAGCAAATATCCATATCAGGTAAGGTTGAAATGAGCCCGGGCGTTCCAGTCCCTCTACATTGGCTTGCTTCATTTCAGCCCTCGACCAAATTGCAACTTCTTCAAGAACATCGTGATTAGCTCCTTCTGACGGATTTGAGCCATATCAGATGGTTAAGATGAATGCACTATAATTTTCAGGGCATGCTCACGCACAATCCAGGGTCATAGGCTCGAAGCGCGAAACGGCCAGGCAAAGCCGATAAACTAATGTTAAACGAGTTGAGGTGTTGATATACTGGAGCCATTTCCAACTGGAATCTTCCCAGGGCAAAATCTTTTCCGCTCAAGACGGCTCCAGCCGGAGGCAAATTCCATTTGAAACTGGTGATAAGCATAGACGTTGAAGAAGAGGGGCTTTTTTGCGGGCAGTATGCCCGCAAACCTTCGGGGCTCAAGAATGTCGCTCATCTACGCCGCATCGAATTCATAAGCAAACACTTCGGGTTCCCTCTCACTCTGCTGGCCACCTATCCCGTAGCGTGCGACCCTTCCTGCCGGGATGTCCTTCTGTCCTGGCGCAATGACCTGCGCGCGGAGATAGGCGCCCACCTTCACCCCTGGAACACTCCACCGCTCGAGGACATGCCCTTTCTCGAACCGGTCCCATCCGACTTGATTCCGATGCCTCTGCTCCGGGCCAAATTGGGCAGCTTGACGGCGGCCCTGCAGGAAAACCTGGGGGTTGTTCCCAGAGCTTTTCGCATGGGGCGATTCGATTTTGGTGAGCAGATCGCAAGCCTTCTCCCCCATCATGGATTTCTGGTCGACAGCAGCATCGTCCCTCTGCGCAGGGAGGCGGGAGGACCGGATCGCTTCCTCGCACCTCCCGACCCTCACTGGCTGGGGTATGGACCCGAGCCTTCAACGATTCTCGAGACGCCGCTTACAATGGTCCCCGTCCTGAAACTCTCCGGGCAGTTTATCCATCGCCTCGCTCAAACGTTGCCCCGCAGGAAGGCCGATCTCCTGCTCACCGTGTTTCGATACACCACCGTGCTGGGCATCCACCCGGCATGGTATCCCCTTGCTTCAATGAAATGGGCGGCCCGCCTTCACCGGCAACGTGGAGGGAAGGTGCTCAATATGTTTTTTCACTCATCAGAGATTGCACCCGGTGCAACCCCTCAATATCGAACCGAAGCGGCCGTGCAGCGGCTGGTGAAAAAGATCGGCATATTTCTGGAGTGGCTGGCCCGCACGGGTCCGGTCCATGGCGTTACGTTATCCGAGCTTTATCCCGCCAAAGTGGTCATACGAAAGTGACATTGCAATCCCCATGAGCAAACCCAGCAGACCCGCTATCATCAACACTGCGCCGCTTGCCGTAAGCCGCCTGGCAAAATAGCCCCCGGCGGCAAGTTCCCTTGGCCAGGTAAAAGCCAGCCAACTCTCGCCGTCATCTGCGGCCCGCACCGTGAAACTTCCCTCGGGCGCCGGGACCACCACCTGGCGCCATCCGCTGCTCTTTTTGTCTACGGGCACATGCACGGCTGGTTTTCCCGAGGCCGGCGTCAGTTCCATCGAGGTTCCAGGCCCTCCGCCGGCTAAATCCAAGACGAGCCACGAAAACCGGCTCGCGATAGGCCGACTCACGAAGACAGCGCGGGCCCCGCCCCGATTCGCCTGCCACGAACCGACCACCACACGGTGCGGCAGGGCGGGAAGGCCGGGCGGAATCGATGCGGGGGCAAACCCGTATCCTTCGGCCTGATCGAGAACAATGGGCGCGCGTATGCCCGCCGGAAGCACCTGGCGAATGAGGGGGTCCTCCAAAACGGATATCAGCCTCGTGGCGTCCGGATAGGGTATGTGCAGGGTGGGTTTATCCGCCAGGGAAGAAGTGTCGCCGGTAAGAACATAGCGGGCGGTGTTCTCCTCCTCGATGCCCATAAATATATGCCTGTCCCGAAGGGCAAACGGCAGTTTGCAGTAAAATGCCGCCGAGCCGACACAGGCAACCACGGCCAAGGCTCCGAGCACAATCGCGGCGCGGCGCTGGACGCCGTTATAAAGAGGCCGGAGAACCAGGAGAAGGGCGGCGATATTCGCCACGGACCCCATGGCCATGATGTCCTCATAGCGAGGGGCCATCCCACCGCGCGCATATGCGAATGCGGCGGTCTGGAGAAGCGTCCATATTCCAAGGGCCATGAGAAATTGCTCGAACAGGCCGCTTACCTTTCGGGATCTTATCTGACGCCAGGCCAGAATCATGACGGGCAACCAGAGAATCAAGCCAAACAGCCGATTTTTGACAGGCCATGCAGCGAATTTCCCGAATTTTTGGAAGAAGTCGAGGAAACTCCTGGCCTGCAGGGCCTCGTGACCAGCGATATGCGGGACCCATGCATATTCCAGGGCGAAGAGCGAGATCAGAAAGATGAAAGCCGGGACGGACTCTCTCCAACGACGGGGCTCTGTCAAACAACCAAACAACAGAAGGGAAGCGACAGCGGCCGGAACAAAAAGTCCGGCGGCCAAAGAGAAGTAAGCGCACACCGACGCCGCCACGCCGAGAAGCCAGGAAAAAGAAAATGGACGCGACCCGAGCAACAGGAGCATTGCAAGAATTGAAAAGCCGATCACGAAATAGAAGTTCGACTCGAAGCCCATAAGGGTGTTTTGCCATGCAAACGGCAGCACGCCGATGAACGCGAGTGCGATGCAGAACCCGGCGAGGTGTTTTCGCCCTGCAAGGCGCCAGAGGAACATGCAGAGGCACGTCAATATCAGGGCATGTATAAATGCGTTGACGACCATCTCGAGCAGCGGGTCCCATTGGCCGTTGAGGCCGAAGAGGTTGCAGACGAGCAGCCGCGTGAAGAAAAACCGGTGCTCGTTCTCGGTCCCTACGAGGCTGGAAGGGTCCAGTGCTCCTTTTATAAGCAGGGAGAAGAAGGGCGCCTCTCCATCCCACTGGTCAAAAAACGGGACATCCGAACCGAAAGCATTGATAAGGTGCAGCTTGGCGCCGAGTATGACCGTGAAAAGGCCAGCCAGACAAAGAAACGGCGCGAGCCGGCCACCCCGGAGTGGCCCCGCCGCATCCAGGGTGAGGCGGTTTGCAGCGCGAAGAATAAAACCTGTTATAATCAGACAGACGAGGGAGAGCCCGGCGACCTCGAGGCCGGACCACTCCATGCGAGCGCAGCCGCAGACGGCGGCGCACAGAAGCAAAACGAGAATGACGCGCGAGCGCGCGGGTTTCTGCATCTCAGCACTTTGGACCGGTGAATGACTTGTTTCGAATAAAACCGTCAAAAAAGCGAAAGACCATCCGACGCGACCTGTTTCCGGACATCGGGAGGATGCGCGTCCGAATCGTTCATCTTCCTGCCGCATGATGAGACGATTAATTTAGAGCATAATAACAATTTAGTTGAGGCCAATGTAGCGTGATTTTCACGCATGGTCACGCATAATCCAGGGTGTGAGCTACCGGCATGAGCCATTGACGATCCCGGCGAGTTGTGTTAGGCAAACACACGCTAAAACCAGTTTTTATCAACTCATCACTCTTCGCGGGTAGCTTTGGATGCCGCAAAAAAGATTTCTCCCTTTCAACCTTGACCCCGTTCTTGTTGCGATTCTTATCATCGCTGCCTTTTTGCTCTTATACAGACTGGACCATCGTCCTTTTTGGCAGGATGAGGCTGAAACCGCCTGTCTGGCGCGCAATGTTCTGAAGTATGGAATACCGATAGGCTTTGACGGTGTTAACCTGGTATCGCAGGAAGAAGGCCGTGAATACAGGACCGACTATGTTTGGCGGTGGTCCCCGTGGGCCCAGATTTATGTGGCTGCCGCAGCTTTTAAGGTTGGAGGCCTTGGCACGACGGCGGGGCGGTTCCCCTTCGCACTGATAGGGCTTGTTTCAATCTGGCTTGTCTATTTTTTGGTCATGCGCCGTTTTGATGACATTGGCTGGGCACGTCTGTCCGCCCTATTTCTCACCTTTATGGTTCCTTTCCTCCTCTTTTCAAGGCAGTGCCGCTATTACAGCCTGGGAGGCTTTCTAACCCTGGTTTTCATTTTTGCCTTTAGAGGAAAGTGGCAGTCCAGGCTGGGTCCGGCTGCAGCGCTGGTTGCTTGCATGGTGCTGCTTTTCTATACCAATTACTTATTGCTTTTCAGTTTTGCAGCCTCCTTCGCGGTATCGGCGCTCCTGCTCTATCGCGAAGAACTACCCGTGTGGCGTATCGTATGGATGGTAATTGCGGCGGCGGCCCTGATTATCCCGGGGCTGGGTTTCTACCAGCTCGGGCAGCAAAGCGGCCTGATGGACCTGACTCTCTATCCCTACCAATTTGGGCGATACCTCGAAGAGGTTTGCCGATACGTGGTGCCCCTGCCCCTGGGTGTGGCGCTGCTATGGCGGTGGCGGCGCCTTTTGGATGCAAAACGCCATCCCGATTCACCGGCAGAGAAATTCGTAATTTTCCTGAGCATAATCATCTTTGTAAGTATCACCATCCTGGCCCTTGTGCCGCAATACAGCTTCCGCTACCTTGTCCATCTACTTCCTCTTTGCGCGATCATCCTTGCATGGATAACTCTTCAAGTGTGGCAATTCAGCAGATTTTCAGCGGTATTCCTGGCTTTGCTTCTTATCTGTACGAACTGGCTCCACGTCATACCGATGGATTTGCTGGGGATGGAGCGCCCCCCGCTAAACGACTTCAATATGCTTTCGACGCCAAACATTCCTTTGAGACTCTTCCTGCTTGAGATCAACAGTGATGAGCAGGACTCGGACCAGGGTATCGCAAATTTTCTCAATGCGCATGCTCAGCCAGGCGATACCGTTATGACGACGTATGGGGACCTGCCCCTTCAATTCTATACCTCCTGCAGGGTGCTCGGAAGTCTGCAGGGCAAGGTGCCCGAGCTGGCTAGACTTCCGGATTGGGTGATCGTGCGGCACCATCCCGGGAGAAACCGGGACGCACTGTTATTTGATTCGGAGGAGTACGTCCGCTGGCGGCTCAGGCTGGATGAGGGCTACAAGGCCGTGGCCTTGCCTTGCCTGGATGAACGATACGGCAATATACCCAATCCTCACGTCCACTGGTTTTTGCCTCTATCCGAGCCCTTCGTGAATGTCGTCATTCATCGCAGGCAAAGCGAAACCGCCAATGATTAGACGCTTTAAAGCAGATTCATTCAAGAAGCCGGCCCTTGTCGGAGGGCTTCTACTGGTGCTAGTCCTCGGGTTGGCGAACTTTCCCGATTTCGCATTACGGTTCTACCCCGATTTGTTTTTGAACGGCCAGTTGCGCGGCATCAGGCGGAATACGATTCGGATGCAGGCGCGCTGCGACTGTGATGAAGCCACTTTGTCGGCGTTGGATGACGTGCGGGAACACGGACTGCCTCACTTCTACGAAGGTTTGAGTTACCCTTCGAAGACTGGTGTAAAGCAGGCAACCAGGCGTGTAAAAGCCCAGCAGACAGAGGATTATGCCGACCTTACCGAGCTGGATTACTTACGGCAAAGGATGGAGAGGCTCAGGAATAGTGAATAGTGAATAGTGAGGGGTGAAGAGTGAAGGGTGAAGATGATGGATGGTCGCTCTAAAGGCTCGCCGTTGCGCAGATTAGTGATTCGGGTGTGCGCAGGAGCAATTCTTTGCCTCTTGAGCGCCTCCGCGCTGTTTACTTTCTTTGTTTATCCGTTCCATGGTCTCAAAGGATTTGGCCGTGAGCAATATGAAGCGGCCATAATGAAAGCAGCCAAAGACTTTGCCCCCTCTGAGTCTTTGGCCGTGTCTTCTATTGTTAAAAGCAGGTTCGAGGCTATGGGCGAAAATGAGGACGCATATGCATGGGGGAGCGTCTCACTTCGCGCCCCTTGCGGGGACCAGGTGTACCTTTGGGTTTCCCTCAAATGGTACGGTTCGTGGCACCGGTGGCGCCGAGACAGCATTTTCATAATGGCCGACCCACGCAACCGGCTCTTTTATGCAGAGAGCGTGCTGGCCCTCGGAAGCTTTAAGAAAACGATTTACGCCATACAAAACGCAAAGTGCGAGACGTTAAGGAATATCCGAGAGATTTGGCTCGATCTGAACCCAGGTTGAGCGAACTGCGATATGAGTCGGGGGAGGCCGCAAGCGGGCCGTTGATGCGTCACCCCGGATGTCCAGGGCTGGAGCGGGCGCTGCGCATAGCGACACGTATGGCCCTGGCGAAAACGGCAAAGACAAGCAGCAGTGCTGCGCAAGCGGCGGCAAGAGCCCACTTGAACCCCAGCGGCTCATACTGGAATTCGATCCGGGAAGCCCCAGCCGGCAAATCGACGGTCTGGAACGTCCCATCCTCGGACAGCCCAACGGGCACTGTCTTGCCGTTGACCGTCGCCGACCATCCCCGCATGTATATTTCGAGACGGTCCAGCTTGCTCGAACGGGCGCATGACGCATCGACACGGTCATGCGACACCGGCCTCAGCTCACAGGCGTCAGCCGAGAAGTAATCGCGAGTATCGGGCATGGCATAAACGATCATCGAACGGCTTAGAAACACGGGCTTCAGGTCTGAACCGAACATGAATCGCAGGTATGGAAGATAATTGTCCCTTACCGGGACGGGGGCCCCAACAATTTTTGCCGCTGTATCCGTGGAAGCCAACGGATACATCCAGATGGCGACATCCTTATCGCCGTCCAGCTTTTCGATGCGGATGGTGTATCCTTTTCCGGCCTCAACCTCTACAGGACGGTCAAGCGCAATCACCAACGGCCCGTTGTCAATTGCCCGGCCGAGATCGGCAAGACCTTCGGCGCAGGAGGACTGCGCGCAGAGTGTCACTTTCAAATGACCCGACGAGATATCGCCATAGGTCGCCACCATCAGAGAAACAGCCGTGACGGGGGACAGGTTGTCCGGTTCCCTTTGACCGGAAATCTCGATCCGCTGTCCGGCGGCAAGCGCATAGGGGTAGTTGCCACCGGGCAAAAAATGGAAGGCAGGGTTGGAATTGAAGCCCGGTCCGGCCAGCACGTATTTCACACCGGTCCGGGCGTAACGGGAAAGCCTTTCCCAGAAGATTTTCTGCCGGTCAGCCTGTTGTTCCGGCGAGAAATCCCCGGACCAGGGTACAAAAATGATAGGATCAGCATATGGGTCGAGATTCTCTTTGATATAATCTACAGTTCTTTTCGGAATCGGATTATCCTCATAATTCAGGAGGGGAATGCCGAAGTAGGAACCGTAATCGGGAAGCAGCCCGCCTCTGCTCGCGTCGACAACCCGCTGGTATCCGATGTTTGCCTGCAGAAAGGCAATCACGTCATTATCGACCTTTCCCTGGCGCGGATAGGCAAGGTAAGGAATAGTAAACCACAGCATCGCTTCGGCGACAAGAATACAGGAAAGAGCCGTGGCCGCCCACCGGGCGCCGGCGCAACGGCCGGCGCCCGGGATACAGAATGACAGCACGGCGACACACAGCAGCGCGCCCGCAATAAAAGTCCGGCTGGCAGGGAAATTCGTCCATAAGTCGGCGATCAGCGGCCGCGCCCCGACTGCCGCCGCCGCGATTAAAATCAGGCCGGAAACCACAGCCCAACACAATATCCGCCGCAGCGCCGGCTGCGGCAACGTGGGAATGCTGTCGATGAACAGAGCGGCCAGGAAAATGATACAGAAGATCCAACTGGCATTGAGGTAACGAAAGCAAACCGTCGCCTTGGTTAAAGGCAACGCCATGAATGCCTGGTAAATCCCCGGCAAGCCTTGGGTGACACCCAGGGCGACGACAACCCATCCCAGCAGAAAAACTTTGACAGCGCGCCGTTGAGGGATGAAAAGTCCGGCGAGCGCAATGACGACAGGCACAAAACCGATGTATCCGCCGATGCTTCCCCATATGCGGCTGAGGACCTGACTGGGCAACGAGAAAATAGGCCCGTATATATTACGGCATAATGTACTGGATAATTGCGCCGCGGTTCATCACGCGTCCATGGAAGCCCGTGCCTGAATGCCCTCCGACTGCCGCATCGGCCATAAAATCGGCGAAAGCGACGAGAAGAGGTGCGCTCAAAGCAAGAGCGACCAGACCGGTTAGCAACAGGTCGGTGAGGAAGATGACATTCTGCCGGCCGGATAACCCGGCCATGCGGAACGCTACCCAGGCGATCAACAGAAGGGCGTAAAGATACACTGTCTCCGGGAAACCGGCATATAGCGCCAGGGCCGCCATTCCAGCGCCCACGCAGATCATGGGCATCCGCCGCGGAAGGGTCCGGCCGGCAAGGGCAGAGGCCCGGAAGCTTTCCACCGCGAAGAAAAGCCAGGGCAGGAATGCAACCGGGTTGAACGTGGCGCTGCGCAACCATGCGAACACGCCGTTGATTTCAAACAACAGGCTTCCGGCCAGCGCCGCCGTGACGCCCAACCCGAATTTTCTGAAGAACAGAAAGGCGCCGATGCCGGCCAAAAGCTGCAGCGAAGCCTGCTCCAACACCTGCCCATGGGGCAAGGCAAGCAACAAAGTGAATGGGAAAAGGGCGGCCGATTGCATCTCACCGAGAAGGGGGCTGCCCAGTCCCTCATAGTGGTTCCAAAGAGGCAGGCGGCCGGACAGCAGATCCGATGCCGCCCTCGCGCCCAACGCAAATGACGTGTCCCCGAAATTCGGATCAATACTTGGCTTCCCAAACAGAGCATTTGACCCGACGTCGATGGCGACACCGCTGTAGAGATAGACGGTATCGGTCAGGAACGGGCCGAAGATGCTAAATAGAGCAATGGATACAGGAATTGCGCAAAGAGCGCAGGCATTGACGTAGTTCGGCTCGCACAGCTTGGACATCACAATGCGCCGGCGAGCCACGATCGTGCTTGCAGCCAAAACGAGCAGGAAACAGACGGGCAAGAGAAAGGCGACGCGCCAAATCACAGCTTCTACTGTTAATCTTATCGTCATCCATGTTACCCGAGGAAACCGCAAGGGTCCGTCCAACCGAACGGCGATGGTTGGGTAATCTGCCCGGGGGGTCGTCTTTAGAACAATCTTATCATCATCCGCCTTTATGTCTTCTATCTGCTGCAGAGCCGAAATATCGAAAGTGTTGAAAGATTTTACTACATTCCCGGCAGGGTCCACGATCCGAACCGCGCTGACGGTCACGGACGCCTCCCGATCGACGGGAACCAGCCACAACTGCCGGTATTCGAAAGAAACAAACCCCAACCCCGGGTAAGTCCCGGGGTATAAAGGGAAGCGAAGAAGTTGCGGTGCATGGTTTTTTAATACCGGAATTCGAGTGGAACCCCCTTCTCGAATACCCCGGCCCCTATCAAAGAAGAGCAGGGCGGTTCCCTTTGCAGACGATTGCAGCATCGCTTCAAAGTAATAGGTTTCGTATTTGGCGGCTTTATTCAGGGCGTAGGGGTAGGAGAGCAGCCCGGTCAATATCAAACTTAAGAGCACGGGTCTTAACAACTTCACTATTCGATCACCCCCGTTCGTTCAACCAATAAAGATACATTCATAGCTAAAAGTGTCAACATAATTCCATTTCTGAGATATGAAACCAAACATAAAAATCAGAAGGATCAGGAATGTGATCAGCCAGTACTCTTACCATATGCCACAAGATTAGAGGGTATCCCCAGGAGTCGAATCTTTACGAGATTGGCAACAACATACGGTAAAAACAGTCTACGCAAGTTTTCAATATCTAGTAGATTCAAATTCTTCTCGTAAGACCAATACCTAAATTTTGTCTTAGCAAGGATGGCCCTGTAGCAGTCCACTGGTAAATAATGCAATAATGGCAGCCCCGTGTGCATTTCCACCGGGAACCATCGGTTGGGAGTTGTGAGAAAGAAATGCTGACTAACCCTTAGCATTTCTCGAACAAAAACTTGTTGTTCTTTGCGATTACCTGTATGTTCGATGACCGCACTGCAAAACGATATGTCGAATTGTTTATCTGAAAAGGGCAGAGGTTGTCCAGCCTGTAAAGGGACAAACACTACTCCTGGATACTGATGTTGCAAATGACTGCCATCTTCGATCCCGGCACAAACTATATTCTTTTTATATGGGTAAAACTGTTCAAAATAGTTCGATTCTTGCTGGGTCCTGTCGCAGGTTACGCCGATGTCTAAGATGGAAGTGGCTTCGGTAGGGCGCATGATCTCCATGAAGAAGCGAAACATTTGTTTTCGAACGTAAAAAGACACTCTCGACGCTAAAAGAAGCTTGGAACTATGCATATAATAAGCTGAGTATCCATTCTGATGATGCAATGTCATGTTCCGTTCCCTCGTCTTGCATTTCGTATGCTTGCTATAACTGGACATTGGATTGTTTTCATTTCATAGACTATATCCCGATGAAACCGCATCATTACGAAACATCTTTACGGTATCGAGGGAGAACTCCTCCAGGTCCTTGCCCACCAGAGTCAGTTTCCTGAGAATATCGTTTGTAACCGTGATGATATGGCAACCGATCTCATCGGCCTGGAATATATTGAGAAGTTCCCTGGGGCTTGCCCAAATCAGCTCGACGTTGGGCGCCAGACCACACAGTTCGACGGCTGCCGCCATAAGCGGGACCGGGTCGCGGCCGGAATCGGCAACGCGCCCGGCAAAAAGCGATACATAGGCCGGCGGCCCCCCAGCCAGTGCTTCAATCATGTCTCGCACCTGCCCGAGGGTCATCATGGCCGTAACGTTGACTTTCACGCCGCCCTTGGCCAGGTCGTGCACAACTCCGAGAGAATGCTCGCCCCTGGTATTCATGACGGGTATCTTCACATAGACGTTTTCACCCCAATTTGCGATCTTCTTTGCCTGGCGCCGCATTTCGTCCAGGTCGTCGGAGAAGACCTCAAACGAGATGGGCCGGTCCGGTATCGCCTCCAGCACGTCACGTGCGAAGCTCTCGTAGTCCGTTATCCCGGCCTTTCGCATCAGGGTTGGATTGGTAGTGAAACCCTGTATGTAGGGCTTCGCGTACATTTCAAGCATGCCGCTTTTGTCCGCCCCGTCAGCAAAAATCTTTACCTTCATTTCCGAAACCGGCTTCATCATTGCCTCCATTACATAAGTTATGTTTACTGATCCAAAATCCAATCGACGGCTTCGGCAAGCGAGCGCACTATCAAATCGGGGAGATGTTCGGGAGATTTTTCGGCATAGCCGCATTCGATAAAAACTGTCCTGCAACCGGCATTTCGTCCTGCCTCGACGTCCCGCCAACGATCACCCACCATGAAACTCGATCCTGCATCGACGTTATACCTGGCGGCAGCCGCAAGCAAAAGACCCGGCCGGGGTTTCCTGCACCAGCAATCATCGGGGTCGTCATGATAGCAGGTTAATATTTCATCCAACGGCAGATCCCTGAGCAGGGACGCATGTATCGCCTCGACCACTTCGCGGCGCTGGGCCCCGCGCGCCACATCCGGTTGATTGGTGACCCCTATGAGAAAGAAACCGGCGGACTTCAACCTGGCCAACGCTCCGGGAACATCGGGCGGGATTTCAAGTTCTTCGACCGTTGCGGGCGGGTAAGGTTTTCCGTTTCGGATTACCGGGCGATTGATGACTCCGTCCCGGTCGAGGAAAACGGCCCGGTTGCGATTTTCACTCACTTCACTGACTCCCATTTCGTTTGGCCCCTCTTCAGGCGCGGATGGGAAACGAGAAGATGCCATACGACAGCCTGGAAGGCTTCCGTGTGGGGAGTCACCCGGGTCTGCTCCACGACCGGTATGATCACGCACGCGTCGGCAGCCTTGGCGGTAAACCCGCCATCCCGGCCGACGACGCCGCATACCTTCGCACCGATCTCCCCGGCGTATTGCAAGGCGGAAACCAGATTCGGACTCACATTCTTCTCCTGGTCGCCTCCCCCGACGGAAAACACAAAAAGCAAATCGTTTTTCCTGAGATTGCTGGTCTTGAGCCATTCAACGAACACACTCGCCCAGCCGTCATCATTGGTGCGGGCGGTGAGTTCCGCAACGTTATCCGTAGGAGCGTAGGCTTCGATTCCGACGATTTTGCGAAAATCGTTAACGGCATGGGATGCGTTGGCCGCCCCGCCGCCTACTCCCAGAATGAAGAGCCTCCCCGCGCTTTTCCTCGTGTCCTCGATCAGTTCCGCCATCTTTTCCACAGCATCGCAATCGATCCGATCGAGGACCTGTCTTGCTTCTTTCAGGTATTCCTGCGCGAAACCCATTCAATCTCCTTTTCTGCATTGGTCCCGGATGCTTCGAATGAGAACACGCAGCTCTTCGAGCCCGCCGGGCGAACCAACCTCATAGAAGCGCTCCGCAGTTTCGAATGCAGCAAGCCGCCCCTCCCGGGCCAGTCGGCTGTAAAGGTCGCCCAGGTCCGTGGGTTCCCCCTCCGGGACCGCGTCGAACGCGGACGCCCTGAATATCCCGAGGCCATAATCGATGTAGTGCATTCGGGGCGTCAAGTTCTTCTTGTCGTAGGCAAGAATCCGGCCGTCGGCAAACTCTACGTTGCTTGTATCCCATAGGCCCTTGTTTAAATAAACGGTCATGAGCGCTTCCTTGCCGCTCGCTTTAAAAGCCGTTTGTACGGCCCGGTAGTCGCATGGCAGGTAGGAGTCTCCATAGAGAACGAAGAAGGCGTCTCCCAGCAGCGGCAGGGCTTTCCTGATTGCGCCCCCGGTTCCGAGGAGTCTGTCGCCGTCAAATGAGAAAAGGACTTCCAGCCCGAGGCGGCTCCCGTCACCTACGAATTCGCGTATCATTTCCCCCAGGTATCCGGCGCAGATGACAACCAGCTCTATCCCGCCCGTATTGCGCAAGAGCCGCAACTGATGAGCTACGAACGGCTCTCCGTCAATGTCCACCAGTGCCTTGGGGATGGTCTCGGTTAATGGACGCAGGCGGGTCGCAAGGCCTCCCGCAAGGATTGCAACCGGAAGCATCCGCGTCTTCATGACTGCACGACTACCTTGGTCCCCTCGAAATCGATCCGGAAGCGGACTTCCCTGAGCCCCGCCGCCCTCATGACCTTGCGAAGCCTTACCTTATCCTCCGCATAGAACATGAGGAACCCCCCGCCGCCGGCGCCGACCAGTTTGCCTCCAACCGCCCCGTTTGCACGAGCAAGCTCATACCAATCGTTGATGGGGCCGTTGCTCATGCTGTTGGAACGCTTCTTCTTATGCTCCCAGTGGACATTCATCAAATCGGCGAACCGATGGAGGTCCGCTCCCTCGAGGGCAGCCTGGCTCTCCTTCCCCAGTTCCTTCACGAAGTGGAGATTTTCGATCATATCTTTGTCGCTCTTCTTGCTCTTATCATCCTGTTCCTTCAGGATCTCCGAGGCTGAACGCGCATAGCCCGTGAAGAACAGGAGGAGATTATCCTCCAGGCTGTAAAGGGTGTCTTGTTGGATTTTTAGGGGCCATGCATCGACGTGGCCGTCAGGCAGGAATCGAAAGCATGTAATCCCTCCATAGGAGGCTATGTACTGGTCCTGTTTGCCCACCGGTTCCCCGAGGATCTCCAGTTCGACGTGGCACGCCTGTTCCGCAAGTTCCCGGGGATGAACGATATTCTTCTTCAAGCTGTGTAATGCCTTGAGTAAAGCGGTAGTAAAGCTTCCGGACGAACCCAGACCGGTGCCCGCCGGGATGTCGGCCATGCTCGTTATTTCGAGGCGAGGGGCTTCGACGCCGGTGAGCCGCAGGCATGCCCGGAGAATCGGGTGTTGCACCTCCTCTATGGATTTGACCCGCTCCATCTTGGAGTACTTGATGATCAGTTCATCTACGAATGTTTGATGGATGGTGATATAGACATACTTGTCAATAGCCGCGGCGATCAAAAAACCACCATGGTCTTTGTAATAAGAGGGGAGATCGGTGCCTCCGCCGCCAAGTGAAATCCTTAACGGACTGCGTGTTATGATCATAGCCGTGACTCCTCGTAAATCCGCTCGACAATCTCGAGTGCTGCCAGGGCGTCGTTGAGCCCGGCGGCGGGCTGTCGCCCCAGGCGTATATCTTCGACGAACTCTTCGAACTCGACATCCCAGGACCGATCCGGCATGGGGTATTCCCAAATCACGGTTTCGGGCGGTCCCATCCGGGGAAGCATTTTGTAGTAAGCGAGCCGCTCAACGCCATAGCTCCCACCCAAACCCGAGATGTCCAGTTTTCCATGCCGTCCAAATATTTCAAAAGAAAAGGTGTTCTTCCACTCGGTCCAACTGGTGTGCAGGAAGGCCACCTGCTGTTTGGGGGTTTTGAGCAGCATGAAGCCATTATCCTCGACGTCCATGTCCCAAAAGTACGTGTGGGCATACCCGTGGACCTCGGTAAAGTCGCCAAGGAAGGTGCGCGCGAGATCAATGAGATGGACGCCCTGATCGATAAGCTCCCCCCCTCCCGAAAGTTCCTTTACGGCTCTCCATTCCTTCTCGTAACCGATGCGGCCGCCATGCCCGTAGCGCCCGCGGATGAACATAAGGTCTCCCAGTTGGCCGGATGCAGCAATTTCCCCGGCCCTGATGAAAGAGGGGTGGTAGCGGTGATTGAAGCCGACCCTGACGATGATGTTTTTTCCCCTGACGGATTCAATGACCGGCCGAAGTTCGGACGGATTTCGCGCAGCCGGTTTTTCCACCAGGACGTGTTTGCCGGCTTGCACTGCGGCAAGAGTCACCTCGGCGAGGGCATCATGGGTCGTGGCCGCCAGGACGATGTCAACATCCGGCCGCTCCACTGCGGAACGCCAATCATGCACTGCCTCAACACCCGGTCTGCTTCTTGCGAAAGCAGCGGCGCGTTCCACGATAACGTCGGCGCAGGCTACCAGGCGGCAGCCGGCCAGGGCCCGGGCCCGTTTATCTCCAATAAAGCCGCACCCTATAATGGCGACGTTCATTCTAACCCCAATCTTTACCGCGCTCACCGGGCGTGATTCTGCGAAGCGTATAGACGTCGGTCAGGTTCAGGTCGTCCAAATGTCTATGAAACTCTTGCCATGGGTCCCAGACGGCGCTTATTAGTTTTCCGGTAATTCCGTCACTTTGGGACGACGCCAGAAAGACGCACAGGGATGCGCCTACTCCAAGCGGCGTGCCGCCTTGCGCCTTCACTTTGACCATTTGATCGTAAAAATCCCGCCCGACCCTTGCCGGGCCGGCCTCCAGCACCTCATCCAAAAGACGGGTGTTGAGCGCTCCAGGCGCTACAGCATTGACATCGATGTGATACTTGCGGACCTCTTCGGCCAGGGTTTCAGCAAACCTCACAACGGCCGCCTTGGATGTCGCATAGGCGCTCAGAAAAGGCATTGGCTTCGTGGCGCCCCCGCCGGACATGATTATGATTTTCCCGTGTAGTTGTTGCTTCAGGTAAGGCAAGGCTTCCCGGCATGGAAGTACGGTGCCGCATAGATTGATCTCTATCGCTCTAGCCCACTCTTTCCAGTCGATATCCTCGATCGGTCCTTTGGGGCCGTAGATTCCAGCGTTACAGACAAGGATATCCAGTCCGCCGAATTCACCAACGACCGTTTCAATGAGCTTGCGTACGTCATCCTGCATTGAAACATCAGCAGGAACGGCCAGTACTCTTGATTTTCCCCCAGCCCTCGCCGTAAGCTCCTCAAGAGCCACGGATAGGTGCTCTTCATTTCGCGCGCACAGCGCCACATCGGCGCCCTGATCCACAAAAGCGCGGGCCGCCTCAAGTCCAAAACCTTGACTGGAGCCGGTAATTATGGCTCTTTTCCCGACTATTTTCATGAGAGATTTCCTACAGTGAGATAGCGAATGCGTTTATCGTTTCCGATTGAAGGCCCAAGGAAACGACCAGGATCGAGCACGACAGGATGATCCATTTGCTGCAGGATATCCTCGGCTGTAACGGCACGGAACTCGGGCCACTCCGTGGCTATAATAACGGCATGAGCATTGCTCAAAGCCACCGTGATCGAAGGAGCAAGAAGAATAAACTCTGCGATTGCGCCGGGCAAGGTTTTGACAGTGGGATCAAAGGCTGAAACAAAGGCGCCCTGTTCGTTAAGCCACTTGCATGTCTCTACTGATTCGGATCGACGCAGCGTGTCCGTTCCGGGCTTGTAGGTAAGGCCCAGAACGGCAACCTTCATGCCTCGAATATCGCCGAGGACTTCGGAAAGTTTATTTCGAGACCAGAGTCTGTGCGCATTGTTGCTTTGCATTACCCCGGAAATAAGGTGAGTTGGCAATTGTTTCCGTCTCCCGAGAGACAGAAGGAAGTTGATGTCTCTTACAAGGGTGCCGCCGGCGAAGGGGTTTCCCGGCTTCAAATACGCACCGGGACCGATACGGACATCAGTTTTCAAGCCCTTTTCGACCTCGCTTGCGTCCGCGCCATATCTCTCGCATATCGCAGCAAGCTCGTTGGCGAAGGCGACGGATGTGGCAAGAAAGGCATTCAGAGCATGCTTGGTCATCTCAGCGGATTCAACACTCATCCAAACAATGCTGCTGGTAAAAGGCCTCAAGAGGAACTCGATCCGATCACGATCCTCCTTGCAACGAACACCCGCCACTACGCGGTCGGGGTTCATAAAAACGGAGATGGCTTTTCCGAGGCGCAAGTTCTCTGGTAGACAGGCGAAAGAGACTGGGCGGCCGGGGAAGTTTCGCCTGTAATTTTGCTCCAAAGCGCTTACTGAGCCTATTGGCAGTTGGGATGAAACGATGACAAGCGCACCGGGTTTAATGTGAGGAAAGAGTGAGCAAGTATGATGGATAACAAAATCCACATCTGCCTGATCTTCATCGTCTACCGGCGTATCATAGGCCACCCAAACGATATCCGACCCGGTAACATCTTCGGGAGAACTGGAAAAGCGGAGGAGACCTTTTCCCATTCCGCTTCGAACCAGCTCTTCGAGGCCCGGTTCGTTCACGGGCGGCTTCCCGTCCTTCAGAGCGCGGATAGTCTCCTCATTTTGGTCGAATGCGATCACCGAATAGTTTGCAGAGGCAAGGCAACCGGCAACTACCGTGCCCAGGTGCCACATGCCAAGGACGGCAATATTCATCAGCGGCTCTCCAGCAACCAGCGATTCTCCTGCAGGTATTGCAAGGTCTTGATTACCCCTTCATTTATCTTAAGCTTAGGCTTCCAACCCAAATCCCTGATTCGAGAACAGTCAAGAAATATGAACGGGCTATCTCCAATCCATCCGCGTTCTCCACCAGTGTAGGCGAGTTCCGGCTTAAGTCCGAGATGTTCGCAGATCCAACCGATCGAGTCATTGACCTCGCAGTATTCATCCGTACCCAAATTTAAAATGGAGACCTTCTCCGTCGCCTTGGCAATAGCTACAAGCATGGCGTCGATGCAATCCTGAACATAGAGATATGACTTGCGCTGCCTGCCGTTGCCAAGAATGTGCAAGTGGTTGGGGTCCGCCAGGAGTCTCTGATAGAAATCAAAAACATGTCCGTGAGAATATCTCTCGCCAAGGATTGAAACAAAACGGAATATCCAGCCCCTGAACCCGAATCCCTCACAGTATGCCTGAATGAGGCCCTCTCCAGCCAACTTGGATGCTCCGTAAAGGGACGTTTGGACAGGGAAGGGAGCATGCTCGGGAGTCGGAAAGACGTCGGGTTCGCCGTAAATAGACCCGGTAGAGGAAAATGCTATCTGCCTTATTCCATTAGAACGCATGGCCTCCAGAACGTTGAATGTGCCAATGGTATTCTGTTCCAGATCCTTTCCCGGGTGCTGGGTCCCAAAGCGAACATCTGCATTGGCGGCCAAATGAAATACGAAGTCACTACCCGCCATAGCTTTGGTCAAAGCATTCAGGTCAAGAACGTCCCCGTGGATGAAACTGAAGCGAGACGACTTGAAGGCTTCATGCAAGAACTCATACTGACCGGTAGAAAGATTATCGTAACCAACAACCGAAAGTCCGTCGGCCAATAATCGATCTGTGAGATTGCTGGCTATAAAACCAGCGCACCCGGTAACGAAGCATGTTGCAGGTGCAAAAACGTCAGAACGCGAGAAAAGTGGCGTCGTCATCCTTCCATGTCCATACGATTGTCATCTAGAGCCCGACATTCCTTAACTATTGCCGGAGATATCAACCCTCGCTCAAGCACAATCACGTTTCTTGTACAAACGAGAGAAGCGGAACCTGGCTAATGCACGCAACCACGTGAATGGATCACGTGTTATGCTAACTTTCTTGCCCTCCCGCAAAGAACGGGCCTGGTAATTTACAGGCAACTCAAGCGGCCTGTACCCTTTCCTCAAAAGTTTGATGACAATCTCAAAGTCAAAGTCAAAACGGTTGCACTCAAAGGATAGACCATAAAGGCATTCTCTCCTGAACACCTTGAACATGCTGAATGGGTCCTTTAGTGATTGTCTATAGAGGAAATTAAAAATACTCAAGAAAAGAAGGTGGCCAAAATTAAAAATCCAGGACACAACGGGCGCTTTGTTAAACTCCCGAACCTTCCAGACTTGCTTCTCGCGCACATGGCGAGAGCCAATCACAAAACATTGTTGGTGACGCAGCAAGGGCTCAACCAATGCATCATAGTCGTTGATATCGTACTCCAGATCCGCATCCTGAATCAGGATAATGTCACCGGTGGCATGGTTGAGTCCCGCGCGCACCGCATGCCCCTTACCTTTGGGCTTTTCTTCCAGTAGCACTTTAACCCTGGGATGTGTCTGATATTTAACGACGTCTTCGCGGGAGCCGTCCGTTGAGTTACTTTCTACGATAATAACCTCTATCTCTATATCAGGGATCTCTTTTGCCAGCAAGGTTTCAATTAATTGTGAAAAGGTCTGCTTCTCATTAAAAACCGGCACGATAACCGTGAGCTTAGCATTACCCTGGTTCATTTTGGGTCGGGAAATCACAATCTTCCGGCTATCCCAAAATCGAAAAGGAAAATCCCAGATTATCGTCGGCGCCAAATATAACAATGCAGCCAGTGACGTACGCCAAAGCCCCTTTCGCATGCTCTTGAGCTTCGCCTTAGCATAATTTAAAGATACATTTCTATAGTCAGGGAAGATGAGAGGATCTTCGTATCCAACCTTGAGCAAAAGATTTTGCATAGTGGTTATGTCAAAGTAAAACAGATTTTCCTTGCGAAATTCCCACCATTTAGAGCGGAAAAGGCGTGCGGACCAACTGTCGATAGAGGGATAAATCACCATCAAGCTTCCATTGGCGGTTAATAGACCTTTTATGTTGTTTAAGGCCATTTCCGGATCAGCGCATTTCTCCAATACAGACATTAAAATGCAAGCATCATAGCGGTGTCTCCTATCACTATGAGGTAAAGATTGGTAAAAGTAGTCAAAGGTCATTTGATCGACATCAAACCCTCGTTGTCTCGCCTCATCCACTATATAAGTGCCATTATCAGCTACCAGCAACAGTCTTTCTATTCCACTGGCGGAATATTCTATAAGCCGGTTAAGGTAGGAGACGGCGTTGCGCTTGTGGCATTTGGCCCAATCGCTATCAGCTCTAAGTTCTGAAGGAAAAGGAGCATCTTGATTATAAGGCTGAATATGCGGCTGCGGATTGATAAACATCAAACTACACCCTTTGCACTGGCAGATAGGATGTTTATCTACAATGAACTCATATTGCAGTTCAGTCGTTCCGCACACAGGGCAATCCCTATGCAGCCTGACGGATTTGTTAACACTTTGTTCACCTAACATTCTTGATTGCCACACCTCTTCTTGTGTAACACCAGATAAGTGTTAATTGCTGGCAATTGCTAGCATTTCTCCTATATTTACTGTCAACAGTGATTGACGAAGTCGGATTGGAATCAATGAGTCAGCGATCGTATAAACTCGAAACACTAGAGGAATATATTCTCTGATCTGCTGGATTAAATAGTCCATGCTTATCGTTTTGTAGGCTGTGGTAATATGAATGTCCCTGAATCCGGCGTGCTCTAACGCTATCCTCAATGATTTTCTCGAAAACAGCACGGTATGTTGCATTGGTTGCAGCATGGGCCAATGCTTCCCTAACATATAGCGCAGAAAATGCCCCGTATCGGGCGTGCTGAGCACTAACCCTCCTCCGGGCCTAAGTAATGCTTTTACCTGTCGCAGGAAATCGGCAGGGTTGTCTGTATGCTCGATGATATCAAATGCTGTCACCAAATCGAAACTTCCTGGCCGCTGAGATTGCAAGACGTTAACACTTTCCCGCGTAATCCTCGGACCGATTGCCGGATCAGCAGCCGCAATCGCTGTTTCCGACAGCTCAACTCCATACGCATCATAGCCATATTCCAGAGCGACCTCCAAGAAATATCCGCATGAACACCCGACATCCAAGAGCCTCCCCGATGGAAAATATTGCTGGAATTGGTTTAACCTCTTCCGAAAGTGGGAATGTTTGATCTGTCTTGCATCAACATATCTGCGATAATTGTCGGATTGATACTGCTTATCGGCATATTCCGCCATATGCCGGGATTCTGGTAGAGGATACTGAAAGATGGAATGACACGATTTACAAATATAGTAAGACGCTGATTCCTTCACACAATACAGCTTCGCATTATCGTTTATGCATATTCTACATGGTACGGATTTGAGCGCAGCGTTTGTCATCTGGTTTGTTCCAGCTCCTTAGACCGATGGTCCTTGGATGCATAAAGAGTCTCTATTCGAGATCTCATCAACCGCTGAAAGCCTGCTCTAACCGGCCAAGGAAAAACATTTGCCAGCCAAGCCAAGATACCTAGAGTCCACGGTATGAAGGTGAGAAATCTATCATGTCTGATTGCTGACACAATCGCTTTGGAAACTGATTCAATAGGGACAGTGAATTCTGTTTCCTTCCTTGGTGCACGCGTCTTGAATGTCTCGTGTTGAAAGAATTCAGTTTCTACACGTCCTGGACAAATGACATGGATACCTATGCCGAACCTTGCAAGCTCTGCCTTCAAGGCTTCAGACCATGCTATCATACCATGTTTTGCAGCACAGTAGATCGCATTTGGAGTGATAATTATCTTGCCGGCAATTGAAGCGACATTCACAATGTGTCCGGCTCTTTTCTCGATCATTGCAGGCAGTATTTCACGGGTACAGTACATAGCGCCCAGCAGATTGACTCCCAACAAGCGTCCTATCTCCTCGGAGGGGCTCTCTTCAAACGTACGATAAACGGCAAAGCCCGCATTATTGACCAGAAAATCAGGACACCCGTGGTCCGACTTATATTTACTTGTCATTTCGCGCACTTGATTAAGATCGGATATATCGCACGAAATAGAATCCACAGTATGACGAGTGTCGCTTAGCTCCAGTTCCGCCCTCTTTAAGCGCTCGCGATCATTGCTAACTATAGTGACAATGGCGCCGGTGCCAAGCAGATCTCTCGCCAGTTGCCTCCCAATTCCACTACTGCCCCCCGTAATAAGAAATTTCTTGCCTTCAAACATAACAACCTCATCCTTAATGCCAAGTCTAACTTCACGACCTTCGAGAGATTCCCTGCCAAAACAGATAGCTGGATGCTCTAATTCCTCTGCCGAATGTCAGAAATTTCTGTGCTGGGAACCCCCAGCTCATATTTATAAGAACCGTCATAGCTTTGGACCAAAGAATAGGAATGCCTACATAATTAGTGAAGAGGTGTATAAATATGATGGTTGAAAGAAAGTTGACGACTGTAACGGCTATGTACGTCCTTAATTGAGCCCTCACACTTCGATCAAAACTCTTGAAGTTGTAATATTTATTAAGAGTAAAATGAATAATTAATGCGACTAGAAAAGCAATGGCTGCAGCTAATGCAGTGTTCCAATGCCGGCATACTGCCAGAAGGTACAAGGTAGCAAAATCTACGAGCGCGGTCAGCGCGCCGATTACCAGATAACGAATTATCTGCTCAACGGTGGTGCTCGTAAGCTCTATTGAATCGATACCGAATTGCACATCTCTCACAAATTATTTTCGCCTCCCTGCTATCCAGATTTGCACTTCTGAAAATACCTTGGCAATGGCTGTAAAGCCATAAGCTCCTTCACTTTATGAAAGTAATATGAATAGACGAGCCTATAAAACAGCACGGTCACGATTCAAAATAAATCGTTGAAAGGCCAGGGCATGGTCCATCGAGCGGTCTCGGCAGCGTTGCCTTCGACCGGACGCATGTACTTCCTAATATCCGCAGCATGCTTCGACGCAGCTCTAATGGACCCACCAGAGCGAATGCCTTAATCATTCAGGCGATGTCCCTCATTTGGTCCCAGTTATCACTTTAAAAACAACAAGGGCAAGCCCCGCAATCATGGCGAGAAGAGACACTACCGCCCCCGCCGCAAAAGAAAAGGGCCTGTAGATAAATTCCACGGTGCTGTTCCCCCGAGGCAAAATGACACCGCGGAACAAATAATCCACGTTCATCATTGATTCACGTCGACCGTTTACATAGACTTGCCACCCTGGATAGTTGGCGTCATTGAGCATGAGCAGAGACGGTTCCTCCGCTGAAGCCTCTATAACAACCCTCTGGGACTTGTAGGAGATAATGTGTGCTGGGACCGCCTCTCGGACGCGAGCTGATCCAATTTCCTGCAAGCGTTTACGATCGTAGTCGGAAAGCGGTCGTCCCCACACTAGAGTGTTTCTCCAAATATCAAAAGAGGAATCCTTCAGACGCCTCAAGATGCAGTCTTCGTCCTCCATCAACTCGATCCCGTAATAGACGGTCGATCGAGGCAAAACATGCGGAAATTCGAATATGCTTGCTTCTTCGTTATATATCTCCTTGAATGCGGAGGCTGGTTCATCCTCAACGGCCGCGGTGAATCGCACAGCCCCCCACCCTCCCCAGCACACGTGGGTCGTGAGAACGGGGTCCGTTGAAAAAAGGAGATCTACCTCCCGGCCGGCGTATTTGCTGAGATCGATACGCTGGTAGAGTGGTTCCCGATCTGCTAGACGGGCCTTGGGTGTCAGGGATGCTGAGAAAAGCTCCTCGATCCCGGCGTCGCTGCGAAGCTCCAAAAGAAATGCGATACCATCGGTTTTGTCCTGGGCTTCCGGCTTGATGAGTACACAGAATTCAAGTACAGGCATCTTCTCGTCGATTTTGACATGATAGGACACGCGGTGGGAAGGCGGGTGCTGGAAAAGGAAGGGGATGCCTTTATGCCCCATCCGAGCGTAATCCACCCCAAAACCCCAGAGGCGTTCGTCTTTATGTTGAGAGAATATGTCCTTAACTAGTGTGGGTGTTGCGCCATATTCCACCTCGGTCACCAGGTATCGAACAGAGGAAAGCTCCAGGAAGCGCCTTTCCGCGTCGCTCTCAAAATCGTATGAATAGTCGGGATCTGCGCCTGTAAAACGGTCGGCCAAATCACCGCTTGTACGGCTCTCGCTTCCCGGCTTCAGAAGAAAAGCCCGAATAAAATTAAAATATCGTTTATAATACATTCCGTCCAGGCAACGCACATCGTCCAGATCAAAAACGCCCGCCCAGTTCGGATAGAGCAAGTAGTTTCTCCCGAACACCCGCGCACGGTCCGTATTAATGCTATTAAGAAATCTCAGGTAAGGCGCGCCATCATAAGGGTTTTGATTTAGAGGGGGAAGCGTATTGTACACGTAGAAACAAGGGACCAGATAGTTCAAGGACATCTCCAGCGCCAACAGTGCCACTGCCCCGCATTGGACGAGCCCGGAAAAGCCTTTTCCTTCCTTGAAGAAAATCGAATAGGAACGGGAAACGACGAACAGGAGAATAATCGCTACAATGAGACTAATGAAAAAAATCCACGTGAACATTCCACATTGCCCAACTGTCCGGACAGACAAGATAGAAAGGACCAATACCGTCCCCAAAACGCATCCGAAGTTAAGCAAAAAAATGGAAGGTCTAATCTTCCCCGCCATGACCACACTGAAACCAATTCCCGCCAAAGCAGCCCAAGAGAACGCCAGGAGTGGTTCCAGATATTTTGGAAAAACAATCATGTCGAACAACGGGAGGCCGCCCACCCAATTGACAGCCGGGCTGCCATATCGCTTCAACAGCATAAAAAGAATCGCCGTTTCGAAAAACAAGGAGAGTTGAACAAGGGGCTGCCCTAACGATTTCCGGCTCTTGGGAAAATACCCTTCCAGTGCAAAAAGGGCGAATAACACGGGCATCAAGCCCCAGTAGCTTATAAAAGCTCGAAGGCCGGGGAAAAATGAGCCGATGAGGGAGCGGGGGTCTCCGTCGTACTCAAGTCCGGCTTTAAGGCCATTGACATTGGCGGGTTGGTGTAGGTCGTGACTAATTCTCATGAATTCCAAAAAAGGGAACAGGAGAAAAGCCGCTAAAGCGAAGCCAAAGAGATTCACCAAAACAAAGTTCCTGACATGTACAATCATCTCTCGACCGGACTTCGCATTCAAAAACATCCTCACAAAAAAATAGATGTATCCGAAGATAAGTATAAGGAACGTTGATTCAGGCATGCCCCCAAGAATTGACATCGTCACTATCACAGCCGCTTCCGCCGAAGCAAGTAAGGATTTTCGACGGAGCACTCCTTCGAAGGCCCAAAAAACAGCAGGCAGCAACACCTCCACACTGAGATGGGAAATGTTGAGAAAACCAATGAAATACCCCGTTAACATAAAGCCTACTGCAGAGAAAATTGACGGAAAAAAAGGCACAAACCACCGCATAAACAGGAACATAAACACGCCGGCCACGAACAACCGCGCCAACAAGAATAAGGTGTAGGTGTAGGGTGTGGGATGCAAGGTCAACAGCATGGTCAATGGGTAGAATGGCTGGGGTATCATGCCGGCCGCCAGCGGAATGCCAAAGCCGCTGTGTGGGTCCCAAAGCGGAAGGTTACCTTCCTTTTCATATTGCTGCGATTCAATTTTAAACCATGGTTCCGTCTGCCACGCGCATGCTCCAGGGTCCGCAGTGCGGTAGATGTGCCACTCAGGGGGAGTTTCACAGTAGGCCCCGTATTGCATGACGCTGGGAGCATCCCATGCGGCAACCATCAAGCTTTTTGTGCCTACTACCGCAGGAAAGAAACAAATAACCAGAAGCAGCGTCAACACCCAGCAGGCTTTTATTGAATTCTTTTGGAGGATTTTGAAAAGGCGGTCTACCAATACTATCAATCCCTTTAATCTTTCCCGAATACAAACCAAATTAAGAAAGAGGCCCGAGAAAGGCGACTTGAACGGACGCTGAATCTGAGAAAGATCGAGTTGTTGTCATCCGTGGAAAAGTTATCGTATCCGACGACCTGACAGCCGTCGCCCAGCAGACGATCAACGAGATCGCTGCCTATAAAACCGGCACAGCCGGTGAGGAAATAGCGTATTTTGAGTTCCTGACCCTATGACTCGCTTTCAGATAGTTTTGGTAAAACCGGCGGCTCTTCCCGGATTCGAAAACGAAGGTTCCGGAAGGACAGCCCGAAAAGGGATAAGCCGACAAGTCCAAGAAGGCAAGTAACAATGTAATACGCGAGGTGAGCCGTCAGAATTACTGCCAACGCGCTTGTAAGATCATATCTGGCCCCGAAGGGCAGCACGAGCGCCTGCTGGCCAACCCACTGCACAACCCCGATGCCCCCCGGGCTGAAAGGGATTGTAACAGCCAGACATATTGCAACGACCATGAAGGTGGCTTCAACCACGGTGGCGTCAGCCCTGAAACCTTTCAACACGCACCAATACATCCCCACCGTCAGTGCCCATGTCCACAACGACCATAAAATGGCGCAAAGCACGATCCTGCCGTTTCCGAAAACTGCGATCCCGTCAAAGAGGTGGCGAGAGGAAGTCAGCAATCTTTCCGCCAACGAAGCGGGCAACCGTTTGGATAGAGAAAGCACGAGCCGCTCGCCCCGGCTTCGAAATCTCAACAGCAGGATCAAAGAAAGGAAGACCAGCACCACGAGCAATCCAAAGATCTCCCCCGCCCTTTTCGCCTGCGTGGGAACGTTCATCCACGGGATGAGCGCCAAAAGCGCAAGAGTAATCGTTCCAAGATCCAATACCCGCTCCATGCAAGCCGATGCGGCCACCTGGACGATCGGCAGCTTACTGCGCCGGGACAACGCAAAGATTCTGGCCGGGTCACCCATTCTGAGGGGCAAAATGTTCGTAAAAAGATACCCTATGGCCTCGGACCAGAAGGTATCCACAGTGCGGGCTTTGTAGTCCAGAAGGGCTGCCCAGAGCTTGGCGCGGGCGAACACCGCCAGCAACTGGCAGAACAAGGCGAGCAACAACCAGGAATAGCGAGCACCGGAGAGTGTTGCCGCCAGTTGGTCAAACGGCACATGGCGGATGGCCAGCCAGAAGCACAAGACGCTCGCACCAATTCCTGCAAATGATAATAGATACTTCATTTTTTATCTTTGCTCTCCCTGGTTCGAATCACAGCCTCGCCCTTCAGGCCGTCCCGGATAGAAAGCCCCGGATTGGCCACTGTCAGTTCGATCTCATAGTAGGTCGGCTGTTCCAGGGCTGGTGTTTTGGGTGACCATGAAATCCGGCTGATGGCGCCTTCAACTTTCGTGTCAGGCATGGATTCGATCGAGATCTCAGCCCTGTCTCCCAAAGACAGGCGCACGGCTTCTATCTCGTGAATCTGTGCCCTCATGAGCATTGGATTCATCACCCCGATGACAAAGCCCGGCGTTCCGGGCCCGATTTCGGCTCCCCCCTTAAGATCGGGGTTAACCCAGATCACATTTCCGGCAATGGGAGCAACCAGCGCACCGGAAACGGGGACCTGATCCGCCTCGACCCGCACCGCCAGTTGATGTTTTAAAAGAGCAATGTCCTCTTTGGCATACACCCTTTCCTGCCGCAAGCGCTCCTGGACGGTTGCCCGCTCCTTTTCCAGCAGACTTATATCCTGTTCCACCTGGGCAAGGCTTTGAGCCGAAGCCATTTTCTCTGCAGCCAGTTGCTCGACCTCGCGCTGTTTACTCCCAGTTGTAGCAAGGGCTTTGTCAATTGCGGCCAAATGCATTTCCAGATCGGCGATCTGGGGTGGAGACAGCCGTCGTCGAATCTGGGCGACGTTTTCTTTGGCCAACTGGTATCTGGCAAGGACCGCCCCTTCCGCCACAGACTGCCCGCACATGACTTTCAGTTCCTGGATGGTCCCCAGAAAAGGCATGACCACATGGCGAGTGAGGGAACAATACAGTTTTCCCTGGAAAACGATTTCCGTTGCCCCGGTTTTCTGCTCACCCGAGGAGGCTTCCGCATGAAGCAGGTTTGCCCACAGACAAACCAAGACAACCAACAAAGTCCCCAAGACCAAAGCCGTCCGGAAAGCTTTGCCGGGGATTCGATTTACGTTCATTTTCATCACAAACATCCTAAAATGAGTCCGGCGCCACAAAGCGGCGGGACAGCTCGCCCGAAAGAGCATACAACGCAAGGTCCGCCTCGAGATATTCGAGTTCCTTCTGGTCCGAATTCCGCTTAACGTCGATGGATCTTTTGCTTGCAGACAAGTACTGCGAATGGGTCTGCCTACCCTCTTCATAGGAGATTTCAATTTGCTTGTTTTGGAGTCTCGCAAGCTCTTCCTGGGAGCGCGCCATATTGAGGGCGGCGTCCGCTTCCACCAGCCTCCTGCGGGCATTGGTCCAAGCGGTGTTCAGATCGATCTCCTTGGTCCGTTCTTCGGCATTATACTGACTTAATACGTCCTTCTGGCGCGTGACGTTATGGACACGCTTGAGTCCGTCCCAAATGGGCATATCCGCGTTAATGTAGGCGTAGTATGCTCCCGTAGCGCCTGCGTTGAGCGGATCTCCGCTCTGCACCACCAAATTCACCGTGGGAAGGAACCGCGCATAAGCCAGAGTGACATTGAGTCCCTGCAGTTCTTTTTTGAGACTCTGAATCTTGAGATCGTATGAGTTGGACCGTACCTGCTCCAAGGTAGCCGAAGCGGGGTCAAAGGCATTCAGTACCTGCTGTCTCACTCCACCAAGGTCCAGTTCCAACCTGTCCTCCGCTTTGAGACCAATGACGGTTTTTACCTCGTCCATATGAGCGGCCTGCGCCGCAGTGATTCTCTCCTTTTCAAGCTGCGCCAGTTGAAGCTCCTGCTCTGCCATGCGGACGTCCAGAGGGCTTGCCGACTCGCTCTTGACCCGGTTTTTGGCATAGGCAAGGTCTTTTTGATTTATTGCTATAATCTCATCCTGGAAGGCGGCCGTCCTGCCGAGAGAGTCCAGTTCCAGGAACAGGTTGCCCATACGCAGGATTGCTCCCGAGATGACCTGAAGATGCCCATATATCGCCATTCTCGTAATCAGCTTGCTGGCCTTGAGAGTAAAGTAAGACTCAATAGGGTTATAGGGATTGGTATAGAAGCCAATACTGAAGGGTTGATTCTCACCGACCAGGACGCTGGCGTTATTAAGGAAGTAGCTTGTGTGAAGTGAAAGGGTTGGATACAGCGAATACCTGGCGTCCGATTCATCCAGGCGCTTCACTGATATGTCTAGGGAGCTGTTCGTGAAGTAAGGGGACCGCTCCAGCGCTACCCGCATACACCGGTTGAAATCCATCTGTCCACGTATCGGCGTCAAGTCAGCATTTTCCGTTGAGGGGATATCCGCAGCCCAGGCCCCAATCGAGGCAAACAGCAGCGCAAGGATAACAAGACAAAGGGTCAGGAATATGTTCTGCGGGCATGAATGTCCGATGGCACGTACTCCTTTCAAATCAAAAAGGCGAATTGAATACCTCGAGGAAGAAAAGGCCGCGACTATGTGCACGACACTATAACGCCGTCATCCAGACGGTAGACCCTTGTGCACTGGGCCGCCACTTCGGGATCGTGCGTCACAATCATTATGGCGCCGGTTCCATCTGCAACAAAATTCCGAAAATGGTCCAACACCATCCGGCTGTTGTCGCGATCCAGTTGCCCGGTGGGTTCATCGGCCAGAATGATTTTCGGGTTATTCACCAGGGCTCGCGCCACCGCCACACGCTGTTGCTCCCCGCCCGAAAGAAAATTGGCCGGATGATTAATTCGATGGGAAAGGCCCACTTGAGCCAGGGCATCTTCAATCCTGTCCTGGCGCTCCCTCCGCCTCACCCCCGCATAGATCAGAGGCATTTCGAGGTTTTGGTGAACGGTCGAGTTTTCGATCAGGTTGCAGCTCTGGAAAACGAATCCCACGTGCTTCCTGCGAAAGACCGCCTGCGCGTGCCTGTCCAGACTGAGAACATCCTCACCCATCGCTCGATAAGTCCCCTGCGAGGGGGCAAGGAACAGGCCCAGTATGAAGAGCAGGGTTGATTTCCCCGATCCCGAAGGACCCATGATCGCGACCATCTCACCGGAAAAGAGGCTAAGATCAACCCCATGAAGCACCGAAACAGGGCCGGTTCCGTTTCGATACTGTTTGGTCAGCCCGGAGACATTGATCATGGTTCCGTTGCGCGCGTGAAAAATCGTCGAATCACTCATAGCGCAATGCCGAAACAACCTCCATGCGGCTGGCAAGCATCGAGGGGGCAAACCCGGCTCCAAGTCCCAGGAGCAGGGAAAAGATTACACTCAACCCCACGGACAGGACAAAGAGATCTTCCGATGGGGAACTCTTCAGAATACGGCTAACGATCTGGATGGCTCCGCTGCCCAAGGCAATTCCGATTATTGCAGATCCCAGACTCAGAAACAGGGCTTCTCCCAAAAACTGAACCAGGATGTCACTGTCTTCGGCCCCTATTGCCTTTTTCAGACCTATTTCACGCGTCCGAGCCTGGACGGTGGCCATCATGCCGTTCCATATCCCCATCCCGCCCAAAACCAGGGTCGCGACAATGGCTAAATAGATGAAAATTTCCATCCACCATGCGACCTTTTGCACTCGCTTAAGCATTTCCCAGGCAACCAGCAGGCGAACATTGTCACCACGTTGCAGCGACTGAAAAATCTTCGGGATGGCTGCCGCCACGGGGGCGACATCCTCCCAGGTGCGGCAGCGAACGTGCATTTGATCCGGGAATACAAATCCTTTAATGCGGTCCTGGGCCGTTGTGAACGGAATAAACGCACTTTGGGTCCAATCGCCCACGCCGATGCCTCCAAGAACTCCCGTTACATAGTAGAGGTCGCCGTCGATGGGTAAAGTGCGCCCCACAACATCCTCGCTTCCAAAAATCGTCTTGGCAAGCTCCGATCCCAGCACGCAGACCCGAAGCCGCTTATTTACCGCATCTACGCCAAAGAATTCGCCGTGGTGGGGCAAGAAGCTGTTGACACTCCAGAATTCTCCATCAACACCATTAAGCATGAACAAGTGCGCGCGATCTTTAACATTGGAGACGGACGGGCCTGATTTCATTAAAATCACACTGACGTCGAGCACTCCGGGAATGTTGCGAACGGCGTCAATGGTTTGCCGGCGGAACCATCGAGGTGTTGGAATCCGGCTGTTGCCGGGTTCGGGCTCGAAAGACACCCTCATGCGGGTAGCTCCTCCGAGCAGTTCGAGGTCCTGGTTAAGATTCAGCTTCACGTCCCGGCCTACGGTGAGAACCAGGATTAACCCACAGGTGCCGAAGGCGATCGCTAAAATAACTCCCAAATAGCGCCTGCGGTGGCGCAATACCTGGAGAGTGCTTACCCGCAACAGGTCCAAGAATCTTAGTATCTCAGCCATACCCTAACTCTAACCCACCTGGTTGAAAAGCTCATCCCAATTCCGTTAAATGCCTCATGCCAAACTGTGAAAAGAACGACCTGTCAGGCAAATACCGTAATGTCTCACAACTCCGTCTGCGGGCACACCAGGGGGAATTTCATTGAAGGGGCAAGCGGTATTTCCAACAGATCCGGCCCGGCATAACCGGCAAGCATCGCTTAATTAGGCTCTCCGCAAGAAAAGGCCAGGCATATTGAACGCAAAGATCAGCGCCTCATTCAAGCCTCTAATGCCTCCCCCCCACGGTTCCTCAACGAGGTGAACGGTCGAGGCTCGGGTACATTTTTATTCTCTAATCGTAAATAGTGCAAGTGAAAGTTTGGTTACGAACCGGTGGGCGGTGGAGACCCGGAACGTCTTGCTCCGGTGGAATCGAGGCTGGCCAATCCGGTCTTGGCGGCCCCGGGATTGGCCATCATGTGATCATATCCCGAGCCGGCAAAACCAGATTCCCCGGATACTTGAAATCAACGGCCGGCAAAAAGGCCGATGACTTCATGAAATCCTTTCTCAAGCCCTTATATAATTTGATGCTCCACCACGTTAAGTGCTGCTTCTCAACGATGTCCGCCGCCGCCATGGAAGCCTCCGCCGCCATAGCTGTGGCCGCCGCCGGTAGAGAAGTGCGTTGACGGAGAGCTGAACCTGTCCATATCTCGCGTAGCCCTGCCCGGGTCTCGCATGCTTCTATCAGCGTCCCGCGACACCGACGTGTTGGCCGTGTTTGCGGTGTTTGCAATTGCACTTGCGCCGGCACGCGTAGTCGCATTGATCCTGCTTAGCGTGCCATTTGCGTTTGTCACATGATTGGTAATGTGGTGATGGTGATGGTGCCTGTCGAAATCAACGAGGATGAAGAAGCCTCCGAACCCGAATCCGTCCCACAAGAATGGGTCTGGGACCCAGTCATAGAGATAGGCGTATTCCGAGGGAGGTGGATAGTAAGTCACGACAGGAGGCTCGTTATCGTAATAGTAATCCTCAACAACATAGGGTTCCACATATTCGGAATCCTCCGGAAGAGGAGCGACGGCGGGTGACTGGTATTCGGAACCGGACTCATAACTGTATTTTTCGCCGGCATATTTGACGGGAAGATTCATTGCGATGCTGACTTTATCCACGATGCCGGCGGCATTGGTTTCTGAAACCTGCAACTTCCCCGAAGACGCCGATCTTGCGGTGCTGTCCCTAACCTCGGCAATGATATCGGGCGTCATTGGATAGTCGGAAATCCACCCATTTCGAGGCGAGATGCCGATCGAAACCAGGTAGTGTTCTGCAGCCGCTTCATCGTGCGACGAGGTTAAATTAAGGGCGGTCGCCAATTCTACGGCAAATTCGCCTTCCCGAACCAGGGGTTGTTCAATAGGAGGAGGTCCGGAAGGTGAACTCTTTGCGTTCGCCGCTGCAGTATATGGGACCGCAACCAGACTTGCGGCAAGAAATATTGCCAGTATTGTTTTCATCCAGGGTACTCCTTTCCGACGGACTGAACTCACTACGGATCGTTCATCAGAAATATAATCATTCTACGCATCTGAGGCGTTTACCATAAAGACGTGCTAACAATAATATCAGTCTACAAGATCGTAAGCTATTCAAATACCAGCCAGTTTCTGATCGGCCAGACTCGTCCGCAGCTCTGCTTCCACGGAAGGAGCGATAGACTCTTAAAAGCGATGAATTTTCAGATCCAGGCCGGTGGCTTAGGCAGGCGCTTGTCGTGCAAGGTGAGATCGTCCGCTGACGCCGCTATCGTTGAAACTCCGGGCGTTGAGCGCGAGGGTTTTATGCCTTATCCTGTTCCACTATCAGCTTCAAGCAGGCGGATGGGCTCACATTAGGAATTCCACGGAAGGCTTTCAGGTCACTGAGGTGATGGTCACCGGAAACGATGAAGTCGGCGCTGCCTTCTATACGGCACACGCCAGATAAATGTTGTCGGAGGGGTCATCTACGATAGCGGAAACTCTCAGTATCCCCGGGGTCAAGACTGCAATTTTCTCCAACTTCCAAAAAAACCGCTCGATTTCTTCCGGGGCACGGCGGTGGAGCTTCTTGATCCTGGGATAGGCCAGCACCCGCTGCAGCTCATCCAGAATGGCAGGAGAGACCAATAAAACGAGGTCTCCTTCGTAAACCAACCGTACAATTTCAGCGGGGTTGGAATGTGGCTTTAAGAGCGCACTCACGTATTGGTTCGCGTCGAGGACGACTCTTATCATTTGGTTTGTCGGGCTTTAAGTTTTTTAGCGGTCACTTTCTTGGCCGTTAAAACTGCTTCTTCGATGGCCGCGTCCAGTTCTTTGTGGTCCACATCCTTGACGCTCTGCTGAAAGATTTTTACTTCTTCCCGGAATGCGTTCAGGTCATCTTGAAGCTTTCTATATTTTTCCAGAGGAATGATGGCCACCAAGGGCTTACCAGCCCGCTCCACAACGTAGTCATCGCCCCGGATGGCCACTTCATTCATCACTTGGCCCAGATTCTGCCGGACTTTCATGGCCGAGATTTTCTTAATCATTTTCGCATCCTTATGACCCATCCAATTATTATAACATGTATAACCATTATAGTGTGCACGGTTATTCTGTCAAGATTATCTCGTGTGTGTTTCCGGGCAGAACAGAAAAACCGAGTTTCACCAACCCGGCTGTATAATGATTTTTTTATGAGGGCCTCCAGGATTAACGAAAGTTCTGCAGACCAGGCTTTTTTTACGATTGAGGATCACCAAAGCCCAGCATGGCCGTTCCGGAGCGTCTCGACCCCCTCGATACGGGCTTGCGGTATTTGATTTCGGCCTGCGAGTGATCGGGCAGAGAAACGGTTTTAACCCAATATGCGCAAAGACGCTCCATGGTCTTGATCATGTCCTTGTAGACAGCAGGCTTTGTGATAAAAGCGCTGCCTCCCAGTCGATAAATACGAAGCATGAGGTCTCTGTCTCTCGAGGTGGTGAGAACCACAACGGGTATAGTGCGGATTTCCGGATTGTTTCTGATCTCCTGCAGCGTCTGCATCCCGTCTTTTTTAGGCATATTGAGATCGAGAAGTATGAGACTCGGACGCGGTGAGAGATCGGGGTCCTGATATCGGCCACGCCCGATAAGATAGTCCATCGCCTCATCTCCATCTTCCACATAACGAAAGTCAGCCTCGCACCTGCAATCCTTGAGAGCGTCCCTGACAAGCATAACATCATCGATATCATCGTCGGCCATTAGAACGACGAATGGGTCCCGCGCGTTTTTAGTCATGATCACCCTGCCCCCCGGTTTCACCCCAACTGTCAAAAAAAGATCTTTAATAAAAATGTAGTTGGTCCGGGTACGTTGGACAAGTGCTCATGCATCCAGGACTCTAAACGGGTCTTCGAGTCTTTGGATTTACAGTGAGGACCGGGACCGGAGAGTTCTTGATTACTCTTTCGGCTACGCTGCCAAAAGGGAAAATGTCTTTCAATCCACGGGTAGCCATTATGACAAGACCCACGCCGATTGTTTCTATGGCTTTGAGAATTTCTTGCGCAGGCTCTCCCATCAAAATATGGATATGGTACATGGGGCACCCTGAAAGATGCTCCCGGCAGAGATCTTCCAGTCGCTTTTTCGCCGCCGCCATTTCGTGTTCTTGAAGCTCACGGGTATGTTTTGGGTCCGGTCCGGTTCCCCAGTAATGCTCAAATCGTGACAGGTCCTCCGCCACATAAATCAGATGGATCTCGGCCTGGAGTACCTGGCTCAAAAACGAAACGTATTGTTGTGCCTCCGCCGCTGTCTTCGAAAGATCGGTTGGCCAGAGTATTTTTTTAATTTCCATAAAGAGACCTCCCCTTGGGCCTTTTTAAACAAATATAAGAAGGATCGACGCCTCCGGCCCGATCTGCTGTATTTCGGGCAATCATGACGAAATCCGGCTTGACTGTGGTAGCTCTTCCGATTAGTATATACGTGAAGTATATACTTTGAGGAGATGCGCCATGAACAGGGCGAAGATTTTTAAAAGCGGGAACAGCCAGGCGGTCCGTCTTCCAAAGGAGTTTCAATTTAGCGGGGATGAAGTCTACATAAAAAAGGCTGGACGCGGTGTGATCCTTATTCCGAAAGATGATCCCTGGGAGATGTTCGAGCAGAGCCTTGGCGAGTTCACCGAAGACTATATGGAAGGAAAGAGACTCCAGCCCCCCTTGGAAGACAGGGAGCAATGGTGATGCTCTTTATGTTGGATACGAACATTTGCATCTATATCATTAAGAATCATCCAGCTAAGGTGGTCCAAAAGGTGAAGGAGTTCAGCCCCTCCGATCTGGTGATTTCCGCCATGACGATCTGTGAACTGGAGTACGGAGCATCAAAAAGCAGCGATCCAAAGAAGAATCGGCAGACATTGATAAAATTTCTGGGCCCGTTTGAAATTTGCCCTTTCAATGAGCAGGCCGCTTCCCACTATGGTAACATCAGAGCGCATCTCGAGAAGGGTGGGAAGCCGATTGGAGCGATGGATCTGCTTATTGCCGCCCACGCACGGAGCCTGTCGCTAACGCTTGTCACGAATAATCTAAAGGAGTTCGATAGAATCCCGGGGCTTCGGACCGAGAATTGGGCGTGATCCGCCATGCGATTTTTTCCTGGTCTTCTCCGCTTCAAATGAATCCTCTGTGCAAACCAGTTGCTCACGCCCCTTCGGGGCACCCTGAAACCACGAAAAGAGCCGTAGGGTGGGCAAAAGGCCTAATCAAACTCAATATCCACGCTTCGCGAGATGAAGCGCAGCCCACCAAGTAGTAGTAGTAGGATGGGTGGAGCGGAGCGTAACCCATCAAACTTTTCTGCATCAGGTCTGGGCCAGACTCAGTCCGCGTCGGGGGCCATGTCAGAATCCACATCAAAGAAAGTGTAGTGGTCCTGCCGGCATGTAAGGGTCAGAGAATCGGCCGTGGTCTTCAGGTCCGTGTGCAATGGTTTCACGGACCCCACCCGCGCGACATCGGCGCCCCTTAGCGACATGCGGAGCGGGATGTGATAGTTGCCGTCTACGCATAGCGCCGCGTCGACACCGGGGACGAGGTACACAGTGCAACCATCCTGTGTTTCATTCTGAGCAGTGACAACGGTATTGCCGGGTAGATCTACGAGGGTTGTCATGCTGTTCCAGTTGAAGAAAAGGCCTATTTTGTAGAGGTTGGTTTGGGAGACCTTCAACACCGTTTTTTTGTTCCTGTGCATGATGTAATAGACGGGTGTATCTTCGCCTTTGATCCCGATGATGGTCACTCCATCACTATAGGTTTTGATGAATCTGTCCGGTGAGACATCGACTGAAAATCCCTTTTCCAGGTCCGAATGGTACGTCCCACTGATGGACAAATTGACCGGCGGCTTTATGATGTCCCTTATGCAGAGCGGCTCTGCCGATACATGGACTGCAGGGGCCAAGAAGGCGGACAAGCAGCACAGGGATACGGCAAAGATGGCGGAAATTGAGGTCTTCATTGTATACTCTCCCCGGCAGGATGGGCGCCTGCTGTATCCGAAGGGGTGGCATCTCCGCAACCCGGATGGCCATTCAAACCTTCGACAGCGGAACGGGATGATGGCGTTACTGCCGTAGCGCCTTTGCGTAATCGAAATAGGTTACACTCTTTCCGGTCGAGTCTTTGACGGTTGAGGTGACAAGCTCTGTTTTGAAGCTTGATTTTCCGTGGTCGCTCATGCACTGGGCGTTCATGATAGCCGTCGGTTTATAAAAGGTCAGGCCCTTTACGGACCCCGAGGTCAAAACGGAGCGCGGGTGAGTGACCCGGACTTTCGCGCGTGAATTTTTGATGGCCTCATACAGCACTCTGCCGTCGGTATCCGGGAGATTCAGGCTGAACAGGTAGGCGATCGTGGGAGCCACGTCGATGTTCCCGGAAGGGACATGGTCGTGAAAACCGGACTTGAAGTCGGGGCCGGAGGCGATCAGGGTGTTGTGGACGTCCACCGGGCTGAATGAGCCGTGCATACCCCTGTAACCTTGCATGCTTTCGTATTCGGTCCCCTTCATCCCCTGCACGGTTGCGTTTTCATTGTAATTATAGCTGACTATGATATCGGGATTTCTTCCCGCATTTTCAAGGTTGACCATGCTCATTTTAATCGTTCCCGGGACGGCGCCGTAGTTGTCGTCGACGAAGATGGCGCCGAATTCTTCGCGCGACTGCAGGAATAACACGATGGCCTTGACCATGTTAACGTTCTTGTTGGGCACATACAGGTAATCGCTTCCCCCGTTTGCGGCTATGACCACAGCATCCTCGGGCAGTTGGGACGGCACGACAAAGCTCCTCGTGTTATACTGGCAGCCGGGTTCTTTGCCGCAAACCGTGCCGTCGGTATCGGTCCGGGTGGGGTAGACCCGGGCGCCATCCGACAGTATACCGGACATGACCGGGTCCTTTATGCAGCCGGAGCCGTCGTAGACGTTCGCCGCTATGCCGTTATCGGTGAGAAGTTGAGGGAGCCGCACATCGCCGGAGACGGAGTATCCGTCAACGGGGTTCGTGCCTGCCGTCACAACGGCTCCGCTCCGGATGTCCCGGAGAGGAAAGAGCGAGACGTCGCCTGCTACGGAACTATGGCCGTGGTCTGAGACGACCATGATATCGGTAGTGTCATGGATTCCCAGCGCTTTCAGTTTCGTGAGTATTTGACCGAGCATGGTGTCCATCCTGACGAGGGAATCCCTGTAGGCCGCGCTGCCCGGGCCGTACAAGTGTTCGGTGGAGTCGGGATCGCGGAACCAGACGACGGAAACGTCCGGGTCCTTTTTGGGAAGGACGTAGTCCAGGTAGGTGTTGAGCATGTAAAGGTTGGCGCTGGAAAAGATGCTGGTCGTGCCCGCTGTGGGGTCAAAGGTCACGCCATCGGAAAGAAACGATTTTGCGCCGGGAGCTGTCGGGCTTCCGTTATTGGAGGCAAGCGCGATGCCGGGCCACATCACCGGCGTATTTTTAGGGAGGGGATAGCCGTTGTTCTGGAGTTCAGTGGCAAGCGACTCCGGGAATACCATATTTTCGTCGATGCCGTACCCTCTGCGCGTCAGGTCGAACATGAAGGCGGCACCCGATTTGCCGACGATGCAGGTCTTAAGCCCTTTAGCCTGCGCAGCTTCCAAAATGCGTGTGACCAGGAAGAGCTGTCCGTTGTAATACCCGTTTATTGAGGTCAATATGTTCCAGTCTTCCGTGAATACCGGTTGGTTATAATCGACGCGACTGTTTAAGGCATTTTTGCCTTGGAGGGTGTTGGGTCCGAGCCAGAGGGAATTGCCGTAGAAACCTGCCTTACCTGGAAAATCGCCCGTGTTGAACGATGAGGAGTTCATCATCGTGAAGGTGGGATAGGTCGCATGGTTCTTATGGAAGAAAACCCCTCGCTGAGACATTCCCCAAAGGTTTGGCGTCGTTTTCGGTGTGACGCTGTCGGGTCTGAGCCCGTCCCATACGAAAAGGATAACCTTCCGTTGTGTCCCCGTGTCGGCGGCAAGATCGCTGATGTGGACTGAGAGCAGCATAATCCCGCACAACATCAACGACATACACACCAGGTTCCGCCTATGTTTCATGCTGTTGTCCCTTCTCATGGGTGGTCCGATTGACAGAGCCCGGACGAACCAATAAGCTTGAAATGGATACCTGAGAGCTCCGGCGTTGACATGGCTTTACTATCCGTCCCAACTGTGCCACTGAGTTATTACGTATAAGTGACAGGTTGGTCGCATTCTTGTGACAATTGCCGGTCTCGGATACGAGCGAACCAATCTTTGGAAACAGTTGCTCATGTCCCTCAGGGACACCCTGAAACAATGAAAAGAGCCGTAGGGTGGGCAAAAGGCCAATCAAACTCAATATCCACGCTTCGCGAGATGAAGCGCAGCCCACCAAGTAGTAGGATGGGTGGAGCGGAGCGTAACCCATCAAACTTTTCGTGATAGCATGGGCAGCAATGAGGACTTCAAACTTATACCTCAAGGCATGAAATCATGCCACGCATGCCGGCTTGCCTGAACTTAGTTTAGTATCCATCCGGAAACCCCGGGACAAATTCCACGCCCCGCGAGGTTTCCGTTCGGAAAGAAGGCATTTTTCGCCATGGCAAGGAAATCAAGGGTTTGCGCGGAGGCGTACATAGGTACGCCGCACAAGAAAACCCGAAGATTGACACAGCCAGGGTGGAAAAGGGCACTTTCCGGATGGAAACTAGTACTACTCCGACATTTTTAGTTGCGTTTTCGAAACCTATGTATTATATCATGGAGGCATGACAACTCCTAAAATACATTGTGGTGTAGATGATTACATGGCGACATTTAGCAG
>JBEKPW010000025.1:0-56587 GCA_049520315.1 Syntrophobacteraceae bacterium
TGCCAAAAACAAAGGAATCAGAAAATGCCTTCTCTACCGGATGTCAGACGTCAGATAACAAGATCAATTCTTCTGCATCTCTCGAAGAGTCGGTCATAAATGTCGGAGTAGTACTAGTTTCCATCCGGAAAGAGTCCTTTTCCGCCCTTGCTGTGTCAATCTTCGGGGCTTCTTGTGCAGCGTACATAGGTACGCCTCCGCGCAACCCCTCGATTTCCTTGCCAGGGCGAAAAATGCCTCCTTTCCGAATCGAAAACTGCCAGTGACTTATAAGGTGAAATTCTCCTACGTTCATCCGGGTTTCCGGATGGAAACCAGCTATGTCCTGAGTGCTGCCATGTGTTCAAAGGAAAAGGCTTTAAGGTCATTGTGCCATTCAAAAAACTGATTTCTTTCCTTTTCAGTTTTAAGGTCGCTGAGACTTTCGCCGATTCGCATCAGAAAAAGATGAGGAAGTACTCGATTCGAGCATAGCCGGCCCACGTTTGACCGTGTCTTTCATTAACCCCCACAGTCCACCCACCCACCCGCGTGAGCCTGCCCCGGAATCAAGTGATCCGGATCAAGTCTTATACCGAGTTTCGTTCAAGATTGAACTAACTAAAAGAGCGGGGGACTTTCCCCCTCGATTTCCAGGCTCCGCCAGGCGCACGCGCGGTGGCTTGCCGCCGACAGCGCAACATTGAGTCGCGTAGCGGCGAGGGGGGGTGGGGGCAAAGCTCCATAAGCGCCCAAATAAGCGCGTAAGTACCTGAATTTATTGGGGCAATATTTATCATTTTTGTTGCCCCCGAGTTTCTCCATTGTACTTTCCGATAATCGATATGAATAAACATATGAATCAGTGTCTATGCACATTCCATTTTCCCCCCTGCGTCTGGCAGCTTAACGCAAAAGGATGGAGCATAGACTCAATGATCAGCCTCAGCTACGAAAAGGCTTGGTGGGCTGCGCTCCATCTCGCGAAGCGTAGAGATTGAGTTTGATTAGGCCTTTAGCCCACCCTAAGGTTCTTTTCATGGTTTAGAGTGTGTCCCGCGGGGCATGATGAACTGCGGTGAACGCTTACGATGAGTCGGGTTCGCGCCTGCGCCCGAGCGCCCGGCTGCTCGTGCAAAGTGCGTAACACGGGACTTATATCGTTATAAAATATCGTTGAGCCCAAGTTGCAGTGCTTAACATTTCTTTTCAAAAGGATTTAGCCATACTCGAGGCAACTTCTGCTAGAATGAAGTTGTTTGAGCCGGAATATGTGAAAGCATAACGGGGGACGTCCTATGAACCACATTTTAGTGATAGATGATGATACTGAGTTATGTGAATTGTTGACCGAGTATCTCAAACATGAAGGATTCGAGATCACATCGGTTTACGACGGCGAGCAGGGATTGCATCTAGCCGTATCCGGAGCGGACAAATACGACCTGATCATACTCGATATAATGCTTCCCGGTATGAATGGTTTCGAGGTCCTGCAGCATTTGCGCACTCAATCAGATACGCCTGTCCTTATGTTGACGGCTCGTGATGAAGAAGTGGACCGCATCGTTGGGCTTGAAATGGGAGCAGACGACTACCTGCCGAAGCCATTCAACCCCCGCGAGCTCATTGCGCGTGCCAGAGCTATTCTCCGCCGGACCAAAGATCGAAACGAAAAATATGCCGCCGTTTCCATGCCCGAAAAAATCTCTGTTGGCGATATTGAACTCGATACCGGGACACGTGTTGTTAATCGCGATGGTGAGCGGATCGAGTTGACTTCCGTTGAGTTCGGCTTTCTGGAGATGCTGCTCAGGGCAGCCGGGCACGTGGTAACGCGCGAACAATTGGCTGAGGGCGTTCTGGGCCGTAATCTCACCGCCTACGACCGCAGTGTGGATGTACACCTGAGCAGCCTGCGAAAGAAACTGGGACATAAATTAGGTGAAATTGAGAGGATCAAAACAGTGCGAGGGGCTGGATATATCTATGTGAACCCTGCTTAGCCGGACAAGAACACGATTTTGCAGCAGTGATCCAGCCGATGTCGCGGGAAATTTCAATGCGAAGCCTTTTTGTAAAAATCTTCCTCTGGTTCTGGGTGGCAATGGCGCTGATTAGCTTTGCCTCTTTTTTGTCGGCTGTGGTTACGGAGGTACATCCTTTTTTCGCCGTGCCCTGGTTGAGATTTCTTGTACGCCCGCCCACCGAAGGCCATCTTAAAGTGCAATCGGGCTCGTTTACCGGTCACTGGATCAGTGTTGCGGGGAATATGGTAAGACTCTCCGGCCAGACTGCGGTTGAAATCTACGAACGTAACGGAAAAACGGCCCTTTGCGACTACTTTAGTGAACTCGAAAGGGCCGTTCGCATCCAGTTTTTTCTATTCGACGCACAGAACGAGCAGCTAACCGGATTGCCGATGCCTGATGAGGTCAGGGAATTATCTTCGCATGAACTCCATGAGGGGTTGGATTACAAGAGATACGGGGAGTCGATTTTTGTGGCTCAGCGGCTCACAGGGCCGAGCGGCAAGCAATACACCCTGATTGCCGGACTTCCCGCCAGGCATTTTCTCACGCGTGAGTACAGCTTTCCGGCAATAAACCTGATCATCATCTTCATTACTGCCGGAGGGGTATGTTACTGGCTTGCACGGTACATTGCGCTGCCAATCAGCAAGCTTGGGGCGGCGGCAAGACATCTGGCCGACGGAGACCTCAAAGTTCGTGTCGGCGCCGTTTTGGGCAGGCGGCGTGATGAAATTGCCGAGCTCGGAAGAGATTTCGACCTTATGGCCGAGCGTATCGAATCCTTGGTAGGCTCGCAGAAACGCCTCCTTCGAGATATCTCGCACGAGTTTCGTTCGCCGCTCACACGGCTGACCCTTGCCCTGGAGATTGCGCGCAGGAGCGAAGGGCAGGATGCAATCAAAGCGTTGGAACGAATCGAGCTGGAAGCTGAGAGGCTTAACGCACTTATTGGCAAATTGCTCATGCTGGCCCGTCTAGAGAGCGGTGCAGAGGAAGTGGACAGAGTGCCTGTCGATATGGCTGAGTTAATAGAAGAATTGGTGACTGATGCCGACTTTGAAGCTCGAGGGCGTAATTGTAGGGTTCGAACCGTCTCGACTGAGAATTGTTTCGTACCGGGAACCAGGGAATTGCTGCGCAGCGCTGTTGAAAACGTCCTGCGCAATGGAGTCCGGCACACAGCGGAAAACACCGAAGTATTGGTTACGCTGCGCTGCAGGATGCAGGGCGACTCTTTGCGCGCGGTGATCGAAGTGCGCGATAAAGGGCCCGGGGTGCCGGAAGAATCGCTGGCAGATCTTTTTTCCCCCTTTTACCGGGTGGGGGATGCCCGCGACAGAAAGCAGGGGGGAACAGGATTGGGCCTGGCTATCACGGAGCGTGCAGTCATACTGCATGGCGGCCAAGTGCGGGCGGCAAACGCCCCTGGAGGGGGGCTCAGCGTTACGATCGATCTTCCGGCAATAAGGGCAGGGTGACTGTAGCCGTTCACCGCACTTTGCACTGATTTTATGCTATTTTTCGTCAGGGTTTCGGGTTAGCGGGAAGAGGGGCCGCCCCATAGAGACCACTTGGGCAGCCCCCGATTATCGTATATACTGCAAGTATCCCATCCGGTATTTCCGGATGGAGACCGGTTAGTCCTTTTGCTCGGGTTTTTTCCCGTGCCGAGCTGTCCATTTCTCACACATTTGCTCTACTTTGGTGCGCTGCTCCGGAGTCAGGACCGCAAATATTCTGGATTTCATGTGCTCTTTCGCCACAATCATATCAGCTATCGTATCCGCTTGTCCCTTAGCGATGGCCCGAACCTTCGCCTCGTCAAATTGACCCTTTGGGAGAGCGCGGAGCTCATCGCGCCCCGCCTTTAGTTTTTGAACAAGTGGTTTCATTTTTGCGCGCTCTTCGAGCCTGATGGAAAACATCTCTTTCTTTTGCGCGTCAGTCAAATTGAGCTTTTTCCAAAAATGGTGATGTCCGTGACGACCCTTCCAATCCCCGTGATGACCCTTCCAATGCTCGCCGCAATGCTCTGCAGCCATAGATTCATCTTTTGAACCGGCCTTGCTGACGTCCGCAGCGGACGCAGTAGCCGACCCCTGAGCCCCTACTGCGATAGAGTTGAAGAAGAACCATGACCCGGTCATCCACACTGCCGCCACCAAAGTTACGGTAAATACTGTCAATATTCTTTTCATATTACCTCTCCTCATGATTCGATGATGGTTGATGATGGATAAATACAAAAAATCAGGATCAAGGTCGAGTTAATATTAGTTAATGGAGGTAAAGTTATGTAAAGGGATTTATGGTCACAGATCTGAAAGCACATTTCTCACTTATCGGCAACACTTTGTTTATCTATAGGATACCTCGCGGAGCGTCGAGAGTTATCCTTTGCGCGGCAGGCAAAAAGATGAAATATGCTGTTGACAAGTTAACTAAGCACCGGTAAAATCCCTGCCATCCCTGAAAAAGCCAAACCCGGCGTGAGCCGGGGACGGAAAGCCTACGGGTCTCGTAAGAGGCGGCCGGGTTGCCTGGAAAGTGGTAATAGGCCCATTGATCTTTTACGTGTGACCCGTTTTTGATTCAGGGTGTAAGATGTCGGAGCCTGTTCGATTCGCAAGAATTGCCGAAGCCTACTCGACCAATACCAACGTCTATTACAGACCTCGGAGCCAGCCAGATTGTCCGTCGGGGGATACGGTACAAATTTCTGAAGAGGCACAGGAGAGATCGAGAGAGTTTTTGTTGAAACTCAAGAAGGAACCTTCTTCAGATCAACCTTCGGCGAGAAGTCAAACCGGAAAGTGCCCCGATATACTTCGTCTGCCCCCAAACGCAACAATGGACCAAATCCGCAGAGCCTACCTGGGCGCCATCAAACAGTATCATCCCGATAACTTTAGCAATCTCCCCCCCGAATTTCTAAAACTCGCGGAAGAAAAGTGCAAAGAGATCAACCTCGCGTATCAGAAACTAACAGGCATGTAATGCCTGAACGACCCCGCGCAATAAGCCTCTCGCTGCAGCAATTATCCGCCCTCCAAAATCTTACAAAGAGCAGACAATTTTTTGCTTCAGTTTTGCCTCAATTTTACCGATTTTGATTCTGCATGGACCCATTTTAAAAACATTTCCGGATCGAGGCCGTCAACAAGACGGTGGGAGCGGTGACCCTCCGCGACTATGCCACCCCAAAGGAGAACGCAGTGTCTTCAGTGTCTACTACAGGATCCTCATCGTCCACATTGAGTGAGCTGGGCCTTACCGGCATGGGAACCAACATCGACTGGCAGGGCATGTTGACCCAGTTGCAAGCGGTTTCAGAACAGGGTCTTACACCCTACACTAATCAAATAACAACCTGCAACGACGAAGTCTCCGCCTGGCAAACCTTGGACGGGGACCTGAACACACTCCAAACTGCCTCGAATGCTCTGACGACAAGCGGTACGGGCCTGGACCAGTACAGCGCCGCCGTGACATCCTCTTCAAGCGTGAGCGCCTCATCGCTGCTCTCCGCCGCCGCCTCCTCTTCGGCGAGCAACGGCAGCTATGACGTAGTTATCAACAACGTTGCGCAAGCTGAGAAACTTGCCTCGGGATCGTTTACCTCACAGACCTCCGCGCTAGGTATGTCAGGGACCATCCTTGTAAACGGTCACGCCGTAAAGGTCGCTGCTACCGATACGCTTCAGGATTTAGAGTCTAACATCAACAATGCAAATACCGGCTCTGAGGCTTCCGGCGTGACGGCCAGCATCTTTCAGACCTCTTCGACCAGCTACCGGTTGGTGCTCACCAGCGATAATACGGGAGCCACCGGCATCAGCCTGCTGAATGGTTCTACTTCGGATACGCTCGGCAGCCTCGGATTCAACACAACTGAGACAAGTATTAAGAACCCGATAACCGGAGGGGCTCAAAGCGATGCTTTCGGGAGCACTTCCACCTCTGTGGAAGCCATGCTCGGAAATGAAAACAACGACCTTTCCGGAAGTGTAACCATAAACGGAATAAGCGCCACTATCGACTTGACCGACAGCCTGTCGACGATACAGACCAATCTGAAAGCGGCCGGCATTTCCGCTTCCATCGTTTCGTCGACCAACGGATCTCAGACTACCTATCGCCTTGCCATTGCGGGCATGACCAACAGTAACTATTCTGACCAGAACAACGTGCTGCAAGCCCTTGGCTTGATCCAGGGAAACGGGATTGATGAGAGCGAAGTTACCGGAACTGTCGCCAATACAACGGACGGTTCGACTCCCATCACTGCTTCTACGGACATCACGAGCATTTATGGATACAACAACTACACCTCCGGGGACAAGATCACCATTTCCGGAACGGCTTCCGACGGGACTGCAGTGGCAGCAACCAGTTTCGATATAGCCCAAAGCCCGACCACGGGCGAGGTCAATACGGTCGGGGACCTCCTTAATGAGATTGACAGTCTCTTTGGCAACGTCACCGCGAGTGTTACTTCAAACGGGCAAATTCAGGTAATCGACAATGCTACCGGGACGAGCGATCTCTCCGTTAATCTGACGACTTCAGTTGCAGATTCCGGTTCACAACTGAGTTTTGGATCTTTCGGGCAGGTCCTCCAGCAGGGGAAAGACGCTGCTTTTACGGTTGACGGCATGAGCATCACAAGCTCGACCAATAACGTTTCAAACGCAATCGCGGGGGTTACGCTCAATCTGCTCGGATCGGACCCGAATACGACCTTGACGGTCAACGTCAGCCCCGATACGCAGGCAATCGAAAACAACGTTAACACCTGGATTAACGCCTATAACACCGTCATGTCATACATCAATACCCAAAATACCTACACTGCCTCTTCAAATACAACAGGCGGGCCGCTTTTCGGCGATAACACCCTGGAATCGATAAAATCACAACTTCAATCCACGATAACGGACCAGGTCGGTACGGGGAGTATGGACTATCTCGCCGATATCGGGATAACGGCAGGCGCTGATGGTCAGCTCAGTCTGAACACGACCACGTTCGAGCAGGCGCTATCGAGCAACTTCTCAGGCGTGGCTAATCTTCTTTCGGATTCCGGCACTTCCAGCGACAGCCAGTTTCAATATGTCTACAATAGCAGCAGCACCCAATCGGGTCAGTATATCGTCAACATCACTACGCCTCCAGGCACAGGTCAAAACATCGCAGGCACAATTAACGGTTACGATGCCAAGGGCGTAGGGAATGTCCTGACGCTTGATAACGCCGCGAGCAACGCCAACGGTCTTGAAGTCAGCTACACCGGGACCACGGCGCCGGAAAGCGCGACTATTACGGTAAACCGCGGAATCGCGAGCCTTATCAGCGGCCTCGTGAGTGGATTTACCTCCGCAAAGGGGACGGTTGCCGCCCAGACAACCGGACTGCAGAACAGCATCACCGGGCTCAATAAGCAAGTGAGAAACATGCAGGCAAATATCAATCAGCAGATGACAACTCTTCAAACGGAGTTTGAGAACATGGACGTCGTTGTGGCCCAGATGGACGAGATGCAAAGTTACCTGACCGCCCAACTGGCCAATTTATGATTCAGGCCGGCCACAACATGGTGGAAGGTGAATCTGGTTTCAAATCGTAAGGTGTGCTACGGGTTGTCATTTTTGCGATGAACCATCAAAGCCTGTAACTGTTGCATTATATCACTAATCACTCCAGTCCAGTCGCCAGGGGTTTTTTGGCGGAAAATCCGCGCGGTGGGATACCAGGGGGAGTCACTGCGCTCCAGAAGCCAGCGCCACTCGCCGGCATGTCTCAGCATAATCCAGACTGGCTTTCCCTGTGCTCCCGCGAGGTGAGCAACCGCCGAATCGACGGCGATCACCATGTCAAGGTTTTCAATCAGGGCAGCCGTGTCTGCGAAATCCGATAGTTTTTCACCCAAAGGAGTAATCTTCGGCATGGACTCGAGCACCCGCCTGTCCTGGTCGGGAATTTCCTTTTGCAGACTTATGATCTCTACGTCAAGGCGTGTCAGTGGATCCAGGACTTCCAATCCCACGTCGCGTGTGTGGTTGACGGGTTCGTGCCTGCGGCCCGCCCAGACAAGGCCAATCCTTAGCCTGGTGCGCGGTCCAAGCTGATTTCGCCAGTTTTCAACCTGATCGGCTTTTGCGCTCAAATATGGAACATCCGAGGGGATTGATTCCAGCGTAGTGCCAAATGCCAGGGGCAGGCTCATCAATGGACAATTGAAATTGTGGGGAGGCAATGCGTCTCCGAAGGTGATAATCGACACGGGGCAATCGAGTGTCTCAGCCAATGACCGCAATGGGGATGGTACACGAAGAATCGTCAGCCCTGCAGTTTGAGCTACTAGCGGCACATAGCGCAAAAACTGAATCGTGTCCCCAAATCCTTGCTCAGCCCAGAGCAGAATAGTTTTGTCGGCCAGACTCTCTTCTCCGAGCCATAAAGGCTCGGATGATCTCAATTTGACAGCTTTTATTTGAGGGTATTCCCACCTCGATTCATACTCTTGAAACCCCCTTTTAAAATCTCCCATGGCCAACCAGCAATGACTTTGTTCCATCTTTGCTTCAGCTAAGTCGGGTTTGTATGCCAATGCCTGACCATAGCTTTCCAGGGCTTCATCCATGCGGGCAAGCTGTTGCAGGACATTGGCCCGGTTAAATAATAAGGACCCATTGCGCGGCGCCAGTTCCAGGGCACGATTATAACTCTCAAGGGCGTCTTCGGGTTTATCGAGGCATAATAACGAATTTCCACGCTTGTTTAAACCGTCTACAACATTGCCTACGTATATTTCCAAAGCCAGGTTATAAGCATACACAGCATGGTCATAACGGTGCAGGCGCTGCAGAATATCGCCTCGCTTGAGAAGCACTTCTGGATTTGCACGGTTCTCTGCAAGAATTCGGTCATAGCTTGCCAATGCATGCCTTAGACAGTTATCACGTAACTCGCGTACTTGGGAGTTACTAATATGCTTCAAAAAAAGATCGAAGCATTCGATCGATTCTTCGTATCGGGCTAATTCGAACAGCACAATTCCTTTTTCCACGAGCACCGGGAAAAACTTGGGATCAATGCTGATTGCTTCGTCGAGGCGCCTCAGAGCTTCTTCATGACGCTTCTCCTGGCGAAGAGACATGCTCCTGGCTATCAGGCCGGTTATTTTTTGAGCTTCCGGATGATTCGGCATTGCTTGTATTGTGTTTGTCATGGCCGTTTTCTTCAGGGCTTGCATGCGGGATATCCGCGAGCGCGACCCGACGCCCAAGCGCTAAGCCGGAACAATGCATCAGCCGGTCGCCAAGCGCAGTTGGAGCCGGGTTCCACCGGCAAGGCTGTTCGAATACCCGGGAGGCCTGCTCTGTTCTCCCGCATTCCATCAAACCCGCATGCTGTATAGATACGCCGATAAGCGGGTTTGAGCACCTCGAGCCATATTATCATACCCCCAAAGTGACCATTTTAAACCAAATTCTCTTTTTGCTTCAAGATTCGATTGGAAAGCCGAAGTAAAATCGAATCTCCTTTAGCCCCCCGGGCGTGAAATCGAAGAAAAGATGAGGAGCCCCCGGGTTCTTTGAACCGATTTCCACGTGCCTAAGAAAAAGCATCGACTTCATCCCGATTGAGGTCTCGCGCCTACGGTACTGTATGAAAAAGCCTACAGGCCAAGTGTAGTTTGAAACAGGAACATGGCAGGGATTTCTTACATTTCTGTAATTGGTAATTCGCGTCGTGAGGCCAGCGGCCATTTTGCGAAGCCTCTGGGAGATATCCCCAGTCGCCGCTGCCTTCAACCTTAGCGCCAGAGCTTATTAGACAGTAATTGGTATCGCTTTTGCACTCTTCCAGGCGCGGAACAGTCCTTCCAGCAAACATAGAACATAGGAAAGACAAGGAACAGCGCAACCGGTCCCGGAAATAGGCCGAGTGGTGAGGTGCGGCCGCAGGTTGGGAGGCGGACCGGTTTGCCCTGAAGGCCCGCTGAGAGCGGACTCGCCAAAGCTTTCCATATCTGCCGATGGGCAAGGGTACCAATATGTCACGCTTCTTTACCTTCGCAAAAATCAGTTTACAGAGGACATCTCGTTTGGGTTTGAGTTTCATTCTCGCCCTGGCTCTTGTTTCGACGCTTTTTGCGCAGCAGTGCTATGCCGCCCAGGCCAATATCGAATGGAACTCTGATGCAAGTCCGACGGTTGCGGGCTACGACGTGTATTATGGTCTATCGACCGGGAACTACACAACCACCGTAAACGCGGGCAACAACACGAGCACCACGCTGCAAAATCTGTCTTCGCCGACCTACTACATTGCCCTGACCGCCTATGACAGCAACAACGACCAGAGCGGATTCTCGCCGGAACTGGTCATTGATTTACTGACCGCGTCCGCTGGAGCGGGCGGAACGATAGCGCCAAGCGGCAGTTTTTTCCAGAGCCAGGGTTCAAGCCAAACCTTTACCGTCGCTCCTTCTGCCGGCTACCAGGTATCCTCTGTGGTGGTTGACGGGACCTCGGTTGGTGCAGTCAGCACCTACACGTTTTCCAATATCACGGCCAGCCATACCATCTTAGCCACTTTTTCAGCTCAAACTACTCAATACACCATTGCGGCATCTGCAGGATCAAACGGGTCCATCTCTCCTTCGGGTTCCGTCGCAGTGAACTCCGGGGCAAACCAAACATTTGCGATCACTCCGGCTACCGGCTACCAGGTATCCTCTGTGGTGGTTGACGGGACCTCGATTGGTGCAGTCAGCACCTACACTTTTTCCAATGTCACAGCCAACCACACCATCTCGGCAACATTCGCCATAAACACTTACACCATAGCGGCATCTGCAGGTTCGAACGGGTCCATCTCTCCTTCTGGTTCCGTTGCGGTGAACTACGGGGCAAGCCAAACCTTTACGATCGCTCCGGCTACCGGCTACCAGGTATCCTCTGTGGTGGTTGACGGGACCTCAGTTGGTGCAGTCAGCACCTACACGTTTTCCAGTGTCAAAGCCAACCACACCATCTCGGCGACATTCGCCATAAATACTTACACCATTGCGGCATCTGCAGGATCAAACGGGTCCATCTCCCCTTCGGGTTCCGTCGCGGTGAACTACGGGGCAAGCCAGACCTTTACGATCGCTCCGGCTACCGGCTACCAGGTATCCTCTGTGGTGGTTGACGGGACCTCGGTTGGCGCGGTCACCACCTACACGTTTTCCAGTGTCAAAGCCAACCACACCATCTCGGCGACATTGGCCATAAATACTTATACGATTGCGGCATCTGCAGGATCAAACGGGTCCATCTCCCCTTCGGGTTCCGTCGCGGTGAACTCCGGGGCAAGCCAGACCTTTACGATCGCTCCTGCTACCGCTTACCAGGTATCCTCTGTGGTGGTTGACGGGACCTCGGTTGGCGCAGTCAGCACCTACACGTTTTCCAATGTCATTACCAACCACACCATTTCGGCAACATTTGTTGTAGACCCTTTCACAATTACACCTACCGCCGGGCCCAACGGGACGATTTCCCCTGCCGCTCCTGTCTCTGTAAACTACGGGGCGAGCCAAACCTTTACGATCGCTCCTGCTACCGCTTACCAGGTATCCTCTGTGGTGGTTGACGGGACCTCGGTTGGCGCAGTCACCACCTACACTTTTTCCAGTGTCAAAGCCAACCACACCATTTCGGCAACATTTGCTGTAGACCCTTTCACAATTACACCTACCGCCGGGCCCAACGGGACGATTTCCCCTGCCGCTCCTGTCTCTGTAAACTATGGGGCGAGCCAAACCTTTACGATCGCTCCGGCTAGCGGCTACCAGGTATCCTCTGTGCTGGTAGATGGAGCCTCGGTTGGCGCGGTCACCACCTATAAGTTTTCCAATGTCACCGCCGCCCATACCATTTCGGCGAGCTTTGCGACCGCAAACCCGGCACCCGTCGCCGACGCCGGCCCCAATCAATACCATGGCAGATGGGTTAGGGCGACGCTCAACGGCTCAAATTCCACCGACGCGGGCGGTCCCGGGATAGCGTCTTATCTGTGGACCCAGACCGGTGGGACGTCGGTAAGGCTCTCGAATCCTTCTGCCGCCCAACCGACTTTTACGGTTCCCGGGCGAAGCGGAGCGCTGACCTTTCAACTGACCGTAAAAGACGTGAACGGCCTTCAGTCAACCGACACCTGCATCGTCAACGTGGTAACGAACGCGATGCCGCCCGTCGCCAATGCCGGTCCTGACCAAACAGTCAACGAAGGGACTACGGTCACACTCAGCGGGTTGAATTCTACAGATCCCAATAGGGCCGCTCTTTCATATCTCTGGCAGCAGATTGACGGGCCCGCGGTGACTCTTTCCAACCCGGCATCGGCTCAGCCCGATTTTGCAGCGCCTCAGGTTGTGTCAGGCGCCGTATCCATGAGGTTTAAACTGACTGTAACCGATACTTATGGATTGCAATCCACCGACACCTGTTTTGTGAATGTCACCCTGAGTGATGCGGCGCCGGAGGCTCTTGCGGGAGCAACTCAAACAGTTGCGCCGGGCGCCGTCGTAACTCTTAACGGGGCAAGTTCAACGGATTCAGGGGTCGGCATCGCCTCGTACAGGTGGCACCAGACCACGGGGAGCCCCTATACCCTGTCTAATCCTACGTCGGTAACCCCGGATTTTACAGCAACAAACGGAGGGAATTTTGGCAATCAGTTGAAATTCATGTTGATCGTGCAAGGCACTGACGGCATGAGATCAAGGACAACTCAAATTGTAAACGTGGAGTAACAAAACTTCCATTCCGAGCAGAACGAGGGGGATCAGGCAATGGTCCCCCTCGACTATTAATTTGCGCATATGGTTGGGTGGAACGCAGGATAAATTTTTCAGTCCCTCATGCATTACCCGGGGTAAAAGACATTGCGAGGAAGAGGCTTCGGACTGTATATCCAACACAGTCCTCCTGTTTTGGAAATGCAATTCTTCCAGCTAGTGTGCATCCCCGGCCAAAAAAGGACCTGGAGTAAACTGACCGAGCTTAAAGCCGGTTCCCATTACCAGCATTGGAGAAATACCCCCGGTGGGAGAAATACCCCCGGTGCTGAATGCCTTGGGATTTAAAACAAGATATTGAAGAAGGAGGCCTTGGAGGCCCTTACGGTCTTTTTTCTTAATCAGCTTTTGAATCTTTTAGCATGGTATTTTTCGCTAAGAAATTCCATTAACGGACACTAGTGTTGCTCACCTAAATCAGGTTGTACTAAGCGACAAGCGGTTCGCCGGTATATGTCCATTTGAATGGGTGCGCATAGGTTTCGTTGTACCGATTGATGTTAGTACATGCGAACGACATCACCCGCACTCTTTCTCCAGGGGTAGTCTCCGCTGGTCTGCCTCTGCGAGGTCGATCTTTCCGGCCTTCAACGCGCTTATCAAAAAAGCGGTTGCGCTATTATATACAGGTCTGCCAGTCAAGGCCGAACTCAGAAGCAATTTCCTTAAGAGTCATACCCGGAGACGATTTTTGGAAAATTAGCAGAGGATTTCCATCATGTGCGGGGCGATGATTACGCCCGGATTATTTCCTTGACATTGCGGGCTGCACTGGGTCAAAATCCTGTGTGATAAGCTGTGGGTGTCTCACAAAAGGGGCATAAGGGAAAACGGTGCAAAACCGTTGCGGACCCGCCGCTGTGATCGGGGACGAAAGCCGTAAGCATGCCACTGTCCGATGGGGTGGGAAGGCTCGGCGAGTAGAGTGATCCGAGAGCCAGAAGACCTGCCCATAGCTTCATAGCTGCACGTGCTCCCGCGGATTGGAGCCCGAGTTGGATTAGCCGAGGATAAAAACGGATTCCCGGACCAGTGCTTGTGGTCCGGTTTTTTTTGGCGCAACCGGATTCTACTGGAATTGGGAAGATTGGGAGAGTGGCATGGCCAATGGTGAGACTTTTGAGTCGAGAAAGAAAGCAGCCGGCCCTGACGAGGCTGTAATACTTATGGGTCATGGAAGCCGAGTGCCGGAAGCAGGGAGGGATATGGAGAGGGTGGCTGCCCGTCTTCGACAGAAATACGGTTATCCGCTTGTCGAAGTGTGTTTCATGTCAAGGATCGGACCCCACTTTCCGGAGGTCTTTGAAAAATGCGTCAACCTTGGAGCGACGAAGGTGCTGGTAATTCCCTATTTTTTGCATTCAGGGTTGCATCTGGTTCGCGACCTTCCTGAAATGCTTCAAGAGCAGGCGCAACGGTTTCCCGCTGTTATCCTTCAAATGGGACGGGGGTTCGGGTTCGATGAACTGCTGGTTGACCTGGTGCAAACAAGGATCCAGGAGACCAGGAGCTTCAAGGACGTAAGGCAAATAGTGCTTCCCCCGAAGGAAATGTACCCTGTCCCATCAGGGCAGTGCGAGTTCGTGCCCATGCCTCCGGACGAGGCTGCAAAATATCGCACCCTTGTTACATGTGCACACTGTGATGCTCGGCTGCGTTTGGAGGACGCTGTTCGTTACGAACACAGACTGCTTTACGCAGAGCACTACCATTGCCGCGGATGCGATCCCAAAGGCGTGTGGGATTGTATGGGCAATGACACTGACATGGAGGTCCATTGAAAGCCAGGCGCCGCTCCATCACAATAATTTTTGTATTGACGTCACTGCTCGTGCTGCAGGACGTTCCAGCTTTCGCGATGCACATATCCGAGGGAATTCTGCCGGCGCAGTGGGCAATACTGTGGTTTGCGGTGTCTGCGCCGTTTCTTTTTCTAGGGTTGCGCGAGTTGCGCTTGCGCGGCAGTCAGGATTTGCACCTCAAGCCCATGGTCGGATTGGTAGGGGCGGCAGTATTCATAATATCCTGCATGCCGATTCCGGTACCTACTGCGGGTTCCTGTTCGCATCCCTGCGGGACGGGTATTGCAGCCATTTTTATCGGCCCGTTGCTCACGGTTGTAGTGGCCAGCGTCGCGCTGGTGCTGCAGGCCCTGTTCCTGGCGCATGGAGGGCTTACCACTCTTGGCGCTAATCTTGCCTCAATGGGGGTCGCCGGCGCCTTCACAGGGTATTGCTCATTTATTTTGATCAGGCGGCTGTCCGGCAGATGGTGGGTTGCTGCTTTCCTTGCGGGCCTTCTATCGGATTGGGCCACATATAGTCTCACTTCTCTGCAACTTGCTGCCGCTCTCCACGGCACTGCTCCACTAGGTAAATTTTTTCTGACCGTGCTTCTTGCGTTCGTGCCTACTCAGGTTCCGCTGGGAATTGTTGAGGGATTCCTGTGTGTAGGCGCCTACAGGTTCATACTGACACGCAGGCCCGAATTGCTTAAAATCTTTGCGGTTTAGGTGCATTTATGAAAATAGCGCTTGCAGGCGGCCTTATCTTTTTCCTGGCTCTAGGCATGTATATCGGCCTGCGAATCTCTGAGTGCAAATGGGCCGGGGTCGATGAGTCGGTTGTAGAGAAGTTCGCGATAGAGGCAAACCGCCCTCCGCAGCAGCCTCTGATCAATATAGAACGCGGGGACTTGCCTCTCTTGCTGTTTCTATTGGCGGGAACAGCGGGCGGTTTTATCGCCGGTTATCATTTTCGAGGTTTATTTCCCCCAAAGGATAAAGGCTAACGCCTTGCAGCCGGTATTCGAGCTTTTCTCGGACATATTTGCATATCGGGACAACGTTCTGACCCGTGTTGATCCTCGCGTAAAGCTCGTGCTGGCCGTTCAGGCGATCATCGGTGTTATAATATCCACAGGCTTTGCGTTTCCGCCCGCAGTATTTGCAGCGAGTCTGACCGCAATGTTTGCGATCCGAATGCCCGCCAGACTGATTTTGGTCAGACTTGCGGCCCCTTTGGGAATTGTTCTTGTCGTAATCCTGCTGCAGTCGCTTTTCGTTGGTTCCACTCTGCTTTTGAGCATCTCCCTGTTTGGGTGGAAGATAGAAGTGATGCAAGAGGGCGCCCTGCACGGGGCTTTGCTTGGGACGCGCGTTCTGGGAGCAGTTAGCGTACTGCTGCTTTTGAGTTCTACCACAAGGGCGCATCAGATCTTTCATGCCCTGCGCTGGTTCGGTGTCCCAAAAGGCTGGGTGGAGGTGGGCATGCTCATGTACCGCTATATTTTCATGCTCCTGGATCAGGCTGCCGATGTCATGGACGCCCAAAGGGTGCGGCTCGGGTATGCCAGCCTCAGGCGTTCTTTATCATCTGCAGGAGTATTGGCGGGAACAGTTATCAAAGTTGCAATGGACCAGGGGATTCGCACCTATGAGGCCATGGAGCTGCGAGGGTACAAAGGCTACATGCCTTTTAGCGCTCTGCCGAGTATTTCCTCGAAAGATCTCTGGATTTTGTGCCTTACCTCGGGAGCGCTGGTGATTGCATACATCCGGCTGGAGTGGGGTGCTTTATGAAAGAAGTTCCCATGGCCGTTGAGGCGTCAGGTGTATGCTTTACCTATGAGGAAGGAACGCAGGCGCTTACGGAAGTCGACTTTCGGGTCAGAGAGGGCGAGTTTGTGGCAATGCTTGCCTCCAATGGCTCGGGAAAGACCACTCTCATAAAGGTGCTTGTCGGCCTTCTTAAGCCACAGAAAGGACAGGTTCGCATTGCCGGACACGAGATCTGCGGCACTGCGCCCAGAGAGCTCTATCAGCGTATCGGGCTGGTTTTTCAGAATCCAAACGATCAGCTTTTCGCTGCCACGGTGGAAGAAGATGTGGCCTTCGGCCCAAGGAACCTGGACCTACTCGAGCCGGAGGTCGAACGGCGGGTTTCTGAGGCGCTTGAATCAGTGGCGGCAACTGATTTGCGGCATAGAGCCATCCATCATTTGAGCTTTGGAGAGCAAAAGCGTGTCGCTATGGCCGGTGTGCTCGCCATGAAGCCTGCGATTTTGATCCTCGATGAACCCACCTCCGGGTTGGACCCTGCCGGGGAAGAAACGATGATGCGGCTCCTGAACAGGCTCAATCGCCGGCAGGGGATTACAGTCATTCTTGCAACCCATCTTGTAGACATGCTGCCCCTTTTTGCAGATCGAATCTATGTTCTGAACAGGGGACGGGTTCTAAGCCATGGACCGGCGGAAAAGGTGTTTGGCGATTATGATATGCTTGATAGAGCAGGGCTGCGTTTACCCTATATCTCCACCCTGCTGCACGAGATGAAACGCTATGACGGCGTGCCGATTAATGGTCTGCCGCTGACAGTCGGCGAGGCACGAAAGCGCCTCATGGAACTGATACCCGAAGAGCTTATCGTCAAGCGTATCGAACAAATATAGGAGAAGATTTTGTTACAGGCGGGGAAAAAATCGCCATGAAATTCGGGGTCCTTTATGGAATAGGAGTTGGGCCCGGCGATCCCGAATTGATGACCTTGAAAGGGGCCAGAGTTCTTGAAGGGTGCCGGCATGTTTTCGTTCCAAAGGCACGGAGCGAAAACGGGAGCATTGCCCTTGCTATTGCAGATCGGTACCTGAGAGCCGATTGCCGGATTCACGAACTGGTTTTCCCTATGAGCGCCGACAGCGGGGAGCTATCGCGGCATTGGACGCAAGCAGCCCGGAGTGTTTCGGACGTGGTCGGCATGGGCGAGGATGCCTGCTTCCTGACTCTGGGTGATCCCCTGCTGTACTCCACCTACATATATCTCGTCAGATCCTTGCGCGAACAACTGCCCGGACTCGATGTGGTCACCGTTCCGGGAATCACGGCATTCAGCGCAGCGGCTGCTCTGGCTGAATTTCCCATAGGTGAAGGCAAGGAACGGGTGGTGATTATCCCTGCTTCCGATGACCTCGATGTAATAGGAAAGGCGCTTACCGGGGCAGGGACACTAGTCCTGATGAAGGTCGGCAGGCGACTCGATAAGGTCCTTGATTTCATCGAACAAGCCGGTTTTCTGGACCGCGCGGTATATGTGGCGCGAGCCGGGCTCGAGGGCCAGCAGGTCGAGGTCAACCTGCGCAAACTGCGGCAGCAAAAGCAGGAGGCGGATTACCTGTCCATCCTGCTTGTGCATACAGGGGTTTGAAATTCGTTCGCTTGACAAGATGCAGACATTCTTATATAGAGCACGCTAAGCAGGTTTGGCATCCGAGTGTTGGCCCATCCAGGCCATAAAAGGGAAACCCGGTGAAATTCCGGTACGGACCCGCCGCTGTAATCGGGGACGAACGCCGCACGAAGCCACTGCCCTTTTTCAATTGGACGGGAAGGCGCGGCTTGTAGGACGATCCGAGAGTCAGAAGACCTAACATTCGGTGTGCACCTGGGGAGATGGTAAATCCTCGGCGCGGATTATTGTGCGCTTGGGGATTTTTTTTGCCCCTTTCGCGAAACGAAACATTCCCGTGCATCCGGACGACAGATGCGGGGATAAAGCTGGGAGACAGACCATGGCTACGCAAGTTGAACTAGCAACAAAGGGAATTCTTACCGACGTTATGCGGGAGGTCGCTTCTCAGGAAGGACTGGAGGAGCAATTAATTCTGCAGAGGATCGCCGAAGGCCAGATCGTGGTCCCGCTCAATACGAACCGTCCCGGCCGGGTCGTTGGCATTGGAATGGGACTTCGCTCAAAAGTCAATGCCAGCATTGGCACATCGACCGACATCGTGGATATCGGGGCCGAAGTTCGAAAAGCCCGGGCTGCCGAGTCAGCCGGGGCCGACACGCTCATGGAGCTTTCCGTTGGCGGGGACCTAGATAAGGTTCGCCGGGAGGTCCTTGCGGCCGTTACTCTTCCGGTAGGAAACGTACCCCTTTACCAGGCCTTTTGTGAAGCCACACGCCGTTACGGAGACCCGAACAAGCTCGATGAAGAACTGCTTTTCGATCTCATCGAGAAACAGTGCGCAGACGGGATCTCCTTTATGGCAATCCACTGCGGGATCAATCTTTACACAATCGAACGACTGGAGCGGCAGGGATACCGCTATGGAGGACTGGTGAGCAAAGGCGGCACCTCCATGGTCGCCTGGATGCAAAAGAACAAACGCGAAAACCCACTTTACGCCAGGTTCGACCGTGTGGTGGAGATTTTAAAAAAATATGACGTGGTCCTCTCCCTTGGCAACGGATTGAGATCGGGAGCGATTTGGGATTCTTTCGACCGCGCCATGGTCCAGGAGCTTCTGATCAACTGCGAACTGGCTGAGATCGGCCGCAAAATGGGCTGTCAGATGATGGTGGAAGGTCCGGGACACGTACCGATTGACGAAATCGAAGCAAACATCATTCTGCAAAAAAGAATGAGCAACAACGCCCCCTACTACATGCTCGGGCCGATTCCGACGGACGTGATGGCCGGCTACGACCATGTGGCGGCGGCCATTGGAGCGGCACACAGCGCGCGCTACGGAGCGGACCTGATCTGTTATATCACGCCCGCCGAACACCTTGCCCTGCCAAACGAAGAAGATGTCATAGAAGGTGTCAGGGTGGCCCGCCTGGGGGCATATATCGGAGATACCGCCAAGTACCCCGATCGGATGAAGGCGCGGGACATGGCCATGAGCAAGGCGCGCAGGGACCTGGACTGGGACGGCCAGTTCACGCACGGCTTTTTCCCCGAGAAGGCTAAAGCCATCCGCGACAGTCGTTCGCCCCATGACAAGAAGGTATGCACCATGTGTGGGGATTTCTGCGCCAACAAAGGCTCCTACGACCTTTTCGGCCATCTGCTCAAGGGAACCAATAAAATGTAGGGCGAATATGAAGCTGCCACACCAAGACTCCGATATTGCTTCTGAAGGCTTCCAGCGACTCGAAGATCTGGCAACGGCATACTGGTACTCCGAGGTCCTCTTTACGTCTTTGGAATTGAACATTTTTGGACTCCTGGCCGATTGTCCCGCCACGGTCGATCGACTTGCGGCAAAAAGCCGGTACGATGCCGAGGGGCTGTCACGGTTTCTGAGTTCTCTCGTTGCTTTGGGACTTATCGTCGAGTACGAAGGAGAGTTTTCCAACGGGCCTCTCGCCGCTCGCTACCTAACGCCGGGAAATAGCGCCTATTTGGGGGATTTCCTCCTCTACCGGCGTTATCTGAGCTCTCACTGGCAAAGGCTCGGACCAAGAATACGCAGTGGAGTCCGCGCCAATGAGCGCTCAGCGGATGAATCTTCGGAGCACTACAGCGAGCGGACCCTGGCATACGTAAGAGCATTGGACCTTCAGGCTCGGCTCAAGTCTGCCGAATCCCTTGAATATCTTAAAGACATGTTTGGGCCGGCGCCCCGCCAACTCCTCGATGTGGGCGGCGGAGCCGGGGCCTGGTGTCGTGCTTTGCGAAGACAATGGCCCGATATACACACGGTGCTCTTCGAGCTTCCCGATACCATTTGGGCCGCGCGTAAACTCTACCCGGACCCCAAAGCATGGGAAGGAATTGAAACCGTTGCCGGGAATGTTCTGACGCCATGTCTGGGCGGAAAGTACTTCGATCTGATTCTGCTCTCCAATATCATCCATGCCTATGGCCCCCAGGAGGCTAAAGATATTCTCAAGAATTTTGCGGCCTGTCTGGCTCCCGGTGGGACGATCCTTGTGCATGACTACCTTAGCGATCTGCACGATGTCGACCCGGCAAAGGGAGCGCTCTATGACCTCCACATGCTTATAAACACTTATAACGGCCGCGTTTACAGGCTGGAGGAAATGCTCGGCTTGCTCAATGGGGCAGGGCTGAAAAACGTCCGGTTTTTACACCTTCAAAGCGACACGTCGCTGTTTTTGGCCAAGCCAGGGCACTTGAGCGAAAATCGGCGTGTTTCTCGCCCCGAGATGCTGACTGCTTTGGCAAAACGGTCAGGATTTGCTTTTGCCCGCATCATAGAGGCCGGCGAGATAGCGATCGAGAACTGGGTGCGGCTGAAATGCCGGTTCGGCTGTCCGCGCTATGGCCGCTCGCTTTGCTGTCCGCCCGCCTCTCCGGATGAGAAAGAAATGGTCGCTGTAATCTCCGGATATCGGCAAGCTCTGCTGGTTCAGGGTACTCCGCCGTCCCATTTGTTCCATGAACAGCTCCTGGCCCTTGAACGGGCCGTTTTCCTGGCGGGGTATGCCGAGGCGCTGGCTTTCGGGGCGGGCCCGTGTCCGGTTTGTCCCTCGTGCCCGGAGGACGGTAGTTGCCGTTTTCCGGAAAAGGCACGGCCGTCCCTGGAGGCGTGCGGCGTAGACGTCTATCGGACAGCCCACAATGCCGGGCTTTCCCTCAGCCCGGTTCCACATCCGCAAGGCTACGTAAAGTATGTGGGACTGGTGCTTTTTGACAAGAGAGGCGTCTCGTTACTATAAATCTATCTTGGGAGGAAGCCGTGCGAGTCCTGCTGGTCCAGGCAGTCTCGACGCATGATTGCGGTGAGATGGTTTTTCCCCTCGGTCTCGCCAGACTGGCGGCGGCGATCGGTCGTGAGCACGAGGTCCAGGGCCTGGATCTTAACCTCGATCCTTTTCCGTGGCCCGGCTTGGTGCGCAGACTCGATGCGTTCAGACCCGATGTGGTCGGTATTTCCTTTCGGAACCTCGACCCGCTGGCAGGAAATCTTATCTCTTTCGTTCCCCACCTCAAGACCCTTGGAATTCTTATCAGGCAACACGCTCCCGAAGCTACGGTCGTGCTCGGTGGATCCGCTTTCACGCTCTTTGCCCGGCGCCTCATCGAGGAGGTCCCCGAGGTTGATGTCTCTTTGTCGGGCGAAGCCGAGGCCGCATTTCCCTTGCTCCTTCAAAACCTTGAAACACCAGGAGCGGTCCCCGGTACTTTGTGGAGAAAAAGTGGGGTTTGCACGGCAAACAACTCGCAAATTGTCTATTGCAGGGATCTCGACTCCCTGCCGCTGCCTGACTGGCGCGTATTTGCGCCCGGTTATTATCAGAATCGGAACCGATATGTAGCTTTTATGGGGGTCGAGACCAAGCGCGGCTGCCCGAACAACTGCCGCTACTGCCTCTATCCGGTGCTCCAGGGTCACCGCCTGCGTCTTCGGTCCCCCGAGCGCATAGTGGATGAGCTCGAAACGCTTCAGCACGATTTTGGCATTCGCAGCGTTCATTTTACCGATGCTGTTGTGAACCAGCCGGCGGACCATCTCAGGGCTATCTGCAAGGAAATCTTGCGGCGCGGATTAGACATTGGCTGGACGGGGTTTTTCCGTGAAGACACTCTTTCGGAAAAAGAAATGGACCTGTACAGGAAGGCGGGTCTTCTTACCGTCTACTTTTCCGCCGATGGGGCTTCAGACTACACGCTGAGACTTCTCGGGAAAAACCTGACTCTGGAGCAGGTGCTCCATGCCGCAAAGCTGGCTGCGCAAAGCGGGATTCTCACTGTATATCATTTTCTCGTGAATCTGCCCGGAGAGACACGCGGATCGGTCGACCAGACGTACAGATTACTGGACAGGCTGTTTTCGCTTCATGCTTCAAAAGGAAATCTGGGGGCCGTGGTCATCAATAATCTCAGAATATATCCGGGGACGCCGCTTACCGAAAGAATTCTACGGGACCGCCTCATCGATCCCGGGCTTGACCTTCTTTACCCGGTTTATTTTAACCCGCCGCCCCGGGACAATCTCCGCCATGAATTGGGGGCATTTTGTATGAGCCGTGGCGCCCTAAGTGCGGTGAATCGTGAATGGTGAACAGTGACTGGGAAAAACCTTCTGTTCACTGATCACTAATCACTATTCAGTGGAGTTATCATGCGCATCCTGTTGCTTGAACATCCACGAGAAGCTTCGCAAGCCCATTTCAACGACATTGCCAATACGCCCCTGTGGTCATGCCTCATGACGGGCTATGCCGGGGCCGGCCTGGTGCAGGCGGGTTTCGAGGTTGACATTGTCGATGCAGCGCGCTGGACGTCTGCGCAAACGGTGCAGTACCTGGTGGATAATCCGTCCCCGGATATTCTTGCCGTTCACGCGGTCTATTGCTGGGAGGGAACCGAGTCTCTTTTTCAGATGTTTTCTGATCTGCGTAACCACAGGTTTGATGCGCCGATTTGTCTCTATGGTTTTTTTTCCGGTCTTGTGTGGAAAGAAATCCTGGATTACTCTCCTGCAGTCGATTACGTGATAGTCGGGGAACCGGAAGAAACCATGGTGGACCTGGCGCGATGTATTGAAGCCGGAATCGAGGCCCGGGTGAAAGGCGTTGCTCTAAGGTCGTGTGGGAATGCATCGTTTCCCCGCATGCGAGGTCCGATCGAGTCGCCGGACAGGCTTGCGTTTCCTCTGAGACCCTCCCTGGACTCGGAGCAAACCGTTAGTGTGCTGGCGAGCCGGGGATGCTACAATCATTGCTCTTTTTGTCTGGTCCCCGCTCTGGACCAGGGGGAGGCCATGTGGCGGGGACGCTCACCAGAAAACGTTGCCGCTGAGATCTCGGAGCTCGTTTGCCTGGGGAAAAAGGATTTTTACTTCGTAGATCCCAATTTCGTCGGTCCCGGCAAGGCTGGAAAAGAAACCGCAGTTAAGCTCGCATGCCGGTTGGCGGATCTCGGAATCAGCTTCGGCATGGAGACAAGGGCGAATGACGTTACATATGGCCTTATGCGGGAACTGGTGGAAGCCGGCCTTACCAGGCTGCTCCTGGGCATTGAAAGCGGCAGGCAGGAGGTTTTGAAGCGGCTTGCCAAGCACGCGAGCGTCAGCGGCAACGAACGGGCCATCGCGGCTGTCCGTGAGGCTGGGCTGGAGCCGGAGATCGGCTTTATCATGTTCGACGCCGCCAGCACACTTGATGACATTCTCCAGAACCTTAAGTTTCTTCAGCGCAACAGGCTTGTCGATCGTCTGGGGAGGACCGCCAACCTTCTCTACCATGATCATGTAGCGTTTAAGGGAACCCCCGGCTACCAAACCGCTCTTCAACGGAAAATGCTCCTCCCGCAGGGCTTGTTCGGGTTCGAAGGGCTGCTGCTCTACCGGGATTTCAGGGTGGGATGGCTGGCCGGGCTTATGAAGAGGATCTGCCATTTCCTCCTGAAGGAAATGGAAAAACCTTCATCACCTGTTTATTGGGTGGAAGAGTCTGTACAAAACGAGCCCTATCGGGCAGCAAACGATCAACTCGTGGAAATCTTCGAAAGGCTGCTCGGTTTTGCGGAAAAGCTCAATTGTCCGCCGGATGCAAATTGGACGGAGGGATTTCTTTCCGGACTAATGGATGAACTGCGGAGAACACTGACAAAAAAAAGCGTGGGGGATGAGGGGACATGCGCCCCCCAAACCCCCTCGCAGCCACAAAGCTCAGTGTGGCGCTGCGGCGGAGGGCCTCCGGCCAACCGCCGCGAGCCCCGAGATCTCGGCACTCACGCGCAAGCGCGTGATGCCGAAATCTTGGGGGGGGCGGGGGATCTTCAAAGTGAAAAGATATTCCACCGCTCTTTTGAGCCTTTCGAGATTTCTTTCCCGGCGCTCAAACGGAGTTTTCCTTTCCGTCTTGCCACGACTTCCTATATTTTCCCCGCAGCGATTCTTCCTAACATCCGATTGCTGGGCCGGTACTTTGATGAACTGGAACTCGTGCTTTTCGAAAGCGATCAGGAGCACAACCTGCCCACGCCTGGCGAGATCCGCCAGATGGCCGGTCTTGCTTCGGATTTGGACCTGACCTATAACGTGCATCTGCCTTCAGACCTGTTTTTTGGTGATCCTGATCCCGCTTTGCGGCGGAAATTTTGCGAAACGGCTTTCTCCTTTTATGAGAGAACGCTTCCCCTTGCCCCGACTTTCTACATTTTGCACCTGGACAGCAGGAAGGCTGATGAAACCGTCGAACCTGACAGGTCCGCATGGAGGGACCGCGTGAGTGAGTCGCTCCATGCCATGCAAATGAAGGGAATCGAATTGCGGCGGATTGCCGTTGAAAACCTCGAGTATCCTCTGCAGCGCATTTCTCCCTTTGTCGAAGCCTTTGATATGTCCTTTTGCCTCGACGTAGGCCACCTGCTCCGATACGGGCATGATGTGGCTGAGCAGATGGCATCGTTTCTGAAAATGTGCTCCGTGGTTCATCTGCATGGGGTCGATAACGGAAAAGACCACACCGGTCTCGATCGGATTGAGCCCTCCGAATGGGAAGTCATCTGCAAGAGCCTTGAAGGATATGACGGGTGTATTTCTCTGGAAGTCTTTTCGCTCGATAACCTTAGCGTTTCGCTCAAAAGAATACAGGAAATAGTAAGAAAGGAAGAACTGCGATGAATCTCGGGGAAATCGTCAAACAGATCCAACCGGTCCGGAACGAATGGGTGGAGAGAGCCCGTGAGCACACGGCACATCTGGCAATTCCCCTTCGTGCCCTGGGGCGGCTGCACGATATTGCGGAACGCATTTGCGGCATTTTGGAAACCCTCGAACCGGACGTTGCCGCCAAGGCATTCCTGGTTATGGCTGGAGATCACGGGGTCGTATCCAATGGTGTGAGTGCGTTTCCACAGGAAGTGACCGGCGAAATGGTGAAGAATTTTTTGAGGGGCGGCGCCAGTATCAATGTTTTAGCACGCCAGGTTGGAGCAGAGGTGATGGTGGTGGACATGGGAATTATCCCCGACGTTGCCCCGGGCCATTCCGATGGCCGCAATAAGTTCCATGTGTGCAAAGTGGATCGGGGCGCCGGCAACATAGCAAAAGGACCTGCCATGAGTCTCGAGCAGGCCGAGCAGTCAGTCCTGCACGGCTTCAGGCTGGCCTCGGAACTATTTTCCGCCGGCGCCCGCCTCCTTGGAACCGGTGATATGGGGATCGGCAACACGACTCCCTCGGCCGCCCTTGGCGCGGTCCTGACGGGAACTGCCGTGAATCAGATGGTGGGCCGCGGGACAGGTATCGATGAGAATTCCCTGGAAAATAAGCGTAAGATCGTACGGCAGGCTATTGAAATAAACCGCCCGAATCCCGCTGACGGTTTGGATGCCCTGGCCAAAGTGGGAGGGTTCGAAATCGGGGGCATCGCCGGGTGCATTCTGGCCGGGGCCTACCACAGACGTCCCGTCGCAATTGACGGGTTCATCTCCACTGCCGGGGCCCTCGTTGCGCACTCCTTGTGCCCCGCTGCCGTGGATTACCTCTTTGCCGGGCATTGCTCTCAGGAAGTCGGACATAGGAGAATGCTCGAGCACCTTGGGCTCGAGCCCATACTTGATCTGCGTATGCGTCTTGGGGAGGGTACCGGTGCGGCCCTGGCAATGGGCGTAATCGAGGGTGCAGTGCGGGTTTTTAACGAAGTGCTCACTTTTGAGGATGCCGGAGTCTCCAAACAGTGAGCAGAACGAAAAACTAAAAACTCAAAACTCGAAACTGATAACTACTGATATGTGGCGCCGATTCACCATTGCTCTGTCCTTTTTGACTATCTTTCGTCTGCCTGTTTCCGGGGAGATAACCTCCCGTGATTTGGGAAGGTGTTATGCATGTTTTCCTATCGTGGGTCTGCTGGTTGGCCTGGTTACCTGTTCAATGGTAGTGCTGCTCCAGGCAGTTATGCCTCCGCTTCTCCTTGCTGCCTGGGCCTGCGTCTTTATGACGTTCGTTACTCGAGGGTTTCATCTGGACGGACTGGCGGATTTGGCCGATGGGCTTGGTGGAGGGTTTACTCCCGAAAGGCGGCTTGAGATTATGAAAGACAGCGCAACCGGCGCGTTCGGTTCCCTCGCCCTGGTCCTGGCGATCCTCCTGAAAACGAGCGCTATTTACAGTCTCATTACGGCAAAGAGTTGGATTGTTTTGGCGATTGTTCCGGCCGTGAGCCGTTTCGCAATCGTTGTCAGCGCGTATAAAAGCTCGTGCGCTCGAACTGGAGGTCTTGCCAAGTCGAGTATCGAATATGTGACTCGCGGCACACTCCTGGCCGCTGCTTCATTTGCCGTCGTTTGCACCCTGCTCCTTGCTCCCAAGCTCGCCTTGGCTTTCATAGGAGCCGCCACGATGTGCTCGCTCCTGGTCCGGGCGCTTGCGCACCGGTTTCTCGGCGGTGTCACTGGAGATGTCCTCGGCGCGGTCAACGAAATTACAGAAATTCTGCTTCTAACATTGTCGGCCTGCCTGGCAGACCGCTTGTGAGAGATTGGACCAGTTCCGGGGCAGGCTCTCTCGGCGTCAATCACCGTTCACCAATCTTCGCACCTCGCGCAGCCATACAGAAATTCCACACTTCGCGGATGGGTGGGGCGAGGAGAAACGATATTTCCTTGCAGGGATAAAAAATATCTTTATTCTTGTTTCGAAAAATCCGATTGGATTAATGTCTCGTAATCACAAGAGGGGGCCATGAAGTTTTGGTTTCCTTTTGTTTAGCGAGATTCTTAGGGCGTAGAAAAAAATTTTCTTTTACAAAATTTAATTTGACATATGCATGGTGAACGTATTATAGGCGAATTTGTGCGGCGGCTTTTGCCGAAAGGGGCGACACTTCGGGTTGAGCTTGCCGTGGTTTTGCGCATTGGCGTTACCCTTGCGCGAAGGCAGTCTTCATGAGGCGGTCTTCGATTTCGCGGGGGCTGGCTGAAACCGGGGCTGAAGGGAGGTGGTGTGAACGAAGCCGCCCGTATGCGGGCGCAAACAGATCCAGTTGGAGGGGCACCGAATCACTGGCCCTGTTTTGAAGAATGCTAACTTTTTAACAATTTGAGGGGGAAGAGATGAAGAAATTTATTTTGGCAATGTGTGTATCCATGGCAGTGGTGATGATGTTCAGCCCTGCCTACGCAATGGAGGCTGGTCCTGTACATGGGCCCGGCGGGGACGAAGGATTGGCCGCCGGGGCGCTGCCGCCTCAAGGCTTTTATTTCATTAACGACTTTGTCATGTTGCCGAGCTTGATAACTCACGGGCCTATATTTGACTACAATTTCAATGGCGGCCCTGTTCCAACCCACGTGGGCCCAGTGAAGAACGGAGAGGGCATCAGTAACGAGAAGCTTATAGCGGTCGTTGATGCTCCCATTCTGCTGTGGGTCCCGGGATGCAAGTTTCTGGGCGCCGATTATGGCGTTGCCGTAGCTGAGCCGTTCGACTACACGAACTTGAATGTACAGGTTGGGGGACACCCTTTTGGGGGACAGCCTTTCGGAGGCCTCCTTGGTGATACTAACACTTTTGTTGGTGGCGCTCAGATGGGCGCATCCAACACTGTTTTTGTTCCCTACATCTTGTCCTGGAAGCTTCCCTGTGATTGGCGCATAAAGACCGCTTTTTCGGTTGTTGTTCCCGATGCGACGACCAGTACCGGTAATAGAATTAGGTCGACTGATGCCGTTACAGGTCAAGCATTCTCGAACAGAGGTAATCAAGACGGAGGCATCTACGCGGAATCCGGACAGGATTACTGGTCCTTTACCCCGGAAATTGGCATAAGCTATCTGCACGCCGGCTGGAATTTCAGCGCAGACTTCTTTTTGTCTTTCAGCACAAAGAACAACGACACCAACTACCAATCGGGCGACATTTTTGCGGCCGACTACACTATCACCTATACATGCGGCAAATGGACGTTTGGTCTTGGCGCATATGAGCAAAATCAGCTCAATAGCGACAGCTTCGTTCAGCCCAGCGGTCAGCTTGGCGCCTATGGGCTCCCGGGAGACGGCCTCTACCACAGCCAGCCCGGTACCAAACTCACCGCGTATGGTATCGGTCCGATCCTTGGCTACAATTTCGGCCCGTGCAGCCTGATGTTTGTTTACAACGTCCCGCTTGATAGCGACAATCTCGCCAACGGCGAGAGTATCCTCGTCCGCCTCGTAGTCCCACTCGGGAAATTAGGGATGTAACATCGACCGGCATGAAACGGTTGCGCCCCTCAGGGGCGCAACCGGACGACCTCAAACACCGCGCGCCGCGTATTACCGCGGCGCGCTGCATTTCCGGCCGATGCAACCGCCAAGGCTCAACCTTGCCGGGTTGAGCCAAACACCCGCACGCTAGCCCGCGTGGCGTTGAGCCGCAACCCAAAACCTGCAGCAACGTCGAATTTTCGTGCTTCGCAGCTTAGTTGTAAGGTGTGGGCCGTAAAAACGGCGTTGTCCCTGCACCAATACATTGTATCAGGTGATTTTGTCGGGTGGGACCGCGTTTATGCCGAGGTAGCCGGGCAACTTAGAGTCGAGACCCCGCTACGCTCCCTGGGCCTTGCCCGCGATGTCTATAAAATCCTCAACTTGGGAAACCCGTCTTAAGTGAAGTAAACCCCCGGGGCGCTTCACCCCGGGGGTCTGCTTTTCTTGCTTGACAGGCGCTGTTACCGCCGGGTCCGGCGCCGTCGCGCCCGGTGCATCTGCGGCGGCAGTGTTGTAAATAAAATCATTAAAAACCCGGCGAGCCCATCACGTCCGGTGTGATCAAATTGCCTGCGCAATCTCTGTCTCTTGCCGGCTGATTGTCCACATCTTTTGAACATGACATGCATGAGGGCAAGCTGATGTGGGGCAGACAGCCAAAGCCGCACTCCGCCTGTGCGTTTAACAAAGTGCCACTGACGAGCACCACGGCCAGGGCAAATGCGAGAATCAGTTTTTTGCTCATTTTTATCTCCTGAATTGTCAAATAGTCATTCTCTTAAAGGGTGCAACCATTTGAGAATGCAGTATAAAAAGTTATCAAAAGTAAGGTAGGCCCGACTTGAGTCCCTGTCAACCGTCACTAGCGCACAGGGATGAATAGGTGGCAGGACACTAAGTTGATTTAAGATTTTGTTGGGCGGGCTTTCCAACCCACCGGGCGCGGGCGGCTCGAAAGGGTGTCCCTGCATCTGCCCCAGTTTGTTCTTAAGTGAACAGCGTAGCCCCCAAGGGGCTCTTTTCTCCTCTACGTTCCTTATTCTAATGGAAGACGCACATCGTTTTGAGAGGAGAAGCTGCAGAAGCGGTTTGGAAGGATTCTTGCTGCGAAGTTTATGCTGTGCTCAACACAATCGCCAGCTTTGAACTGTACTTGGCCTTTGGGTATTGCGCATAGTCAACCCCCCGGTATTCTGCTGAATACCGGAGGGTTGGTCAGGTTTTCATGTCAGAGTGAGTTGTCAATTCAATGGGCCATAATATCGGGCCCCTTAGCGCCCGGGCATCCGCGATACCGGGGTTGGCAAATTAAATCATTAAAAACCTGGCGATGCCATCACGTCCGGTGTGATCAAGTTGCCTGCGCAATCTCTGTCCCGTACCGGCTCCGCATTTCTTGCACAAGTGAAGCATGAGGGTAAGCTGATGTGAGGCAGACAGCCGAAGCCGCAATCTGCCTGTGCGCTGATCAAAGAACCACTGAACAGCACCACCGCCAAAGCCAATCCAAGAATAAGTTTTTTGCTCATTTTTATCTCCTTGAGATCCTAACAGTCATTTTTTTTAATTCCTCTAATCACCTCAGTATGGTTATCATAACTTTGTTAGGCGGAACTTAAATTCGGCTTCGACTCCTGTCAACTGCCAAAAAGTGCAAATTGGATAAATAAGCTGGCCTAGAGAGGTCAATCAATTCATTTAGCTAAGAATATCTGATGATTAGAACTCATGTAAAATTAGCGTGAAATAGAAATAATTTCCCGCGTGCGGCAAACCGGGCAGAACCGATGTTTCTCGAAGATTCCTCTGGATTGATTGCACCGGGTTATAATCGGGTTCCCCTGAGGTCTGACCCTTTTGCCTGCCTGGCTCAGAGAGCTCGAGCGACAGTGTTGTAAAATCAGTAAACAGATGGAGAACCCATCGGTCCGGTGTAGCCGGGCCGTGGGAATATTCGCCCGGGCAAGTTGCATTTGGCTTGTCCACATAGTCATTCTCTTGAGAGTGAGAAGCTGTGCAGAAGGGGTTTGGAAGGATTCTTGCCTTGCTGCGAAGAGTATGCTGTGCCCAACGCAATCGCTGGCTTTGAACAGCACTTGACCTCTTGACATTGCGCGTAGATAGTCAACCCCCCGGGATTCAGCTGAATACCGGGGGGTTGGTCAGGTTCTCATATCAGGGTGAGTTGTCAATTCCAAGTGCCCATAGTATCGGGCTCTTTAGCGGCCCGAGTATCCGCGATACCGGGGTTGCCAAATTAAATCACTAAAAACCTGGCGATGCCATTACGTCCGGTGTGATCAAATTGCCACTGCAATCTCTGTCGCGTACAGGCTCCGCATTTCTTGCACAAGTGAAGCATGAGGGTAAGCTGATGTGAGGCAGACAGCCGAGGCCGCAATCTGCCTGTGCGCTGATCAAAGAACCGCTGAACAGCACCACCGCCAAAGCCAATCCAAGAATAAGTTTTTTGCTCATTTTTATCTCCTTGAAATCCGAACAGTCATTTTTTTTAATTCCTCAATCACCTTAGTACGGTTATCAAAACATTGTTAGGCGCAACATAAAGTCGGCTCCGACTCCTGTCAACTGTCAAAAAGTGCAAATTGGATAAATAAGCTGGACGGTGGAGGTCAATTAATTCATTTAGTTAAGAATATCTGATGATTAGAACTCTTATAAAATTAGCATAAAATAGAAATAATTTTCCCGGCGCAACAAACCGGGCAGAACCCGTGTTTCTCGAAAATCTCTCCGGATTGATTGCACCGGGTTATAATCGGAACTCCCGGTCGCTTGACCCTGTTTGCCCTGCCGGGCTGAGAGAGCTCGCAAAGTTCTCATTTGTCCTTTATTTCCTCTGTCTGGTATAATCTACTAACTCATAGGGAAGCTCAACGAGATGTTTTCTGAAAAATGTTTAACCGCCTGCGCCCCGCAGTAACCTCGTGGAGCTTGGGCAAAGCGCTACGCTTGCTTTTGATTTGAATTTACTGGAAAACAATGGCGGTCATAACGATATGCAGAGAGCCGGGATCTCTTGGCGAAGAAGTAGCAGCCCGGGTTGCCGGGCGCCTGGGATTTTCGCTTGTAGATAAGGCCAGACTTGCTCAATTATCTGGTGAAATAGATCTGGATGAGGCCAGGCTGCGCAAGGTGGACGAAGCGATTTCTCGGGGAAGCCGTCAAATCGATGCGGAAACCGAAGCTTGCGCCAGGTTGTTGCAAGACCTTATTGCCCAGTTGGCAGAAGAACAGGACCTGGTGATAATCGGCAGGGGCGCTCAGGGATTGTTTCGTGACCGTCCGGGCACATTGCATGTGCGGCTTATCGCTCCGCGTAAATTCCGCGTTCTGCAGGTGATGACCCACGAGAGGTTATCGGAGCGGGAAGCCGCGAGGCTTATCAAAAGCCTGGAGATAGAGCGTGCCCGTTACCTGCGTTTTCTCTATCATCTGAACCGGGAGGACCCCAACCTTTACGATTTGACCCTCCGAATGGACCGCCTGTCGATCGAGCAGGCAATAAAGCTCATAGTGGCAGCTCTTGATGAAATGGGTCTTCGGCAAGTCCCCAGGGACCGGATCGTTAAAGACCTCTTGCCTCAAATGCCTGAAAAACGAGATAACGGGCGCTTTGCGAATTCCGCTGAAATGGAGTTCGCACGATTCCTCGAATTTTATCGCATCCCATTTGAATACGAATCTCGCACTTTCCCATTGGAAGCCGATGCGGAAGGCAAGGTAACGGAAGCTTTCACACCCGATTTCTACCTCCCTGAGCAAGATCTATACATTGAACTCACCACCATGAAACAAAGTCTGGTGACCCGCAAGAACCGCAAGGTTCGAAAACTGCGGCGACTTTACCCCGAGGTAAATATACGCATATTTTACCAGCGGGATTTTTACAATCTGCTGGCCAAGTACGGTTTATTGGCCGGCAAGCTGGTTACCAATGAATCATAAGTCCGATGACATCGTGGAGATTTTGATCGCGCAGGAGACAATTGAGCGGCGCATTGTCGAAATGGGTAAGGAAATAGCAGCCGCCTATCAGGATTGTCTGCCTCTTCTGGTGGGGGTGCTCAAGGGATGTGTGCTGTTCATTTCCGACCTGGTAAAACAGATCGAGATCCCCCTGGAGATGGATTTCATCGGCGTAATGAGTTACGGCGGCATGCACCGGCCCAGCGGGGCGGCGCGCATTACAAGAGATCTCGACTGTGTTATTGAAGGTCGAGACGTACTGCTCGTTGAAGGGATTATAGATACCGGAATGACAGCCGGCTACCTTCTCCGCAACCTGGAGGCCCGCCAACCTCGCAGCATCCGCGTATGCACGCTCCTGGACAAGGAAGCCCGCCGAATCGTTAGAATTCCGATTGCTTTCAGAGGCTTCAATATCCCGGACAGGTTCGTAGTGGGCTACGGCCTGGATTTTCGCCAGCGTTACCGCAACTTACCCTACATTGGCGTCCTCAGTGATGAGGTAACGGGACTGGACCGTAACTGAGTAAGAAGAATCAAAATCAAAAATATTTAGAACAAGGTCAGCGCCGCATCCTGCCTCGCTCGTCTCCCGGTTTCCAGTCCAGGCGATCCATTTGGTCCAGAAAAAAATCTTGACAGCCCTCTTTTTTGTGTATAGATTGCGACTGAACCCCAAGAGGTCGAAGTAAGAAGCCCAGTGGATATGCTCGGCGGAAATACTCAACGGAAAAAAGAAGCGTTAAACCCTTCAATGGGAAGTTGAGAAAGAAAGCCGGGATAAACCGATCGCGGTGCAGGTGGGCAACTGAAATGGTCACTTGGGGTTCGACCTTTTTTGTTTATTGTTTCCCTCAAATGACTGAGGTCTTTCACTGTTCGTGGCGGCGGGGCCTGCCCCGGAAGTGTCCAGTCCGGGGGCCTGAATCCAGGAAAGCGCTCGCAGTCAGCTCGCCTTAGACTTCCCCCGAATAGAAATGCCTTCTTGTTTGAAAAAACAAGCCGGCTTGAGTTGCCGGCCTGTTTTCCTTCCGGTGCGTGGACGTTCCGGCCTTTCAGCAACATCAGTGGAGCTTCTTCACGTTGACGGCGATAGGTCCTTTGGCTCCCAGCTGCTCCTCGAAGCTGACCCGGTCACCTTCACCCAGACTCTTGAATCCTTCTCCCTCTATGCATTTGTGATGCACGAACAAATCTCTTCCACTATCAGTTGCGATGAAACCATAACCCTTGCTGTCATCGAACCATTTCACTATGCCTTCCATAATCGTTATCCCTTCCAGAAGATTGGCATCCAAGCCTGATTTAGTGATAATTTAATACAGTTGATAATGTAATGCAGTCCGCCGTGAAAATCACCGGCCACAGAACGCTGACGGCCATTCGGCCTAAAGCAACGAGCCGGTCCCGAATCATTTTTCTTAGACTTTACGGACCCTTGACAACGGGAGTGGTCCGGTTAGCTTATTTGGGAGGGTAAAAACACCTCTAACAAACCGGGTATAATCCTTCCTGCTTGCGATCTGCTTTTTTCAAAACTTCTGTGCTTGAAGATTATACTCAAATAAATTAAAGGAGCATCATTATGGCTGAAATATCAGTGCATCGCCGTGAGAGACCGTCGGAAAATGTTCCAGTTGCTCTGGGCCGGGCTGACAGGCTTTTTTAACGAGCTTATGCCCTCCATGATGAAAGAACACGGAGAAATGATGCCTGCCTTCGATATCTCCGAAGCTGATGATCATTTCGTTGTAAAGGCCGATCTGCCCGGGATCGATCCAAAGAACCTGGATATCAGTCTCACCGGAAATGTTCTCACCATCAGGGGGGAAAAGAAAGAAGAACGCGAGGAGAAGAACGAGCGTTATTACACATTAGAGCGGCAGTTCGGCTCTTTCACCCGTTCATTCATGCTGCCGGCCGATGTTAAGGAAGACGGGATAGAGGCTTCATACAAGGGTGGAGTGCTCCGTGTGAACATTCCCAAATCGGAACGTGCCAAGCAGAAGAAAATTCCAGTGAAGATGAACTAGACTGAAGCGCTCGCTTCGAAAGAACGTGTAGCAAAGCCCGTTATGGGCGTTCTTCTTCCCAGTGAATATCAAAGAGCGGGGTGTACCACCCCCGCTTTTTTATGTGACGTCGGACCTCGTCCAGGCCGGAAACTCGTAAGTCAGTAAAACAGGGCAGGAATTTCATTACGGAAGGGAGCGGATCATGCAATTCACTACTGTGAGGATCGAAAAACCAGAGGAGATCAACTTTATTTTTGGCCAGACTCATTTCATAAAAAGCGTGGAGGACATCCACGAAGCCCTGGTATCTGCTGTCCCGGGCATCAGGTTTGGTTTGGCCTTCTGCGAAGCCTCCGGTAAATGTCTTGTCCGATGGTCGGGGACCGACCCGGACATGATCGAACTTGCCCGCAAGAACGCACAGGCTGTTTCGGCCGGTCACTGCTTCATCGTTTTTCTGGGGCTCGGCTTTTATCCGATAAACGTATTGAACACAATTAAGATGGTCCCGGAGGTGTGCCGGGTATTCTGCGCCACAGCCAACCCGACCGAGGTAATTCTGGCAGAAACGGAGTTGGGCCGGGGTGTCTTGGGGGTTGTGGACGGTTTTGTAACAAGGGGTGTAGAAGACGAAGCTGAAATCAACTGGCGCAAGGACCTGCTCCGAAAGATCGGCTACAAGCTTTAAATGATGAGGATGGACGAGGTTGAGCCAGGCCGATTGCTCAGGCGGCGCCGTGTAACTCAGCCCCTTGCGGGCGTTCTTTTCGTTTGCTCGAAAATGAGTCGGGTATTACTTCGCCTCCCCCCTGATCCTTTCGGCTATTGCCAGTACTATCCGAACGTATGCTTTGCTGTGGTTATAGTCCCAGATTACCGCTTCCCTGTCTGATGGAAATTTTGCCTCACACCATCCGTGGCCGCGAAAATAATTGGCCGTACTGAAAATTGCGTCCTCAGCGTTGTAAAGGTCTATCCGCCCATCGCCGTTGCCATCGGCGCCGAACTTCAGAAGGCTGCTCGGCAGAAACTGCGGCCAGCCGATTGCGCCCATTACAGACCCCTTCAGCGATCCTGGCTGTATCCCGTGCGTATTTTTCAACTCCAGCAGGGCCGACAACTCCCTGTAAGCCCAACCGGAGCGGTCGATCAGCTTCATGTCGAAGGCCTCGCGCCCCCACTTTTGCCGGTCCTGCGGTGAAAGCAGCTTCCATACCTTGTCGCGATTGGCTTTCAGATTCATTACGGCAAAGGTTGAAAAGATCGCGAATGTTGGGGTATTTCCGGTATATGAACCGAAATGGGTTTCAACCAGAAGAATCGCCGCAATTATTTCGGGCTCGACGCCATATGCCGCTTCCGCCCTCCGGAAACAATTCCGGTGATCGGCTATAAACTGCTGTGCTGCTGCTATTTCCGAGGGCGCCAGGAAATGGTCGTAGTTCGCCTGGCCTTCCCGGATTTTCATCGTCTGGGATACGAGCCTGAACATTGGAGGCGGAGCGCTTTGGAAGGCATTGGCGACCTGCTGGCGCGAAAAACCGTCCTGCACCATCTTTTGCTTTAGGCCACCGTAAATGTCTTCAGCCGAATGTGCTCCTCCCGGGTCAAAACATAGGGCAATGAAAATCAAAAGAGCCGGAAGAAACGCAATCCGGCTTTCCACACCAACGGGAACGACTTTGTCCAACATGCTAAAACACCTTCTGCGGCCAGGGTTCCAGGTTTTGCCTCGTGCGATTTTGCCTTGCGATTGACGGGACATTCATTATAGGTTATCAGCGCTCTTAATGCAAACCTCGCTCAATTGCACCTTCGCCTTTGAGCTTGTCGGGTATTCTTAATTTCCAACCCGCCCACCCGGCCGGAGGGAATTTTTGACCGGAGATTTTATGTATGGCGTTTCGGAACCGATTTCCCGCTCGCGGGAGGGAATCGGTGATTTCAAATTTATCAGGGAGCGCATCTTCGAAGTCATAGAAAAGATGCTCGACCTGGGCCTCCAGGACCGGGCTTCCTGCCTGGAGATGAAGGAAAAGCTCGAGACCAACACGTTCAACCTGGTTGTCGTTGGACAGTTCAAGCGGGGGAAGACCTGCCTGATAAACGCTCTGCTCGGTGCGGACATCCTCCCCGTCTCAGTCCTACCCCTGACCTCCATTGTGACAATAGTGGTTTACAGCGAAACGGTGGCCGTGAAGGTGTTTTTCAAGAATGGGAAAAAGGTCGATATCCCTGTTGAATCCCTCCCGGATTATGTTACCGAGACCGGAAACCCGAAAAACGACAAGGAGGTCTCCGAGGTCGCAGTCCTTTATCCTTCACCATACCTCAAGGATGGGGTTCGGCTGGTGGATACGCCGGGCGTCGGGTCGGTCTACATTCACAATACGGACGTAGCATACCGCTACCTCCCCAAATCCGACGCAGCCCTCTTTTTGCTCTCGATCGACCAACCTGTGAGCAGTGCCGAACTCGAATTCCTGAACGATGTGCGTGAATACGCGGGCAGGATATTTTTTCTCCTGAACAAAACGGACTATCTTTCCGCAGGAGAAGTCGGCAGCGCCCTCTTGTTTGCCAAAGAGACGCTCGAACAGATCATGGGGCCTGATATAAGGATATTTCCCATTTCCGCCAAACTCGGGCTGCAGGCAAAACTCAACGGATCTTCAGAAGACCTTGCCGTCAGCGGACTTCCTGTTTTCTCCGAAGCGCTCGACCGGTTTTTGGTAAAGGAGAAGGGCAAGGTCCTGCTCGAGTCGGTCTCAAAAAATCTCCAGAAGGTCCTTTCTCGCGCAAGACTGGAGACAGAACTGGAGCTAAAGTCGCTTGGAACACCGGTCGAAGAGATCCGCCAAAAGATAGCCGCCTTTGAGAGCAGGAAAGAGGAACTCATTAAGGAGAGGCTCTCATTTGATGCCCTTTTCAGCGCAGAGACCGAGCGTCTCATCATAAGGGAACTGGACCGGGGGATCGCCGATCTGAAGGGCAGGCTCGTCTCGGAGATGGAAGAGGAGTTCAACCTGTTCTATGAATCGAAAAAGGACCTCTCCTTAAAGGAGTTAAACGACGCGCTTGAAAAGTTCGTTCTGGATAAAATCCAGGAGGAATTCACGGCGTGGCGCGAAGTCGAAGATGAACGGCTTTCGAACTCATTTGACTCCATTTGCGGACGGTTTGCCTCAAAGGTAAACGGGGTGACCGATTCGCTCCTCGACTTTTCCTGCCGGCTCTTTTCGGTCCCGTTCGAAGCCGTTGAGGCTGAATCCCTCCGTACCTCGGAGTCTTCCTTTCACTACAAACTCCGAGGCGATGCGGTCGGTCTTGACATGCTGACCGATTCCCTGACGCTGGTCGTCCCCGGGTACATAAGCGGAAAGTGGAAATTCCGGCGCCTGAGAGACTGGGCCGTGCGGACCGCCAATAAAATGATTCTCGGCAAAAGGAAACGGCACATGCTGGAAATGATAGAGATGCAGGCAGGAAGGCTCAGGTCGGACTTCCTGGACAGGCTTAATCGCAGCGCATCCGGCTTTCGGACCAGGATAATCGGCAACATGGACACCATTGCCGGCGGAATAGCCCGGGCAATAGAAAGTGGCGTTGACCTGCGCCTCAGGGGAGAAGAAGAAGCAGCCCGAAAGCAATCCCTTCTCGCCGAACGGCTCTCGGCAATGGAACTGATAAGGGGAGAGCTTGTCCGAATTCGGGAGGGGATTGAAAAGATTTGATCGGAAATTTCATTTCCTTATAATTGACCCGGCACTCTGAACACCGGCATCTTCTAACCGAATCATATAGATCGATGGAAATACGGGACTTCTATACGCATCTGATCGAGCTTGCTTTGCCCTGGACCGTGAAAGCGGTTGCGGCAAAAGAGGGATCGGTGGACGTACAACTTGAATGTGCGCAGACGGCCCTGTTCCCCTGTCCCCGATGTGACCTCTGTTGCCCGGTATGCGGTTCTTCGCCTCCAAAAACCTGGAGGCATCTGGATACGTGCGGGAAAATGACCTGGTTGCATGCCAGACTTCCTGTCGTGGATTGCCCTGAACATGGGAAACAACAATTGCTCGCTCCCTGGGCGCATGAGGACTCCTCCGCGACCCTCGCTTTCGAACAATGGATCACCCGGCTGGCCGAGGGCTTCGGAGACATAAGGAAGGCAGCCCGTTTTGCAGGGGTGGAGTACGCTTTCATTCGCCGCATCACGCGGCTCGCCGCCATGCCCGGCCGCTGGGCGGCAGGGGCCAGCGATTCAAGTTTAGGGCCCGCCGCCGTCGAAGACAGCGGCGGTTTCGGCTTGGCCATCCCGGCTGGCGGTCCCACCGCCCAGCTTCCGCTCTTCGGGCGGAACGACATGTCTTTGGTGAACCGGGGCATCCAGGCATTCAAAAACCTCGAACTGGAAAAAGCCGCTGAGTTCTTTCAAAAACACCGCAGCCTCTACCCGAAGGGCTACGACATATCCTCCAGGCTGGCAGCAGCCGAATTCCTGCTGCGGGGCATCGGGGAAGCGCCGGACGAGTCTTGTGCACGACCGGATTATCTGTGCCGCCTCTGGGATTCCTTTGTGGATTTCACCGGCGCTGCCGGCATTGGCCGGGATGCTTTTAGCGCTGAAATAAAAAGCGCTTTTTTTGCCAGGGTGATCGAGGAGGCAGAAAAGTGCGGCCCGGTCGAGGGTCCCGGATTTCTCACGGGAGACATTCCCACGGGGTATCTATTTCTGCAGGCGGGACGTTACGAAGAGGCAATCCGCAGCCTTCAGGACTGCATCCCAAAGATGCCCCAAAGCGCAGCCATCTACGGCTACCTGGGAGACTCCTACCTTCTCCGAGGCGATTATAAGGTCGCGCGACAGTGCTACCGGGAAGCCTGTCTCATCGACCCTGCCGCAATCGATTGGCGTCATCTGCAGGACCAAGACCTCATGCAGTTGAAGCGGGACCTTTTGCTCGAGTACGGATTTGACCCCGAGCTTGCCCTTCAGTGGCTGCCCAGCCATGCCCGCATCGAGGGGCTGTTCGAGCACAAACTGGTTCGCGTACACGACGGCCTTAAGGAAATGGTGGGTGACTACCTGGCCCTGGAGAAGGCATTGTCGAAGGAAAAGTCCCCCCTTCTTTCCGCAAAGCTTTTCTTTAGAGGCATAGTCCTTTGCGAGAACCGCGAAAACCTCAAATTGATCAAGACCATCGACCTGATCCAGGTGCGCAGAATCATGAAACAGTCCAATCCGGATCTTTTCGAGGAGTTTTTGGTAAGGATTGTGGGGGGCAGGGGGGCGGGGTGAGAACTTTGAGTGGCAATGTGCCGTCGCATACGCTGTCAGAAGACCCATGCCCGTCAGCAAATGCGTAACAGCGGAAAGAACCCATGAACTATGCTTAAGACGGCATCGCGCTTTTGTGGAGGCGCCATGATCACAGATACGACGGCGGAAGCAGAGAAACGGCAGAATCAAATTTTCGAGCGGCTCAGTGGCGGGGAAAAGGTGCACCTAGCCATGGAACTCTGTGACATCGTGCGGGATATCGCGTGGGAGGGGTTTTGCCGGAGACACCCTTTAGTTTCGGAAGAAAGACTGCGTGCAATGTTCTTTAAAGAAATACATGGGACCGAATCACGGAAGAGATTGGAAGGCCAAAGCAGATAAGTGAATCTGATCCGGAAATCAGCCTTTCTATCCGCAGATTTACGCAGATGGGCGCAGAGTTTCAATGAGGCCGGAGCAATTCAGCTCCGGAAATCCCGAACGATAATGAGATCGAAGCCGTCTTTGGATCGACTCATAGCATAGGAAGTGGGACATCCAACGACCCATGCACACAACTATTTGTTTTCTTCGCGGTTTTTTCTGTTGTGCAGTCTGTTACCGGCGTATCGGGCCTCAAGATAACGAACCATTGACTTGGTTCAGTTATTGATCTATATTTGACCTAAGTTAAGCGAATTGAGGTTTGAATCATGATCAGACTCAACATTTATGAAGCCAAGACCCATCTGTCGCAGTATCTTGACCGCCTGGCAGGAGGGGAAACGATATTGCTGTGCAAGCGCAATGTGCCCATAGCGGAGATCCGCCTGATCCCTCCGGAGCGTCGCGCCCCACGGCCCATCGGGCTTGCCGGGGGAGCATTCAAACTGCCGCCCTCCTTTTTCGAGCCGTTGCCCGATGAGCTGAGCGCTGCTTTTCGAGGAGAGCGGCTATGAACATTCTACTGGACACCTGCACTTTTCTGTGGATCGTGACGAATGCTTCGGAACTCTCCCCACGAGCGCGTGAGCTCTTTCAAGATCCCGCCAACGCTGTCTATTTGAGCAGTGTTTCCGCCTGGGAGATCTCCGTTAAGTATATGCTGGGGCGTCTGCCGCTTCCCGAGCCTCCGGACCGCTTTGTCGGCCCAATGCGGACAAGTCACGGTATCGATGCGTTGCCGCTGGAGGAGGAAGCGGTCCTTATGCTGCCCCGGCTGCCGGACCTGCACAAGGACCCCTTTGACCGGATGCTGGTCTGCCAGGCACTGACCCAGCAATTGGCGCTGCTCACTCCCGACGCTCTGATCCGGCAATACCCGGCACGGGTTGTCTGGTAAACGGTATCTTTACAGGGTAGCATGAAGCGGGAAGCGGGAAGCAAGACTAACGCTTCCCGCTTCTTCTGTGTTCTCATTCCTGCTCCCCGCTTCCCGCCTCTTCTCAATTCGTTCATTTTACCCTTCCTTTTGCAACGAAATTGCTTAAAATTCAAAGTTAAAATAACTTTGAGAAGGGGCGAGAGACATGAACGGGAACATATCCGAATCCTTGAGGAAGCAGCGCGAACTAATTCTGGAGGAAAGCAGCGAGCAAGCGCTTGATCGGCACACCAGCCTGCTTGAGATCGCTATCATCTCTTTATACAACCGGCTTGCTAACCGGCTGGTAAGCGGCTCCGAGGCATTCCGGGCCGGAGGCGCGATCGCGGCAATCGGCTCTTTCGGACGCGGCATATCGAGCCCGACCCAGGCTGTTCCCATCCTGTGTCTCCAGGCCGATGATTCGCCTATAAAAGACGCCTGGATCGACGAGATCACCGAACCGCTCATCGAGGCTGGATGGTCTGTTGAAGCGTTCCAGGGATCGGCGGCACAGATAATGGACCTTGCTCGGACCGATCCGGCCTTGTTTTTCAAACTCATGGACCTGCGCTACATTTCGGGAAACCGCAACCTTGCCGATCAACTGGATCGGGAAATTGACAATCACATCGCCGAAAACCGGGCATTTTTTTTCAATGCTCTCCTCGAGTCCATTACAGCCCGCAAGAAGTTGCTCGAAAACGCTCAGAACTGGCTTGAACCCGACCTCGAGGAGAATCCCGGCGGACTTTCCGAAATTCGCGCCATCCGCGCCGGATGCCGTATCGAATCAAAGATACGGAATCTTGAGGACGCAATTTTCCGGGGATATCTCAGCCGGCAGGAAGTTGACCTGCTTCAGACTGCGGAGAAAGCGTTCAGCCGCTACCTGACGCTTTTGCGGGCCACATCCGGACGGGAGGGCAGCTCGCTTCTTTTCGGCGACCAGGAGACGCTTGCCCGCAAGCTGGGATATGGGGAAATAGCGGGTTTTCTTCCGGTCGAAATCTTCATGCAGCATGTTAACCAATTGTTTCAAGGGGTTGCCGAGGTTTCGAGAGAATTCTGGGAAAGACTCGATGAGGGCCGCTCTACTGCCGCTGGAGAGACCGAAACCATCGTTGAAGAAGGGATGGTTGCCAGGTCCGGAAAGATTTACATCCAGACCGACCGCTACCCGGCAACGCCCGAGCGCCTGGTTCATCTCTTTGCAGTGTGTGCCCGGCGCGGTCTTGGGCTGGCGAACGTTACGAGGCAATGGATATCTCACAATAAAAACGTCCTGGACGCGGCTTCGGGAGACCCTGGCGTGAAAGATGAATTCCTGGAACTGCTCCGGGCCGAGTCGCCCGAGGTCCCGGTTCTGCGCCGTTTCTACGACTACGGTTTACTGACTGCGCTCATTCCTGAGCTTGCCTCGGTGCACGGGCTGGTCCAGCACGACGAATTTCACCTCTACCCCGTCCAGGAGCACCACCTTCGGACCGTTGCCGAGCTAAAGAAGATCATTGCCGGGGTGTACTCCGAGGAAGAGCCCGAACTCACGATGACAGCCTCAGATCTGGGGGATCCCGCCCCCATGCTGCTCGCCGGACTCCTCCACGATGTGGGGAAAAGTTCGGGCAGCGGGCATGCGGCCAGGGGCGGGGAGATGATTCCCGCTGTTGCAAGACGCCTGGGTCTGTCGTCCCGGGAAACCGAGACGGTCCAGTTCCTTGTGTCCCAACACCTGCTTCTGCTGGACAGCGCGTCTCTGCGCGATCTGGCCGACCACGAAATGCTATCGAGCTGTACGGCCGCAGTCGGGAGAAAGGAATACCTCGATCAGCTCGTTTTGCTCACTTTTGCCGACATGATGTCCACTGGTCCCCGCGCCAGGGATAAATGGCGAGATACACCCGTGCTGACCCTCTACTGCAATCTTCGGGGCATACTGGAAAAAGGCGAACCGAGCTCACGGGTTATCTCCGAACGGGCGGCCAGGGTGAAAAAGCAGATCGAGACCCGGGTTTCAGATCTTCTGAGCCCCGAGGAGGTGGAGACCTATTTCTCACAGCTCGCTCCGAGGTATTTAATCTCCATATCCCCGGAGGAGATAGTGAAGCACATCCAACTTAGCCGCAGGCTCCAGGAATCCGAAGGGTCTTTCATCTGGGAAGTCTCCGCCGGGCGCGAAACCGCAGAGATTACATTCATGAGCTATAGCAGGCCGGGGCTTCTTGCAAAATCGGCGGGAATCCTGACGCTCCACGAGTTCAACATCATCAGCGCCCAGGCATTTTCAATGAACAACGAAATCACGTTGCTCCTTTTCCAGTGCCGGCTTCCGGAGGGCGAGACCGCAACGGACTGGGAGGCGATGAGGGTAGATATGGACCGCCTGCTCAAGGGCAAGTTAGCCCTGGACTACCGGATAGCGGCGCGTTCGGCTGGAAGGCAGCAGCCAAAGGCGCTGCGGGCAGCGCCAAGCAAGATCGTGTTAGATAACGAATCCTCGGCCATGTATACTATCCTGGAAGTTTATACGGCGGACCGGATAGGACTTCTCTACACCATTACCAGGACTTTGCACGAACTCCAGATCCCGATATCCGTAGCAAAAATCACCACCAAGAGCGACCAGGCGGCCGACGCCTTTTATATCAGGAATGAAAGGCGCGAGAAGGTGACAGACCCCGAGCAGATCGAGGAGATAAAGAATGCGCTTCGCTTCTGCCTGGATGGAGAGTCGGAGTGGGAATAGTGTTGAACGGCCACCAAACGCAATGGAACGGGAAGGCCTGCATAATTGGAAAGACCGTGGAGGCGGCATGAATAACTTTTTGAAAATGCAAAATTACAGGCTCGGCGTCAGATTGACCATCGGTTTTCTGCTGAAAATGCTCCTGATCCTGATCGTCGGCGGCTTTGCGCTCTACCAGATGAACATCCTGGGAAACCTTCTGACTCAAATTTATGAGCATCCTCTGACCTCGGGTTACACCGCGCGCGATATCCGCGGAAATATTTATGATATCCACAGCCATATGCAGAAGATTCCATACGTTGCCGATACGGCGGCATTGAATGAACTGGAGCGGGAGGTAAACGATCTGGAAGCGCAGACTTTAAGTAAATTCGATATCCTCCAGGAGCGGTTTCTCGGCAATAAGGAGGATGTCAAGTCTGCTCGAGCGGCTTTCGCCGAATGGAGAAAACTGCGTGATGAGCATTTCCGCCTTGCTCGCACAGAGGGTAAGGACAAACTGGACGCTTCCCAGTATTTGTTGGAGCAAAAATATGCCGATGATGTGAGAGGAAAAATCCAGGCAGTGGTCGATTTCTCACAGTGGAAGGCCCAAGATTTCATCCAGACCGCCAATGCAGAGAAGTCAAGCGCGACAAAGGCAATGACGGGGCTCATCGCAGCGACCTTGTTGCTTGGCCTGGGCGTTACACTGCTAATCATCCGGAGCATCGCTCCGCCGCTTCGGATGATTGTCGGGCGAATGAAGGATATTGCCGGGGGCGATCTGTCCCATGACGTCGAGATCGTACAGAAAGACGAAATCGGTGAGCTGGCTGAATCCTTCAGGGACATGCAGACCAGCCTCAGGAACAAAGCCGAAGTTGCGTCGGCCATTGCCGGGGGGGATTTCAGCCGGATGGTCGAAATCGGCGAGGGCCGCGACCTGCTCGGAAACGCCATCAATCAGATGACCCTGAGTCTCCGGCAGTCCAAAGCGGAAAGCGATCTTCAGGACTGGGTCAAGACGGGCAAAAACGAGCTGAACAGTATCATCGTCGGAGAAAGTGACGTAAATGCCCTGGCCGGGGACATAATCAGCTTTCTCGCCGGATATATCAATGCCCGGATAGGGACACTCTACCTGATGTCCGACCAGGGCACGCTGACTCTGGCCGGAAGCTACGCATTCAGCAAGCGCAAGTCCCTGGCCGCAGTCATCGAGCCTGGCGAGGGGCTGGTCGGGCAGGCAGCGGTCGAAGGGAACATAATTTCAATTACCAACATCCCCGAGGATTACATCCGCATCAATTCATCGTTTGGGGACAGCCCGCCGCGCAATATCGCCGCCGTGCCCTTTATCTTTGAAAATACGGTCAAGGGAGTTATCGAGCTTGGGTCATTCGAGGAGTTCTCAGATGAGAAGCTGGACTTCCTGCGCGACATTTCCAACTTCATTGCCATAGCCTTTCATACTATTCAAAACCAGGCCAGGCTCAAGGAACTTCTTGATCAAACTCAACGCCAGGCGGCGCAACTCCAGGTCCAGGAGGAGGAACTTCGGGCTGCCAACGAGGAACTGGAGGAACAAACCAGGTCATTGAGGCTTTCCGAGGAAAAACTCAAGCAGCAGCAGGAGGAACTCGAAGTCGTAAATGAGGAACTGGAGGAAAAGAACGATTCCCTCGAAAAGCAACAAGGACAAATCACTCAAAAGAACCAGGCCCTTGAAGAAACCCGGCGGGAACTGGAAAAGCGAGCGCGTGAACTCGAGGTGACCGGCAAATACAAATCGGAGTTCCTGGCCAACATGTCCCATGAACTTCGAACTCCGCTGAACAGCCTGCTCCTTCTATCCCGCGATCTGGCGGACAACTCCCGGGGCAATTTGGTCCAGGAACAGGTCGAGTCGGCAAAAATTATTCAGAAGAGTGGCATAGAGCTTTTGCAGTTAATCGAGGAAATACTCGATCTCTCCAAAATCGAGTCGGGAATAATGACGCTTAAGATCGGCGATGTCAGGTTGCATGAGATAGCCGATTATGTTGACGAAAGGTTCAGGCCTGCAGCCACCGGGAAACGGATTGGATTCAAAATCGTCCTGGATGACACTTTGCCCGAAAGCATCAGGACAGACCGCCAGCGCCTGGAGCAGGTGCTTAAGAACCTGCTCTCAAACGCTGTTAAGTTTACCGATACAGGATCGGTTACCGTGGAGTTTCATCGGCCGGCTGCAACGGTCAATCTGTCGAAAAGCGGATTGAACCGGGGCCGGGCTATGGCTATCTCAGTCAGAGACACCGGCATAGGTATTCCAGACGACAAACAGTTGCTTGTCTTTGAAGCGTTCCAACAGGCGGACAGCGGTACAACGAGGAAATATGGCGGCACGGGCCTTGGCCTGTCCATATCAAGGGAGATCGTCAAGCTCCTCGGAGGGGAAATCCAGCTCGAAAGCCGCCTTGGCCAAGGTTCGACTTTTACCCTCTACTTGCCCACCGAGATATCCGAAGGCGAGGAGCCGGGCGTCGGTGCACAGCCGGAGAACGCGACGGTTAACCCCGCTGCAGTCCATCGCTCGACGTCCATCGATATGAATGAAGAAACCACTCCGGCCTGGTCGGTCGCCGATGACCTGGAAGGGCTTCAGGAAGGGGATAAGAGCATACTGATCATTGAAGATGACGCGAGCTTTGCAAAATTCCTCCTCGATCAATGCCATAAAAAAGGTTTCAAGGCGCTGGTCTCGTACACGGGCGAGGCAGGCCTCGATCTGGCGGAAAAATACATTCCAACCGCCATTATACTGGACATCAGGCTGCCCGGCATGACCGGCTGGACGGTCCTCAATACGCTCAAGGCAAACCCGGCGACACGGCATATCCCCGTGCATGTCATGTCCGTTGAGGAGGCTTCCATCAATGCCATGCAAAAGGGCGCAATGGGCTTTTTAACAAAGCCCGCCACCAGGGAGGACCTGGATAGTGCTTTCAGGAAGATCGAAGACTTGGTGGAAAAAAAGATCAAGGACCTGCTCCTTGTTGAAGATAATGCTCAGCAGCGCCTGGGCATCGTAAATCTGATCGCCGACACGGACGTGAACATAGTGGAGGTGGCTAGCGGCGCCGAGGCCATGGTGGCGCTCGCGGCCGGAGATTTCGATTGCATGGTCCTCGATCTCGGGCTGCCGGACATGACCGGTTTCGACCTTCTTAACAGGATGGAGACCGAAAAGAACATCTGCCGGCCTCCGGTGATCGTTTATACAGGTAAGGACCTTACCCGCGAAGAGGAAATGGAACTCAGGAAACATGCCGAGTCCATCATTATAAAGGGGGTGAGATCGGAAGAGCGCCTTCTGGATGAAACGGCCCTGTTCCTTCATAAGACCGTCAGCACAATGCCTTCGTCCAGAAGAGAGATGATCATCAACCTGCACGACAGGGATTCGATGTTCATCGGCAAAACCATTCTCCTGGTCGACGATGACATGCGCAACCTCTTTGCCCTGTCTAAGATTCTCTCGGAACGGGGGATGAACGTGATCAAAGCCGAAGATGGACGAAAGGCTATGGTGTCCCTTGAGAAAACTCCCGATATCGACCTGGTGCTCCTGGATATTATGATGCCGGGCATGGACGGCTACGAAACGGCAAAAACAATTCGAAAACAGCCTCGATTCAAGGACCTGCCGATCATCACTCTGACCGCCAAAGCAATGAAGGACGACCGGGACAAGTGCATCGCGGCAGGCGCCAATGATTACCTTGCCAAGCCGGTCGAAGTCGAAAGGCTCTTGTCCATGTTGCGTGTATGGTTGTACAAAAGGTAACCTCTCGGAGCGTGGAGAAATGCGCAAAGAAGAAATAGAGGATATCGAGATTCAGTTGCTGCTCGACGCGATCTACAAGCGTTACGGCCATGATTTCAGGAACTATTCCCGGGCCTCCATCAAGAGGCGTATCCGAAACATCCTCGGCAGGGAAAATTATAGCGCCATCAGCCAGATCATTGCCCCGGTGCTTCACGATGAGTCTTTGTTTGAAAAGGTCATCTACGATCTGTCCATAACGGTATCCGAGATGTTTCGGGACCCGGAGTTTTTCAAGACGTTGCGGGAGTTGGTCGTGCCCTATCTCAAGACTCATCCCTTCATAAAAATCTGGCATGCGGGCTGCGCCACTGGCGAGGAGGTCTATTCGCTGGCTATCGTCTTGAAGGAGGAAGGTTTCTATGACCGGTCCACAATATTTGCAACGGACTTCAACGACGTTGCCCTGGGCAGAGCGAGGGATGGCATTTATCCTCTGGAGAGAATGAAGGAATTCACCGCAAACTACCAGCGTTCCGGCGCCACCGGTTCTTTTTCGCAGTATTACACGGCAGGATATGATGCAGCAATCCTGGAGCCTTCCCTGAGGAAGAATATCGCCTTCGCAAATCACAACCTCGTGACGGACGGAGTGTTCAGCGAGGTACATTTTATACTATGCCGCAATGTCCTTATCTACTTTGACAAGACCCTTCAGAACAGGGTCCTGAATCTGTTTCGGGACAGCCTGGCGCATGGCGGGGTGCTCGCGCTCGGCAGCAAGGAAACGCTGCAATTCACTGAGGTAGCCCGGGATTTCAAGACTTTGAGTCAAAAATGGAAGATTTATCAAAAGACCAGATAATAAAATCCGGACGCCATCGGGCTGTGGTAATCGGTCTTTCGGCGGGGGGGCTGAATGCCCTGAAAGTCCTGTTGCCATTGATCCCAATGGACTTTCCCCTGTCCCTGGTTGTTGTTCAGCATCTCCATCCGCAGCAGGACAGTTCTTTTTTCGAGAATGCTGGCGGGTTGTGTTTGCTTCCGGTCCGGGAGGCCGAGGAAAAGCAACCTGTCATGCCCGGCAGCGTCTATTTTGCGCCGGCCAATTACCATCTCATGATAGAATCGGACAGGAGCTTTTCCCTGTCCGTTGACGAGAAGGTGAATTTTTCCAGACCCTCGATAGACGTTTTATTTGAGTCGGCTGCGGACGCATACGGCGCGGGCCTTATCGGAATAATACTTACCGGCGCCAGCAGGGATGGGGCCGCCGGTTTGCGGCGCATAAAGCAAAATGGCGGATTTACTATCGTTCAGGATCCCGCGACAGCGGAATTTCCTGTCATGCCTTCGGCCGCTCTGGACGAAACGGAAGTTGACCGCGTGATGAACATACCGGAAATCGGCAGGTTCCTTGCCGGAATCGGACGCGCAGAGTCCCCCGTGTTTGATAAGAGGAAAAGTGAATAGATGGCAGCCATTCTGATTGTTGACGATAAGGAGAGCAATCTCTTTGCCCTTGAAAATGTTCTAAAGCGTCTGGATGTCGAGATCGTCAAGGCATTAACGGGTGATGAGGCCCTGCGTGCCACGCTCAATCATGATTTTGCCCTCGCCATACTAGACGTCCAGATGCCGGGGATGGACGGGTATGAATTGGCGAACCTGCTGCGAAGCGACGCCAGGACCACGCATATCCCCATCATCTTTCTGTCGGCGGTGTACTCTGATGAGCCATACGTGTTCAGAGGATATGAGTCCGGTGGGGTGGATTTCCTCACAAAGCCGTTTCGCTCCGAAATACTGCTGTCCAAGGTGAAAGTATTCCTCGAACTCAACTGCCAGAGGGAAGAACTGGAATTGCGTGTTTATAGACGCACTCAGGAACTGGCAAGGGCCAACGACGCCCTTCGGCGGAGCGAGGAAAAATACCGCGAGCTCGTTGAAAATGCGAGCAGCTTCATAATACGAATGGATACCGGGGGACACATCACCTTCGTCAATGAGTTCGGTCAAAAACTTCTCGGATGCGGCGAACAGGATATGCTGGGCTGTGATCCCATCGGAATCATTATCACGAGGACGGAGAATTCCGTGGGGGACTTTGCAATGCTTATCGAGGAGATCATGCGGGAGCCCGGGCGTTCCATCGAATGCGAGAGCGAGATTACGCTAAAAAACGGCGAGACCGTCTGGGTCAGTTGGACAAATAAAGCGATATTCGATGAGAAAGGCGCTCCGTCCGGGATACTAGGCATCGGTACGGAAATTACAGAGCGCAAAAGAGCAGAAGAGACACTGAGGCGTCATACGGCAAAGGTCGAATCAGTGAACCACGAACTTCAGGAATTTGCTTTCGTCGCTTCTCACGATCTCCAGGAACCGTTGCGAAAAATCCAGACATTTGCAGATCGCCTCAGAAAACTGCTTGGCCATGAACTTGATGAAACGGCAAAAGATTATTTCACCAGAATGGAAGATTCTGCAAGGCGCATGCAGCAACTGATTCGCGATCTTCTCAAATACTCGCGGGTAGCCTCAAAACCTGAGCCATTCTCTGAGATAAACCTCAATGAAGTGGCTGATGAAGTTGCACAGATATTCGAATTGACCCTGAATCAGACGGGCGGGAAGCTAGAAATCGCACAATTGCCCGTTATTGAGGCAGATGAAACTCAGATGAAGCAACTGTTTCAGAATTTAATCGGCAATGCTTTGAAATTTCAACATGGGAATGGAAAACCCCTGGTAAAAGTTTATAGTAACTGTGAGGGTGAGGAGGCTTGCCGGATTTTTTTCGAGGATAACGGGATCGGTTTCGAAGAAACGTATCTGGATCGTATCTTTGCGCCTTTCCAGCGATTGCACAGCCGGAATGAATATAGCGGTACCGGGATAGGGCTTTCCATCTGCCGCAAAATCGTCGAGCATCACGGAGGAAGTATTAAGGCACACAGTAAGCCGGGAGCAGGTTCCACATTCATCGTCAGTTTGCCGACCAGGCACGGGCGAAGCAGTTAACGCTATATACTCTGCGGCCCCTTAACCGGTTAAATTACCAGGAGGTACTCCAATGAGTTCAGTACTGCTTGAAAATGACCCTCCGATTGGCTGGCTCACCCTGAACCGGCCCGAGATCAGGAATGCGCTTTCACTGGAGATGATCAATGCGGTCCGGGACGCCCTTGACAAGGTTGAGAAGGACCCCCGGGTATCTGTTCTCGTCATTCGGGCGATCGGCCCGGCGTTCAGCGCCGGACACGACATTCGGGAAATGACGCGGAAGCATGAGAGCGTGAGCGAATTGCGGGAAATCTTCACCGAGTGCAACAAGATGATGCTCAAGATCCATGAGCTGCCGCAGCCCGTAATAGCGCAGGTGCACGGGATTGCAACGGCCGCCGGATGCCAGCTCGTCGCGGCATGCGATCTGGCCATCGCCGAAACCGGTGCCCGCTTCGCCACTCCCGGCGTGAAGATAGGTCTTTTTTGCACCACTCCAATGATCCCCCTGGTTCGTGTAGTCGGCAGACGGCGCGCCATGGACATGCTCCTCAGCGGCCGCTTCGTTTCCGCCGAAGAAGCATTGCAGTTCGGCCTGGTCAACAAGGTCGTCCCGGCTGACAAACTGGCCGAAGAGACCCGCAACTGGGCACTGGAACTGGCGCAGGCAAGTCCTTTTGTCCTCAGCCTCGGCAAGAAGGCCTTCTACTCCCAAGTGGACCTCGACGAAAGGTCCGCTTACGACTACGCGAAAGAAGTCATCGCGATGAATTGTATGGCGGAGGACGCCTTCGAAGGGATGAGCGCATTTATCGAAAAGAGAAAGCCGGTGTGGAAAAACGGATAAGCCCCTGGTCTGGGAGGGTTACGAAAAAAGGTTGGCATTCCCATATCATGGTGAAAATCCTATAGACGTCACCCCGGTGAAGCTTGCCCCGGAAGTCTTGAGTCCGGGAACCGACGTCCAGTATAGACGTGACCCCGGCGAAGGCCGGGGCCAGTGGCTTTAGCTTTAAAAATCAATTAGCTGGGAAAAACCCGGATTCCGTATGCCGGTAGCTGTTATCAGTGCCGGGTCGTTACATCCTTGTAAGATAGACTGTAAGGGATATTTATAGCCTATAAGAAAAAAATGACATGGATGTAAATAAACATCCATGCGAGTCGACAGGCCTGTATCCTATGCCGCTCCTAAAGGCGCGGGGCCGAAAAGCAATTCAATAATCCCAAAATCAAAGACTCTGCCAAATCTTCCAGTCGTGAACCTAAAGCCAGCACAAACGCTTCGCGGCATCATTGATTTGCGTGCCGGCCAACACGGGGCAACTCACACTGGCCTGCGGGACTAAAGGAGTCCGGTGATGAATGCACGCAAATAATGATGCAGGGCGCCAGTAACGTCTAGCAGTCGCGGAGGGCTACATTCGAGGCGCCTTTTTATCGAGCCAGTTTCCGTCGGTGCAAACCTTGCACCCTTCGGCTGTTCAAAGCTCATGTCCCTTCGGATAGCGTTCACCCTCGTACGGGCAGTCTTTTGTTTGAGTTGTTTCCATAGTTTGTCTCTTTTTGTCTAGAATATTCAGGCATTCTCTTTAAATAATCATTCTCTAATGTCGTTTCCAGCTATCGGCTCTTATTTCCTCCTGGTCCAGACCTGGGTTCCTCCCAGGAGGGGAATGCCTATATAACCCCGAACCTTCAGCAGATTCTCCCCGGCCATTGAGAAATTGCACCTGTATGTCCTTCCATCCTCGGGGTTATAAATCATGCCCTTCCATAAATTGTCCCCCTGATATTGAAATCCGGAGATCAGGGGCAAACCGACAAGGGTTCGATTTCTGAGAGCGGGATTCGGGTTATACCTGTCCACCTTGGGCCTGCCGGGCATCTGTTCATCGGTTGGCGGATAGTTGGGTTCTTCCAGGCTGGAGATTTTTCCGCAGTAAGCCGATTCGCATCTGTATATCTTGAAGAGCGCATCATTATCGGGCGTATTCCAGAAGCCGATTACCGAATCGGCATCGACTGCCCCGGCCGGGGCAGCCGTCAGAATTATCAAAAACAGCACGGGAAGGGTGATTCTTTTGAACATTTTCAACTCTCCGGTCGTTCCACGACGGGCCGCTGCAATTGGCACAGTCCACCCGCCGTTCAGCTTCGGTCTGAGGTTATGGTGTAACATCGGGAAAAAATAGATCACAAGGACCGCTGCAGTAAAGGAAAAAGGCTGAGAAACGGCGGGAGAGACTTTGGCGCACGTGGACATATGAGCTGAAGCCGGTGACTTGCCCACAACGTCCTGTCGGCACAGTATGTTTTGTGTGTAATACCGAGTTGCATTCAAGATTGAACTAACTAAAAGAGCGGGGGACTTTTCCCCGCGCCCCCGGGATTTCTGCCACACGCGCAAGCGCGGGAGGCAGAACGCGGCACCTCGCGGGGCGTGGAGATCGGCGCAGCGTTCCTCGCCGGGCGCCACCGCAGCGCCGCTCCTAAATGGCCCTGCAATGGCTAAGTTGGTGGCAACTCGCACTTTCTTTGTCATTCATTGGCACCATCTTGAACGCAAATCGGTATAAGATAGGACCAAAGGGGGGGAGATCGCCACGTTTAGAGTCATTGTCATGTAAAACGCGCACGTGCCCGTGCCTTAAAAAGATTGCGCCAGAATTCACCGTTTACGGGATCTTCCATCATTTCGGTAGTGACCGGATCTCCTGCGGCCACTCGGCGGCGGGCTTCCCGCAGCATATCGGCGAAACCGCGGCAGGCGGGACCGTTTTGGGAATGCTCCAGGGCCTTAACTCGTGTTCCGAATGATTTTGCCATATCATACCTTTAAAGAAGGGTTAGCGGTTGAGGGTCGAGAGTTTTGTTCCAGGGCACTGATACGCTGTTCCAGTTCGGCTACCTCCAGCGATTTGCGAAAACCTTCCGCCAAATGGATCAAGGTCCTTGCGTCGGAAGGGGTGATTCCCCCTTCGCGAAGCTTTGTCGTTAGAGCAGCGAAAAGTTTTGGAAGATCGGCTGTAGCGCCGATTTCCGGGAGGTCAATCTCAATCGGCGCGGCCTTTTTCTGGGGAACGAGGCGTTCGAGGCAAATTCGATCGACAACACGTCGAGAAACCGGTGGTGGAATTTGAGGGGTTGCAGTCGATTCTTAGGCAAGTCACATCTCCTGCGAGGGCAAGCTCGACCACTTTTTCGACCAGTGTTTCGGCCTTGCCGTCAAGGAGAGTCTTAGCAATGACCATGGTTCTGTTTCGGGTCCCTCTGGGTTTGCCATTAGGATTGCCTGATTGTCCTTTTTCGAACGGCATAGTTTTTTAAACCTCCTGACACGGATGGACACGGATGGACATGAATAAGCTCCTTAATCTCGCCCCTTCATAGCTAAGTCCCATCATTGCAAATTCAGGCCAAATTCAATGAAAGCAGTGAACGGTGGCCAGCGAAGAACCAAATTCCGGACACGGATGGAGGAGCGTAGCGGGGTGGATGGACATGAATAAGCACCTTAATCTCTACCCCTTCATTGCTAAGTCCCCTGTCCACTCATCGCGAAGCGATGCCTGAGTAGCTACTAAAAACTAATAACTAAAATAACTTAAAACTAAACCGCTGCTACTGAAATCTTGGCCTTGTATGATCGTAAAGATTCGCAGTTGTGCCTCTTCCCCGATCCAACTCGACGTCATAGTATGACTTGAAGATTTCGCTGATAGACCGGTTTTCCGGCAGCACATAGACTATGCCACTCGTTCCGGTAAAAGTCGGTCTCACGACGTTATCAAAGAATTTTGCGGGAACATTGATGCAACCATAGGAGATACGCCTGTCGAGCGGCGTTGGAGAGGCTAGGCGCTCCAGGCGGCGCTCCTTGGGATTGGTCGTAATCACCCGGTGCAGAGAAACGGCATTTTTGTAGTCCACCCAAAGGACGTCTTTTCTGTTGAAATTGTAGCCCAGTGAGGCCACGAAGCGGCCCGCCGGTGTGGTGCGCTCCTGAGAGCGAATGTCCGACAATTTCCGGTCACCGATACCGGGGACGGTGTAATCACCCCGTGCGAGGCCCAGCAGGACCGGGGCAGCGCCGCGAAGTCGTCCGTGGACATCGAATACAAAGACTTTGGCGTCCATCTTGTCTATGATCGCGAACGGCAAGCTGCGATTGTCGCCGGAGTCTATGACCCAATCTGCCATGTGCCGGGTTTGGTCGGACTTATGTTCCCCTTCGAAGTTCGCCCGCTTGGGGTGAGGTGCCGCGGCAGGTTGCGTCTCAACAGTTGGGCGAATCCCTGCGACTTGATTCGCAGGCAATAAGCTGACCGGGTTGGAGAATTGCGCGTCGTTCTGCGCAGCGGCAACCTGGTGGGGGTTGAAACTGATGGCTATCAGGCCAAGGCAAATCCCTTTTGCGATACTGGCCGCGAGCGCGCACGCGCTCCCTGAACGCTTTGTGCGCCTGAACGCTGCCAAAAGCCATAGCCTGATCTTTTCTATTGTTTTCAATGATTGTTCGTGCCCAATCGGCATGTTTCCATTGTCCTGCAATAACTGCAGGCGGCCCTGCCGGAACTCATTTAGTTGCGGTCCTGCTTATACGCAGGAGCCGGCCGGCGTGGCGCAGCCTGTGGTTGCCGTTCGACTACCACACGCCGGTAACCCGAATAGTACTGATAACCATAGTAGGGGTAACCCGCATAGTACGGATAACCATAGTACGGGTAACCCCAGGCGCCCCAGTAATATGGCCATGCTGCACCACCCCCCCACCACCAGGGTCCCCCGCGAAACCCAAACCCTCCGTGAAATCCGTGGCCACCATGAAATCCGTGGCCAGCGTGGAATCCATGGCCACCGTGAAATCCACCGCCACGGCCGCCTCTGAACGAATACCCTGGAGATGCAAGCAGCATTAACACTGCAGCCACCACCAGGACCATCGAAAAGGTCTTGATTAATTTCTTCATAGCATTGCTCCTTAAACAGATAATTGGCTCAACTTCGTAGCCGTTTTCACCTTATCAGACGTAGTTGGTTGCAGGTTTTGTCTACAAAAATGAGTAAATTGTCTCGCTGTCGAGAGGTTATTAAAAATCAGCTCTGCATTCAGTCCTGAAAGGAAAGAAAAACCGCACCTCCGTCGCTGGACCTAAAACCGCAAAAGACAATGGTTCCGCTCTTGCCCTCTGGATGGTCCGCAAACTCGGGGGGGGCGTCCCCATATAAGTTATCGCGCCGTGCGGAGGAGTGCACTATCCAGGCGCCCGGACTGATAACCCGATTCTTGAAATTACTACTCCCCCGGTTCTGAGACAGGACTGGTTCGCATTCCTTGCCACTGTGCTGAATCGGCGGGTTCCTTCCATATGATCTGGTAATCTTAACTTTTTCGCGCTTTCGATTTGTCACAATTAGGAGAGATCATTTAATTTCGCTGGTTCTCGATGATGGATAGTATAATAGATTGTTTTTTCATTGGGGAAACGAAGGCCTTCTCAAAAAGGTCGTCTCCGTTCATTGGGGACTCCAGCCCCATATCATCTGGATGGCGATTGAGGAAAAGAACGAAGCATACATCCCCGGGG
>JBEKPW010000026.1:0-55285 GCA_049520315.1 Syntrophobacteraceae bacterium
ATGAACAATCAAGATAAAAATGCAAGTATGTTGGCACTACAAAAATGGATTTTTTGAGAAAAAAGAACCCTAAAGTGAGTCTTCATCAGTATCGAGTTTTTTCCACTGTTAAAGAAAAGTTTTAACGAACGTTTGAGAAAGGGATTTTCCCGATTCGGGCAGCCACAAGGGGGAACAGAGGGGTAAAACTCCACCTTCATATTACTATATTCGTAATGGAAAAATACATTCTTGACCTGATTTTCAAAATGGGAAAATCTGCTATTTAAGCGATCCTGAGGATACCTTTGCTTTTTGAGTTTTGCTTTTTGGGACGATTTTGTCATTCTCCACGGAAGCCGGGACCCCCAACTTGGCTTTCTTCTTTTTCACGCCTGATCCTGTTGCCTGGCAGGCAAGAGTGGAGGCAGGAAATGCCATCGGTACTTATCGTAGAAAATAACGAGTTCTTCAGACGTTCCTTCAAAGAAATCCTTAAGATGTACATCCCGTCGCTATCGGTCGATGAATCCGCTGACGGGTCGGACGCTTTAACTAAAATCAATCAGTCTTTCCCGGACGTCGTTTTCATGGACATTCGCCTGCCGGGAAGGAACGGGCTCGATTTGACTCGAGAGATCAAAGACCATCATCCGAACTTAGTGATAAGCATCTTCACCAGCTACGATCTTCCCGAATACCGCAAAATTGCCGAAGAATACGGGGCGGACCACTTCCTTCTAAAGGACGCTCTTACGGGCGCCGAAATCGCTGCACTGGTGAGAGCGGTCATTGAAAAGAGAAAAGGGAGCGCTCCCGGACCGAATCAAAAAAGGCGGGATCTTCGCAGGAAGAGCTTGGATAAATTAGGCGAGCCGGAGAATTCCCGTTGCATTTTTCATTAGGACATTTGATGATTGAATAGACCTTCAGCATGTCGCGAAAACGTTTTTGGGCAAAATCCAACCCCGAAACACACACAGGGATTCTTGGGCGGTCAGGTTGAGGCATTTTTTGGTTAAGGGCTGCGCATGGAGGCAGCCCTATCATCACTATTTCATCGAGGAGAAGATTTTTATGCGCAGTCTCAAAGGAACCAAAACTGAACAGAATCTGTTGAAGTCTTTTGCCGGCGAAAGTCAGGCGCGTAACCGGTACACCTACTTTGCAGGCGTGGCGAGAAAAGAGGGATATAGCCAGATTGCCGGTATCTTCGAGGAGACCTCCAATCAGGAGAAGGAGCATGCCGAGCGTTTTTTCAAGCTCCTTGAGGGGGGCGATTTGAACATTATGGCCTCTTTTCCGGCGGGCAAGATCGGCACTACAGCCGAAAACCTGCTTGCTGCCGCTATGGGAGAGTACGAGGAGCACAGCGACCTTTATCCCTCCTTCGCCGCCATTGCCAAAGAGGAGGGTTTTTCTCAGATCGCCGGGGTATGGGGTTTCATCTCCGTGGCCGAGAAGCAGCACGAAAAACGTTATCGCGACCTGTTGGCCAATTTGGAGAGTGGCAGGGTCTTCAAGCGTGACGAAGACAGCGTCTGGCGCTGCCGCAACTGCGGCTATGTGCACTCACACAAAGAAGCCCCCCAGGTATGCCCGGCCTGTGCCCATCCACAGGCGTACTTCGAGTTGCTGGGCGAGAACTGGTAGATCGGCTTGCAAGAACAAGAAGGGCAATTCCCGATTAGCAGCACCGGAATGCGCCAAGTCTTTCCGAAAAAGAAATCGCTGGTATCAGTTTCACCCGCTATCTGCTCACGCCGGCGGCTGGTTTGGCCTACAGCCGCCGCTGATTTCAGCCGTTGGGCGGACGCGGCGCAGAACGGCTGAGACGCCGGCAGGCGCAGCGTTCTCCTGCCGGACTTGATCGGACGGGAGACCGGCTGCGAGCCGCATAACCCTGTCAATCTCATTCCAAAGGAGTAGCCTCATGGCAGTTGACAAGCACAGCCCGGTCATACGGGACCTGATTGGAGATGTAGCGCCAAAGCTGGCTGAACTTACCGAGGACGTTCTTTTCGGCGATGTGTGGGAAAGACCCGGTCTATCCAAGCGCGACCGCAGCCTTATCACCGTCTCAGCCCTCGTTGCTCTCAATCGAACTGAACAGTTGCCCTTCCATCTCGCTCGTGCACTTGAAAACGGTGTGACCAAAGAGGAGATTGTAGAGTCAATCACGCAGCTTGCGTTTTATTCCGGGTGGCCTACGGCGATGTCTGCGATCATGCTGGCGAAGGGCGTGTTCAAAGAGCATCGGTAAGATCGCGTGGGCATAACGCCGCCCAATTGGTTGTATGCCAGGGAACTCCAGCTAAAGTCTAGCTTCCCTGAACATTGAGTTCACAGCACGATAACCATTCCCTGTCCCGCACGTTTACAAACCTTAATGGGCTGCCCGTCCGGAGCGCATCCGATCCATTATATCGTCTTCCGCCAGTGATCTCACACTGGTCCGCCTACGTAAATTCAAAGCTGATCGTCGTCTCGCAGGATCACCGGCCCAGACATCTTCAGGCCTCAGAAATGATGCCGCCTCCCTGAATATATGAAGGCACATACTGCATACCTCAACCACGAAATGAGGAAAACCCGACCATAAATCTACTGTATTGACCGGATTCCATTTCGCTTGCGACTCGGCTTTACTCGGCACAGATTCCATATAGAGGAGGAGGAGTCCATAACCTGCTGTCAGACTTTTTCGTTAGACTGGCGGCGGAAATTCCCCGGGCCACCGTTGCGACGGCGACAGGTTGCAATTTGTCCCTTAACCGCAGGAGAGGCTAATGGCTAAACGCATAATCAGAATTTTTGTTTTTGCAGTTTTTACCGCATTTCTTTTTTCAACCTGGACCACGGGGAATATTGCGGCCAGCCAGGAAGAGACCTTAATGGGATACGTAGTCAAGCATGGGAATCACTTCGTGATCGAAGCTGACGATGGAGATTATATAGTGAAAGGGAAGGACGTCTCGAAACTGGCTGAAAAACTGGTTGAAGCTACCGGAATCATAACCCAGGCCGGCAGAGAAGACATAATCGAAGTAAAGTCGATAGAAGATATTCAGAATACCTTACCGGAATAAGGAGGAGTAAGTAGACACCACACTGCCCCCCGGGGAGAGACGGGTCTTTTCAAAAGGCACAGATCGGCATGGCATCAGACTTAATTCACGGCCGTGTCCTGACTTATATCCATGATCAAAATTATTGGCCCTGTTCGAAGCAAAAATACCCTCTTCCCGGTATAAAAATTCGGGACTTCCACTTCAACCGGAACTCTTGAAGGATAAGCTTTCCCTGCCTGGATCATTGCATGCATGAAGAGAGCACAGGTTGGCGCATTATGCCGGATAAGTATGTTAGTGTAACCTGCCGATAACGGCGTCGCCAACGAAACAGGAGAGTTGATTGATTTAAAAACGTTCCGCGAAAACGAGCCCGATATCATCCTGCCTTTTGGAGCCTTCTCCTGATCGCTGAAAGACCGACAAGGGCGGGAGCAAACAAGAAGATTGTACCCGGAATAGGGGTAGAGGCATATTCATATTGAGCCGTAACTGTCGCGGAAACGGACTCGCTGATGATGGAATTAAAATTTCCACCGCTATAAGTCAACTCATCGTTTTGGTTGACGACCAGGCTGAAGGGTAAGGTCCCGATACCGATGAAGGCGCTAAGCTGGCTGGGAGTTGTAATCATGAAGTGTTGTGATAGATTGCCTGTATAAATCGTACCCGTTATTGTTTGATGGGAAGCAAAAGGCCCCACCATATTCATGTTGGCTTGAACATAATTGGGGTCCATACCGCTACTTACGGTGTAATACAGATTCATTCTGCCATAGGAAATGGATGTGTTTCCTGTCTGACCCCAATAGGCGTATTCGTTGGAACCGTCATTGTCAGTGAAGCTGTAAGTTCCGGAAAGGTTCCCCTGCAGGGTAAAAATCGCTTCTTTGAGTACTCCGTTCGTGGGGTTGAACTGATTCACGTCGATTGTGTAACTTCCTACACCGGCCGGTCCATAACTGCCGGACGTCGTGACCGTGCTCCAACACGCTTGGGCGCTCTGAATCGGTGGCATGATTTGGGCCGCCGTCAAAGCCAGGACTGTCATGCATGCGACCATCAGGCACCTTTTAAAGGCTGTTGACTTCTGCGCAACCGGAACTCTTCTCCCTGAAATCCTCACGGTTTTTCCACCCGCTTTTTGTTGTTTGTGTTTTAGAAAAAAAGCCCGAAACGGGCTTCCTGATTCACAGCGCTTTTCGGTTATGTCAGCAGGGGTCCCGAAGGAACCAAAGGGGACGACCCTGCAAACCATGTCATAAAGTGGAACCTGGATAGCGGCTTTTCGTTACGGTTTTGTGACGGATCCGTTAAGAATCAATGACGTAATGAAGAAAACGCTTTATCGAGCAACTTATGATACGTAACACCAGCTTCTACGCCCTTGGAATTCTGCTCTTTCGTTCGCCTACAGATATTTATAAAAGGATTGAGGTATATAATAGCGTCTCTTGTTCAACACGATCCCCAGGATGTTCCCGCCAACCCTTTGTATCTGTTCCTTGGCATATCCGGCTGTCCGCCATTTGGTCTTTTCCGCCTCCACAACCAGGATCACTCCGTCCACCTTTGATACCAGGGCCAGGGCATCTGGTGAGACTGTAAGCGGCGGTGAATCGATAAGTACCAGATCGAATTCAAGCTTCAGATTAGCCAGGAACCCTTCGAATCGCAGTGAATTGAAAAGCTCCGGCGTGGGAACGCTGGAGTTGCATGCGGGAGAAAAGAACAAACCAGATTCACCAACCCGGTGAATGGCGCGTCCCAGCTCTCCTGATTCCTGGAAAACATTGATCCAGCTATATTGTGAAGGGGCTGAAAAAAACCGTGACTGAGTCCCCTGGTATCGGTCAGCGTCCATCAGGAGCACTGAACGGCCTATTCGCTCCGCTGCAATTCGTGCGAATTCCCTTACAATAGTTGATGTCCCCTCACCTGCGCGCGACCCGATGAACTGGACCACACGGTTGCTGATGTCCGGCAGCATAGTATCGATAACTTTGTAGAGACTGAACATCTCTTCGCCGATATCCACCTTTTCATTGAGGACAAGGTTTTGGGGGATGATAACCTCGACGCTTTTACCGCTCGTTTTCTTTTGCTGGTGAGCCTGTTGCAACGCCTCATAAATTTTGCTCATAATTAACCTCGAACTGCGGATGTTGAATTTCCAATGTGTTAAAGACCTGTTGATGATATGCTTTAAAATCCCGCGGGCAGCCGTATCACCCCGGTTTCTTTCGGTTAACTACGCCGGAATAATGCTCATATGGTCTTCACCCTACTTTCTGGTGACAGATAAAACATCTGGGAAGGCAGCGCGGATAACCGCATCTTTACAAAACTTTACATTACCTTTACAGACAAGTTTACATTTTAAGCAAACCGCATGCCAAATAAATTGATATGGGGGAAAAACGTCCTGTCTCAGGCATCCAGTTGGGTCTAATGCCACAGGCGTGTCGCGGAGTCTGCGCCGCAAGCACCCTGTAGCCAGGGTTTTCAACCACTCACCTTGTCGAGGAGCATCAGGGAGACCTTCACCTGCTGATCACGAACGTGGTGATGCCGGAAATGAACGGGCGAGAACCCGCAGAACTGCTCAGCGCCATCCGCGCTGACCTCAAGTGCTTTATATGCCGGACTATACCGCCGGCGTGATAGCGCGTCGCGGCATTCTGGACGAAGGACTAAATTTCATTCAGAAGCCTTTCGGCAGCCATGATCTTGCGGCAAAAGTCAGACAAGTGTTGGACTACGTGGGATAGTTTGGCCAATGATTAGCCGGCGGCTTTTTCACTGTTTTCAACAGAAACGGCCTCTGCCTTGTCGACCATCCTGCTCGAGAGGAATTGCTTGTATCCCTGGTCAATACCAAGCACATGGTCGACATACCAGTCGTCCAGGTAGAAAATGATTGCTCCCAATGAAAGGCCGTTTGCCTTCTCGAGTTCCTGGGCCATTGAGAATACAGTCTCTACAAACGCTTCATGTTCTTTCTTGTGCTGGCGATACTCCTGGAAACAATATTTTTCAAGATAACCTTCTTCAGTTCTGAAATGATTGTCAGCGTAGCGAATCATTGCGTTAAGGGCGCCGAAAGCTGATGATTCCACTGTGCCATGCCCATCAGCCAAATCGCCGATTTTGTTGATCAAGTCAAGAAGCCCCCGGTGCTGGACATCGAGTTCGCAAATACCCACCGTGAAGCTGTCTTTCCATTCCTTCTTCGTTCTCCGCTTTGAGCCTATAACAGAGTGCATAAGACCTCCGAGACTTGCGCGATATTTTGTCTTAAACAGAATTTGTCCGGCATGGTGCTGGTGCTACTAGGTGGTTATCGGAAGGATCATTCACCGGCTGAAGTGTTTTTTCACCGTTCCGTTTCGGATCTGTTGCCAAACGCTATTCCATCGAATCAGGTACAGCTCGCTGGGCGTCGAATCTGTAACCTCGAAGACCAAAGGACGAACCGATAGATGAAGGAGGGACCCTTCCTTGAGGGGGTCGATTCTGTGCCGGAGGCGGGAAGTCCGCCCCGCGCACAAACTCTGTCAATATCAGGACAGATACTTGCTCCGGAGTCGATCCATGAACAATTCCAGATCGTTCCGATCTCCTTCCCTGTAATCTTCCGGGTACAGGAGGGCAGACATGTAGAAGATGCTTGAAAGCTCCAATGCCTGGGCCGCTCTCATCGCAAAAGAGTTAAGTCCTGTCTCGAACTCGGCCCTGACATCTTTCTCCATCCCGTCGCAAAACGGGCCGACCAACTCAGGGAGTTCCATCAAAAGCATCGTTTTTTCCTGAAGTTTTTGCCGGTGTGTCTCAGGATCATCTCTTGTAAACAGGGCTTCCCGGGCTTCGTCTTCAATACGCCTGATCCTTTCTGCCGCGCTTTGAAGGGCCGAAACAGCGTTGGATGTATTTTCCCTTGGGGTCATAAAGGTCCTCCAAAGATTAAGCCATCGAGATCGTTTGTGATCATGGATTTTCCAATCCCGCGAAACTGCAGTTTCTATCCACCATGCTCAAGGTCACTTTTATGCCTCATGCTCAAAAATGGTTCATCTTATACGCAAAACCTGAACAATGGTCGAGGATTCTATTTCGGGCCGGACCCATCAGAGTGTCCAGGAAGCGCGCATGCTATTAAGGCACATTTTTTACGTTGGTTACTTCCCGGTCAAAGAGATTGATCCATCCCACTCTGGCGGCAAGTCTTGTCCCTGAAGATTTCTGATGCGATTGAGCATTTCTGCAGAGGCAGGATCATCAGGCCTGATGCTCAACACTGCCCGAAATTTTTCTTCGGCCCTGTCGAAATGTCTTGCAAGATAGAGTTCCATGGCTTCCTGGTATGTGACATAGTAGATCTGGGCGTCTGGGGTTAGTGGAAAGCATGCCTCCCCGTAAACCTCAAAGACTCTGACCGGCTTGGATTTGCCCTTAACTTTAATCACGTCCAGTAGCCGAGTCCGGAAGACGTCCGGCGGCAGGGCCTGCTGCGTATACTCTGAAATCATCAAACACGTATTATACTTCTTATTTGCACCTTCGAGCCGGGATGCGAGATTTACGGCATCGCCTATTACCGTGTAGTCAAAGACCTGGTCCGAGCCCATATTGCCAATAATCATCGGACCGGTGTTGATCCCCACTCGACAATGGAGTTCCGGAAGCTCGTCTTTTCGCCAGGCCGGGCGCAGTTCCTGAAGTCGTTTCTGCATCTCAAGGCCGGCTCTCACCGCTCTTTCAGCATGGTCCGGCATGGGGAGCGGCGCACCGAACTCCGCCATGATGGCATCGCCTTCGAACTTATCTATGATTCCTCCGTGAGTCAGAATGATTGCGGTCATCTCCGTAAGGTACTGGTTCAATAGATGCACCAACCTGGCCGGGGGCAGGTTTTCCGAGATCGTAGTAAAATCTGCGAGATCGCAGAAAAGCACGGTAATTATTCTTTCCTCGCCGCCCAATTTGAGCATGTGGGGATTGGAAATAAGAGTGTCAACCACCTTCTCCGGAACATATCTGGAGAAAGCGTTCCTGATGAAAGAGCGCTCTTTTCCAACCGCCAGTTCGACGGCGGCCACCACTCCAAAGAAATAAATGAGAATACTGGCCTCCACTGTAACAATTGGGACCAGGTGAAAATGAATGAACTCAAGCCAGGTGAGCCCGGCGACTCCTGCAGAAATGGCCAAGCCGCTCCCATAGAGTGCCCAGGAAGATCTCAGGCATGCGGCAAGCCCAAGTACAGCGCCGGCCAGCCATATGAGCACCAGCACGCGCCTGGCCGTCCATTTATCATAGAAACTGTTGGTGAGCATTCCATTGAGCAGAGAGGCATGGACGAGAATGAGCGGCTCTTCACTCGCAAGCGGGGTTTGGCCGAGGTCGGATACCCCGGTCGAAATGTCGCCGATCAATACCAGTTTGCCTTCAAACATCTCGATAAGATTTCCCAGGAGTTTTTCAGACTCTGCATCTTTAAGGAGTGCCTCGGATTCTATCTTCACGAACGAGTTTTTCCAAATCTCAGGAAAAGGGATGAACGCGCGCCCACGCTCATCTATCGGGATGACAACATCCTGCTCCAAACCACCCTCTCCGCCTGCCGGAATGATGATCCTGCGGCCCCACTCAACTACGACCTTTTCAAAAGGAACTTTCACATAATTCAGGAATACAGCGAGGCTAAGGGTAGGGAAGTAATCCTCGTCAACCTTCAGCAGCATAATTGCATGCCGGTTAACTCCGTCAGGATCGCTTAACCCGCTGATATGGCCGAAGCTGCTGGCAACTTCGGAGAACCGATCCGATTGCATAAGGGCCTTTGTGCCGTAGTAAGGTCTTGATTGCCCTTGCTCGATTGGTTTTCTGAGAGATTTGGAGCGGAATTGCTCAAATGATCTTCTCCTCTCCCATCGAAAGGGCGAGGGGGCCTCGGCATATGTGAGGCCAATCGGCAGGCAGACCGAGCCAAGTTTTTCTATTGACTCGGCAAGCATCAGATCGGAATCGGCATCGGCAGATCGGGCAAAAATGAGGTCATAGGCGCAGCCGGCCACATCCAGCCGGGACAGGGTATCGTTTACTTCGGCCACAAACCTTCGGTCCAAAGTACTATTCCCAAAGTAATCATAAGTCGTGTCCGAAATAGTGACGATGGCCACGAGCGGGGATTGCTCCGGTCCGTGACCATGCTTTACCGCCTGCCTGTAGAAAAGATCCAGAATCTTGAAATCATACTGGTTCCAAACGACACCGAAGCCCAGAATGACCGATGTTATAGTCATTATCAGGACTGTGGCGGTCACTGCGATGATTCTTCGCAGTCGCTTACTTTTTAATGTCAAACTCATACCGCTTCACAAGAATGGCATTCCCACTATAAATTGGGAGTCCACGGATCAAAGAATCATCCTTATTGCTACCGGTAAGCTCGCGCACATTTCCGGCGATAGGAGAAGGCTTATCCGGATTCTGGCTGAGATCGATCTTTCCCTGTTTGAGGAGCTTCTCTTCCATAGCGGCCCAGCTCTTGTATGTCACTTTGGAGTTGAACAGGGCCGAAATGTCATTGAGTTTGACGGTGCTGCAAATGATGGTAAAGGTCTCAGTTGGGCTCTCTCCGTCCACTTCATAAAATTCCGACAGTCCGGGCAGCACCACTTGAGCACTTGGGCTCGTCTCTTCAAAAGTTCCCAATAGAGTCACGGTTTTGTGGTCGGTATGGACTATATATACATGGCAGGCCTCTTCAGGTTGAACATAGATACGAAGCCGGTCCCCGGGTTTGATCCTCTCCTGCCCCCTGGCGCGAATCAATTGCTCCCCGGAATCAATTAGTACGCCAATCCTGGCGCTGAGCATGCCGGGTTGGGAAAAAACGGCCACGGCACCTACTCCCAGAAGCGCAGCCATGATGCAAAACGTCCGGATCAAGTTGAAGGTTTTCGCCATTTTCGCTCCTTTTGGATTCCCTGCCGGAGGCGGCTTGCGCCCGAATCAGACCAAAGAAACGGTGCGCCGGGTAAATCTCTCCAGACAAAGCGCCTGGCGGCCGGTTGGCTGAAGCCTCCGCCAACAGTGGCCTCCAATTAAGGCTGCAAAACAGTCGGCGTACTCTATCTTAATCGACATCTTCAGATAATACTCCATAACACGCATGGTGCCAAAAGCTCTTTTCATCATTTCGGGGTACTTGCGATCATGTGAACGTTACAGGACGATGTTGAAAGGCAAAATATCGTGCGTTTCTGCATAGATTTCCACCGGCTATTATCCCTTTGACATGCCAATCCTGCCGATTGTATCTTATCTGTAACCTGCTAAACTCTTGAATACCGTCATATCTATGCGCGAAAACAAGCATGCGAGGAGGGGAATTATGGCCGGAAGGTTGCTGAGTATCTCGGTCCTGGCGTCAATATGCATGGGGCTGTTATGTGCGCCCTGCTCCGCAGCGGATGACCGGGGTTTAATACGGCGAAATGGCCAAACCTCTGCTTCAACGGGGGACCGCGTGGCGCTGGTAATTGGCAATGCTGCTTATAAAAATGCAACTCCACTTTCCAATACGATCAATGATGCTGTTATTATGGCGGATGCGCTCAAAAGCCTGGGGTTCGAACTGGTGGGGGGCAAGGCCCAGACTAATCTTGACAAAGCCGGGCTTGACAATGTTATCCGGAAATTCGGGGAGACCATAAGGGGTAAAAGAGTTGCTTTCCTCTACTACTCCGGGCATGGGGTCCAGGTAGACGGCAGGAATTATCTTATACCAACGTCCGCCAATGTTGTCTCGAAGACGGATGTCAAGTATGAGTTGGTCAATGTTGACAACGTGTTGGACGATATGAACGCTTCGGGGACGAAGGTCAATATCATAGTTCTGGATGCCTGCCGCAACAACCCCTTCGGGGATAAGGGATTGCGTGGTGCGGGGTCGGGGCTGGCGGTTATGGATGCGCCGAGCGGGACCCTGGTTGCCTATGCAACCGGTCCCGGAAAGACCGCAGCCGACGGCGTTGGAAAGAACAGTCCCTACACCGAATCACTTGCCCGCATCATTAAAGAGCCGGGGCTCGACGTCGAGGACGTATTCAGGGAAGTGGGCAAGGACGTTCAGATCAAGACGGGAGGCGTCCAGGTTCCGTGGAAAATGGATAGTCTGACTGAAAAATTCTCTTTCAAAGTTACCATCGAGGTAGAGGGAACGATCCAAACGGCGGGTGGGCCCGGTCCGGCCTCAGTGCCGCCGAAGCCTGAAACGCCAAGAACCGGCTCAATCAAGGTTAAATCAACTCCTGAGGGAGCTAAGGTATATGTGAATGGTGATCAGAAGGGGGTTACACCCCTGACTATCAGCGGGCTTTCGCCCGGCAGCGTGGGGTTGAAAGTTGTTCATGACGGATATGAGATGGTGGAAGACACGGTGCAAATGGAGGCAGGGAAAGAGGAGACAATGAATTATACGTTGGCAAGGGTGGCAGTGGCGCCGCCAACAAAGCCCGGCCTGGAGACCCAGGTCAAACCGCCATCAGTAACCACAAGCTCAACGCGGAGGGAGTGGAAAGATCCAGCCACGGGGATGGAATTCGTATGGGTGGAGGGAGGGACATATCAGATGGGGTGCGGGTCAGGCGATTGCCCACCCAATGAGTCACCTGAGCATGAAGTGACGGTGAGTGGGTTTTGGATTGGGAAATACACCGTAACCCAAGGCCAGTGGCAGAAAGTTATGGGGAGTAATCCTTCCGGGTTCAAGAAAGGGGACAACTATCCTGTCGAGACGGTAACCTGGGATGATGCGAAAGAGTTTATCCGGAAGCTGAATAGCAAGAACGGATACACGTTCCGCTTGCCCACTGAGGCTGAATGGGAGTATGCGGCACGGAGCGGTGGGAAAGCCGAGAAGTATGCTGGAGGAAACGATATAGATGCTGTAGCGTGGTATGGCGCAAATAGCGGAAAGTCGACTCACCCCGTTGGAACCAAGGCCCCCAATGGCCTGGGGATATATGATATGAGTGGAAACGTATGGCAGTGGTGTGAGGACGTATATGATGACGATGCTTATAGGAAGCATCAGCGCAATAACCCCGTATCTACCAGCGGCGGATCGTTAAGGGTCTTACGGGGAGGTTCTTGGTCCCGCGACGCGACTTGGGCGCGTTGCACCTTCCGGGGCCACTGGGAACCCGCCTCCCACGGTCTGGGGGGCCGCCTGGGGGGCAGCGGCCTGGGCTTGCGCCTGGTGAAGACCGATTGACTTTTTAATGTTGCCAGTCACGTGGAAAAGCAACCCCTAAAGAATTACTTCAGCTCATGCTTTTCAGCCACCGATGACTTGGCCCTTTTACAAACCGCTTGAGAATGGTGATGCGTGAATTTGCAGTCGTTTTGCATTCAAATTGCGGTCAGCCGGCATAGAACTCGCTTGATGCAAGCCTTTCTGGTTGCTGCAGCAGTGCTTATGTTATCTGGCATTTGCGCCGCGCAGAAAGATGCTCCGGGAGAACGTGTTATAATTCCAGGCACCGCAATCCCCGGCTGGGGACAGGTGGATGCGGTTAACGCCCACTTTTGTCGACCTGCCGGGTCGATGACCAAGTGGCCGGCTGTGCTGATCCTGCACGGCAGTGGCGGAGTGGACGGGCGTGGCGCCTTTTATGCCAGAGCGTTGCAGGAAGCCGGAATAGCAACCCTCGAAATAACGATGTTCCAGTTCGGCTGTCCACCAAAAGCCGGCCCCCAGGCAACTATGCCGCACGCATCAGCAGCGCTCAGGTGGCTGGGCACCCAGCCTGCCATTGACGGTAAGCGGTTGGGGGTAATGGGCTTTTCCTGGGGCGGAGTGATGACTGTGTTATTATCGAGCGAGCTGGTGCAGGAACTCCTGGGAAAGGATGTACCCAGGCCGGTGGCTTTTGCGCCGCTCTACCCGGTTTGCTCCGGCATCGCCCGCATCGTGAATAACCCTGAGCGCGCCTGCTATAATGCCCAGACTCGGATGAGTGCGTCGCCTATGCTTATAAATGTTGGCACCAACGACGATTATGAGGAAGGCAAACGTCCTTGTGACCCGCTTATCGCAATGTGGCCGGCTGCAGCTCGAGAGCAGGTAACAGTAAATTACATCGAGGGCGCAACCCATGCTTTCGATTACCAAACGGGGGCCAGGCGGTTCTACGACAGGTTATCGCACGCCGGACGCGGCGGTATGGTCCGCATTGTCCCGAGTCCCAAAGATGCCTATGAAACGCGCAAAGCAGTCGTCAGTTTTTTCGTCAAACACCTGAATCCCTGATTGGAGCTGCATTCGCTCTGCCGGGTCACCTTCTTAATGCGTTTCGTCAAGCGGATATGAGGGGTACGTCTATTATATCGCCGTATTGCCCGATTAAGCAGAAAAGACAATTGCATTCAATTTCTGACCAACCTGTCTGCAGCCGCTGAACCATTTACCGGTATCGGATTTCTACGCGGACCAACATGGTGTGAAGCGCAAAAGGACGTCAGCCTGCAGATCCTGCTCAAAGCCTTTCATTCCGGGCTTCCAACCCTTACCCGATTCACCGTCTGTATGCTATGACCTACACCACTGTAGTCAGATGTGAACGCTGGGGTCATGCATCTCCGATATTTTCAGAATCGGAAAGTCCATTCAGCCAGATCCAGGAAACTCACTCCGGAAGCCCTTGCGGAGCTGGATCGAACATCCGTTTCCTGCAGTTGCATGTCACTGGCATGTTATTTGTAACTCCCCTTGCAGGCTGGGGAATTCGTTCTCGGATGAAAGAAAGTGACTATCTAGGGCAAGCGGGAGAAGGGGGTGACCGATGTGGCTCCTGGCATGGCTTTCTATAGGTGTCATAGTTGGGTTTTTTCTAGCCGGCTTATGTAATATTTCAGCAAAAGGTGACGAGAGATACATCGGAAGTTCCTCGGGTTTAGAAAGAAGAATGGAAAACGTCGCGTAGACAGTCTTCGTCCATTCAGAACCAGGATGAACGAAACATGCCGGGCTACAAAGATCGGAATGCTCTGGGCTCTGCTGAAGACTTACTGTAACTCATCATGAGGAAACTTAACATTTAAGAGCATTCGCATAACCATCCCACCACATTACCGAAAACCATAAATGCTGCAAAACCTGACTTGAATGCGAAGCAGACGAGCCGGTGATGACCAAAGAACAGCTCAACGACGAGATTGAGCAGGTCACAAAGGAGGGAAAGCGTCTCTGAAGACCGGCAAGAGATGTGAAGCTATGGAAGCTTTTAAGAATTCCAGGATAACCATAGTGGACGACGACCTGCTCGTCTGCGAGACTCTCAGTGAGGTAATCAGAAACTGGGGGCTGTGCGCGGAATTCTTTACCGAGCCGGAAGCCGCCCTTAAACATATCGGGGACAAAGGGTGTGATATCGTCCTGCTCGACGTTTTCATTTCCGATGTTTGCGGATTGGACCTGATCCCTCAGATCGCCGCCGATGTCTCGGCCGATCTAAAAATAATAGTCATTACGGGGTTTGCCGATAAGGATACTGCTGTCCGGGCGCTGAAACTCGGTGCTTTCGACTTGCTGGAGAAGCCCTTTCAAAATGAGCTGCTCTACTATTCGGTCTTGCGGGCCTTAACGGCCCTCGCAAATGAGAGAGGATCAAAAAGGCTGATACACGACCTCAAACAGAGCCGCTCGGAATTGCTCGCTCATCAGCAGCGGCTTGAAAACTTGAATACCCAACTTCTCGACACCAATAGGGCCCTGTCGGTTTTTGCTCAAAATACCGAGCGCGAAAGAGAGGAAATCGAGACACGAATCGCCCTGAAACTAAGAAGTTTCACACTACCCGTGGTCACGAAGCTGAGAAGCGATGAGGCCCTTCACAAGTATTGGGCCCAACTTGATATGCTGACTATGCAGATTGAAGACTTGACTTCCGGGTCCCCCATGGACTCCCGCGTTGCCATGACCCTTTCAGTAACCGAACTGAAGGTCGCGTCTCTTGTCAAAAATGGCATAACGACTGAAGAAATAGCAAGGCAGTTGCATATCGCTGAGACCACGGTTCGTACTCACCGGAAAAATATCCGCAAGAAACTGCAGATAAACCACGCGCAATACAGTTTGAGAAATTTCCTCAACGCCAGGGCCTGACCCAATGCTGTTGACTTAAGTTGATTTAAGGTTTTGTGGGGGAGGGCTTGTCAGCCCGCCGGGCACGGACAGTCTGGAAGCGGGGTCCCCACACCTGATTCAGTTTGTTCTTAAGTTGACGGCATCGAGCTGAACTCGTAAAAACCACCTGCGTAACTGTTTTAATTTGCCCGTTTCCATTTTCAGGGGTGGCCGGTTTTTCACTTTTTTTAGGATTGGCCTTCAGACCTTTTCAGTGGCAAAAATGCGCTCGATCTTCAAATTTGCGTGGGGGATTCTTCCAGGTCGAAGTACATGCAAAATTCACAGAAATTCGAAATCTTTGCAGTCTCGCTCTCGGGGCCGATAAATGATATCCCGATTTCGGTTGCTCTGGTGTTTTGGATACGACTGATCCTTGCAACCACCGTTTCAAGTCCGCTTACGAAGGCCACGTTTGGAAGATTGAACGTCAGGGAGAGGTTGGTCCCTTTTGTAATGGGCGTACGTGCATTCAAGATCAGGCGGCACCCGCCCTGACTAATGTCCGCCATCTCTGCGGTGAACACATCAACAGTACCGCCAACAGTGCATTTCGTTTCGATGTTGACCCTGATCCTTCGATACTTCCTTATCTGACGGACGTCCACTTTCATTGGATAGGCTATGGAAACGACGTCATCTGCCATGTGCTTTAGGTATCTGCTGTTGAATATATGCATAGCGCCATCGTTGAAATAGGAGCACAAAAAGTCCTCATCGAGAACAGCCGAAATCCTGTCGTTTATCTTTACAGTCGGCTCTATGATCATGATGTATTTGCCGTGCATGACGCCTATAATCCTTGTTCTGGCCATGTGGGCCGCGTTGGTGAGGGAGCGCACCATTATCGCATCGTCTATTCTGAAAGGAATTCTCACCGGCGTTGGGACGTCTGTATCGGCGGCCGGGGCCCCTTTTGGGGCTTGGCTATTGGTCAGATTGCCTGCCATTTTTGCGTCTGCATCGTTGAATCGCATGAGTTTCTCCACGCACTGGCATCCCGTTGCCGTGCGGTCTTTGTGCCGGGGCCAGCCTCCCATCCCGGATCGAGTCCGGGACACGCTCTGAGCAGGGCCGGGGAAGCCTTGTTATTCCGCAGTATGAATCGGCATTATCTTAGAAAAAAATGAGGGAAATTTTTTGAAACAAGCTGAAGAATTAAAAGGGGTTAAGGATTCGAAAATCTTTGAAAAAGGTGCGCGGAGTGCGGGCATGACTTTTTTAGATATTTCAAAATTAACGGGCAAGTCCCCTCAAATTCTGTTCACCGTATCGAGCGTACTGTTTGCTTCCTTCAGTTTGACTTCGGCTTAGGAAGAGCCGGAACGTCACTGCATATGCCAGGTATGCCCGGCATATGCCGAAGGTGCTGCAAGCAAAAGAGACATACCACAAAATTGCCAAATGCTTTGCTGATCATTCTTTAAATCGCCTTTGAGTATGGAATTTCCCCAATTCGTAGAGGCAGAAAAAAGAACAGCCAGTAGAATCCTACCTTAATATATACTGTATTAGTAGATAGAAAATACACTCTTGACCTGATTTTCAAAAAAGGAAAATGTGCTAGAAAAAAACTATGAATACCCTCCAGTTTTGGTTTTTGGACAATTTAGTTATTCTCCCTGGAAGCCAGGAGCCCCCGCCCTTGGCTTTCTCCTTTTTTACCCCCCCCCCGTTAATTTATAGAGATAAGAGCCTGGACGGGTGAATGTATTGCCGCTGAAGTTCCATCGACTATGATTCCCCAAAAAGTGTTGAGGCCAAAACTGAGGTAGAGTAGAATGATTTCCGGCTGAGTTGGAGTCAACCGGGTCTCAGCGTCCGGTTGTTTGAACAAGCTAATCCAAACTGTTAATGATTGACATCGAAGGAAACCGATCCATGCAAAAGATGCTGAAAATCCTGCTCCTTGAAGACGATCAGGACGACGCTCTCATCATCCGTGAGACGCTGGAACAAAGCGGCATGGAGTTTCAGCTTAATGTGGTCGAAACTCAAGCCGACTACCTTACATCTCTGGACAGCGGTTTTTTCAACCTCATCCTCTCGGACAGCGGCATCCGGGGCTATAGCGCTATTGCCGCGTTTAAGGCTGCCCGGAGTAAATGCCCGGAGGTTCCATTCATAGGTGTTTCCGGACTATCTGCGGAGGACGAGCAGGCCGGGAAGCTCAAGGAAATCGGCGCTCCGTTCGTTTCCAAGCAGAAGCTGAATGGCCTTGTGCCGACGATAAAAATGGTGCTTTCGGGTGGAGCACAACAGCGGCCAAGCTCTAAGTTTGTGCCCTATAACGAAGCAATGGAGCACCTGGTTGAGGTAGTGCAACAACTCTCACTGGCCCGAAGCCTGGATGCTATTATGGAGATTGTTCGTCACGCGGCCCGGGAACTCACCGGGGCTGATGGAGCAACATTCGTTCTACGAGATGGGGATCTTTGCCACTACGCTCAAGAGGATGCAATAAGCCCCCTTTGGAAAGGACAGCGATTTCCCATGTCGGCTTGTATCAGCGGCTGGGCCATGCTCAACCGGCAGGCTGCGGTGATCGGAGACATCTATGCGGACGAGCGTATTCCAACCGATGCTTATAGGCCCACATTCGTAAAAAGCCTTGTAATGGTGCCCATCCGAAGCGCCTCCCCCATTGGGGCAATAGGCACCTACTGGGCCCGGAAATGCCAACCGCCCAAAGAGGTGGTCAAAGTCCTCCAGGCCCTTGCCGACACCACCTCGGTTGCCATGGAAAACCTGCAGCTCTATCAGGATTTGGAACGACGCGTTGGAGAGCGCACGGCTGAACTGGAGAGCTCCAATGAAAAACTCAGGATTGCCAACACTAAGCTGCAAATGGCCAATGAAGAACTCGGCTTCTTGAATAAGGAGTTGGAAACCTTTACGGGTGCGGTGTCGCACGATCTGAGAGCCCCCGTTCGCAGAATTGCGACTTTTAGTGAGATGCTTGGGGTCAGGTGCGATGAGAACCTGGACGAAAAAAGCAAGGACTATGTCCAGCGGATTCGCCTGTCAGCCGACCGTATCAGTGAGTTGATCGAGGACTTGCTGGTCCTCTCCAGAGCCACGCTCGCGCCTGTAAAAAGGGATATGGTGGATATGTCAGGCCTTGCTCGAGAGATTGTTCAGGACCTGCGGTCCGGAGACACTGAACGGAGGGCTGAATTTATAATAGCCGACGGCATATCGGCCAATGGCGATCGCGGACTTCTTCGTACGGCTCTGGAAAACCTGTTGGGAAATGCTTTTAAGTACTCGTCTAAAAGGGTTGATGCGCTTATCGAATTTGGGGCGATGCAGGAACAGGATGGCCGGAGAGTCTATTTCGTTAAAGACAACGGCGCTGGGTTCAATATGGAGGAAGCGGAAAAATTATTCACTCCCTTTCAGAGGCTTCATGCGGCGGCCGATTTTCCGGGAACCGGCGTCGGTCTTGCCACCGTACAACGAATTATCCGCAAACATGGGGGCCGTATCTGGGCTGAAGCCGCAGTAGATTCAGGTGCTACGTTTCACTTCAGTTTGGAACAGTCAGCTATTTAGATAAGAAATTGCAGAGTGGAATAGATTGTAAATTCTTTACGCCCCATAATCTTCCAAACAGGCAGGTTTCGACGCTTCTTTCAAAGCGGCCCCGGGAGCCTGAACTGACCACAGGTAACAAAACGGCATCAGGTCTGGCCAAATCAAGCGCTTATATCTACGCTCCAAACTGCCTCGGCCCGCGTTTTTTTCTCTCTTCGTGCAGTCTGACCGGACCAGATGTCTTCCGGTCTCCGAAATGACGTTTCCTCCCTTAAATCTGTCGGGCTTTTCCGGGTCTGATTAAGATCATTTTAAAAAAAAATGGGACAAAAAGCAGGACAATGTTGACAAGTTCCCCATTGATTGCTATCAGGGGCAACGTCAGCTAGTTGGCACTAGATTCGCGAAATTCTTCCCTCTGGTATTACCGACGACCATCTGTTTTCGCAATCAGGACAAAACCATTACTTTCAAAATTACAGTAACGACGGGGAGGTTTTAATGTCCGCTAAGATTCCTGTGCAAGAGATCTGGGCAAAAAATTCGTACTGCAACAATCAAGCGTACCTGGAGATGTATCAAAGATCCATCAACGATCCCGAAGGATTTTGGGGTGAACAGGCCAAGAGCGTCGATTGGTTTACGCCCTGGAGCAAGGTGAAGGAAGGGGGTTTTTCCGGAGACGTTCGCATAAAGTGGTTCCTGGACGGGAAGCTCAATATCAGCCACAACTGTTTGGACCGGCACTTGGCCAAGCGGGGTGATCAGGTGGCAATAATCTGGGAAGGCGACGATCCCTCGGTCAGCACAAAAATCACTTATCGGGAGCTCCATAAACAGGTCTGCAAATTTGCAAACGTACTAAAATCTGTCGGCCTCAAAAAAGGAGATCGCGTAACCATTTACCTTCCAATGATCCCGCAGTTGGCCGTCGCGATGCTTGCCTGCACCAGAATAGGTGCGGTCCATTCGATCGTTTTCGCCGGATTTTCTCCTGAGTCCCTTGCCGGCCGCATTGAGGACTGCGGAGGAAACGTCGTAATTACGGCCGATGAAGGTTTGCGGGGCGGTAAGAGAATCCCGCTCAAAGAAAACACTGACATGGCACTGGAAAAATGCCCGGCGGTAGAAAAAGTAATTGTGGTCAAGCATACGGGGGGAAACGTCCCGGTCACCCCCGGACGGGACCTCGACTGGGATGAAATGATGAGTAAGGCTTCCGATGAATGCCCTGCCGAGAAGATGGACTCCGAAGATCCCCTGTTCATCCTCTACACCTCCGGTTCAACCGGGAAGCCCAAGGGGGTTTTGCATACCACGGGTGGATACCTTGTCTACACTTCGCTAACCCATAAGTATGTTTTCGATTACCGCGAAGGAGAGGTCTACTGGTGTACGGCGGATATCGGCTGGGTCACGGGGCACAGCTACATTGTTTACGGGCCGCTTGCCAACGGCGCAACTACGGTAATGTTCGAGGGTATCCCCAACTACCCTGACTGGTCCAGGTTCTGGAACATCGTAGATAAGCACGGCGTAAATACTTTTTACACTGCGCCGACGGCAATCCGCGCGATCATGCGCCAGAGCGAAGAGCACGTAAAGCGAACGTCGAGAAAAAGCCTTCGGGTTCTCGGTACCGTTGGCGAACCGATAAATCCGGAAGTATGGCTTTGGTATTACGATGTAGTCGGCGATAAGCGGTGTCCCATTGTGGACACCTGGTGGCAGACCGAAACCGGGGGCATCATGATAACTCCCATACCCGGAGCTACAGACCTCAAACCTGGTTCCGCGACGCGGCCCTTTTTCGGAGTGCAACCTGCGATCATCACCCCTGAAGGGGCGCTGATCGATGGTCCCGGTTCCGGGTATCTGGTCATAAAGGACTCGTGGCCCGGAATGCTGAGGACTATTTACGGAGACCACAACCGTTTCAAGCAGACCTACTTTGCCAATTACCCGGGCTATTACTTCACTGGAGACGGAGCGCGCCGCGACGAGGACGGCTATTACTGGATCACCGGAAGGGTTGATGACGTAATCAACGTTTCAGGCCATCGCCTGGGGACTGCCGAAATTGAGAGCGCCCTGGTGGCTCATCCGGCCGTGGCCGAAGCTGCGGTTGTCGGTTCTCCGGACGACCTCAAGGGCCAGGGGATATATGCATTCGTTACCTTGAAGGCCGACAGAGAGCCATCGGACGAGCTCCGAAAGGAATTGATCAAGTGGGTGCGAAAAGAGATCGGTCCGATCGCTTCGCCCGATTTCATCCAGTGGGCCCCCGGACTTCCAAAAACAAGGTCGGGCAAGATTATGCGGCGCATCCTGAGGAAAATTGCCGCAAATGAGATTGAAAGCATCGGTGATACTTCGACTCTGGCCGAACCGGCGGTAGTGGACGACCTGCTCCGCAATCGCCTCTCGGCTGCAGCCTAGCAAATTCCATAATCCGCGCAGGAAGGGGAGGTATTCGGTACCTCCCCTTTTTTGTTTATCTTCCATGCGAATTTTTAGTCCTGAAAGGGTCCTTTTCCGCCCCCGGGGCGGTGGGACCCGCCCGGGAGTGACCTCGAGGGGCGTAGAGTTCAGATAAGGTTAAATTCTCCTGCGTTCATCCGAGGTTTCCGGATGGACCCTGTTCAGGCGTGGCGAGACTGGCATCGCGGGCCATCCATTTTTCTCTTAATTCCCAATTATTTTGGCTATACTATCAGCATCACCAAAAAGCCACATGGAGAAAGATGGCCGATGACCATGCCTCGGAGCAGGGAAGACGCGCACTCGGAGATGGAAGATATCCGGCAGCGCGCCAATAGATTTCAGAGCATTTTCGCAAACTCGACTCTCGGGATCTTTCAGTCTTCGCTGGAGGGGCGCTTTCTTATGGTCAACCCGGCGTTTGCCAGGATACTTGGCTACGACGATCCAGAGGATCATGGGGTCGAGTTCTTACCGCCCCTCATGAATATCTCATTTTGGCTCCTCGTAAGCTTCGATCATACTTTTCGATAGTGATCTTCCTCTGTGTTTTTTAATAATTTCAATTGACAAGCGTATCGGGCCGCATACAATGAACAGGACGCCAAGTCTTGGCCATGGCGAACGCAAAACAACTCTAAAAGAATCCTGTCCTTCGATCCGCATTGACTTCTGCGGATCTTTTAGATCCGCTCTTTTCAACATAGATATGATCCGCTCGTCCGAGCGATTCCCCGCGAGGGTCCACCCCTAAAACCTGCAGAGGAGAGGATTAAAGAACATGGAAAGAACCATGACATTCGAAGAAAAGACCTATCGGAAAGTAGACTGGCGTCTGATACCATTTCTTTTCTTGTGTTATATCCTTGCCTACCTCGACAGAGTGAACGTCGGTTTCGCTAAACTCCAGATGCTCAAGGACTTATCGCTGAGTGAGGCGGCATTTGCGACGGGCGCCGGCATATTCTTTATCGGGTATTTCTTCTTCGAAGTTCCAAGCAATGTCTTATTAAAGAAGTTCGGAGCACGGGTGTGGATTGCCAGAATCATGATCACGTGGGGCATTGTATCGGCCCTTATGATGTTTATAAAAAATGAGTGGACCTTTTACGGCATGCGCTTCCTGCTTGGCTTGGCCGAGGCGGGCTTCTTTCCGGGCATCATCTTTTATCTGACCTTGTGGTATCCTTCCAGGCTTCGTTCTTCCAGAACAGCTTTATTCGTCTCTGCCATTGCCGTATCCGGTGTAATAGGCAACCCCATCTCCGGCTGGATTATGGACATGCTCTCGGGGGTATCGGGTTTGGCTGGATGGCAGTGGCTGTTTCTCATGGAAGGCATACCTTCGATAGTAGTCGGTATTTGGGTAATTTACTACCTCAACAGCAGTATCCAGGAGGCAAAATGGCTTACCGAAAATGAAAAGGTCCTGCTCATCCAAAACATCGAAGAAGAGGATAAACATAAGGATGAGGTAAAACTTAGCGATGCATTCAAGAGTGGAAAAGTATGGGTCTTGAGTGCAATTTACTTTACCCTGATGATTGGCTTATACGGAATCGCCTTCTGGCTGCCCACGATCATCAAGGCATTCGGGATCAAATCATACCTGGGTGTGGGACTCATAACAGCCATTCCTTACTGCGTCGCAACAATCGGGATGATTCTCCTTAGCTGGAATTCCGACAGGACCGGCGAGAGGCGAATGCATTATTTCGTTAATGTGACAGCGGGTGCACTCGGTTTGATATTGAGCGGCATATTTGCCTCCAACCCGGTTTTGTCCGTGCTTTTCCTGTCGATAGGCACACTCGGCGTTCTGGGATCGATGCCCCTGTTCTGGCCCATCCCTTCAGCCTTTCTGGCCGGTACGGCTGCGGCTGCCGGAATCGGGATTGTAAACTCGATCGGAAATCTTGGCGGCTACGTCGGCCCGAATGTTCCGGTATGGGTCAAGAGTTTTTCGACCGACCCTTCCGCTGCCCTCTATGTGATTGCCGGTGTCTTGTTTCTGGGGGGTCTTCTGATTTTGGTATTTATCCCGAAGAGTGTCAACATTAAGGTCGGCGTACCGCTCAAAGACATCAAAGCCGAGGCAAAACCAGGTTTGCAAAGCTGACGATGGTAATGCCGGCAGATCTGCAATCCGCCTGACAACCAGAAGGGGAGGCCGTCTGAGGCTTCCCCTTCTGGTTTTTGGAACGGCTTCCAGCGCCGGGGTTATTTCTTTCAAAGTGTCTCTGAACAGGGATAAACAGAACTATATAATTACTTGCTAGTGTCTCGATGAAAGGCACTAAGAGAGATTATGGTTAAAACAATATGAAAACTGTGTCCTTAGTTCTTGGAAGTGGTGGTGCTCGCGGATTAGCGCACATCGGTGTTATCCATTGGCTTCAAGAAAATAATTACAAAATCCACTCAATAGCCGGTTCATCAATTGGTGCACTAATAGGTGGAATATATGCGGCTGGAAAACTGGATGAATTTGAACAATGGGTGCGTTCCATAACAAAAGTAAACATAGTCACCTTGCTGGATCTTTCATGGGAAAAGGGCGGATTGGTGAGAGGCGATAAACTCATCAATACCCTTATCGGTCTAGTTGGAGATCAATTAATAGAAAATCTCCCAATTGCATATACGGCTATTGCAACTGATGTAAAAGGCCAAAAAGAAATCTGGATAAAGTCAGGTAGTCTTTTTGATGCCATAAGGGCCTCTGTCTCAATACCCCTTCTTTTTACTCCGTTTAAGTACAAAGGACTCGTTCTCGTTGATGGAGGGGTTTTAAACCCTGTGCCTATTGCGCCTACGTTTGGTGATGAAACTCATATGACTATTGCCGTAAATCTGGGCGGCCCAGCAGAGAGTACGGAAAAGCTGAGTGCCATCAGAGCTGCTCCAACGTTCTCTTCATCTTTGTTTCATGAAAAGATCAATCGCTTTATAAACCGCCTCCAACAATCCGTGACAAGGAGCAAGCGAGATTGGGGGGCGTATTATATCGCCATTCAGGCGTTTGAGGCTATGCAGGACACCATAGCACGACAAAAGCTTGCTGCTTATCCACCAGACATTATCATAGAGATTCCCAGAAACGCATGTCAGACCTTGGAATATGATCGGGCACCCGAGATGATTGAACTGGGATATATAAAGGCGAAAGAGTGCCTTGCTCAAGCTGAGTTGCAGAACTGGAACGATGAATGATAATTGACAAAGATCGACACGACTCCAACGCTTAGCCGGGGTCGTTTCAATCTATTGTTCAAAAAGCCCGGCGTGGCGCCGTGCTCTGCAACATTAAAGCCGAATTCAACACAGCTCTCGACCTTGAAATCTCGACGTCCCATAAATTTACCACGTTCAGATCATAGTTTCACGAAATCGAGGCTGGCTGCAGGTTCTTTAATGCATCAAAACAAACTTCACGATTATCCACTATACACACAAAACATGTAATAAAGTATCATAAAAAATGATTGGCAAATATGAATATTATATGTGCGCTATAGTTTTCAATTGATGTCTAATACGCTCTAGTCTTATTCTCCATCCTGTTACCCGTGCTAACAGTCAAACTAATTTCGCTTGACTTCGGAAATTTGCCGGATGCATAATCCTTCGCACCGCTACTATTCTAGTGCTGCTTGTTCGGGCACCAGTCAATATCATTATAAAACGAGGAGCGAAAATGGAACAGCCACTGGTTTTGGAAGATCGATCAGGACAGACGCGCATCTTAACGCTCAATCGGCCCGAAGTCATGAATTCCTTCAATTTCGCCATGCTCCGGGAACTCAAAGAAAAGGTGGAGCTCCTTCAATGGGACCGGGAAGCGCGGGTAATTGTCATAACGGGAGCCGGCGAAAAAGCCTTCTCTGCAGGAGCCGACCTCAAAGAGAGGGTGACGATGCCTGAAGACCAGGTGAGACAATTCATTTTTACACTTCGCAATTTGTTTACCTTCATTGAGTTCATGGACAAGCCGGTAATTGCTGCGGTAAACGGGATTGCCCTGGGGGGCGGCACCGAGCTGGCACTTGCCTCCGACATACGTATTGCTTCCGAAAGCGCAATTATGGGGCTTACCGAGACGCGGCTGGCTATAATACCCGGGGGCGGGGGAACGCAGCGCCTGCCGCGGATCGTGGGACGGGGCAAGGCCAAAGAGCTGATCTTCACCGGCAGGCGGGTGGATTCAAAGGAAGCCCTTGCCATCGGTTTAGTGAACAAGGTCGCTCCTGCCGGGAGATTGATGGATGAGTGTCTCGAGATGGCTGCCACGATATGTGAAGCCGGCCCGATTGCCATAGGGCAGGCAAAATACGCCATAAACCACGGTTGCGAGGTCCACCTGCATTCGGGCCTGGCCATAGAATCGAATGCCTACTGGGTGACGATTCCCACGGAAGATCGCCTGGAGGGTCTGGCTGCTTTTAGAGAAAAAAGAAAACCGGTGTATAAGGGCAAGTGATTAAAAAAGTGCATCAAAAAGCCGGAGCGGAGAGCCAAAACCGCTCGCCGCTTCGTTCTGCTTAATGCCATGTTGCGTTCAAGACCGGGCGGGGATTATTTTGACGTAGAAAAACCCCGCCCCTGCGGCATTGTCGCGCGGATCAATCGTAGATGGGGGAGGGCTTTATGCCCTCCCGAAGCATCCGGGATGAACGCAACTCCGTATAAGATATAAGATACCGGTTCATGTGCATCTGCTTCGGGAGAACATCAGTGGGTTTGCACGATCATCCTGAGAATGACCTCAGACGGTCCGTTTTATCCGATAGCGAGTTCCATATTCTCGAACACATCGGCGATGCTGTTCTGATTACATCGAAAGATGGGACCGTTGTTTACCTGAATGATGCCTACTCCGGGATCATTGGCTCTCCTGACGAGCAAATCCTTCTTCGCAAGCTCAGCGATTTTGAGCCGGATTCACTCACCCTTAATGCGATGGCCAATCGCACGGAGGTCCTCCAGGTTCAAAAGTATGTCGAGGCTCTTAAGACCAGTGTGATTTGCTCAGTCCTGCTTATCCCTTCGCCCGAGACTTTTACCTGTTCCGTCACCATTATGAACAGGGTCCATCAAGAGGCTGCCTGCCGGGACGTTCAATCAAAACAGCGATATGTCGAGTCATACCTGGATGCTGGAATCGCACAGGGAGCCGACCTGCCTTCTCCATTCCGCAAGCTGGTGGGAATGAGCAGCAACTTCAGGGCCGCCCTCTACATGGCATACAAGGCTGGCAAAACGGACTTTTCGGTCCTGGTTATGGGAGAAAGCGGGGTTGGAAAAGAATTGTTGGTTCGGGCAATTCATGAGTCCAGCAAACGGCGTAACCATAGATTTGTGAGCATTAACTGTGCGGCTATCCCAAGCACTTTGATCGAATCCGAACTCTTTGGCTACGCCTCGGGCAGTTTTACCGGCGGCAGGCGGGAAGGCAAGAAGGGCCTGTTTGATCTTGCCGACAAAGGAACGATCTTCTTTGATGAAGTTGGTGACTTCGAGTTGAACACCCAGGCCAAGATTCTAAGGGTCCTCGAGGAGGGAGAGTTCAGAAGGGTTGGAGATCAGAAGTGTATACCTATTGATACGAGGGTTTTGAGCGCCACCAACAGGGATCTCGACAGAATGATGTTGGACGGCAAGTTCAGAGAGGACCTTTACTATCGACTCAACACGATGACCATTCATGTGCCCCCCTTACGAGAACGCGGGCGCGATATCGAGCTGCTTGCCGAGCACTTCCTCGCGGTGCTGTGTGAGCATTATAAAAAAAATGCCCGATTCAGCCAGGCCACGATGGACATCTTTTATGCCCATGCCTGGCCCGGTAACGCAAGGGAACTGCGAAGCGTGGTGCACTACGCCCTGAATATGACCGATTCCGACCTCATAAACCCCAACGATCTGCCCCATTATCTGCTGTTATCAGAAGGCAGAGCGGCGCTCAATAAATGGCTTCCCCCGGTTGGGCACGAGTCCGAGGAGGTCCGGCGCGGTTACGTTTACAGGGATGTTATGGACGCTTTCGAAAAGGACCTGATCGAGGCAATCCTGAATAGATACCCATCCCGGACCAAGGCTATGCAGGTTCTGGGCCTCAGCCGCAGGTCCTTCTACCTCAAACTCAAAAAACACGGCATATTATGAACCTCTGAAAACTCGGGAAACTTTTGTATAAAAAATGGAACACAAGCCACATCTATTACCTTAGGTATACAGTGCCATTTTGTCTCCAGCCCCTCTCAATTCACGCTCTTAACTCTCGTCAAGCTTGGAACGGTTCTTGCCTTATAGCTGGTGGTGTCCATCCGGAAACACCGTTTGAGACACCGGCGCTTTCCGATTCGGGAAAGGACCCTTTTCCGGGCGAAAAGCAGCCATTGGAACAGATGCAGCGAACGCACGCCGGACAAAAGACAGACCCATGAAACCCGATATTGAGCTGATCGAGATTGGTCCCAGAGAGGGGCTTCAGTACCACAAGAAATACATTCCTGCCGAGAAGAAGATCGCCTTGGTGAATATGCTGTTTGATTGCGGATTGCGGAAGGTGGAGGTTACTTCCTTCGTACATCCCAAAGCCGCGCCTCAAATGAAGGACGCGGTTGAGGTACTGTCCGGAATCCAGCGCAGCGGGGACCATGAGGGAGAGCAGAGAGTCTGCCGGGTTTTGGTCCCCAATGAAACCGGATGCCGCAGTGCAATCGCTTGCAAAGTCGATGAAATGGCGGTGTGGGTTTTTCTGAACGACGGGTTGAGCTATTACACGCTTAACCGCAGCATCTCCGAACAGCTCAAACGAATCAGCACGATTTGTGAAATTGCCAAGGCAAATGCCGTCAAAGTCAGTGCCTACATCGGCGCAGCTTTCGGTTACCCGGGAGAAGACCCGGGCCACTACGAAGACTTGTGCGCCATGGTGGCAAAACTTGTCCGGCTTGGCTGCTATCTGGTGTGCCTGAACGACGAACTTGCGATGGCGAACCCGGTCACAGTGCGACAGCATCTGCGGATGTGTGAGGAGGAGGTGGAAGCATCGAAGCTCGCCGTTCATTTCTATGAGAACAGGGGAATGGGATTAGCGAATGTGCTGGCCGCCTACGAGTCCGGCATACGCGTTTTTAATTCGAGCCTTGGAGGAGCCGGCGTCCACAACTACTTCAGAACTGCCATTCCGGGAAAGTCTTCGGGAAAGCGCGAACCCCACGGGTTGGCCACCGAGGAACTGGTCTATGCCTTTGAAGAGATGGGCATCACAACGGGGATAGACATCGACCGTTTGATTCAGTGCGGCCGTTTCCTCGAAAGACTCCTGGAACTCAGACTGCACAGCCGAATTCGGTCGAGCGGCCTTTCCGGCGAGACACTGAGCGAGGCGAAAATTAACCTGGCAAACCGCAATTATCAGGACATTAACATCGGGAGTAATTCGCTTGGGGGCTATCATGGAAGATGAAGATCGCGCAAAGCGCCTTAACTATTGGGAAGAACAGGATGCCCTGGTCGTAGAACGCCGTAAAGAAGCATACAACATTGGTGGTGAGGAGCAGATCATACGCCTTGCCAGGCAGGGCAAAAAAACGATGCGCGAACTCATCAGGATGCTGGTCGATCCGGGTTCGGACTACTTCGAGCTGGGATTGGATGCCGGCTACAACATTGGACAGATAAAGCTTTACGGAGGGGATCTCTACCTTTCTGAGAAAAGGGGGCACATACCCGGCGGCGGCGTAATAACCGGCGTCGGCACCATTCACGGTAAAGACTGTATGGTCTTTGCCAATGAAAACCGCTTTGCGGCAGGGACCTATTTCCCCATAACGCTGAAAAAACACATGAGGGCCCAGGCGATTGCCGAGCGCCTCCGATTGCCCTGCGTATACATCGCAGACTCGGGTGGCGTAAACCTTCCGCTGCAGTTAGGCTGTTTTGCAGACGACGGTCACTTTGGCAGCATGTTTTATAACATGTGCCGCATGTCAGCCATGGGCATAAAACAATACACCCTCTCCACCGGTGGCAATACTGCGGGTGGCGCCTACATCGTCTATCTGGCTTCGGAATCCATCATGATAGAGAAACTTGCTTTTGCCTTCCTGGCCGGCCCGCCAATGGTCAAATCGGCCATCGGGGAGACGGTTTCCATGGAAGACCTGGGAGGGGCCTATGTCCATACGCAGCACTCAGGTGGCTGCGACCATTGCGTGAAGTCCCAGGAAGAAGGCATCTCGAAGCTCCGTGACATTATTGAGTTCGAACCTTCTCAGACCCTTCACTGTGAGCGAAGAAAATCCGTAGAACCTAAATTTGACTATAAAGAAATGATGCGCTCATCTCCGGTCAATACATACAGCGTAATTCACATCAAGGACACCCTCAAATGTCTTGCCGATGACAGCTATTTCCATGAATATAAGCCCACGTACGGTCTCACCCGTGGCGCAACCGTCGTTGCCGGCAAAATGTGGCTCAAAGGTATGCCCGTGGGAGTCATTGCATCCAATGAGAACGGCGTCATTTATATCGAAGCGGCAAGAAAGGCGACGGAATGGATGATTCGCTGCGGTAACTCGAACCTGCCGGTGATCTTTTTGCAGGGATCGCCGGGCTATATGGTAGGCCAACAGGAAGAATGGGGCGGTATAGGCAAATACGGGTCGGATATGGTCCGTACTTGTAGTGTGTTGAACGTTCCGAAAATCCGGTACGTCATTGGACCCGACCACGGGGCGGCAAACTACGGCATGTGCGGAGCGGCTTTTAAACCGGTGTTTAGCTTTACAAATATGAGAGGACGCACGACCGTAATGTCCGGCAGGACAGCGGCATTCGTTGTGGAAAGTGTCCGGAGGAAGAACGTTGTCGACAAGGGCGAAACCGTCGATGAGGAACAAATGGCCGAATTCCGCAAGATGATGATAGAGCGCTACGACGCCGAAGGACATCCATTTTTGACCGGTTCTCTCTTGTTCCATGACGGAGTCATCACTTTCAGCGAAGCGCGTGAAAAGTTGAGCAGGGCTCTTGAGCTTTGCTACCGCGCACCCATCGGGAAAACCGAGTGGGGCGACCTGAAGGTCTAGGCTCTTCGGAAAGTAAAGAACTTTCGCCGATCTCATACCTGGTGGAAAGGAGGGCATGGATTATGACGGAATATGATTATTGGAAAATCTTCCCCAAAATGCCAAAAAAAGTGACCATCGGAGATATAACCGTGCGCGACGGTTTTCAGCATGAAGAAAAATTCATCTCTACGAGCGCCAAGATTTTTTATGCCCAGGAGATGATCTTTGCGGGAGCAAAGGAAATTGAGGTGACCAATCTGGGAAGTCCTGAGGGCATTCCTCAGTTCAAGGATGCCGAACAGGTGCTCACGGCCCTGAGGAGTGATGGTTTCAAAAAACGCTGCGAAAGAAAAGGGATCAATTACGATGAGATCGTCATGACTGCTGTGACGATTCGCGAAGCGGCCGTTGACAGAGCAATTGAGTTAAAAAAAAGAGGAATCGGTCCCGATCGTGTCCTGATGATGGTCTCTACCGATCCCGAACACCATTTCGCCAATTCCGGTACGACTCTGACCCAATACTGGAAAGAGGCTGAACGTTGCATACAGAAAGCAGCCGATGCAGGTATCAAAATGTGCGGCACCGTCAGCACCATCTGGGGGAGTCCCATCACCGGCGCAACCAGGCTCGAGGATGCTGTGGAATTCACAAAGCGCTTTCTCTCCATTGGCGCCCACGACATCGAGCATGCCGACCACGACGGCTCCGCATCGGCAGCACAAGTCTACCGCTATTTCTCGATGGTCCTTGACGCCATGCCCGATCCTGAGGCCCATCTCTGCCATCTGCATGAGACCAAGCGTGTTGCATCGGCCTCGATCCTGGCGGCCCTCCATGCGGGTATTTGCCGTTTCGAGGGGACCCTTGGCGGCCTGGGCGGACAGCCGGCCAATTTCCTCGACGACTGTCCGGTCAGGGGAACGGGCGAATACTACTACAAGGATGCAAGGTACGTGGGGCTCATCACCATAGAGGACTTGCTGGTAATGATCGACGAACTTGGCATCGAGCACGGCTACGATGTGGATCGTGTCTTGTGGCTCGGAGCTAAGATGGAGAAAACCATAGGCCGCAGGCTCCGTTCAGAAGCCGTCTACAACGGCCGGACACTGAAGGAAGGTCATCGGGAATTCGCCCGGCCGGGTCTAGCAAAACTCATCGAAAAAGTCGGTGAAAAACCCGGCTGGCTTGTACCCCCGGAATGGCCCGCAGCGGCTATTCTGCCTGAGAAGTGGGGACCGGAGGCCTGGAAAATGCGCCCGGAGGCTGCGCGCTCTTCTAAATGAAGTAAAGACGAGTCGTAACGAATTCACGTGTCTTTTCCACGAGCGCGTGAAAAAGCCCGGGAATTTCGTCAACGGTCAAGGAGGGTACGATGAATGACCAAGTTCCATCTCCAGGTGCAAAGAGGAAGCCGCTCTGGGTTCCCCCTGTAGAATGGAAAAACAAGGCCAATATGAGCCGTTTCATCGAATTTGTAAACAGGACCTGCGGTCAGCAGATTGACTCCTATGCCGGCCTCTACAGGTGGTCCGTCGAGAGGATACCGGAATTCTGGGCTGCGGTGTGGGACTTTGTCGAAATAAAGGCCTCCCGCAAGTACGATAAAGTTGTCGAAGATCTTGCCATGTTCCCCGGAACGGAGTGGTTTCCAGGCGCAAGGCTCAATTTTGCGGAAAACCTCCTCAGATTTCGGGACGGCCATCCGGCATTCGTATTTCGGGGTGAGGACAAAAGATCTGCCTCGATGACCTATGCCGAACTCCACAATGCGGTTGCGCGCCTGTCGAAATCGCTTCGAGATATGGGGATTGTTGCGGGCGACCGGGTTGGCGCCTACATGCCAAACCTGATCGAAACGGCGGTGGCGATGCTCGCCGTAACCAGCATCGGCGCGGTTTGGTCATCCTGCGGGACGGAACTGGGCGCTGGAGCCGTAGCCGACCGTCTGGGACAGATCGGCCCGAAGGTGCTGTTTACGGTCGATGCACAGCTATACAAAGGTAAAGCGATAAATGTGCTCGCAAATGTCGAGAAGATCGCCAAAGAAATCCCTTCACTCGAAAGAATAATAGTTACTCCCTATGTGGAGCGGCGGCCTGAGATCGGCAACCTCAAAAATGCCGTGCTCTATGCCGACTTCTTGTCGAAAGAAGCGCAGGACATCCAGTTCGAGCAGCTTCCATTCAACCATCCCGTTTTCATCATGTTTTCCTCGGGGACAACGGGAAAACCGAAGTGCATTGTTCAGGGACCCGGCGTTCTTATAAATGTGGCCAAGGAGCTCATAATCCAAACGGACCTCAAGCGCGAGGACAGGATTTTCTACATTACTTCGCCAAGCTGGATGATGTGGAATTGGCTTGTCGGGTCGCTTGTCGGCGGCGCGACCATTGTGCTCTACGACGGCAACCCCAACTATCCCGACTGGGGCGCGATGTGGCAGCTTGCCCAGGATGAGAAGATCACAATTTTCGGCTGCAGCGCAAGCTATATTAATTTTCTAAGGAGCGCCGGGGTAAGTCCAGGCAAAACCTACGATCTCTCCTCGCTCAGGGCCATGTCTCAAACCGGCTCGGCACTTTCTGCCGATGGGTTCGAATATGCCTACAGGGAAATCAAGGAAAACATGCACTTTAATTCAATTGCCGGAGGAACCGACATAAATGGATGTTTCTCGATCGGAAGCCCGATCCAACCGGTATACGCGGGCGAATTGCAGAGTCCCGGCCTGGGCATGAAGGTAAAGTCCTATGACGAATCGGGCAAGCATGTCGTGGACAGGGAAGGGGAACTGGTCTGCGAAGCCCCAGCCCCCTCCATGCCTCTATACTTTTGGAACGATCCCGATTTCGCCAGGTACAAGAGCGCGTATTTCAATGTCTATCCGGGGGTCTGGCGGCACGGGGACCTGGTTCTGTTTCATGGAGATTCGGGAGGAATAACTTTTCTTGGCCGATCGGATTTCACCCTGAAACCCTCCGGAGTGCGTATCGGTCCAGCGGAAATCTACAACGTCGTCGACAATATTGAAGGCATAGCGGATAGCATGGCGGTTGGGCAAAATTGGCAAGGCGATCAGCGGATCATCCTCTTTGTCAGGCTTGCGGCAGGATATGTACTGACCGAGGAGCTTAGGGCCCGGATCAAGACCTCTTTACAAAAGCAGGCTTCTCCACGGCATGTTCCAAGCCTCATTATCGAGGTCCCGGACATCCCTTACACTTTCAACATGAAAAAGGTGGAGAGCTCGGTGGCAAACATATTGAATGGAAGGCCCGTAACCAATAGAGACGCCCTTAATAACCCAGAATCACTGGACTTCTACGAAGGACTTGCGCTCGAACTTAGCGTGTGAAGTCGAGTGTCAGATGCCAGGATTATTCCCGGAGGTGCACCATGGATTTTCAACTTACCGATGAACAACGCATGATCAAGGAGACTGTCTACAAATGGTCTGTAAACGAACTGGGACCGTTGCAGGAGAAAATCGACGAGGAGGACTGGTTCCCTCCCGATTTCTTCCACAAATGCGCCGAGATTGGCATCCTGGGAATAACCATCGATGAGAAATACGGAGGACTCGGCGGCGATGTACTGATGCAAACCCTGGCCGTTGAGGAGATGAGCCGTATATGTCCCGCACTGGCCATGACCTATGGGGCCCATTCCAACCTGTGCGCCAATAACATTTACAAGAATGCAAGCGAATACCTCAAGGAAAAGTACCTGCCGCCCCTGGTTTCCGGTGAAAAAATCGGTGCGCTGGGCCTGACCGAAACGAGCGCAGGATCGGATGCAATGAGTCTTCGGACCCGTGCGGTTAAGAAGGGGGACAAGTACGTCCTCAATGGCAACAAGATGTTTATCACTAACGGTCCTGTTGCCGATACCCTTCTGGTCTATGCCAAGACCTCACCGGAGCTGGGGGCACGGGGTATAAGCGCCTTCATAGTGGAAAAGGATTTCCCGGGTTTCTCCGTGGCGCGGAAGCTCAAAAAATGCGGCATGCGCGGCTCTCCGACTGCCGAACTCGTCTTCGAGGATTGTGAAGTGCCGGCCGTAAATCTTGTGGGTGAAGAGAACAAAGGCGTCAACGTGATGACCAGCGGACTCGACATCGAGCGGATAGTTCTGGCTGGGGGCTCCGTTGGGATGGCGCAACAGGCCCTGGACTACTCCATCAGGTATTCGGTTGAGCGTGAGCAATTCGGCCAGTCCATTGCCGCTTTCCAGATGATCCAACAAAAACTCGCAGACATGTACACCCACACCGAGGCTTCACGACTTCTCGTCTATCGGGCTGCGGAGGCCGCTCAATTGGCGGTAAGGGGAGGTAAGGGCACTGAGCTTACAAAGCTCGCCGCAGCGGCTATCCTTTTCGCCGCTGAAGCAGCTACCCGGGTTTGCGACCAGGCTGTCCAAATCCATGGCGGTTATGGGTACTGCCTCGAATTCCCGGTTCAAAAGCTTTGGCGCGATGCCAAGCTCTACGAAATCGGGGCGGGTACAAGCGAGATTCGGCGACTTATCATTGCCCGTGAGCTTACTCGAGATGAATTTGCCAAAAAAGCCGAACGCTTCGGCCAGCAGGCAACTGCGCCCAAAGCTGCAGGCAAAGCTGATTAATCCAAGAAGCGGACTGGCTTAACGGAGATTCAACTTTTTGCACCGAAGCCGTACGCGGGAGACCGCCGGTATGGTCTCCCGCAAGTCGCTGCAGAAACTCGATCCCCGACAGGATGCCTTATATTATCGACCCGAGGAATCTCGTGAGGGTTCGGTGGACTTTCTGGAAAAAAGCCACCCGGGTTCAACAAATTTGGAAAGTGCCCGCCTGAAGATTGATATTGAAACAAAGTTCAATCTCATCTAACATTTCCGGTCGATTTCCGCATTCAATTTGCAAAAAAACCAAGAAGACATGAGAGGTGTTGCAGGCGCCTGTTTCTATTTGGCCTGCAATCGGTTTTAATTCGTTTTGTGAGGGGAGGCCTAAGATGGATTTCGGATTGACGGGCAAAGTTGCCTTTGTTGCCGGTGCGAGCCAGGGAATTGGCAAAGCGACTGCAATCGAACTTAGCAAAGAAGGCGCGAAGGTTGCCATCTGCGCGTTGGATGATCCGGAACTGCCAAAAGCAGTTGAAGAAATCCGGTCGATTACTGGTAACGAAGTCATCGGCATTCCGGTCGACCTCACCGTGACCGAAGAGGCAAAGAATTTCATCCGCAAAGGCCTGGAGCATTTCGGGACGCTTGACATCCTGGTAAACAACTCCGGTGGTCCTCCGGATAAGAAATTCCTGGAAATCGACGAAGATCTGTGGAATTTAGGTTTTCGCCTCAATCTGCTGAGCACCATCACGATGACCCGCGAGGCCGTTCCCGTGATGATGGAAAAACGCTGGGGCCGGATAATTAACATGACCTCAGTTTCCGTAAAACAACCGATCGAAGGGCTGATTCTGTCCAACACGATCCGGATCGGGGTCGTTGGACTTGCTAAAACACTCTCCAACGAACTGGCTCCCTACAATATAACCGTCAACAATGTCTGCCCCGCATATATCGCGACCGAACGCGTGCGCAAGCTCTCAATCGATGTCGCGCAAAAGCAGGGTGTAACGCCCGAAGAGATTATCCGCAAATGGGAATCTCAAATGGCTCTCGGGCGAATGGGAAAACCCGAGGAAGTGGCCGCATTGATCGCATTCCTTGCGTCCGAACGGGCCGGTTTCATTACGGGTGATTCCATCCAGATAGATGGTGGATACTACAAGGGAGTAATGTAAAGGTATTGATCTGATGAATAAACGCACCGCATATGTTCGCTCAGTCGGCCGCTTTCTGCCGGAAAAGAAGCTCACAAATAACGATCTTGAAAAGATGGTGGACACATCGGACGAATGGATCGTGTCCCGTACAGGGGTCCGGGAACGCCGTATTCTGGAACCGGGTGTGGGATGTTCCCATATGGCGGTTCGGGCTGCACTTGAATGCCTCGAAAGAGCCGGAGTCGGCCCTGAGGAGGTGGACCTGATCATTGTTGGCACGGTGACCCCTGACATGATGTTTCCTGCAACCGCTTGTCTCGTGCAAAATGAGATTGGGGCAAAAAATGCCTGGGGGTTCGACTTGTCAGCCGGATGCTCCGGGTTCCTTTTCTCCCTTTCGACAGCGGCCCAGCTTATAGAGGCAGGAAGAGTCAACAGGGCGCTTGTCATAGGCAGCGACGTGATCACCACCCTCATCGATTACACTGACAGAAATACCTGCGTTATTTTCGGAGATGGTGCAGGGGCCGTGCTTCTGGAGGCATGTACCGAACCCGGATTTGGTATTCTCGATTTTATTTTGCATATTGACGGCGCCGGAGGTGAATACCTCTGCATGAAAGGTGGAGGGAGCCGTAGGCCGGCAACCCACGAAACCGTGGATAACAAGGAGCATTTCGTCTCTCAGGATGGCCGTGCTGTCTTTAAGGCAGCAGTAAGCGAAATGTCAAATGTCGCGGCCCGGATTCTCGAAAGAAACGGCCTTACAGGCGATGACGTCACCTTCTTCATCCCGCATCAGGCAAATAACCGCATTGTGGAAGCCGCTGCCAGGCGCATGGGTATCGAAGACGGAAAGGTAATTGCAAACATCTGCAAATACGGAAACACGGTTTCAGCGAGCGTGCCGCTCGCCCTCTACGAAGCAGTGCTGGAAAGAGACCACAGGGTGAAAAAGGGCGACTATCTTGTGCTGGCAGCCTTCGGGGCCGGCTTTACGTGGGGAAGCGCCCTGCTCAGATGGTGGGAGAAATAGCCGTCAGGGGTTGTAGAATCTTCAACTCTTGCTTCGATCTCGATGCCCGATCACAAAAACCGGATTCTCGACTCTGCTTTGCCGGACTCAAAATAGGGGCCTTTGCGCAGAGAACCCGCTGCCATGGGCCCAATCCTCCATGGACGCCCCTTTCGATCTCCAATGCCTGAGCAAGCTGCGATGCTTTTTCTCCCGGGGGGAGGCGGAGCCTTGCTGCCATGCTCGCCTCTGTCTTCTTTCTTATCGGAACCTTCTCGAGTCATCCTTTTGTGCGACCGCCGAAGAGATTCCGTGAATTGGTGAGGTCCATTACGACATTATCCCTTTATCAGATTGGATTCTGCAGGAGGCTCATGGGCTCAGCCGGGCCCCGCAGATGCGGCCTGCGGTTTCCAGGTTCAAAAGGGAAATTTCCGATCTGAGGTGTGCGCGCCGTATTCCTTCCCGGCCGTAATCATACAAAAATCATTTAGCGGAAAAGCCGAATATGAGCCATCTGAGATTGACCCTGTGCGCAATACCAGTCGTTATCATTTTTGCCCTCAGTCTTGGATTTGCTGTTGATCGGGTCAAGGCTGACCGGAAAGACCTTCTTGCGCCCGATGAGCAAAAGTGGTTGTCGGAGCATATTGCCTCGATACGGATCGGTATAACCGAGATTCCTCCTGAAGTATTGCGCGGCGAAACAAAGGGAGATTACAAAGGACTTAGCATTGACTACATAAGACTTGTAGAGCGCAATCTCAAATGTAAATTTCAACTGGTGTATTACACGACCTGGAATGAGGTGATGCAAGCGGCCAGGAATAATGACGTTGATATGATTTTCGCAGCTCAGAAAACCCCTGAGCGCACAGAATACCTTCTGTTTTCAAAGCCCTACATTGAACTGCCCAACAAGATCATCGTCAGAAAGAATATGGAGGGCGTTTTCACCCTCGAGAAAATGAAAGGTTTGAAGATTGTGTGCTCGGAAGGCAGTGCAGTTCATGAGTTCTTGAGAGCCGATTACGGCTATTTGGATATTTATCCGGTTAAAGATGAACTGAGCGGATTGATAAAGGTATCCTTTGGCGAAGCTGACGCAATGGTCGTTGAGCTCTCACGAGCATCCTACTACATCGAAAAGGCAGGAATCACAAATCTTCGTGTTGCCGGCAATACCGGCTTTACATATCAATTGCGCTTTGCTTCCAGGAAGGATTGGCCTGTTATCAATCGGATTTTGGATAAAGAGTTGTCATCCATAACTGACGAGGATCGAGATGTCATCACCCGGAAGTGGATTGCTATCGGCACTGAACCAATCTTGGGAAGCAGGAAGTTCTGGGGCCTTTTTTCCGCCGGGCTTCTCGTCATAGCGTTGATTCTCCTGGGGGTCATATCATGGAATCGGACTCTCAAGGCACAGGTCGGCCAGCGCACCAGGCTGCTGGAACAAGAACTGTTGGAGCGCAAGCGGGCGCAGGACGAGCTGTTCAACTCGCGTCAAATGCTCCGGTCAGTCTTGGACAACATCCCGCAAAGGGTGTTCTGGAAGGATCGGAACTCGGTCTTCGTTGGCTGCAACAAACCTTTCGCCCTGGATAGCGGCTATGAGGACCCGGGCGAGCTTGTGGGCAAGACCGCTTACGACACCGCCTCTGCGGCAACTGCCGGCCTCTATCATGCCGATGATCGTGAGGTGATGGAGAGCGGCAGGCCCAAGATCAACTATGAAGAACCGCAAATCAGGCCGGATGGGTCTCGCGCCTGGCTGATCACCAGCAAGGTGCCCATGTATGACCGGGACGGCCAGGTGATTGGTGTGCTGGGAACTTACGCGGACATTACGGAGCGCAGGTTGATGGAAGAGGAGATCAGCCAGGCCAATGCGTACCTTGAGAACATCTTTGAGAATTCGCCCGATGCCATCGGCATTGTGGATAAGCATGGAAGGTTTATCAGATGGAACAAAATGGCGGAGGACCTCTACGGCTATACCTTTGAAGACATGAAGGGGAAATCTGCGTTTGATCTATATGTGGATAAAGATGAGCTCGCAAAAATGGTTATGAGCTTGCGCCTGGAAGGATCGGTCAGGAAATGGGAAATGAGAATGCAGAGAAAGGATGGCAGCATTGTCCCATTTGAAATTTCCATTGGCTTGCTGAAAGACAGCCAAAACGAAACTCTCGGCAGCGTTAGCGTCGCAAGGGACCTGAGCGGCATCAAGGAGGCATTGGCCGCCATCAAAGCTTCTAATGAACGGTTGCATCAAGAAATCGCCGAACGCAAACAGGCAGAGGAAACTGTTCAACGGCTCAGGCGCCGGAACGATCTCATTTTGAACTCGGCAGGAGAAGGGATCCTGGGATTGGACCCGGACGGAAGTCACACCTTTGTCAACCCTGCCGCTACCCGGATGTTGGGGTATACGGCCGATGAGCTCATCGGCCGGAAGGGCCATGACCTTTATCATCACACCAGAGAAAATCGAAGGCCGTACCCTGAAGATGATTGTCCGATTTCTCAGGCTTTCAGGTCCGGCAAATTCTGCCAGGTTACGGAAGAAGTGTTCTGGAGAGAGGATGGGACAAGTTTTCCGGTCAGATACAGCAGCGCGCCTATCATTGAAGAAGGTGAGGTTGTGGGGGCCGTGATCACATTTCGCGATATCACGGAATACAAGCGAGGGGAGAAGGAAAGAAAAAAACTTGAGGAACAACTGTTCCAGGTCCAGAAGATCGAGTCAATAGGGCGGCTGGCCGGCGGCGTGGCGCACGATTTCAACAACATGCTGGGCGTGATCATCGGCCGGGCCGAAATGGCGTTAAATACGGACGTTTCCGCTGAAGAACTCCAGCACAACCTCAAGGAGATCCTCAAAGCGGGCCTGCGTTCGGCAGACCTTACCCGGCAACTGCTGGCCTTTGCCCGCAAACAGACCGCCGTCCCGAGAATACTGGATTTGAACGACACGATCTCGGGCATGCTCAAGATGCTCCGGCGCCTCATAAGGGAGGATATCGACCTGTTCTGGGTGCCGGAACTCGATCTCTGGAAAGTCAAAATTGATCCCTCCCAGGTTGACCAGATTCTGGCCAATCTTGTGGTCAATGCTCGCGATGCCATTTCCGGAGTAGGCGCCATCACCATGAGCACCGAGAACGTTGTGGTCGATGATTCGGTTAGGGCAGAGACCCCGGAATTCATTCCCGGAGAATATGTCCTGCTGACCCTGAGCGATACTGGAACGGGTATGAGCCGGGAAGTGCGCGAGAATATCTTCGAGCCTTTTTTTACCACCAAGGAGGTCGGCAAGGGAACAGGGCTGGGATTGTCCACGGTCTACGGCATCGTTAAACAAAACGAAGGCTTTGTTTACGTTGCCAGCGAACCGGGGAAAGGAACCACGTTTAGAATCTACCTGCCGCGGTTCGAGGCCGAAACCCCGCAGGTCGCCTCTGAGCAGATGGCCGGCAAGCCCCCGACAGGTACCGAAACCGTCCTGCTGGTCGAAGACGATGAAGCCATCCTCAATCTCAGCAAGACGATTCTCGAAAACCTGGGCTACACAGTGCTTGCGGCGAAGGCTCCGCGACAAGCCATTCACCTTGTCGAAGATCATCCGGGAGATATTCACTTGCTGATCACCGACGTTGTGATGCCGGAGATGAACGGGCGAGAACTTGCGGAACAGCTTGGCGCAATCCGGCCCAACCTCAAGTGTCTTTATATGTCGGGCTATACCGCCGACCTGATAGCACATCGTGGCATTCTGGACGAAGGAGTAAATTTTATTCAGAAACCTTTCGGCAGAGATGATTTTGCGGCAAGGGTCAGACGGGTGTTGGACCGTTCCATCACTTGACGACGGTGAAAGCTCCCTTAAGAACGCTTTGTCCCTGTGAGTTTATCACGGTGACGGAGCATGCGCCGTAGGGCATGCCGGCCGGAACGGTGCAGGTGGTTGAATTATCCCTCCATTGCGTAACCTTTGTCAGGACTGCGCCAAGCTTCACTTTGCCCGTGACGGTTCCAAAGTTTTGCCCCAGTATTTGCACGGGTGACCCTCGTGTTCCGGAAGAAGGAGTGACGCTTGTAATCCGGGGAGGAATTGTGAATATAATCGAGTCATTACTGGTCCAGGTGTCCGTTACCACGGTCACCGCCCCTGTAGAAGCCGTTTCGGGAACAATGCACTGGATTTGTGTATCGGACCAGGACACGATTTGAGCGCAGTTAATACCGCCGATCATGATTGTGTTCGTGCCCTGGGATTCACCGAACTGGAAGCCGTTTATCGATATCTGGCTGCCGGTTATTGCCGATTTGGGTGCAGTTCCGGTGACAACGGGAGGAGGCGTTGTGACCGTCCCAGCCCCCACTGCAAACGACATCAACTGGTCTGTCTCAGCCGGTGAAATAACCTTGGCCATGACAGTGCCTATGTAAGGTGCGAACCAATTCGTGTATGACTGCGAAGTGGTCCTGCCTCGAGCTGACAACGAAAGCGTGTAGGCTATGGGATATGCGAGGAAATGACCCGCGGGGACATTTACAAGCACCATGGGGGATACTGTTGCGGTAATTTTGGCTGTAGCCGGAATGCCTTCCACTGAAAAGCTGGTGCTTGCTGCCCAGTGCGCCTTTGCCGCGAGGGGAGTTTTGATCAACGGCAGTGCCTGGGGAAAGGTGAGCAGCGTCCCGGAACTCTCCATTTGTTTCACAAAAAGTCCGTTTGAAAAGTCCTGATACCAGATATCGCTTTGAGCACCGTCTTGGATCTCCTGGTCTAGATAGGAAGGCTGAGAAAAGCTCGTCGTGTCGAGGGAGATAGTATCCGTGTACGTCTGGGGGCTCTCTTTGGGATATGTTGCCAGGGATTCGAAGTGGTTTCCCGCCTGTATTCCGAAGTAGTCGAGATAACTGGCGAAAACGGCTGTTACAGTATGGTCAGACTCTATGTTGTTGAGGGTATAGGTCAATGGGAGAGGCGATGGGCCTCCAACGGTTGTTCCGTCAACGGTCAGGGCGGTCAACTGGTAACCGGGGTTGGGGGTGACGGTGTAGGTTAGTGGGTTGCCATTTTGCACTGTAGTAGTGCCTGAAGGTGAGATCGTGCCGCCGGCTCCCGCCGAAGCCGTTATTGCGAGCAATGACGAGATCAGATTATTCATGGTCACGGTACCCGTACCGGTAGGCCCAATGACATTCAGACTGACTGTATAGGTACCCATGCCGAAAGAGTGCGAGGGGTTGGCTTCAGTGCTAGATGTTCCGTCGCCGAAATCCCACAGGTAACCGGTGACGTTTGTGGTGGTGAAGCTTGTAAATTGCACGGAAAGCGGGGCGGTCCCGGAAACATTGTTCGCCTCGAAAGAGACTCGCGGAGGGGCGTTCGGATCGAATTCATAGGCTCCGATGTCCGCCTGGCCGTCGATAACTCTCGGGTTTCCGTCAAAGTCCGTGGCGGGGAGATCATGGCCAGTTGTGTCTCCCGCCTCGATGGCGGGCGAACCGAGACAGAGGTGAAAATCGTTATTCGCGGGGTCCAAAAAGAGAGGATTGGCCGAAATATTACCGTTGATTCCGGTCAGGTCCGAGACACCCGAATAATTGGTGGAATTGCCGTAGACGAGATTGTTTTGCCAGATGAAATCACTGGGCAATGTACCGGGTTGAACTTCGAATCCTATGTTATTCCCAACGATGATGTTGTTCTTGTATAGGCGAAGGACTGAATCGGTAGTATAAGCCAAGCCGATCCCGGATCTGTTCCCGACGATCGTGTTGTTTGCAATCTGAGGGCTGGTGCCTGATATCGTGACAAAACTTATTGCCCGGCAAGGGTTGTTCAAAAACAGATTATCCATAACTATAGGGGACGAAGCATTTTCGAAGTAAACAACGCCGGAGGAAGGGTTGTCGGTGCAACTAAAGTTGCGAAACTGGTTTTTTTCAATTACAGGTGACGAATCATTGCCGGAGATGGCTCGATTGGTCCATGTTGTATTACCGTCAATGATGTTGCCCCTTACTATCGGCGAGGAGCTACCGATATCAATCGCAGTCACTAATTCGCCGGAGCCGTTCCGCAGTGTAAAACCCTGCAAACTGCATTGCTTTTGCTCACAGACTTCGAATGAGACTACCGTCCCTTTTCCGCCGCCGTCAATTATAGTTACCTCCGGACCTGCGATGCTTGCAACCGTTATTCCTTTGCCTAAGATCTCTATGCATTCCACATAAGTCCCTGGCGCAACCAGCACCGTATCGCCGTCATTGGCCGCGTCAATCGCGGCCTGGATGGTAGCATAGTCGTCGGGTACATTTATCGTGGCGGCGTTGGCGCCAAAGGCGCTGCCAAGGATCACGCCAGCAATGAGAGCTAATACGCTGAGAATCCTCTGCGCTTGAGTGCTCCTCATTTTTTTCCCTTTCGCCAGGCGGAAATGCTCCAGCTTGGCAGCCCGAGGCGCAGGGCATAGGATGCCCCTCAGGGCTTGGCTAACTATCATTCAGTATTAGTTTTGGCAATGCGAAGATATATTACGGTAAGTTAATTTAAAGTCAAGAAATTTGATTGATTGAATAAATAGGATGAACGGAAAATTAATACTTTCATATTGAATTCAAAAACCAGAGTGAATAGAAAAGTTTTGAACCTAAGGCCGTGTATCTGAAAACTCAAAATGCAGGAAGGGCAGGGCGGTCCAAATGCAATAGGCGGCTGAAGAGACTCAGCCGGGATAAATCCATTACAGCAATACATCGGGGGGCACACTAAGGCGCGATCAGGCACAACGTTTGCTATTCAGATTGTTGGCTTGTTCGAAACTCGGATATGTTGTAAAAGAAAAGTCCCATGGCGGCACTGAACGGAAATCAATCGAGAGAAGCTCTTTTTTTCCGGACATGCCCGGGAGGATTACATCGCGCTCGGCATTTTCCATCTCGAGATGAATATTGGGCTGAGGTTGGCATATGGGCACTTCCATTAATAATAAAATCGCATCAGGCTACAAAGTTTTAATATTCTATCTGATTCTCTTATTCATTGTTGCCGGCGCGGGATGGTTTGCAACGAGATATTTGGGTGATAAGGCGCGGCAGGAAATACTTCAATTTAACGAATCCACCATATCAATACAATCTTCCCATTTTACCGGTGAGTTTGAGCATATCGAAAGATCGGTCAGTGTGCTTTCAGGGTCTCCCATGATTGCACCTGCGCTCATTTCACACAAGAATGAGGATATCGCTAATGCGAACTCGGCTTTAGACAGGTACAATTCAGGATTGGATAGTTCTGTCAGTTATCTGATAGACAGTAACGGAATTACTATTGCTTCCTCCAACCGTAATACTCCGGATAGCTTTGTCGGCCAATCCTATCAATTCCGTCCCTACTTCATGCAAGCAAAGAAAGGTGTTCCAGGCCGGTATTTTGCTCTAGGCGTCACTTCCTTGCAGAGAGGTTTTTATGCAAGTTATCCAGTTAAGGACAGCAAAGGCCATTTTATTGGTGTTGTCGTTATTAAAAAGGATCTCGACGAGAGAGAAGCGGATCTGAGCGCGTATCCCTATTTTTTTCTTGTCGATCCAAATGGGATTATCTTTCTCGCCAGCAGGAAGGAGATGACCTTCAAAAGCCTATGGCCGATAAGCCTGGAAACCAGGCTTGCCCTGCTTGAATCGGGACAGTTCGGTCAAAGAGAGTTCGATGCTGTCCTCCCCCGGGAGGTTGTGGACGGGAAGGCAATTAATTTTGATGGAAAGAATTATCTTGCTTCACGCAAGGTCATTAATCCTGAAGGATGGTCAATTGTAATAATGACATCGATGGGAAGAATGTTCTTATACAAGTTGGTCGGTGTGATTATAACAATGTGGATATGCACCCTTATAGTAGTACCGATGATAATTAATTACAGGACATCAAAATCGGCAGAAATGGTGCGTGCGAGTGAAACTCGTTACCGTGATCTCTTTGACAACACCAGCAGCGGGGTGGCGATCTATGAAGTAAAAGACGGCGGCAAAGATTTCATTTTTAAGGATTTCAATAAAGCTGGTGAACGAATAGACGGCACTCGCAAAGAGGACATTATTGGGAAAAGCATCCATGAGGTGCTGCCCGGCGTCAATGAATTCGGACTCCTGGATGTATTGGAGCGGGTCTGGACAACGGGCATCCCTGAACATCATGCGGCATCGTTTTACCATGATCAAAAGATTTCGTTATGGTACGAGAACTTCGTCTACAAACTGCCTACCGGCGAAATGGTCGTCGTATACGACGACGTTACCGACCGCATGCGGGCAGAAGAGGCCCTGCGTGAGAGCGAGGAAAAATATCGCCGGATCGTTGAAACGGCCAATGAAGGCATCTATATGACGGACGAGGATTACCTCGTTACATATGTGAATCAAAAAATGGCTGACATGCTTGGATATCTGCCTCAAGAGATCATCGGCAAGCCTTTAGCCCATTTTCTGTTTCCCGAAGACCTGGCCGATCACAGGGAAAAGAGGGCTCATCGCTTCCAGGGGCTGAGCGAGACTTACGAACGTCGCTTTCGCCGCAACGATGGCACGGAATGTTGGACGAATATTTCTGTCACAGTGATGAGAAACGAAGATGGCGGGTTTAGGGGATCCTTTGCGATGCTAACCGACATCACGGAGCGAAAGCTGGCCGAGGAGGCGCTGCAGAATTCCCATTCACTATTGGCTGCTACGCTCGAGTCCACGGCGGATGGCATTCTGGTCGTGGATGCCGCCGGCAAGGTGACCAGCTTTAACCGGAATTTTCTGGAACTGTGGCGGATTCCCGAGGCCCTGATCGAAACGAGGGATGACGAGCAGTTGCTGCAGTTTGTCCTTGATCAGCTCTTGGTTCCCGATGCGTTTCTGGACAAGGTCCGGGCGCTTTACCAGTCGGCTGATGCGAGTTGCAGTGATGAACTGGTCTTTAAAGACGGTCGTATATTCGAACGTTATTCACAGCCCCAGCGCATCGACGATACCATCGTGGGGCGGGTGTGGAGTTTTCGTGACATCACCGGGCGGAAGCGGGCCGAGGAAGAACGAAGGAGCCTGGAAGACCGTTTACAACGTGCGGAAAAGATGGAGGCTCTGGGCACTTTGGCTGGTGGAGTGGCTCACGACCTCAACAATGTTCTGGGTATTGTCGTGGGCTATTCTGAACTGCTTGCAAATGATTCGCGTGAGTCCAGTTCGGCAAGATCGAGAGCCAATGAGATTCTGAAGGGCGGACAGAGGGCGGCCGCGATTGTTCAGGATCTTCTGACCCTGGCGAGGAGGGGGGTCTCCAATAGAAAAGTGTTGAATTTGAATAACATTGTCCTGGAATGCCGGAACTCCCCCGAGTTCGCCGGGGTCTCTTCCTATCATCCCAATACCCGGATCGAGACCGATTTGGAACCGCACCTTCTTAACATATCGGGTTCTGCCGTTCATCTCGGCAAATCGCTGATGAATCTGGTGTCCAATGCCGCTGAAGCCATGCCTGAGGGTGGCGCAATTACTATTAAAACCAGGAACCGGTATCTGGATAAACCCGTTTCCGGATACGATGAGGTCCGGGAGGGGGACTATGTCGTTCTGTCCGTATCGGACACGGGAGAAGGGATACCACCAGGCGACCTGAAGCGCATATTCGAGCCTTTCTATACGAAAAAAGTAATGGGCCGCAGCGGGACAGGTCTGGGACTGGCGGTGATTTGGGGCACGGTCAAGGATCATCTGGGATATATCAATGTGGAAAGTCAGGAAGGCAAAGGAACCATTTTCACCCTTTATTTTCCTGTGACAAGAGAGGAAATGTCCAGCGAGAAGGTTTCCATATCCGCTGCCGAATACATGGGCAAAGGTGAATCCATCCTTGTTGTGGATGACGTTAAAGAGCAGCGGGAGCTCGCCGGCACCATGCTCGAGAAGCTGAATTACTCCGTCGTCAGTGTTTCCAGCGGTGAAGAAGCGGTGGAGTATCTCAAGCAAAAAGCGGTTGATCTGGTCGTTTTAGATATGATCATGGACCCCGGTATGGATGGTCTCGACACTTATGCCAAAATACTTGAAATCCATGCGCATCAGAGGGCCATCATCGTAAGTGGTTTTTCCGAGACGGCACGGGTGAGTAGGGCTCAGGCATTGGGCGCGGGGACCTACGTGAAAAAACCCTATTTGCTGGAGAAACTGGGACTGGCTGTCAGGAAGGAACTCGACCGGCCCGCATGACTGCAATCTGAAACTCGCATCGGCACGAATAGGCCCTCATATAAAGTTGAATTGGACTGCAAAACTCATACGGAGTTACCTAGAAAATGCCATTTTCATGCTTCGTGGGTGACGCGTGCATCATGAAATTGCGTCGAAATCGTGCGCTTCGGGAGGGCATAAAGCCCTCCCGCAAAAGAACCGCGCGACATCCGTAGGGGCGGGGTGGACCCTCACTTCGTTTCGGGCCATCCGCTTGACGCATGGGCGTCACATGATGCGTCTAGTCCGCGCCCGATCTTTTGTGAGGGCGGATCCCCATAAGCGCTCAAATAAAGACGGGCAGCTACAAGGAAGAAGCCCGTCATTCCGGCGCGGCCTGCCCCGGAAGTGTCCAGTCCGGGGGCCGGTAAGGCCGTCACCCCGGCGCAGGACGGGGTCCAGTGCCTTTGCTTTAGAATTAATTAGCTGGGAAAAGCCTGGATTCCGGCGCCTGCCCCGGACCTGATCCGGGGGCCGGGGTGACGTGACATGCAAGCAGGCTTTTAATAAATTCAATAACTTATCTGTTGCCATTTCCGAATCATTGTTTGATCACCCACAGAGGGGGAAGCTGATCTTCCACGTTGGCCGTTTTTTGCGCCCCTTCCATCCCCTCTGCACGGGCGCCCGGAGAGAAAAGGGGAATGAGGCATTCAGAGACAAATCAGTCTCTCGAAATCTGGGAGAGTTAGTATGGGCCATTGGGGAAGAGAAAATGGCCCATACCAAATTTCGTTTCCAATCGGCACCATGTCGGACGCAACCTACTTTCAGTTCTACCGACCGGGCCGGCAGGGGCGTGTGATTGCGAGGGCTGCGCCCCTATCAGAGCTTCGCCAGATCTTCCGAAATCGCCTGGATCGCCTGGGGAGTAATTTGGCCCTGGGAGAGCGGCATGATCTGGTCGAGTGTCATGTTCTGGATCATTCCTAACATAGGGTGGGTTGATATCCCCGGGAGGTGCTTTTCGACAACCTCCTTGCTGAGTTCATCAGCCAATAGTTCCGAGAGTTTCGATTCAGTTGTAAGTCCCATTTGTCTTCTCCTCTTCTTTTATAAACAGCTTTGTTAACCCTCACTACGTGAAACCGGCATGAAATAAGAATTTTTTAGCCCTCTTCCCGTATTGCGTCACCTCACCCCACGGACCAAGTTCCATTCTATCAGAACTACCTACGTTTTGCCAAACCAAGTCCCTACGCCGGAGCAAAGAATATCCAATCTGGCTTCAGTCTTCAGCGTTCAGTCCTGATTAAGCGCTCCTGGCCTTTTGCATGTGAGCAAAAATCATCTCGAAAAGCTTTACAAATCCAATGCATCCCAGAGGAGTTCCATTACCGAGTATCGCCTGGGGAGAAGGTGCGCAAACAGTGGAGCATCGGGTCGGACAGCATCGGAGCATCGGGTCGGACCAAGCTAAAGTGTGGCTGCGTGCGGAAAGAGTGGTCCGGATTGCCTGCTTCGGAGTCTTAAACTGTGGTTTTCGGCCCCCAAATGTCCTCTCTAACGGCGACTGTGTCCATCAGTCGTTCAACTTTTCCACGCGACCCGCAGTTAATTACCTTTTGCCTCTTCACTTTTACCTTTTTGCGTTCCGAGTCGGACCTCACCAAAAGCTGACTGTTCGAAGACAGACTTGTCCCGATTCCTAATGGATTGGGATATTATTTTTCACTGCTGACTGCCGTTAGCTTTATCCGCGTTCAAACGAATGATTGTCTCAAAAGACTGGATAAATCAATCAGTTGCAGTCACAGACCCAAATTTAACCGGACAGTTCTGATGATTCTTAGCGATTGCCTGAGATCTCAAAGCCTCCTTTCGCCAAATCCTTGACCATGGTTTCTGGATATCCCCAGGGTGCGATTAAAAATTATATGCGGAATGACTTCCGGAACAGGCAGGGTTGGCACCCCGCCTACAGCACCTGTCACTTTTAATCGCACCCGATCTCCCCCATCCACTTGACAGGAGATCGTCGACAGATAACAATATGTTATAAAAGAAGAAAAACCATGGCAAATCCGTTCGTGCATGTTGAGTTGCATACTCACGACCCGGAGAGGGCAAAGAAGTTCTACACGGAATTGTTTGACTGGAAGCTCGATAATGTGCCGGACATGGACTATACCATCGTCAATGTCGGAGAAGGGACGGGGGGAGGCATGATGAAGACCGCTCATACCTTTTTGACTATCTGCGCCTGCGGTTTACTGGTGGGCTAATTTAGGGGAGAGCTTTTTAACCACTTTCTTCCCGACAACCAACATATACACCATGAAGCCTCGTTTCCGCCTTCAAGGTCGAAGAGGACCTTCAGAGGGCTTGGGTGGAAGAGAGGGACCAGTGCAGCTTCAGCGCGAAGTCGAATGCATTCCGGAGCAAATCAGAGCACTTGAATTAACCGTAAGACTGGGAGATAATGAGCATCTATCAAACACACAGTAATGGGTGTATTGCATGCTCAAGGCAGAACGGCGTCCATCGATACCGAAACGACACCATTTCGTTCCGGCCTTTTACCTTAGAAGATTTGCAGAGCCTTCTTCAGGTACCCTGCATGTTCTCGATATTGAGAAGCAAGAAATTCGAAAACAGAAACCAGAACAGGTCATGGTTGTAAAGAATTATTACCGCCAGACTGGGGCACCTCCGGAATTTGATAAGAACATTCTAGAGCATAGATTTGGTGTCCTTGAAAAAAAGCAAAGCTCTCGATCGACAAGCTTATCAATAATCCGATAGCAATCAATGATGATGATTCTGCTAATATTCTCACTTACTTGCTTTACCAAAGGATTCGTGTGCCACGTCAACTTAAACATTTCGACCAAATGCTTAAAACGCAAATAGAAGCAGTTGCTTATTCCATACCTGATGTTGCTCAAGAGCTTGCAACAGGTCGCTATAGACTAACTATCAAAGAAAGTGCCAAGTTTCACCACATGAATTTAATAACAAATTCTCATGCCTATACGGATATCTTCTCAACGATGGTTTGGAGAATATTCGAGGTGCCCATCCATAGACCCTTTGTAACCACCGACAGTCCAGTATCATTTTACAATTCAATGATAGATCCGTCCGAAGAGGCTAGTCCTGGACTTACGGGCACACTGGTGTTTTTCCCTCTATCGCCATGTCATATGCTTGAGCTAAGGCATCCTCAAAAGGATGGATGCTCTAAAGAACGATATCTTGATAGGTTACCAATTCAACAGTTACAAGGCGGATATATAAAGGTTGAAATAGGCTATCTTCGACCTGATAGAATTGTGGATCAAATTAACTGGGACACTGGCTTCTTTGGCGGATAGATATATAGTTTCACAAGAAGAAGGAACACTAAACCGTATTTTGGCTGATATTTTATCATGACTGTTACCAATTGTGCTTTGATCGTGCATGAAAACAGCTATTCTGAAAAGCCGTGTTTAGATAGGGGTTGGGTCCAGTAAACGGCTGCTCGGTGGCAGCGTTTGGTTTGCAGTTCCGTTCAAGGTCTATCTCGCTGTTGGGTTGATCAAGCGGTCATAATCCTGCTGACAGGGGCGCTGGAGTAGGCCAGAATTTCAATGTCTTTAGTCTAGAAAGAGGCACGTTATTGTAAAATGTCCAATTACGGAAATTGGTCATTCTCAAAGCGGTTCAGTGGCTAGACTCACGCTAAATGCGTAAGGGTTTCTCAGATGACCCCTTGGCAGAGGGAAAACTTTCTAGCGCTCGCCGAAGCGTTCGCCCACTGTGGTTCGTCGTCCTACCAACAAAGTTTTTTGAGGGAAATCCTTGACGCAGCAGAGGAAGGATTGCCGACGGGCGTCCACACGTTAGATACGGCACTCCGCCGCCTGTTCGGTACGTGGTCGGCAGTGGAACTTCGCTACCAACTGCGCGCCCTTTTCGGAGACGAGCAGAATTTCGATAACGCGGAGAGCGAAATTCTTGCCTTGGCCTACTTCGCAGAACTCGGTAGACTGCGGGCCGTTGGTTGGCCAAACCACTACAGAGGAGGAGCCCCTCCGCCCTTCGACGGGCTCGCTCTAATTCACAACATCGAACTTCCCTTCGATGTGAAGTCAGCGAGTGGCTCCGCCAGTCAATTGCTGCGGGATGCCTTGACGCCGATTGCCGAGAGGTGGGCAGCTGGACGTTGGCGGGTAGCGATAGAAATGCGAACAGGCACAATCACAAGGGTGAGTATCGGGCGGCATAAAAGAGCCTTAGAAGGGGAATTTCGAAGGCGCCTGGATGCCTATGAAACACTTCCGGCTGAAAACATTGACCTCACCGCAGGACGGACGCCGATACTGGTCACGGTCCGTCCTTATGGCGTGGTTATTAGCAAAAGAGCGAATTCTCCTGCTGACCACTCAGCGTCGGTTGAAGAGACGTTGCGTACTCATGTAGAGGAGAAAGCCCAAAGGGCCGCTGAGAATAATGCTTGCGGATTCTTTCTGGTGTATGTTCGCCCCCCATTATGCGGGACCGTCGACCTGCGCCAGACCTCATTTCTTGAGGCAGCCAATCATTTAGCACAATCCTGCGAGTCAATGGCGTGCCATCAAATGTGGTTGGCGTCGGTAATGTTAGATTGGACTTCTGGGGATTGGACTCCTGTAGAGCAGCCACGGATTCACATCGTCTGCAATCCGAGGGCGGCATGGCCATCTCCCCTTAGCGAGGCAAACTTCGGCGTGTCACTTACCTCAAATTCCGAATTGCTGGCCTGAAGGACAAATCTGAGATAAAAGAGAGAGAAAGGGTTGGGCTATACTTTCAGAGTGAAATGGGAAAGTAACCCAAGGGGATTTTCTAACTGGTTGGTCGAATGGAGTAAACATGCACAGCAAAAAGAAGTTACCCGCCGGCATTCAATACGCGGGACTGCCCGGGGTTTCGATAGAATGCCAAAACGCTGTCATGCGATTTTTTCAGTTTGGAGATCGAATATCGCGCGCGCGAATTCTCACCCATCAAAAGAGCCATTGCCTTCTGCTTACAGTTAATGACCATGACATCGTCGCAATTAAGTCTGGATTTGCCTCGGGATATGGCGGAGAGGGTCCGAGAGCGTTTTCTTTTGTCGTTGGGCTTCTCCATTTCTATGGCACAGAGCTTGTGGAGTACGAGGTAAACGAGGGACTTATTGAGCGGCTTGATCTATCGGCGCTCACCACAGGCGATATAGAAAACATTGACAGCGCTAAGCCCATCAGACCCAGTCGTTGGCCTGACTATGTGTTGGAACGGGATTGGTCCGAAGGAGCATCGAAAGTGCTCCGGGAAAATTTCCCGCCAGTAATCCCCCTCGCAATTATCGACACCCGCATAATCGATTTGGCGATGAACTTCTTTGAACACCCAGACGAAACCCTTTTTACCGGCTATCGGCGGCTTGAGGATATCGTCAGGGAAAGAGCCAGCTCAAAGGAGTATGGTTCCAAACTATTCAGTCAAGTGTTTTTGTCGCAAACCCCGAAGTTAGGTTGGGACGAGCAACCAGATTCTGTTGAACACAAGGGACGCGGGGGCCTCTTCACGAACGCATACATGGCGCATCGAAATCCACGAGCGCATCGTGAACTGAAGCTTCACAGAGATTATCTACTATCGGAATTTCTTCTGCTGAACCATCTTTATCTTTTGGAGAGACAAGCACGTGAGCTACGTGACGATTCAACTGCCCATTTGTCTCAAGGCCAATGAGAGGAATAGTCCAATTATCGGCAAATGAGGCCAGTAATCTTGATGATAATCAAAGGATGAGTATGGCGAAGATGACTGATGCGATAGTCAGGGAAAATGGGGTAATCCAAACCGTTTGTGTTGATGATGCATTAAAGTCACCGCAAAGGGAGTACCTTTGCCCTAATTGCTGGCAACCCGTTAGACCACATAAATCCAGCAAATATGGCGCGGCTCATTTTGAGCATAGAAACAAGTGCGGAGCCTCTTCGATTCGTGCTGAAGATAAACCTCTTACGCCGGGCGATGGTCTTGATGTATTAAGTGCGGCGTGCTTGGAGGCTTCCGTAGATCTCGTGCCTCTCATTGAGAAAACTTGCCGTTGGGTAAATCCGGTAACATTTCGGGCATTACCAGTGTGGTTTCCGGAAACTGCGCGGGGAAAACCAATGTATAACGCCAACTACACACCAGACAATATACGAATACAAACCGGCAGAGTGGGCAAACCGTATCCAAAGTGGAGCCTAACATTCAGGCAAGCAGAGCACTTGTTAAGGCACTGGGAATCTCAGGAAAACGGCCACCGAATTGGACGGTATGCCATGTTTGGGGAATCGATGATCCCGCCTTCCAGAAGGCGAATAGAATTGTTCAAAGTCCGCTATACTATTCGTGTGTTGCCAATATGGTTTGGCTTCCCACCCCATTGAAAGCACTTACAGACTCGATGCCGGAAATAAAGAAGATGTTGCGCGCTTGTGCGTTTCACCTTTATGGATGGGTATGCGATGACCCTGATGTCGAAAACGAAGCAAAACAAATCAAGGAGGGCTACATTCCTGATAAGTATCCAGAGTCATGGCCGACTGGCGATCGGCAAATTCATCCCCCAAACGTAGCGCCATTCTCTAGGGCCGTTCAGAAGGCCATCGAAAACCGTAGAGCAGAAATCAAAAAGAGGCTGGATGATGCTACTTCCTATCCCCTCTTCCCGCGCGATGAGGTTCAGAATGTCTTGAACCACTGGAACATTATTCTTTAAACTGGACAAATGAAAGCCCAAAGGATTCTTACGAAACACGGGAAGGCGTATGTAGGGTATCGGTTGTACTGGCGGGACAGCTTATTGAATTGATAAAGAGGTTAGATCCCGATATCAATCAGACGGTCAAAGCCTTTCAGGGACATTTTAAATCGAAGATGAGAGACGTTAGCCAAGCGGCGTGACTTATATAGACGCAAAGGAGTATGTACAATGAAACTTATAGAAGAAGTAAAATCAGTTAAATTACAAATGTTTTCTTTGATGTTTATGTTCGCTTCAAGTATATTGATTTCCTATGCAGATCATAAAATAACTACATTCACCTCTGGCGTTAACGAGCTAGTATCAATAGCCGCAAATCAATTACAGAGAATAACTCAAATAACGCAACAGAGTAATGGGAATACTATGTATCAATTATTCCAATTGGAATCATTAACAGACACGGAGAGGCAACAACTTATAGATAGCGATATCGTATCCATGGAATCATCATTGTTAAAAGATCCTAAAATAGTACAACTATTAGAACACCTAAAACATAATCAGATCACGGTGAGACAATTCTTCTCAGATGTCGCCAAATATCAGAGCGAATTGATACACGATATTACTAATGAATATAATTGGTATGTAGCTTCAATAAATTATGCAAAAACTGAAGGAACCAACTGGGCAATAGTGAGGATAATTCTTTATCCACTTCAAATATTGGCATTACTTGTTCTCGCAAGTGAATATTATAAACTGATGAAAGATATATCAAATAGAATTACTAATACCAAACAACAGAAGGGGAAAACAACATCACCCTAAACCATACCCACCACCTACACCCCACAGCCTCTCAGGATGCCCTTTAAATCGATTATCTCACCCCTGCCCATACTCAGATAGGGGTGATTTTGGTTTATTCAGTTCCATTTCTGTCGGACATTGTCACACGAAAAACAATTTCGGATTGTCCAATTGCAAGGTAGCCAAAAAGAAATAATTAGTTTCTTGACTAAAGTTTAACAGTTCCCAACCTGTCATGGCCCGCAAACCCGCATGGATGCTTGGTTGGTTTTAGAAAATGTCCAAAAGGTAGTGCCACAACTACTGTAATTTATGCTTGATATAC
>JBEKPW010000027.1:0-54523 GCA_049520315.1 Syntrophobacteraceae bacterium
TACACTTTTCCATGATCTGCCTCCTTTTTTGTGGCTCTGTTCTGGTTGTGTATTGCTTCCAGATTAACCCACGTTTAAAAGGGGCAGATCACTTTTTTACAGTCACCCATTATGGCTCACTGTCCGCTGTTCACTCATCGCGGAGCGACGCGAGGGCAGGGGGGATTTTGAACGTAGCTTGGTCTTACTTGGCATAACAACAAAAGCAATGGCAATTTTGACCTAAATCTCCATAACTTTCAGCAGATTTGTAGTTCCCGATACTCCCACCGGTACGCCGGCCGTGACAACAAGGCAGTCTCCCGGTTTTACCACCCCTTTTTCCATCGCCCAGGATCGCGCCGATGAAAACATCTGGTCCGTGTCGATGAATGAGCTTATAAGGTGAGGGGTTACGCCCCACGAAAGAGATAGCTGGCGCTGAGTCACGATGTGGTCGGTCAGGGCCATTACGGGCGCCGAGGGGCGGAACCGCGCGACCATGCGGGCGGTATTGCCCGAGGATGACATCGCAACGATCCCTGCGGCTTTCAGGTCAATCGACAGCAGGCATGCGGCGCGGCTGATCCCTGCCGGAACCGTGTGCAGCATTCCTGAAACCTCTTCATCCAGGTAGGCCCTCTCGTTGAGGTAAGGCTCGGTGGTTCTGGCTATCCGGTCCAGGGTCGAAACTGCTTCCACCGGATAAGCGCCCATCGCGGTCTCGTCCGAGAGCATCAACGCATCGGTCCCATCCAGAATGGCGTTAGCCACATCGGTCGCCTCGGCCCGCGTGGGTCTGGGGCTTTCCACCATAGAGCCAAGCATCTGGGTCGCCGTTATGACCGGCTTTCCCGCCTGCCTCGTTATCCTGATTATCATTTTCTGGATCATTGGCGCCTCTTCAAGAGGCATCTCGACCCCGAGGTCTCCCCTGGCGATCATTACCGCGTCAACTGCAGACAGGATATTTTCAAAATTCTCTACCGCCGGCCTCTTTTCGATTTTGGCGATAAGCATCGGGCGATAAGTCGCCTGGGATAATATCTGCCGCACATCTCGAAGGTCTTCCAGGCTGCGGACGAAAGAGAGCGCGACAAAATCGACCTTTTCGTCGATGCCCATCGCGAGGTCCTCACGGTCCTTCTCCGTGAATGCTGGCACGCTCAACCGGCTCAAAGGCAGGTTCACTCCCTTGCGGGGGTAGATCGCTCCGCCGACCTCGACTTCGCAGACCGCTGATTTGTCTCGTTTTTCAACCACGCTCAACTGAATCGTGCCGTCGGCAAGAAGAATCGGATTGCCCTCCTCTATATCCTCGATCAGACCGGGATAGTTCACGGGGATAGCATCCCCCTCGGCGTATTCTCCCGCTACGAGCGTGACGCGCTCCCCGTGCTTCAGGATTCTTTTCCCGCCACTGAGCTGACCGAGCCTGATTTTTGGCCCGCCGAGGTCCTGGAGAATTCCGATTTCCTTCCCTGTCTGCCTGGAAAGCGAGCGGATGGCGTGGATGGTCTGCCTGTGCTGCTCGTGGTTTCCGTGAGAAAAGTTGAGGCGGGCCACGTCCATGCCTTCATTTATGAGCTTGATAATCATCTCCGGCGAACTGGTCGCGGGGCCGAGTGTACAAACGATCTTGGTTTTCCTGAATTCTGCCTTTGGCTTCATCGAAGTGCTTCCTGTTCGGCCTGGTCTAGAAGGCCCTCTATGATTCTCATGCCCCGGTCCCAAAACCCGGCGTCTGCCAAATCGACGCCAAACGGCCGAAGCAGCTCTTCGGGCTTGGCTTTCCCCCCTGATTCCAGGAACGCCAAGTACTTGGGGACAAAATCCGGACCCTCACCCAGGTACTGTTCGTAGAGGGCCATCACCAGCAGTTCACCGAACGCGTAGGCGTATACATACCCGGGGGAGTGGACGAAGTGAGGAATATAGGACCACCAGATTCTATAGTGGTCGAGCAGCAACACCGAGTCACCGAACATTGCAGTTTGTGTTTCGATCCACCAAGAGGAAATTGAGTCCGGGTCCAGCTCGCCGCGCGTCCGTCTGGCGTTGTGTACGGCCTCTTCGAACCGGTTCATCGCCACCTGCCGAAAAACGGTCGCGTAGGTATCTTCTATTTTCGAACAGAGCAGTCCCAGGCGTTCGACCGGGGAAGCCGTCCGTTTCAAAACGGCGCGGAAGACGAGCATTTCTCCGAAAACGGATGCGCTTTCAGCGGTCGTAAGAGGCGTCTCGGAGTTTAAAAGCCCCTGCCGTCGGGCCAGATACTGGTGGATGCCGTGACCGAGTTCATGAGCCAGGGTCATTACGTCTCGGCGGCTGCCGGTAAAATTGAGAAAAATGTAAGGATGCGCAGAAGGGACCACAGGGTGCGCAAAAGCCCCGCTGCGTTTTCCGGGTAGGGCCGGAGCGTGGATCCACCCCTCCTTAAAGAACCGCAGGGCGATCTTGGCCATTTCGGGAGAGAAATCCTCATAGGAAGTGAGCACGATCTCTTTTGCCTCATCCCACGTGGTCTTGACCTCGGCCGGGACCTGAACAGGGGCATACCGGTCGTAGTCGAAAAGCTCCTCATACCCGAGAAGTTTTCGTTTGAGACGGTAATAGCGTTGAACCAGATCGTACCTGGAACAAACCGCGTTCACCAGGGCGCCGACCATCGCGTCGTCCGCCTCATTGCTAAGGTTCCGGGAACTTAGCCAGTGAGGGTATTGACGCAGCCGATCGTCTATCGACTTATCGAGCAGGATCGTATTGAAAATGTGTGTCAGCGGGATAAGGATTGATTGGAGTCCGTCGCTCAACTCGGCAGCGGCGCGTTTGCGGACCTCGCGATCGGGACTGTAGAGTTCACTTAATAGTTCCGATTCCGTCCGTTTTTTCTCTCCAAACCTCAACTGGCTGAGCATCTTGTCGAAAAGGGCCCCCCAGGCCGATGCCCCGGTGGGTTCCTTCTCGGCCAGAATGCGCTCCTCCGGTTCGCTTAAAAGATGCCGCTTATAGCGTCTTAGCGAGATAAGGTAATGCCCGTATTTCGACAAGAGGGGGTCGGATGAGAGCTCCTCGGCCCGGCTGTCTTCCAGTTTGGTCCATTCGAGCTCGAAAAACAGGGTGTCGCGGCGGATTTCGCTGTAAAGTTCTTTTCGGGATTGAAAAAACGCGCTTGCTGCCGGGTCTGATGTTTGAGTCGAAAAATTCAGATATGCATATGCCAGCAGCTTTTGAGTCCGCTCGTTTATTTCTTCGAACCTCCTGGTGGCCTCAAGCAAATCCTCGGGCCCAAGCCCGCTCACCTTCCCCCTGTACGAAGAAAAAGACAAAACCTGCTCCCGGAGCCACTCCGTATCGCTCTGGATTTGAGGATCGGAAGTACTCGAGTACAGATCGCCCAGGTTCCAGATAACGTCTTCTATTATCGAGTTTTCCACGTAACCGGAAGGGGTCATGTCTCATCCGATGGAAGTATTGGGACAATTCCGTTCAGCAAATCAGGTATGTCCTTCTTTAACGTCCGCCATACTCCATCCAGATCAACTGCATCGTACGCATGGATGAGATGGTCGCATACCGGCAATGAGAGCCCACGGGATCTCAGGGTAACGGGCACGAAAATCCCCGGACAAGCGCTTCACGGCTTCACCAAGGATCGTCAGTTAATGGAGCACAGCCGATTGGGTCTTGAGATCTCTCAAGAACTCATCATTTGTCAGACCTGCTGAAAAGTCCAATGCCAATTGTGCAGCATTGGCTATATCGACCAGCGTGGCCTCATCTCGCCGCATAGGTCGTCCCTCGCTCGGAGAAAAGGATCTCGGCCTTTCCCAGTATCTCTTTACTGCGCACCTGGTTACGGCTTCGTTCTATGGCGCGTTTGCTGACCAGGTCAACCTTGCGATGCAGTATGCTCTCAAGCTCCTGCTGCATTCGGATATGATCGAGCAAACCCCAATCCGCATCGGAGGTAAAGGAGACAAGGAAATCAACGTCACTGTCCGGCCTGAAACCTTCGCGTAAAATAGATCCAAATAATGAAAGTTCGCCTATCTTCCAACGCTTGCAGAATTCGGCTATTTCCTCGGTAAGAATAAGCCTGCCGATGTTACTGCTTCCTGATTTCTCAGTGCCGGCTGAACGCGTGATCGTCATCAGCGATTCCCCTCGGACCAATTTCACATTCCGGACATCAACGGTAATGAAAGTTTCACGGCATTACGAATCCTTGTTCTCACTATTGATAATAAATGGGAATCGCTCAAGATACAATGGAACATTCCCTCATCGTACGCGTTGCAAGCACCGAAGATTGTGGCGCTGCGGGACAAAATGTATTTTTTGTCCCGCGACCCTTGTTGACGCATTGAGTTATAAATAAAACTATAATGACGGATGGAACCCATTCTTCAAGGATCTCTCCTCGAAACGGGGCGTTGGGCCTGGATTTAAAAAGGAAAGGCATTATCCTGAGCCAATGTAAATGTGCCGCTGTCTAGAGTTGACGGCCTGGGCCGTCATCCCGTAAGCTGGCATCGATCCGCCGCCGGAGCCGGGCAGCGGTGAGTGCATCCATCTGCAAAGGGGAATTTTACATGGAACTGCGCAACACCCGGACCATCATTTTGAATGAGGGGTCAGCCGAAGAAAAGCGTCGGGAAATACGCGATTACTTTCATAAGACCTACACCATTGACGAAAAGCTCTACGATACTCTTGCAGACGATGCCGCATTTTTCATCCGGCCGGAACCCCTAAGGCATCCTCTCATATTCTACCTGGGCCATACGGCGGTCTTTTATATCAACAAACTGATCATCGCCAAAATCGTTGACCTCCGGATCAACCCGCGCTTTGAATCCATGTTTGCCGTGGGTGTGGATGAAATGTCCTGGGACGATTTGAATGAGGCCCACTACGACTGGCCTGCGGTGGCCGAAGTGAAGGCCTATCGGAACACGGTGCGCGAGACGGTGGACAAGCTCATAACCACCCTCCCCCTCACCCTGCCCATCGACTGGCGCCATCCCTTCTGGGCCGTCGTGATGGGAATCGAACATCAAAGGATCCACCTCGAGACCTCGTCGGTCATCATCCGGCGTGCTCCCATCGACCGGGTGCGCCAGCTTCCCATCTGGGACATTTGCCGGCAATCTGGCGAGGCGCCCCGTAACGATTTGCTTCCAGTGCCGGGGGGCAGGGTCGTTTTGGGAAAATCCAAAGACCATCCCCTGTACGGCTGGGACAACGAATTCGGGCATCACCAATCCGACGTCCGGGATTTCAAGGCGAGTCGATATCTCGTGTCCAATCAGGAATACCTTGAATTCGTGGAAGCAGGCGGGTACGCGGCGCAGGAATGTTGGACTGAAGAAGGCTGGAGCTGGGTGAGCTACTCCAGGGCCACTCACCCGCTTTTCTGGATCCGGGACGGAGCGTCGTATAAGTTCCGCACCATGGCGCAGATCATCGCAATGCCCTGGGATTGGCCGGTAGAAGTCAACTGCCTCGAAGCCAGGGCGTTTTGCAAATGGCTGGCCAAAAAGACCGGCAAACCCCTGCGCCTACCTACCGAAGACCAATGGTATCGTCTCCGGGACGCACACCAGATCCCCGATCAACCCTACTGGGACAAAGCCCCGGGCAACATCAACCTGGAACACTGGGCCTCCTCCTGTCCCGTGAACACCTTCCGGTTCGGCGAATTCTATGACATCATCGGCAACGTATGGCAGTGGACCGAAACGCCCATCACCGGTTTCCAAAGCTTTGAAGTGCATCCATATTATGACGACTTCTCCACGCCAACGTTCGACACCCGGCACAACCTCATGAAAGGGGGCTCGTGGATTTCGACGGGCAACGAAGCCACCCGGGATTCCCGCTATGCCTTCCGGCGCCATTTTTTCCAGCATGCCGGGTTCCGTTACGTGGAATCGGACCAGCCGGTGGAAATCCTCGAGACCATGTACGAAACCGATGGCGCCGTCTCCCAGTACTGTGAAGCGCATTACGGCGCCACCTATTTCGGGGTGGATAACTTTCCCGCAAAGTGTGCCCGGATCTGCCTGGAAGCCATGAAGGACCGCCCCGGGCGAACGGCCCTGGACCTTGGCTGTGCCGTGGGAAGGTCGACTTTTGAACTGGCCCGGGGATTTGATCGGGTCACGGGTCTCGATTTTTCCGCCCGGTTCATCCGCATAGCCGTTCTGCTTAAGGAAAAAGGGCTTGTGCGCTACGAACTGCCCGAGGAAGGCGAACTCGTCTCCTACCATGAAGCGCGGCTTTCGGACTTCAGCCTCGAACAGATGAAAGACAGGGTGGAATTCTTCCAGGCGGATGCGGTAAACCTCAAACCACTGTTTTCCAATTACGACCTGATATTTGCCGGAAACCTCATCGACCGCCTCTATGATCCGGGCAAATTCCTGTCGGATGTGCACGAACGGCTCAACGTCGGAGGACTGCTGGTCCTGACGTCGCCTTATACGTGGCTGGCGGAATTCACTGCGCGCGACAAATGGATCGGAGGGTTTAGAAAGGATGGAGAACCCTATGCCACCCTGGAAGGCATGCAGGAGTTGCTGCGGGAACACTTCCGGCTTGTAAGAGAGCCCGAAGACGTCGAATTCGTGATCCGTGAAACCCGGCGCAAATTCCAGCACACCGTCGCCCAACTCACGGTATGGGAACGGGTGAGCTGATCCAACTCGACGGAAACGGGTGTTTGCGGTCGTTTATTCGAGCGGTAGGGGCAAGTTTGGGTCTACGTCGAAGCGAGTGCCTTCCTGGCTATTTCCCGCCCATAATCTTGAGCCATTTTGATTCCGCCGCCAAGATCTGCAGCTTTCAGTCTCAGTGGCTCCCGGACCATATTCATCTTAAAAATATGCGTCATGGTATCGCAGTCCGTCGGCACGGATTACCTATTCACCATTCACTATTCACCCATTCACTACTCACCTTGCTCTTAAACAAAAGATCCCTCCAAAAAGGTCCGGTCCGGGACGAACATCTTTCCCGGGTTCATAATGTTGAGTGGATCGAGGGCCTGTTTGATTTTTCGCATGGCGTTGAGCCCGCTCTCCCCTACTTCCAGCTCGATGAACGGGGATTTGGCGATCCCTATTCCATGTTCTCCGGAAATGGTGCCTTCCAACCCAAGGACTATTCCGAACAGCTCTTCGACCGCTTTTCCCGCCCGCAGCCGCTCGCTCTCATTCTTTCTGTCGAGCATGATATTGGTGTGGATGTTGCCGTCTCCGGCGTGGCCAAAGCAGACTATGGGCAGGTCGTATTTTTCGGCGAGGGAACGAATTGACCTGATGAGTTCCGGTATTTTGGTGCGCGGCACTGTAACATCCTCGTTTATCTTGCCGGGCCTGATCTGTCCCAAAGCGGGGGAAATCGACCTGCGGGCCAGCCAAAGCCGGTCTCTTTCTTCATCGGATTGCGCCGCCTCGGTTCTGCTCGCCCCCGCTTTTTGGCAAATTTGCTCGATTCTGGCAACCTGGGCGTCCAGCAGAGCGTCGGGTCCGTCCACTTCGATCAGCAAAAACGCCTCTGCTTCAATCGGAAGCCCAATCCGCAGGTGCTTCTCGATAGCACGGATCGTCGGCTGGTCCATCAGCTCGATTGTCGATGGAATGATGCGCTCCCTCAATATCCCGCAAACTGCCTCCACGGCGCAATCAAGGTTGGAAAATACCGCCGTCATAGTGCGCACCGATTCAGGCGCAGGAATCAGCCGAAGGATTATCTTTGTGAAAATCCCCAGCGTGCCTTCGGAACCTGCCATAAGCCGAGTCATGTCATAGCCCACGACTCCTTTCATGGTACGAGTCCCGGTTCGAATCAACTCGCCGGTGGGAAGGACCATTTCCAGCCCCAGCAGATAGTCTCGGGTCACCCCGTATTTCACTGCCTTTGGACCGCCGGAGCACATCGCGACGTTTCCTCCCATAGTTGAAAAAGCAAGGCTTGCCGGGTCCGGCGGATAAAAAAGTCCGTACTTTGCAGCGGCTTTCTGAAAATCTCCGGTGATTACACCCGGCTCGAGTACTGCCGTCATATTGTCGGCATCGATTTCAAGGATTCTGTTGAGCCGGTTGGTAACGATTACCAGCCCGCCCTGCGGCAGGCAGGCTCCAACCATTCCTGATCCAGACCCCCTCGGGTATACTGGAAAACGATGTTCATTGGCCAGTTTGACAAGAGCCGATATCTCGGCTCCGTCAGCAGGGAATGCCACCCCTTCTGCAACAAAGCGCATCTTGCTCGCATCGAAGCTGTAGCAGTGGAGTTCCTCGAGCGACATCAACAGGTTGTCCGCACCCACAATGGACTTGATTTGCGAAAACGGCAAAGGCATGGTTGGGAAATTCCTTTCTGATGCGGCCGATGATTCGTCCTGAAATATCGGTCCTCAAAAAAGATTTTCGAGAATAAAGGTTTGCCGGTCAAGACATTCCTTGGATCATCACAAAATTTTTGACCCCTGACGGTTTCTTTGACGCTCAAATTTTTGCCATCGACCGAACCGGTTTGATAATCCTATCAATGCACCTTGCTTTGAAATTATTTTGCGCCTTCGCAAAATCTGTTTTGATGACGGATATGTAATTAAATGGTCTCCGAGTTGCTAATCTGTTATAGACATGACAGTTTTTAAGGAGTTATAGACAACCGGTAAATGCAACTGGACAGGAAAATTAAAGCAAGGGAATTAAAATCAGTTGATAGGCCATAGCCAAACCAGGAAAGGCGATCACTTCCACCTGGGGTGCGAGGTTTTGCTGCACTCGCCCCCCTCATGGTTTCGCTCGGGGCGGCTTGGGCTTCTCGCCAATCAGGCTTCGGTCAACAGCTCTTTGGAAAGTGTCAAGGAATTGATCTTGGGCGCCGGAGGAAACCTGAGCTGCATTTTTTCGCCGCAACATGGATTTTATTCGGACAAACAGGCAAATATGATTGAATCGGCCGACTGGCAGGATCCTGACACAGGCGTCCCTGTGGTGAGCCTTTATTCCAAGACCCGTCAACCCTCGCTGGAGGCTCTCAAAAGAATAGACGTACTCCTGATCGATCTACAGGATGTGGGGACGCGGATCTTTACCTATACCACCACAATTGGCCTTTGCCTCGAAGCTGCAGCGCTGGCAGGCATCAAGGTGGCCGTTTTGGACAGGCCCAATCCGATAAATGGTACGGAAATTGAAGGCAATGTGCTCGAACCGGCATTCAGTTCCTTTGTGGGAAGGTACCCGGTTCCAATGAGACATGGATTAACGACGGGGGAGTTCGCTCGCTTCGTCTGCGCTGCAGCAAATGTCGACTGCGATCTGGATGTTGTTTCTATGAGGGGCTGGAGGCGGGGCAGCAGGTTCGATGACCTCGGCCTTCATTGGGTTTACCCCTCGCCCAATATGCCAACATGGGAGACTGCCTTGCTCTACCCCGGCATGGTGCTCCTGGAGGGCACGAATATCAGTGAGGGGCGTGGTACGGCAATGCCGTTCCAGCTTTTCGGGGCGCCTTTTTTGAATCGGAAAAAGTTTCTGGAAGAATTTAAAAAGCACGGTTTGGATGGCGTAACTTTTCGGCCCGTTACATACGAGCCTGCTTTCGACAAGTACAGGGGGCAACCTTGCCTGGGGTTTCAGATACACATAACGGACAAAGCCAGGTTCAAACCATACAGGATGGGCCTTGCCCTCCTGCAGGCCCTTGGCTTGACGCATCCGAAACACTTCAGATGGCTCGATCCTCCGTACGAGTACGAACTGGAAAAACTGCCGATAGATATTCTGATCGGCAGCAGTACCGTGCGGCGTCGGGTCGAGCAGGGGCAGGATCTCGACAAAATCGAATCAGACTGGAAACAGCAATTGCGGGAATTCCGGGAAAAACGCGAACCGAGTTTACTTTATCCCGAATAAAAAAGGATTGAGCAAGCCGGGCCCAATCCTCTCTTTGAAATCCGGAATCATTATTTACTGGAGGAGCAATTTACCGAACCTGTTCCAGCGGATATAGCTCTCGGAGGGCTCGATTGTGAATGCACCCTCCTGTCTCCAGGACCAGTAAATGATAAAAGCTTCGCCGACCAGATCGCTATCATCGACGAAGCCCCAGAAGCGGCTGTCATGGCTGTGGTCCCGGTTGTCGCCCATTACGAAATAGCTGTGCGGAGGAACGATGACCGGCCCGAAATTATCCCTTGCACCCGCCATCAGGTGCGGATCGTCGTAATAACCGTAGGGGTCCTTCAGGGGCTCATCGTTGATATAGATTTTCTTGTTCATTATTTGAACCTTGTGAAGAGGCAGCCCTATTACTCTTTTAATATAATCCTTAGAGCGGTCGTTTGGGTATCGGAACACGACAACATCAAATTGTTTAGGACTTCTGATTGGGATAATCTCTTTGTTGACAATGGGGAGCCTAATGCCGTAAATGAACTTGTTGACAAGGATATGGTCCCCGACGAGCAAGGTGGGCTCCATCGAGCCGGAGGGAATTTTAAATGCCTGAACAACAAAAGCGCGAATAAAAAGGGCGAGTATTACGGCTATGATTATGGCCTCACCATATTCGCGAACAACACTCTTGCGCCTGACTCTGTCGCCAGGGGCTGCAACTACATTTTTCAACTCCAACTCCTCTCAATCTAAATTGTTGGCGCAATCTTTTATACTAAATGCTTTCTTTGATGGTTTCAAGAAAAAGATTTAAATTCGGGTTTGTGGTCGGAAACAAATGAAAATAACCAGGGAAATCGCTTGATATGCTTTCTTTATTCTCAAAAGCAGAAAACCTCATCGGCCTCGACATAGGTTCCCACAGCGTCAAGCTCATGCAGGCCAATACCGGCAATGTCACGCCCAGGCTCATGAACATGGGCATTGCGCCTCTGCCTCGAGATGCATTCGTTGAGGGTAGATTGGCCAAACCCGAGGTCGTAGCAGACACCATACGCCTGCTCGCCAATAACCTGAAAATCAAACGCAGGGCGGTTGCCGTATCAATATCCGGCTACGACGTAATGATCAAAAAAATAGAGCTCCCCACCATGACCGAGGATGAACTGGCGGCAAGGATGCATGCCGAACTCGGCCAGTATATACCCTATAACATCGAGGAGGTCGACGTTGATTACCAGGTAATCGACGTCTCCAAGAACCGCCCCAATTTCATGGATGTCTTGCTTGTCGCCGCAAAAAAAGAATCGATAACCGACTTCAACAATCTTTTGAAACTTTCCGGGTTCGAGCCCTTTGTTGTCGACGTGGACTTCTTTGCTCTAAGCAACTCCTTTGAGGTCACTTATGGGTTTGGTGATGAAAGAGTTGCTCTGCTCGACATAGGCGCCAATAAGTCCATTATGAACATTGCCTACAAGGGCCTGCCCGTCTTCACCAGGAGCATCTCCATAGGAGGAAACCAGCTGACCGACTCCATAAAAGAGTCGTTCAACATCTCTTCCGAAGAGGCTGAACTGGTCAAACTGGGCGAATCGGTGGAAAAATATCCCATGCTCGACCTCGAAGAGATTTTCGTTTCCACTGTAACAGGCTGGGTGGCCGAGTGCCGGCGCGCGATAGAATTCTACTATCATAATTACCCGGAGGAAAAAATTGACACATTATACCTCAGCGGTGGTTCGTCCCGAATTCCCGGCCTCGACAAAGTGTTGCGGGAAAACATGGAGATCCCCGTCGAGATTTTTAATCCCATCTCCCGCATCCAGTACGAAGTCAAACAGTTCGACCCGGCTTACGTCGATTACATAGGCCCGCAAATGGCCATCTCTCTGGGGCTCGCTCTAAGAAAGACGAAAGAAAAATGATTCAGATAAATCTGCTCCCGGTCAGAGTACAAAAACGAAAGGAAGGCGCGAGGCAAATCGCCTCAATCTACCTCCTGACTATTGTTCTCGCCTTGGCGATTATCGGGTTTCTGTGGATTTCCTTAGATCAGCGAATCGCCTCCCGGCAAAACGAGCTTTCGGCCCTGCAGCAGGAGGTGAGCAAATACGCTAAATTTGACGCGGAACTGCAGGAACTCTCCAAACGAAAGGAACTCATTGACAAAAAACTGCTGATCATCAAGGACCTCCAAGGCGACCGCGACGCGGTCGTCCGGATGCTGGCTCTTCTCTCCATCCAGGTGCCTCCTGAGAAAATGTGGTTCAACAAGCTGGCGCAGACAGGATACTCGGTCACCCTTGAGGGAGTAGCCCAGAGCAACGAGGCTATCGTTGAGTTCATGCGCAATCTCGAATCTTCCCCCTATATCGAAAAAGGCAGTATCAATCTGGTCCTTTCGAAGCAGTTTGCTGTACAGGAAATGAAGCTGAGGGAATTCCAGTTGACATACCGTTTTTATCCATATTCCGAAGTACGAAAAAAATTGAAGATGTAGCCGCTATGAAAAATATCTTAGCCGAATTCCAGGAAAAACTCTCGGGCCTTAGCACTATGCAGAAGGTGCTGCTTTTTGCGGCTACCCTGCTGATCTTGGGCGCTGCTTTTTACTTTCTAAAGTTCCAGGGCCAGATGGACACCCTTACACAGCTCACGGGGCAAATTACTAACCAGCGAAACAAACTTGTCACTCTCAAGGCGGCGGTTGCCAAGGTTGGGGTGCTTGAAAAAGAGATCGCCCAATCCGAAGAAGAACTTACAAAACTTCTTATGCTTCTGCCCGATCAGAAAGAAATCCCGGGGCTTCTGGAAAACGTTTCACGACTTGGCTCAAAGGTTGGTTTGGAAAATATTCTTTTCCAACCTCAACCGGAGGTAATAAAGGAATTTTACGCTACCATTCCTATCCGGCTCGACCTTCTGGGCACCTTCAACGACCTTGGGGTTTTCCTGGATAGTATCTCCAAGCTGGACAGAATCTTAAAAGTCGAGTCGCTTACGTTAACTCGGCAAAAAGATAAGCAGGGTGCCTTGCTTCAGGTGGCATGCAACATCGTTACTTACCGGTTTTTGGACAAGCCGCAACCACAGAAGGCCGGCGCGAAAAAATAGCAGCGCTGCATTGATTAATTGGTCTCCATCCGATAACTCCGGATAAGAGACCGGCAGTTTGCGGGTCGGAAACTGGTTATTTTTTAACCGCAATTATAACAATGAGTTGTGTCTATCAGGGGGAGAACGCATGCGAAGGCAGAGAAAGATTTTGATCGGTACTCTTCCTTTTGTCCTGGGACTGGCGCTTCTCTTCGGCTGTTTTTTGTGCTCAGTGGAAGTGCGCGCCGAGGGGACTGACGCGGAGGCTTTGCTGGAGGCGGGGCAAACGCCTGCGGGGACCCCGCTTGCCATTGACACCAACGGGCCCGAAGCTGCAACCGGTGCGGCCCGCTATGAACCCGCAAAACCTGCGCCTTCAAAAACTAAGGCCTCAAAAGTCAAGCCTGCCGCAATAAACGCCGACTCTCAGGCGATGTCCGTCGAGGGAATCGGCACCCCGGCCGCCGCTAGAAAGGACTACTCTGGCAAAACTGTAAGCCTGGACCTCATGGACGCAGACCTGAGGAATGTCCTCCGGCTCCTTTCAGACCTCGCCGGGATAAACATCGTAATAGAGCCTGACGTGACCGGTAAAGTAACCTTAAAAGTCGAGCAGGTCCCCTGGGACCAGGTGCTCGATATGGTGCTTTCCATGAATGACCTGGGCAAAGAACAGGTCGGCAATGTGATTCGCATAGCCAAACAGGCTAAGCTGCGGCAGGAGTATCTTCAGCAGGCGGACGCCATCAAGGCGAAACAGAGCCTTGCCGAGACAACCCGTGACCTGGGCCAGCTCTCAACAATATATCTCCCGGTGAATTTTGGCAAACCGGCCGAAATGGCCGCTAAAATCGCAGATGGCAAGAGTGAGCGGGGAAAAGTCGCCGTTGACGAGCGTACCAGCCTTATCATCTATACCGATTACCCGGCAAGACTCACAAATGCCAGGCAATTGCTTGCAAGGCTCGACCGCCCGACACCGCAGGTGTTGATTGAAGCGCGCATTATTACGCTCACAAGCGAAACCAAAAGACAGCTGGGAGCGAATCTGCAGTTCTCCTCGCAACAACCCATCCCGGCCGGGTCCCAAAACTCCCAGGGATTTCAACTCAATCCCGCGACTGTAGCCTTCCCCAACCAATTTAGCGCTGCGATTGCCTCTCTGGTAGGCAACACACTACTCCAAATAGACATCAGTATACAGGCGCTCCAGGCGGTCAACCTGGCGAGGGTGGTAGCCGCGCCCCGTGTCATGACCCTCGATAATGTCAAAGCCGTGGTGACTCAGGGTACTCAGGTCCCTTACCTCCAGGTTGGCGATACGGCCGCCAATGTAACGGCAACCGCATTCAAGGACGCCACCCTCGAGCTTCAGGTTACGCCTCATATCACCCCGGACCACAAAGTCAGAATGCTGATTAACGCCAAGCAGGATACGGTATCGACCACTGTTTATTCGGTTGGGCAAGGCACCGAACCGGGCATCGACACAAGAAAGATCCAGACTGAGCTTCTTGTCGACGACGGAAATGTTGTCGTCATAGGCGGGGTCATAGACAATGAGTCTTCAGTCGTCAAGTCTACTACTCCGGGGTTGAGCGATATCCCCATTCTGGGGCGGCTCTTTAGAACCGATTCAACAGACGACAAACGAAACGAGCTGCTGATCTTCATAAGTCCAAAAATAGTTGAGGTTACAAGGCCTTACGACAAAAGCTGATTGGAGGCCGATTTTAGGCTTGCGCTGGCAGTAAGTGGCGTGTAATATCGCTTTGACGGGGTTGCAGAGAGAAACACCACTGAGGGGGCGCAGCTATGCAGAGGCTTATCCTGCGGGGAAGGTTCGGGGGAATCTTCCTTTGCTTGGCTTTGTTTGCGATTTCAGCATGTTCAATGCAGAAACCGGACAGCAGCTTCGATTCGTCCAAATCAACCGAAAATAAACAGTCGGAAAGCAGAACCGCCAGCCAACAACCACCCAGGGAAAAAGAACCCGTCAGGATCGACTATCTCACAGCGTTAACCGACATTGTAAATCCCGACATCTATGTCTATAAGGAAAAGCGGCGTCTCTATGTGATCCAGTCCAATGTGATGGTCCGTGACTATCCGATAGGCCTTGGATTTCATCCGGTTGGAGACAAGGAAAGCGAAGGGGACGGCCGGACTCCTGAAGGAGACTTTCTCATCTGCCTCAAAAACCCTGTGGGCCGCTTCAACAAGGAACTCGTTCTCAACTACCCGGACAGAAAGCATGCAGAAAGAGCCCTTTTCTCAGGCATTCTTTCACCTCCCGAGTTCCAGCAGATACTGCTGGCCACCGAGCGTAAAGCTGCGCCCCCCTTCTATTCAAAACTGGGCGGACAGCTCTATATCCACGCAGGAGGGGCGCATAAGGACTGGACACATGGCTCCATAGCACTTTACAACAGCGATATGGAAGAGCTTTTCAAGATCGCCTTCGCCGGGACCCCGGTGCATATCAGACCCTGATTTGGTATACCAACGAGTTATATATTGCCGCAAAAAGCTTGAACAAACGCTAAGAGGCGGCATGAGAACCGTAGGGTGGGCAAAAGGCCTAATCAAACTCAATCTCTACGCTTCGCGAGATGGAGCGCAGCCCACCAAGTATTTTCTTGGCAAACAGATACTGCCATCTCTCGTGCCGGAGGTACTCGTTGGCCGGATGAACCAAAAATTGAGCAAACGCTAAGAGGCGGCATGAGCGGTTTTTAGCCCATGCCGCCTCTTTATGGCTCTTTCGGCAAACGCGTACCCGTGGTTTGGATTTTTGCCCCGTAGTAGTATACGGGCGGGGTTTATCCCCGCCCGTAAGAGGCAACCTCCATCTCGTCCACAACGTCCACCACGTCCACCGATTTATCCTCGCCCGCAAGGGGTAGCCGCTTTCGCTCCCTGCTCCCTGCTTCCGGTTTACCCCCGCCCGCATCGCGCAAGTCTTTGTTTATTCTTTTTCTTTCTGCTTGTCTTCCACAACGCACTTTTTCACAAGCTTTTCGTACTGCTCGTCCACCCTTCCCTGAATAAACTCTACCTCAGCCTCGGTCAGATGGCGGAAGCGGCGCTGCGGCTTGAAGTATTCGGAAACCGGCTTCGGCTTCGCCACCTTGCGCGAAAGACGGAATTCGCCGTCGATTACCTCGTAGAGCGGGAAGACTTTCGACTGCACGGCCAGTCTTGCCACTTCGATACTCTCGTCGATCCCGCACCGCCAGCCGGTGGGGCATGGAGAGTAGATGTGAATGTAGGCGGGACCGGGCACCAGCGAAGCCTTCTTCACCTTGTTCATTAGATCGACCGGGTAAGCCGGGGTCGCGGTGGCTACGTAAGGTGTGCCATGGGCGACGGCGATTTCCGCCATGTTCTTCTTCCAGGTCGACTGGCCCGAGCTTTTCTTGCCTGCGGGAGACGTAGTGGTCGAAGCTCCAAAAGGAGTCGAAGAAGAGCGCTGAATACCCGTGTTCATGTAAGCTTCGTTGTCTAAGCAGAGATAGACGAAATTATGGCCGCGCTCGAGGGCGCCGGACAGCGCCTGCATACCGATGTCGGCGGTTCCGCCGTCCCCGGCGTAAGCGACGAAGGTCACCCCGGGCTGGTCGATTATCTTCTTGCGGTTCATCGCTTTATAAGCTGCTTCCGCGCCGCTTACCACGGCGGCGGCATTTTCGAACGCCACGTGAATCCAAGGTACCCGCCACGCGGTCTGAGGGTAAGGAGACGTGATAATTTCCATACACCCGGTTGCGCTGCATACGACAGTGTTGGTTCCGATTGCTTTCATTGCCTGCCGCAAAGCCAGTACCTCTCCGCAGCCCTGGCACGCGCGATGACCGGGTGACAAGGGTTCCACCTCGGGCATATTCTTGAGGTTAAATCCCTTGAAATTCTTCAGAGCGTCAGATGCGATTCCCATTTATTCCCTCACATTGATGAATTCGTAGGCTGGAAGGTCACCGTTTTTCGCTGAGGTCACTCTTTCGACCATTTCCTCGAAGTTCTGTCCCGTCACATCGCGGCCGCCCAGGCCAACCAGGAAGTTCCCCACCTTCGGGAAATGCTTCTTGTCGAACAGAACGGACTTGATCTCGATGGCGACGGGCCCGGATATTTCTCCACCCGCAAAGGAAGAGACCCTGTCGAGCAGGACCAGGTTCTTTGCACCCTTGATCGCCTCGAAAAGCTCTGCAGCGGGGAAAGGCCTGAAAACACGAATGCGTGCGATCCCCACCTTCTTGCCTTTTGCGCGCATTGCATCGATTGCGCTCATGGCTGTCTGGGCCACGCTGCCTATTGCGACGATGATGGTATCGGCGTCTTCGGTCTTGTAAGTTTCGATCAGCTTGTACTGACGTCCGAACTGCCTGGCGAAATCGTTGAAGATTTCCTGGATCACGGGCTTCGTCGCTTTGAGCGCCTCGTCCTGGGCCTTGCGGGCTTCGGTGTAAACTTCGGGCATGCCCACGGGGCCAAAAGTTACAGGATTGGCCGGGTCGAGGCGGAGCACCGGCTTGAAGGGCGGCAGAAATTTCTTGACTTCTTTTTCATCGGGGATGGCGATCGGCTCGATTACGTGGCTCATCGTAAAGCCGTCCAGGTTCACCTGCACGGGCAGGGAAACCCGTTTATCTTCACCGATGCGGAAAGCCAGAACGGACATATCGACGGCTTCCTGCCCGTTTTCCGAAATGAGCTGAATCCAGCCGGTATCCCTTGCGTACATGAGGTCGGCATGGTCGTTCCAGATGTTGATCGGTGCGCTCAACGCACGGTTTGCTACGGCCATTACGATCGGCAGCCGCAGGGCCGACGCGATATAGCAAAGCTCCGACATCAGGGCGTAGCCCTGGGAGCAGGTTGACGTGAAGGTGCGCGCTCCGGCTGCCGAAGATCCGATACAGGCGCTCATCGCGCTGTGTTCGGATTCGACGGGAACGAACTCGGCATCCAGGCGGCCGTCGGCTACGAGTTCGGCGAGGTGCTCTACAATGTGCGTCTGAGGAGTGATCGGGTAAGCCGCAACAACGTCGACATCACACTGTCCTACCGCTTCGGCAACGGCGATCGAGACTTCAATACCAATAGGCGTGGACATGTTAGTCGACCTCCTGAACCATCGTGATGGCGTCAACGGGGCATTCCTTGGCGCAAGTACCGCATCCCTTGCACCAATAGTAGTTCTGGGCGTAGTAGCCCTCGGCGTCCTTGCTGTAAACCATATCCGGACAGAAAATATAACACTGGCCACACTTGGTGCACTTCTCGCGATCGGTTTCCGGCCGCATGGACCGCCAGTCTCCGGTTTTCAGCTCCGCTGCGTTTCCCGGAGTTGTAATGGCGATCCCGAAGTTCAATTCTTTCCAACTCTTGATTCCGGTCTCTTTAGCCACAGTTATCCCTCCACTACCTTAGTTTCTTCGTAAGCGCGTACGCATGCATTCATATTTTTCTCGGCGATCGGTCCAAAACGGTGCTTGATTGGATTTTGCAAACCGCTTATCTGAACGATCCCCGATGCTTTGACAAGAGCACCTAACATGGTAGTGTTGGTGATGGGAACGCGCATGGTTTCCATGGCAATCTTGGAAGCGTCCACAGTGGCAAGCCTGGCCTTTATGCCGGTCTCCTTGCGGACCTGTTCCACACTCTTCGAGGTATTCAGAATTACAACCCCGCCTTTTTTCAGTCCCGCTTCAACATTGACGATCTTGAGGAGCGTGGGGTCGAGGACGATGACGATGTTCGGTTCATAAACTTTTTCCCGGGTAACGATCGGGGCATCACTCACCCGAACGAACGCCATAACCGGGGCCCCGCGTCGTTCCGGGCCGAAGCTTGGAAATGCCTGAGCATACTTCCCTTCTTCGATTGCCGCCAGGGCCGTAAGTTCGGCCGAGGTCACAGCCCCCTGGCCTCCTCGTCCATGAAATCGAATTTCAACCATAGTTTTTCTCCACACTAACGTTGCAGGTCAAATAGCGCTAACCTCAGGAACCCCCTTCGGCATAGAGCTCACGGTACAAAGCGCATGCTACCCTTAACCTCGATTTATCCCGCTTTGTTAAAAAAAATCAAGGCCTTTTTATTTTTTTGCATTCCCAGGCGGTCTGAGCTTGCATCGCAGATCCAGCCCGTCGAACCTCTGGGGCCATCGGCAGGCAATCTCGACGCTATCCCTGATCTGTCCATGAGCAGAGGCGGGGCCCACCGCCAAAACGAGCGTCAAATAAGCACAAGTTTCATGCGTTTCTCAATAGTCAGTCTCTAAAACGGTTTAGTTTACTGCACTGAGAACCAATGTTTCCTGTGTTGGTATTGCTTGATCTCAGTCACGAGGTCCCTGCCGTCCGGACCCTGAATGCGCGTATAATTAGATGATTGAGAAGGGGACCCTTGCCAGAAATCATTCTTGCGTTCGAGTTCAAAGCGCAGAAAAAAAGAGTCTACAGAACCGTAAGCTTCCCGTATCACATCGAAGAGGGCCTTTTCCACATCCCCTTTCTCCTGTTCGCACTTTTCAAAGAGATTGACCATAAGCTGATCTTTGGCGGCGCCGCTGTTTCCGGATACAAAATAAATCCAGAACGGCAGCGCCATGTCCTCCGCTTCGTACAGCTTGATGCTCGTGTCCTTGAACATATCTTCAATCTTGAAGCTTCGGCTCACTCTGCCCCATACGAAAACCTCGGCCCACGCTGCGGTCCCCTCGGTGAACCAGAGTATCGGCTTCCGGGAGACCCAGCGGGTCTTGTAGCCATAGGCATACTGGAGCTTGTGAAACAATTCGTGCGCAGAAGTGGATTGACGAATCGAAGGCATCTTCATCCAGACAGCGGAGTTCAACTCGATGGGACCCTCGGGCGGCTCGGCGTAAGCGTAGCATTCAATATCATGAAAGATGACCCCTATTTTGGTGCCGCCAGGCGGTAGATAGGGCGCTCTGCCAAAAAGGCCGGTGAGCTTGTCCCGGGCTGCTTCGAAGTATCCGGCGGTCTCAATTTCGGGGTCGCTGACGTTGTCAGCCGCGTGGGAGCTTTGCGTTGGTCCATCTCAAAATAAAGTGTTCGGTCTCGAGCTGATTCTCAAATGAGGGACAATGAGCTTCAATGTCGCTTTGGGGTCCTGCGGCCGGTGTTCAGAACGTATTCGACGGTAAGCCGTGTACCCTCGATCATGGCTTTCCCACCATGACTTTGGGATTGATGACAATTCTACCGAGCAGCTCATTTTCACTCATGGTCCACCACCTCTTCATCAATTCATACAACATTAGGAGAAAGCTGCACAGAAGGATGTAAACAATCCAACCTTCCGTCTGAGGTTTTAGTGCCCGGAAGGCCCAGCCATACCCCATCTGTTCGATGGTCCTATGTGAGCCGGGAGATCGAAAACTCTATGGTATCTTTGAACGTGCGTTTGAAAGCTTTTTCTGTCCACTGTCCACTGTCCGCTGCCCACTGTTCACTCATCGTGGAGCGATGCGGGTCGCGATTCTAAAAAACCTGTCTTCCCTTGAGCGCCCTTTCGAGGGTTATACGGTCGGTGTACTTGAGGTCGCCGCCCATCGGTATGCCGTAGGCTATACGCGTTATGCGCACGGGGCGGTCTTTTAAAATCTGGAGAAGGTAATGAGCGGTCGCCTCTCCTTCGCTGCTCGGGTTGGTAGCTATGATGATTTCACTGATTTTTTCGGATCCGAAGCGCGAGAAAAGTTCCTTTATGCGGATTTGCTCGGGGCCGACACCGTCAAGAGGGGCCAATACGCCCTGGAGTACATGATAGCGGCCTTTGAAAGCACCGGATTGCTCAATGGCCAAAAGGTCGGCTGTGCTTTCCACGATGCAGACTTCCCCGATATTTCGCGCCGGGTCGCCACAAATGGCGCAGATCGGCTCATCGGTAAAATGAAAACAGATTGAGCAGGTTCGTATATTGTCGCGAATCTGCCGGATGTTTTCCGCAAGCGACTCCGCCTCGGCACCCGGCGCCTTGAGAAGATACATGGCAATCCGGGTGGCGCTCTTTTCCCCAAGCCCGGGAAGTCTGCTCAGTTTACGGATGAGGCTGCTCAAAATCGGTGGATATGCGTTCATTTACCGTTAAAAAAGCCCCGGTATGTTCAGCCCTGGAATATTGAGTCCGCCGGCCAGCTTTCCCATTTCGGCTGCCGCCATTTCCTGGGCCTTTCTCAAGCCGTCGTTCACGGCTGCAACGATTAAATCCTGCAACATTTCGGCATCTTCAGGGTCGATCACCTGTGGCTCTATCTTAATGCCGAGAACCTCCTGCCTGCCGTTGACCACCGCTGTCACCATGCCTCCCCCGGCGCTCCCCTCGACTTTCTTGAAAGCCAGGTCTTCCTGCATTTTGGCCATCTTCTCCTGCAGCGCCTTAACCTGCTGAAGCGGGTTGAATCCCTTTGGCATTGTCTTTTTTCCTCCGGTTGAATTTTAGAGATTCAAACTTTAAGGGTAACCCTTTAACCTTAAACCTTGAGACGCTAAGAAGGCAAATCTATATTCTTCTTCTCACCGTTGGGGTTCAAATCCTTTTGGACGATTTCACCTCGATGAGTTCAGCCCCAAGTATCTCGATTGCCTGCTGAACGGCAGGATGATTGACGATTTGTTTTGTGCCCGAAAGTTTATCTGTTTTGAGGCCTTTAGCCGCTGCGCCACGGGAAGTCTGGGACGTCTTCTTTATCGTAGTCTTCCATTGTAGCCGGGAGCCGAAGAAGGCTTGTGAGGCGTCCTCGAGTTTGCGGATAAATTCCGGACCATCGGCGCTCTTCTCATACATGTCCGGGACCTCCAGCTCGAGTATGTCCCCCGAAGCCTTGACCGCGCAATGCGAAACTTTGGCCCACAGAACGGGGTTGTGGTTTTCAAGAAAGGCGACAAACCCCGGCCAGCCATCGACGGCTTTCAAGGCGGACATCGGCCCATCGGGTTCTTGCTCCCGTAACGCTGCAACTGGGACGTTCGCCTCAATAGGAAACTCCGCATTCGGCGTCGTAAGCGATTCGCGGTTGTCGGTAATGTCGGATGAGTCTCGAGCATGCCCCGAATCGGAAGTGAAACCGGAGAGCGGCACAACGTTTGTTGCCTCCGGCTTTTCCCGGCTCAACGCGCCGGGCTGATTCTCCACACTACCCGATGGCGGCGAGAAGGAGGAAGGCCCTGCAGGCGCCGTAGCCGGGGAAGGCGCGGTCTTCTCATAACCGCGCTGGCTCTCTGAAACAATGCAAGCCGAAGCAGAATGTCCCTCTTTGAGACTTTGTTCGACCATTGCGATCTTGTCCAGCACGGCATCGATTGATTCAAGCTTCGGGAGCTGGACCATGCGCAAAAGAAGCATCTCCAGTGCGATCTTTGGCATACTCGAACGGCGGATTTGTTCCTCTCCCTGAAGCAACATCTGAAAATAGACATGGAGCGACTCGGGAGTTGTCGCGGCCGCCTGGTCCTTCAACAATTTTTTTTCGTCTTCGGGCAGATCGAGTCCCATTTCACGCTCATCGGAGATGGCCGCGAAAAGGAGGTTTCGAAAATGGTCGCACAGGTGCTGGCAAAAGCGTCTGCTGTCTATTCCGCGCCGGTAGATATCCGAGACGAGGTCGAGGCAGGCTTGCGGGTTTGCTGAAAGGATCGCCTCTCCGGTCCGCAACACGCTTTGCCTGTCGATGACTCCAAGGATGTCGAGGATTTCCGCCTCTGGAAGCTCATCGCCGCTGAAGGCCAGTAGCTGCTCGAGCAGGCTTTGCGCATCGCGCATGCTTCCGTCCGCTTCCCGCGCTATGGCGTAGAGGATGCCCTCGGAGAAATCAGCCCCTTCCTGCGAGGTAATCCTTTTAAGATGCTCCACGATTTGCAGCAGACTCAGACGCCGGAAATCGAACCGCTGACAACGGCTGAGGATAGTGGCAGGAATTTTGTGAGGCTCGGTCGTCGCAAATATGAAGATAACGTGCGGGGGCGGCTCCTCCAGGGTCTTCAGCAAGGCGTTGAAAGCCTCGGTGGTCAACATGTGCACTTCATCAATAATATAGACTTTATAGCGCCCCTTCGCGGGCCTGTAGCGCACGGCTTCCCTAAGCTCGCGTATGTTGTCGATTCCGCGGTTCGAGGCGCCGTCGATCTCGATAACGTCCACTGAGTTTGTATGCGATATCTCGCGGCAGTTCGAACATTCATTGCACGGCGTAGGGGAAGGCCCCTTTTCGCAATTGAGGACTTTAGCCAGAATGCGCGCAACCGATGTTTTCCCCACCCCGCGCGCTCCGGAAAAAAGATAGGCGTGAGCGATACGGTCCAGGCGAATCGCGTTCTGGAGCGTCCGTGTCGCATGCGGCTGGCCGATAACCTCTTCAAAGGTACCCGGCCGCCATTTTCGGGCAATGACTTGATAAGACATAAATGGCTGTGAGCTACCTGTCGGCAGTCAGCCGGCAAGGCTAAATGGCGGAGAGAGAGGGATTCGAACCCTCGATACACCTTTTGGGCGTACACACGATTTCCAGTCGTGCTCCTTCAGCCTCTCGGACATCTCTCCGCAAAACGCTGTCATCGGATGGATTAAACCGGATTAAACCTTCAAAAAAGTCGGTTTTTGCCAAAAAATCCAAGATCACCACTTCTTCTTGCCTGTAGCTTAGTGGCGGAGAGGGTGGGATTCGAACCCACGTGCCCTGCTCTTCACAGGACAACTCGATTTCGAGTCGAGCCCGGTACGGCCACTTCGGTACCTCTCCGCAATACTAATCGCTCTTCACCCGGCAAAAAACTTAAAAGCCAATTTTAATGTAAGCGGAGAGCAATTTAAACGATAAATCACCCCGAAACCTCCGTTATACGGAGTTGCGTTAAATCGGGTGCTTCGGGAGGCCATAAAGCCCTCCTCTACAAAAGAACCGCGCGGCAGTGCCGTAGGGGCGGGGTGTTTCTACGTCAAAAAAGTCCCCGCCCGCTCTTGAACGCACTAGGTATTACATATTCCAAAGGCAAAGCAGCAGCTTCTCTTCTAGCTGGCGTCCATCCGGAAATTCTTGATGGAAACTAGCAGTTTCCGATTCGAAAAGGAGGCATTTTTCGTCCTGGCAAGGAAAGAGCTTGCCCTGAGCCCTGCGAAGGGAGGGATTGCGCGGAGGCGTACACGGGTACCGCCCCGCGAAGCGTCGAAATCCTGCCTGTGCCACCGCTGAAGGCAGTGGCCAAGTCTGCTGGCGGTCCCACCGCCCGAAAGGAAACTAGCCACGGCGCTCTCTAAAAAATCTACGCAGAATCTCGGCGCAGCTCTCAGCCAGAACACCTCCCGTGACATCTATACGATGGTTTAGGCAACTAACCCTTGTCAGGTCCAGCAAGCTTCCCGCCGCCCCGCTGCGGGGGTCACGCGCTCCGAAAACCAGGCGCCGCAACCTCGCATGAATCATCGCCCCGACACACATCGAGCAGGGCTCAAGCGTTACATATAAAACGGTTTCAGGCAGCCTGTAGTTGCCGGTCCCGGTTGCGGCGCTCCTGATTGCCAGGATTTCGGCATGCGCCGTCGGGTCGTTTGATGTAATTGGCTTGTTGTGCGCTCTTGAGAGGATTTGCCCATCCGCGCCCACGACCACCGCCCCGACCGGTACTTCGGCCAGCCGGTAACCCTTTTCGGCCTCCTCGATCGCAAGACCCATGAAGAAATCATCTCGTTGCAGACTGCTCTCTATCTGCCTTCTCAGCATGCCGATTGCCAATAGCACAGTTTTGGTATATAGAAAAGTCCTTTTCCGACTATTGATACGCCGGGCGATCCCGGTTAACGTATGGTTGGTGTCCATGCGGAAACCCCCGATGAACGTAGGAGTGTCCGCTGTTCACTCATCGCGAAGCGATGCGGTTGAAAGCTTTTTCTGCTGACTGTTCACTCATCGCGAAGCGATGCGGGGGCAGGGGGGACTTCAGCGCCGAGGCGTACCTATGTACCGCCGAGCTTGCCCTGAGCCTGCTGAACGGGCGGAGGTGTCGAGATCCTGCCTGTGCCACCGCCTCAGGCAGTGGCCAAGTCGGCGTGGCGGTCCCACCGCCCGGAAGGAGTGTTTTTCATGCGACGCAGCAAGAAGGCCGAATCAGAGTCGACCCGCTCGGAAGCCCGTCTGCCGCTTCAAAGAAAGAACTCTTGTGAGGATTGCCATGTCTGCCAGCTTTGCAGCGACTCCCGGTGTAACTGCTGCCGAAGCGCAAAGCCCCCGGGAAGCTGCCCGAAAATGAGCTTCAGCGAACAGATTCGGCTCTATGATCAAATTAATGCTAACGATTCTTTCCTGAGAAAAAGGTGCAAATGAGTTCGAAAAAAACTTTGACTCGTTTACGGCGTTTCTTCGTTTTTGCGGCGCTTGCAATAATCTCGATCACCACTTTTTCACCCAAAGGCGCGGGCCAGATGCAAAACCCCGACGACCGCCGGCCGGTTTCGGTCGATACGGCTCCCGCTGCCGTACCCGATAAGTGGGGTTCATCGACCCTTTGGCGCCACTATATCTGGCAGAGTCTGCCCGCCGAGAGCTTAATTGGCCCTGACCCTGACCCGGTCAGCCAAGCTTACCAGAAAAATGACTGGAAACCCATCTTCATCGACTCCCGATTCGGGCTGAACCAGGGAGCGGAGCTACTGCTGGCCCGCCTCCACACGCTCGAAAACGATGCCATAGACCCCCGCCCGTTCGGGCTGGACGAACTGGCCCGGAACCTTGATAAGCTCGATCAATGCCGATCCGCTCTCCAGGCCGTGGACCCCGGAATCAGGGACACCAGGGCGGAGTCCTTTTTCGATGCGCAGCCGGCAGCGTTTGCCGCTGTTGCTTCCGCAAATCAGTCCACGGCGCCGGCGCCAATGGCAAATCCTGAGGTGATTCTGGAAAGATACCGGGAAAGCTTCCTGACTGCCAGCGAAGCCGATATCCGGCTCACCAGCGATTTCTTTCTCTTTGCAAAGGAAATGAATCCCTTTTTAGAGAAAGAACAGTGCCTCAAGGCCCTTTCGGGCGAGATTCCCCTTCCAAAGTTTTTCGAAGAACTTGAGCCTGAAACATTCAACTATGAAGCTTTGCGTTCCGCCTTCCAGAAGTATAAAAAGCTCCAGACCCGGGGGACCCTGCAGCGTGTCAGTATGCCCGCCAAACCGCGTCTCGGCGAGTCCGGCAATCACATCCGCGACTTGCAAAAAAGGCTGCAGCAGGAAGATTTTTATTCCGGAAATATTACAGGCGTCTACGACTCGGAGACCCAAAATGCAGTGAAAAAATTTCAGGTTGCCCACATGCTTGACCCCGATGGAGCTATCGGCAACCAGACCAAAGAATGGCTCAATGTCTCCTTTCAGGAGAAAGCGGACTTGATCTCGCAAGCTATGAAAGCCGTTCGTCAAAGCCCTTCACGCGCATACACCAGCTTTATTCGAATAAACATTCCCCAATTTACCCTGGAGTATTACAAAGACGGGCAATTTCAGGAAGCCCACAAGATCGTGGTCGGGAAGGCGACCGGAAAGAAAGTAAAATTTCGCGGTCGAATGGTCGGAGAGAACCAAACTCCAACCCTGACCAGCTCGATTCAACAGTTAATCCTTAATCCGCGCTGGTATGTTTCGGACCGGATCCGGCTCGAGTTGGACACCGAGGCCAAATCCGATCCCGAGTGGTTTACCAGACACGGCTATGTAAGCATGAGTGCCCGATATCCCTGGGGCGCTCCCCGGCTCTTTCAGAGCCCTGGACCCAAAAACGCGCTCGGCCGTGTCAAATTCGAATTTCCCAACCCCTACGCTGTTTACCTGCACGATACCCCGCTCAAGCATCTGTTCGCAAGATCGCGCCGGGATTTTTCACATGGTTGCATAAGGGTGGATAAAGCTATCGAGCTTGCCGAAACACTTCTCAGAGATGACGCCAGCTCGTATGCCGAGAAGATGAAACCGGTCCTCGAGGGGTCTCGTCAGCTCTTTGTCAAGCTCTCAAAACCTGTTCCCATTTCGATAGAATATATTCCGGTGGTTGCCGCCGGCAACTCGCAGACCGTTTTCGCGGGAGACATCTACGGGATTTTTAAAGAAGACAAATAGCCGGAAAACCGGAAAGGATGAAAACCTGATCTAAAAATAATTTTCGTCTGTTCTAAAAACTCAGATTCATTTTAAGTTGTTATTTTATCAAAAAGAAATTACTTCGTAATTCATCAGTCAACCTACCTCTATATATAATTTTATAGCAATTATTTTAGGAGTGATATGGGTTACTTATCGTACCTCAATTCATCAGGCGAAATCTATTTCACAACACCTCCATATTAGATATTTTACCCTATTATTTCACTTGCTTAAGAATTCATCTGAAATAAATTAGACCGATTTTGAAAAAACCATTTGACATTTGCGTATCTTTTTTGGTAGTAAGCTTCATCTCCTTCAAACAATTAATCCGATCAGCTTTGGCAAAAATTGGGGGCTCCTGAAAGTCAACATATGGGGGGTAGCTTTATGGGGGGTGCCAGAACTCTAAGGGCGTTGATTTGTACCCTGGTCCTGACGACCACATTTGTAGTCTCTTCCTTAATTTTCATCAAAACATGCCAAGCCCTTACCGCGTCCTGCGGACGTCCCTATCAGGGGCATCTGGAAAATGGCGTTATCTTTCCAACTCAATTTCAGGGCTACCATCTGCGCGACGAGGGCAGGTCGTATACCACCCCTGAAATAGTTGGCGCTCTGCTCGACGCGATAGAGGCTGTCCGCAAGCAGTTCCCTGACACCTGCGACCTTTTCCTTGGAGATTTTACCGTCGGGGAAGGCGGAGCTGCCGCCCATCACCGTTCTCACCAGAACGGCAGGGACGTTGATATCGGAATGTTCGCCAAAGGCAACCGCGCGCTGGATTCTTTCCACCCGATGAACGAGGATAACCTTGACGCCGCCAAGACTTGGTGCCTCATTGAAAACCTCATTGCCTCGCAGCGCGTACAGTACATTTTCCTCGACCGGCGCGTCCAGAAGGTAATATATGAATACGCGGTCACTCGCGGCTATGACGAGGCCTATCTGCAGCGAGTTTTCGGAAATGTGCGCGGGTCCCTGATCCAGCATATTCCAAATCACGTCGATCATATGCACGTCCGGTTTTTCACTCCGTGGTCCACTCTTGCGTCGCATATCGGCGCCGATGAAGTGGAGAAACGAGAGGTCATAGACGCGGCCCAGCAGTCATATTTGCCCAAGAGGGTCAATTACTATGTGAACGGCTCCGAAAAAGGGCTTGACGAACTCGCCCGTAGCTTCGGGGTTACTACGGGAGATCTTTGCAGGTGGAACCATCTAAGCTCGTCGAGCGTGCCGGTTCCCGGCAGTTGCCTCGTTTTCTACAAGAGGAGTTTTGAGAGTGAGCCGGTCCTGCTGGCGCGTTCGCTGCAACCCGGCTTCATTGCTCAGGCCCCTCCCGTCAGGATGGCTTCTCTGGAGCCCGAACCCGAACCGCCGAGTATATCGGATTCAACTTCTGCGGCGGATGATGAGCCGGTTGTGAAAGAAAGGCAGTCGGAGCGCCAGATCGCCCCAACTTCGACATTTCGAACGTACAAAGCCAGGAAAGGCGACACGCTCGACAAGATTGCACGCCGCAACAAGCTCGATGTCAAACTTCTTTGCCGGTTGAACGGAGTCAAAAAGAGCGCACCCTTGAAGCCCGGTCAGACGGTTAAAACCGGTGCTGTCAAGGTTTACGCTTCAGTCGACAAGATCGCCACCGATGCGCCCTCGAGGGGATCATCGTCCTCATCGGCCGGCCTTTCCTCCGATCCCCGGGAGTCTGGCTCAGCGGCTGACGCCTTTTACACTATGAAAAATGGTGGGACTCTGCAGGACGTTTCAAAAAAGACCGGGGTCCCGGTTTCCTCACTGTGCCGGTTGAATGGACTTGACCAAAACACCCATCTCAAGCCGGGCCGGAAAATTAAGCTCTCGCAGGAAGATGTGAGCGTCGCGGCCAATACGCACAAGAGGGGATCGACGTCTTCATCGATTTGCTTTGCATCCGATTCCAAAAAGTCTGGCTCCCTGACTGCTGCTTATTACGTTGTCAACTATGGCGGGACCCTTCCGGACGTTTCAAAAAAGACCGGGATTCCGCTTTCCTCACTGTGCCAGTTGAATGGGCTTGCCCGCAATGCCCATCTTAAGCCCGGCCAAAGGATAAAGCTCACTCAGGCAAATCTGCCGGTTAAACCCTCTTTCGGCAAAGCTTCATGCTCGGTCAAAGATCCCGCAAGAAAACCGGCCGTAGTAAAGCATGACAAGTCCGGCAACAAATCATCAAAACATCGTGAAGCAAAAGCCGCTCAGAAACCGGTCGCTAAGTCCGGCGCCTCAAAAGACTCAGCAGTGAGCAGCAAAGGGAAAGCAAAAGCGGCCTCTGCCAAAACAGCATCCGGGAAGCCGGCTGTAAAGCAAACGGGCAAATCCGGCAAACCTGCTCCCAAGACAGTTCAGAAAAAAACACCGGATTCTGGAGCTAAGGGCAAAACCGCTGCTAAGCCGGGGAAAAATACGACGCTTGCAAAGAGGTAGATTCGTTCGGGGCCGGCAGGGAATGTGACCAAAAACTTCCTTGGGCTGGCCCTTTTCTTTTTTTTCAATACGGGATATAAGTATAGGCTTTGAACGGGCGCTATTCGGTGCCCGTTCTTTTTTGCACCGAACATGTCACAAACATGTACCGAACATGTAACGAACCACTGGTAAAAAGCAAACTTTTCCCGGTTCGTTCAGCACCTGGAGTTCAAATGTCAGACAACACCGCAGGAAAAACCACTATGCTGAGAAATATCGGCATCAGCGCCCACATAGATTCCGGCAAAACTACTCTCACGGAGCGAATCCTGTTCTACACCCGGCGCATTCACGCCATACACGATGTGAAGGGAAAAGATGGAGTGGGCGCCACAATGGATTTCATGGAACTCGAAAAGGAGCGCGGCATTACCATCCAGTCTGCCGCAACTACTTGCTCGTGGGACGATCACCCGATCAACATTATCGATACGCCGGGTCACGTCGATTTCACCATCGAGGTGGAACGTGCCCTCCGAGTCCTCGACGGAGCCATTTTGGTGCTGTGCGCCGTCGGCGGGGTCCAGTCACAATCGGTTACCGTTGACAGGCAGATGGTGCGCTACCGCGTGCCCAGGATCGCTTTCGTAAACAAATGCGACAGAACGGGCGCCGACCCCTTCCGGGTGGCTCGCCAACTCCAGGAGAAGCTGAACCAAAATCCGGTGCTGCTTCAGTTGCCGATGGGCCTTGAGAAAGATCATCGGGGGGTAGTCGATCTTGTTTCCATGAAGGCGCTCACTTTCGAGGGAGAGCACGGCGAGGAGTTGATAGAGTCGGAAATTCCGGCGGAATTCATTGATCTCGCACGGACAAAGAGAGAGGAACTGCTCGACGCGGTGTCTCTATTTTCCGATGAATTGACCGAGGCGATTCTGGCGGAGGAGCCGATATCCGAAGATATGGTGCAGGAGGCAATCCGCAAGGGCACCCTCGCCCTCGAGCTTACTCCCGTTCTTATGGGTTCGGCCTACAAGAACAAAGGCGTCCAGCCGCTTCTCGATGCCGTTATAAAGTACCTCCCAAGCCCGCTCGATATCGACAATGATGCCCTCGACCTGGACCTCGATGAGCAGAGAGTCATTCTCGGGAGCGCGCCCGATCTGCCCCTGGTGATGCTTGCGTTCAAACTCGAAGTAAGCCGCTACGGTCAGCTCACCTACGTTCGAATTTACCAGGGGAGCCTGAACAAAGGCGACACCATAGTCAACACTAGAACGGGTAAACAGGTCAAAGTGGGACGCCTGGTCCGGATGCAAGCCGATGAGATGGAGGAAATCGATTTTGCCACAGCAGGCGACATCGTGGCCCTTTTCGGGATCGATTGCGCCTCCGGGGATACCTTCACAGACGGGCGGGTGCGCTACGCGATGACTTCGATGCACGTCCCGGCCCCCGTAATTTCGCTTGCCGTAAAGCCCAAAGATAAAAAGGCCGAGATGAACCTGAGCAAGGCGCTCGCCCGCTTTTCTAAAGAGGACCCCACCTTCAAGGTTTATCTCGATGCAGAAACCTCTGAGACCATAATCTGCGGGATGGGAGAGCTTCACCTGGATGTCTATGTTGAGCGGATGCGCCGCGAGTACAACGCCGAAATCGAAACGGGCATGCCCAAGGTCGCCTATCGCGAATCGCCCACCCACAGGGCTGATTTCAACTACACCCATAAAAAACAGACAGGCGGTGCGGGCCAGTTCGCCCGGGTCGCCGGGTTCCTCGAACCGCTCTCTGAAGGGGAGTTTGAGTTCGTCAACAAGGTTACCGGAGGAGCAATTCCCACAGAATTCATACCATCATGCGAGAAGGGATTCAGGGCTTGTCTCACTAAGGGAGGATTCGCCGGATTTCCGGTCGTTGGATCACGAATCACGATAAATGACGGCGCAGCCCACTCGGTCGACTCATCCGACATGGCTTTCCAGCAGGCCGCAATCGGGGCCTTCCGCGAAGCCTACCACAGGTCGACTCCGGTGCTCCTTGAGCCCATAATGCGCGTGGTGGTCGAAACCCCTACAGAGTTCCAGGGCGTCGTGCTGGGGAGCCTGAACCAGAGGCGCGGAATAATTATGTCTACGTCTGAAGACGGTGTTTTCTCCGCGGTAGAGGCCGAAGTGCCGCTCTCGGAGATGTTTGGCTACTCCACTGTGCTTCGCTCATCAACCCAGGGCAAGGCCGAATTTACCATGGAATTCTCGCGATATAGTCTGGTCCCCAAAAGTCTGGCTGAGGAGATCATAAAAAAAGAGAAGGAAAACCGAAAGTAGATTGTGTGCGCAAAATTCTGCAAAATCGCGAAAGCTCAAAAGAGCGGGGGAAAGTTTTTTCAATTTAATGATCCCCCTCGATCTCCAGGCTATCCCTGATCTGTCCATGACCACAGGCGGATGGGGGGCGGGGGGGCGCAGCTCCCCACGCTTTTCCGCATTATTTATTTGCAGAACTTTCGGTACACGGTCGGAAAGTAGCGCTTCGACAGGGGACCCCCTCTTCAGCACGGTTCGGGTAGCCGCATTGAGAGAGTATTCCCCCGGGTTTGCCCGGGGCCGGACACTGAATTAGGGAAGGGTTTTGAAATCGGTTATTTTGACCCTTTGAAACTTTCACGAAAGACATTTTCGTCAACATTGCCCGAATCGGGACCACCGCAATCCGGGGTATAACAGCTTACGTTTACGAACTCGCATTTCGCCTTGCAGGACGGACATGTTTCCGGCGGCGCCTTGACTGTAATGGTGTTTCCGCAACTGTTACATTTCCAGACTTCCATGGCTCTCTCCCTCTTGCAGCGGGTTTGCAACCAAACTTACAAAGAATCTCGACCACTTACAAATATTTCCGCATGCCGGTAACCCAATTTAAGGACCGCGTTAAATGAATGCAAGCAACTCAACGGCGATCTTTTTCTGTTGGAGAACGATTATTCTTACCAAAAGTTCTTCATTGGCTCAATAACGCCGCGATGCGAGGCTTCGGATGGTCGAACTGAACTGGCTTCTATTCTGCTTTCTTTTTTTGTATGTGGGACAGAGCGCATTCAACGTCTGTGTTGAGCGCTTGAATCTGATTCATTCACTGCGGCGCGCTGACAAGGCGCCGGCCGGGTTCGAAGAATTCATCGACGAGTCAAAGCTTGCCAGGGCCTCGGAGTACGCGCGGGCAAAAACTCGCGTCGGGATTCTCGATGAAATCGTATCGGATGTGACGCTCCTTATGATCCTGCTCTCAGGATTGCTGCCCCTTATCGTCCGTTGGTCCGATAAGCTCGGGCTGTCGTTGATTGCGGCGGGGCTCCTCTTCTTTTTTGTTCCCGGACTTATTCAGTTCCTGGTCGAACTTCCTTTCAGCTACTATAATACCTTCGTCGTGGAGCAGGAATTCGGCTTTAACAGGTCCACCCTTCAGCTCTGGACGATCGACCTCATTAAGGGGGGTTTGGTCTCGGCCGTACTTTTTGCGGCGATTTTTTCCATCCTTCTGCTCTCCATTTCGTGGTCGCCCCGTTTCTGGTGGTTTTGGGGTTTTCTGCTTCTCTCAGCCGTACAGTTGGTGATGGCGATCCTTTATCCCGTGCTCCTGGCGCCGCTCTTTAACAAGTTCGAACCGGTCGGCGATGAGGAACTTTCCGCAAAGATCGGGGCGCAGATGGAAAAAAACGGTATCCGGGTGAAAAAAATCCTGCAGATGAATGCGGGCATCAGGAGCCGCCACACGAATGCTTATTTTACCGGAATTGGAAAGACCAAACGGATCGTGCTCTTCGATACGCTGATCGAATCGCATACCCACGAAGAGATCCTTGCGGTGCTCGCGCACGAGGCGGGCCATTTCAGGAAAAAACACGTCCTGAAACAGCTTATCATCTTTGCCTGCTTTTCACTGGCAGCATTTTATGCAACCTCGCTTTTCATCCGATGGCCGTTGCTTTTCTCCACCTTCGGATTCAGCGCGCCGCTGCCCTACGTCGGTCTTTTCCTGGCCGGAGTCTTTGGGAGCAAGGCCGGATTTTTCCTCCAACCCCTCTATATGATGATATCGAGACGTTTTGAAAGAGAAGCAGACATTTTCGCCGCTCAGATGCTTGGAGGCGGTGCTGCAATGGCCGCTGCGATGAAAAGGCTGGCCGCCGACAACCTCTCCAACCTCAACCCGCATCCGCTTTATGTCTGGTTTCACTATTCCCATCCACCGATTGTGGAAAGAGTGGCCCTGCTGGAGGGGGCCGGAGGAAATTCCAGGAGCCGGGAGGCAATTTTCAAAGGCACGGACCCTTAGTGTTGCGTCTCATAAGTTGCTCGATATTTCGGCGAGAGTCGTCACCCCGGCGAAGCCTGCCCCGGAAGTGCATAGTCCGGGGACCGGGGTTCAGTGCCTCTCGGCCTTTAACTTCATGATAAGACTTGGATTCCAACTTCTGCAGCAATAAAGAATATGTTTGTTCATGGGAATGTAAATATCACGGAATTTACGAAATGCTCCCCTAGACTCGTCTCCATCCGGAAACATCGGATATGAGACTGGCCGTTTACGATTCGGAAAGGAGGCATTTTTTGTCCTGGCAAGGAAAGAGCTTGCCCTGAGCCCTGCGAAGGGAGGGGTTGCGCGGAGGCGTACATGGGTACCGCCTCGCGGAGCGTCGAGACCCTGCCTGTGCCACCGCCGAAGGCAGTGGCCAAATCGGCGGGCGGTCCCACCGCCCCAGGGCGGAAAAGGACCCTTTCCGGACGGAAACCAGACCATGACAGGAACCTTAATAAATATGGGCGCGATCGTCGCCGGAACTGCGATCGGCTCTCTTGCCGGATCAAGGCTCCCTTCGAGAATGCGCCGGATCGTACTTTACGGAATCGGCCTTGTAGTCCTTTTGATGGGATTCCAGATGGCCGTTCGTACGCAGAATGTCCTTGCCGTGCTCGGAGCGATACTCATTGGCGGCATAATCGGCGAGTTATTGCGGATAGAACACAGGCTCGAACAACTGGGGCAGTTTTTTCAGACTAGGTTTTCGAAAGGCTCGGAGCAATCGATTGCCGAGGGATTTGTTACGGCGAGCCTGGTATTCTGCGTTGGGCCGATGGCGATTCTCGGTTCGATCTCGGACGGCCTTAGCGGCGACTATAGTCTGCTCTCCATAAAGGCCGTTATGGACGGATTCGCTTCCATAGCCTTCGGGGCCAGCCTGGGATGGGGGGTTGGACTTTCTGCGATTTCCATTCTGGTCTACCAGGGAGCGATAACGGTTTTTGCAGGCACTCTTCCCGGTGCCCTAAGCGAAGCCATGATCACGGAGATGACCGCAACCGGCGGTTTGATCATAATCGGGATCGGGATTAAACTGCTCGACCTCAAAGACCTGCCCCTGGCCAATTTCGTCCCCGCAATCGCGGTTGCGCCTGCGATCCTGGCGCTTATTCCCGTATTCAAAAACATGTTTTGATTAAATAGACCCGGCGATTGGCCCGGTCATCCCGATTTAATCCGAGCGCTGAGTCGATCCGTAATTTGTTCGCACGCAAAGGAACAATTGCCTGTGAAAGCAGATTTACTAATCACCATTCACCATTCACTATTCACTATTCACTGTCCACTGTTCCCGATCAATATCTCTCGTGCCTTTGGTCCACAATTGAAGATAAGATCAAATGCCGAAAGGTCCGGGATAAAGTCTCCCCAGAGCTGGGGATAGACGGGGGACGGCGCCCTGAAGTATTCGATCCGTATGCCTGCTTCACGAAAAAGATCCTGATTGAGATATTTCCTGGCCGAGTGCTGCGCCGCGAAATGAAGGCTTCCCATTTTCCTGCATATTTCCACGGGCAGAAGGTCTCCTCTTGCCACGGCCCCTAATTCGGACAGCAAAACGAGTTCCGTCCGGATTTCAAGCTGGCTCAGGATATATCTTATGATCTTGACGTTGAAGTCTGTGAGCCTTTCGAACGTCGAAGAAAACAGCTCTTCCACAAACGGCAGATGGTCCGCAAAGTAAGGAGCGTTTGCGTATGCAACCTTCAGGCTCTCCAGGTGCTTTCTCGTCCAGCGGAAGTCGTAGCATATCCTCACCTCATTGATCTTTTGCAGCCCGAGGCCTTTCTTCCAGACCGGCACGGTCATCCACAGTGTTCCCTGGCTGTTTTTGAAGCGATTCCTGCTTATCCAGGTTGTCCTGCGGGGAAACTGGACGCTGTCCAGGATAATCAGGACGTCACAAAGATGGGCCTTGTAAAAAAAACCGGGGAAAGGCGCGAAATAGGGTTGGTTGGCGGACACGACCATGGTCTTGAAACCCAACGCCTCGAAAGAAATCTCATCAACGATGATTATAGTCGACTATCTGTAACAAGGAATATACATCTCCGACACATTCCCGCCAAATTATTCCTGTATATTGTCAACATCTTCAAAAGCGAAAGGATTTGGCGTTGAACAATTTCAGCCTGAACAGCGTCCTGTTAAAGGACAGGAGGTACACAAAACGACATTGAGTCTGTTCTGCGTACAGATGCTCGCTTTTTTGACACTTCGCGGTATCGCCTGTCTCTTTTGGCGCCATGTCTGGTTTTTTCGAAATACCACCCTGAAAACCCCCTCTGAAGGTTCTGGAATTCTCAGTCCGGCGGACTGTTCCATCTATTACGTGCTAAACGGACCGGGAACCGGGGGAAGCAATTTGTGCACTGGACTTTTCACGCCGATGGTTTCGGCCTTGAAGGGTTGAGCCTATGCAGCAAACAATCGTGCGGGACTGGAATGAGCTTCAACACGAACTCTACAGGGACTCGTGGAACGCAGCACTTGGGCGCTTTCGGTCCCGCTGCGCCTTCCGGGGGCTATCCGATGCGGGCTACCGGCTCGAAACGACCCTTATACGTCTTAGGGGCGCATTTATAGAACTTGAAAACCACCTGCTGCGCAATTTCAAGAAATACGCGCACAGAAGCTTTGTCAGCGGAAACTCGATCTGGCATTGGCTCGCCGTGGCGCAACATTCAGGCCTTCCCACAAGGCTTCTGGACTGGACCTATTCACCGTTTTGTGCCCTGCACTTCGCCACCTCGGACCTCGAGAAGTTCGATACCGATGGCGCTGTCTGGGCGGTCAACTACGTACGCACACACAGGCTGCTGCCCGAAAGTCTCAAGCTCCAGCTCGAACAGGAGGGGGCTAATGTTTTCACCGTCGAGATGCTGTCCGAATCCGTGCAGACCCTGCACGAACTGGCCGGCCTTTGCGAGCTGCCTTTCGCCCTCTTTTTTGAACCTCCCTCGATGGATGATCGGATTGTAAACCAGTTTGCATTCTTTTCGATGATGTCTGACCCTGAGGCGGTGCTGGACGACTGGCTCGTGCAGCACCCTCAAATCGCCCGCAAAATCATCATCCCGGCCAAACTCAAATGGGAGATCCGCGACAAGCTCGATCAGGCCAATATCACCGAAAGGGTGCTTTTTCCAGGTCTGGACGGCCTGAGCAGATGGCTCAGGAGGCATTACAGTCCTAGACAGGACGGCATGCCGGAAAAGGAGATTCCGGCTTATCACCAGCTCTTTGATTTCCTTCAGAAGGCGTCAAATGAGTAACCAGGGGTCGTACACTTTTAATCGAGACAACCTTTGCTCCTCATTCGGGAGGGTTTCATGCACAAGACCTATGTTCTGGATACCAATGTATTGCTGCATAACCCAGAAGCGTTGTTCGCATTCCAAGACAATCATGTGGTCATTCCCCTCACGGTAATCGAAGAAATAGACAGCCAAAAGAAAAGACAGGACGAAATAGGAAGAAATGCGCGGGTGGTTTCAAGGGAACTCGATGCCCTTCGTTCGATGGGGCGTCTTTCCGAAGGGGTGCCGATGCCTTCGGGAGCAAAACTCACGATCGAACTCAATCATTCCAGCATAATAAACTGCCCGAAGGGATTGGACCCTGAAAAACCCGACAACCGAATTCTCGCTGTGGCCTTCAATCTGAGCAATGCAGGGCAGGGAAAGGTAATTCTCGTTACCAAGGACCTCAACCTGCGTATTAAAGCCGACGTTGTAGGCGTGCGGACCGAGGATTTCTATAACGATAAGGTGGACTACGATCACCTCTACTCCGGTATTGTCGAAAAATACCTGTCTGCCCGGGAGCTCGACAGCTTTTACCAGGACGGGAAGCTGAAGTTATCCGGCTGTGAACCCGTCCCGAATCAATTCTTTCTGCTCAAGTGCCAAGAGAATTCTTCACAGTCGGCGCTTGCACGCTACTGCCATGGCATGCTGGTGCCTCTGTGCCATGCGGATTCGGTCAGTTGGGGAATCAAGGCCCTGAACAAGGAGCAGAAATTTGCCCTCGAACTGCTCAGAGACGATCAGATAAGAGTCGTCACCCTGGTGGGCCGGGCCGGAACCGGGAAAACCCTGTTGGCCCTCGCCGTCGGATTGGAAAAAGTCCTGGAGGAAAATGCCTTCTCGAGGCTGCTGGTCACTCGGCCCGTCATCCCGATGGGCGAAGACCTGGGCTATCTCCCCGGAACCAAGGAAGAGAAACTAAGACCCTGGATGCAGCCCATATACGACAACCTCGAGTTCTTGATGCGAAATTGTCCCGAGCCCTATGAACTGCTCGAAGACTTGATGAGAAAAGGGTCGCTGGAACTCGAAGCGCTCACCTACATACGGGGGCGCAGCATCCCCAAACAGCTCATACTTTGCGACGAAGCCCAGAACCTCTCGCCCCACATGATAAAGACACTCATCACACGCGTCGGCGAAGACACCAAGATCGTCTTCACCGGAGACCCCGAGCAGATCGACCACCCCTATCTCGATGCGAGCAGCAACGGCCTGACCTATCTCGTGGAGCGCCTCAAAGGGGAGGACATCGCAGGGCATGTAACGCTGGTCAAGGGGGAGCGGTCCAAGGTGGCGGAGCTGGGCGGCAGACTGCTTTAGTAGACACAGCCTCACTTTTTTGTATGGAACTGACATTTCTCACAAAAGAAACAAGTTTGAAACACAATTGTAACATACATTCTTTACTTTACCCGCCAACTCGGTTGCTGTCTGCCGCAAAGGCAACAGCCCGGGGCGGTGGAGTTGGAACGAGTACCCTTTGATGCACGGGGGCTTTATGGCTGGCCCGGAAACACCGCAGTTCACGCCAATATGCCCCCGATGCGGTTCGGACGCTGCATACAGGTATGGCAAGACAAGACAGGGGAGGCAGCGTTTTTGGTGCCTCATTTGCGAACGGCAATTCACCGACCTCAAACCGAAGCCGAAGCTTGCCGAACGCCCGGTCTGTAAGGTATGCGGGCGCAAAATGCATGTCTACGGCCGGCACCTCGAAGTTGTAAGGTTTAGATGTTCGGGATATCCGCAGTGCAGGAATTACCTGAAAATCTTAAAGGAGCATAAATGAGCTGCTATCTGCACCATGTTCCAGGAAGAATCAGAATCAAGATCCCGGCTATAAAGGGAAAACCCTTCCATGCGCAGGAACTGGAAAAAAAGCTCACGGTCATCTCCGGGGTCTACATCGTAAGTGTCAATCCCCTCACCGGCAGCGTTCTGGCATATTATGATGAGAACTCCACAAATGCCGGCGCAATAACGGATGTGGTGAGCAGGGAAACGGGAGTCGACCTCTCCATGGCTTGTCCTCCGGATAAATATGTGGAGGAAGCATGGTCAAAAACCGGTCTAATGGTCGGAGAGAAGATCGGGAAGGCTGCCTTGGGGATAGCGATCGGTCAGCTATTCGAAGGCTCCGCCCTGGCTATGCTTGCATCTGTCATTTAGGGCGAAGAAAGGACCGAAGCCTGGTTTTAGAATTCCGCAGTATAGTCTCCGCCGCCTGCCGGCATAAAAGCGGCTCCAGCCGTACTTTTCTCATTCCTCCGCAAAAATTTCCCAAAATACAACTTTAGCACTTCCGAAACTATTCGCTGTCCTCGAGATAATGCTTCTTGGCAACAAAATGCAGGTGGTACGATCCGGGAAGTTCGTGTTCGCGGTCATTTACGCGCAGCAGTTCCATGGGATCGAACAGGATGGCCAGTTCCGCCTGATTACAGTAGAAATTGGGGCGGGTTTTATCCGGTTCTGCTTCGAAAACAAAGGTGTCAGCCGCTACCTCTCGCCCCTGGCCAAAGAGGCGGTTGTTTTTCGAAAGCATCGTTCCCTGGAAGATGCCTCCGTGGCGCAGCACCCGATGGATTTCGGACAACGACTTCTGGACTGCGTCCCGCTCGCCGTGGTAGATCACGTTCCAGGCCAGAAGGTAATCGAAGCTCTCGTCGGCGCAGGGCAGGTCCGTCATCGATCCGGTCACGAAATGAATGGGCCCCGTTTGCTGTTGGGCGTGCGAGCGGGCGAAATCAACGCCGGCGCTGCTACCCTCAAGGGCAAAAACACTGTATCCAAGGGAAGCCAAAAAGAGCGAATGCCTGCCGGTGCCGCATCCCAGGTCCATGGCTGCCGATACACCGATACTTCGCAGCAGTTCGGCAATTTCCTTCACTTCGGATTCGGGCTTTAGCCAGTCGCGCCGCCCTGTCTCGGTCTTCCACCGCTCATCCCGTCCCATGCAGGCAGTCGCTGTCGCTTCCGCTATCAAAATCAACTCCTTTCAAACCCGAACTAAGTCTTGTCTGATACTCAATGGGACCTTCTACATACTCAGCGTTACGGTTTCATTGCAAACGCGCGAAAATTCAACGCCAACAAAATTTTTCCCAACCTCCCTGCGATCGCATAACTTTGAGGATATGAGCCGATTTACTTTGCCGCCCCCGGGATTGGGCTGAGATCTTCTGAATGCTTGCCCTCTCGTGCGCGCGTTAAGGGTTCACGAAACTCGGCAACGAAGGGCAGAAGGTATTGGAAAATGCACTGCCATGTTGAGGATTGCACCTCGCGCGCGTACTTCTCAACAAACTCCGGATACTTATTTATGGAAAGAGCTTTGGCTCCATGGAGCGGGAAATCGGTCATGCTCGAAAGGCGATCCGCAAGATTTTAATGAGCGAGCTCAGCGGATACAACCAAGGGAGGCCCAGCCCTATCCTACTGTGGGGCCGAATCTTAAGACTATCAACTCATGGCTTGAATCAGACAAGACCTGTTGCGAAGAATCAGCGCCATGCATCAGCAAGGATCTTTCAACGGGTAGTTACCGAAGAAGGATTCTCCGAGAGTGATTCCCCTGTCCTGCGGTATGTAAGAAAGGCCAAAGTTCTCTCGCCGGCGGCAGCCTCATTCATCACTAATGCGAGACCGACCTGGTTTATTTCAATTGTGAAATGGATTGCAGTCAAGCACTTCAGAAATGCAATATTACATTGCAGCCGTTTCCTGCCCCTCCTTGTTACTGAATAGGTGCCTACCTCCTGCACCCACTTGTTCCCCGGGGAGGTTCTCCCGCCCTGTAGTGGAACGAATTGCCCATTGGCATACTCGTTGCTCTTTGTCTGGAAAACCGAGTGTAATAGAGAGCCTGCTGTTCTGAATAGTTCAAAGTGAGACAGGAAAAGAAATGATAGGACCTTTCCGAAGCTTTCTCTTTGTTCCGGCAACCAACCTCCGCAAGATAGAAAAAGCCATTTCCAGCAACGCCGACGCGGTTATTTTGGATCTTGAGGACGCTGTGGCGGTATCGGAAAAAGTAAAGGCCAGGGCTCTGGTCGTGGACGTGTTGAGCAACGAGCGTCGAGAGGGGATCTTCGTGCGGGTAAATGGTGTGAATACACCGTGGATTGTCGGGGATATCATGGCAGTAGTGGGCAATCGACCTGCAGGAATAATGCTTCCCAAGGCGGAGTGTCCCGAAGAAGTAAGGCGCGTCGATTGGCTCATCGGTCAACTTCAAAAGGAATATGGGGTGTCGCCCGGAAAGATTGAGATCTTTCCCCTGGTCGAAACTGCCCGCGGGGTGGCGCGAGCCTGCGAGGTCGCCTCATCTTGCCCCAGAATAAGGAGGCTTGCATTTGGCGCCGTCGATTTTGCTCTGGACATGGAAATCAGGCTTTCGGGAAAAGGGAACGAGCTTTTCTACGCCAGGTCACAGCTTGCGGTAGCCAGTCGTGCCACCGGGATCGAGGGACCAATCGACACCGTATATGTGAACTTGAAGGATGATGCAGGGCTAAAAGAAGACTGCATGGTTGCCCGCGAACTCGGTTTTTCGGGCAAACTCGTAATCCATCCCGCACAAATTGCGCCCGTCAATGAGATCTTCTCTCCGGCCCAAAGCGAGATCGAGTTCGCGGTGAAGGTGGTGCAAGCTTTCGATGAAGCGGAGTCTACGGGCATTGCCGCGGTACAGTTGGACGGCAAGTTCATTGATTATCCGGTGGCGGCATGGGCCAGGCGAACCCTCGGCATAGCAGAGAGTCTGGGGTTATTGAAAGAAGCTGCGCTCAGCTAAACAGAGGCGTGGATGGACCCATGAGGGGAAGAGAGACCTGTGTGATTGACGGCTCTTTCGAATCTTGTGCCCCCTTCAGCAAGTTTTGGGTCAACAATGGCCGGAAGGACCGCTTGGTCGTCCGGAAGTTTCAAGATCGCGCTGTCAAATTCCGCTACGCTGCTGATCGACTCCGTCCAGGAGGTTCTCGCCCACCCTCAGGTTTGGCACTGCGACATGGTATTTGATGCATAGTGTTGTTCCTGAGATTTCGAGTACCGTTAACCAATAAAATGGAGTGAAAGGTTTATGGATTTCAGCATTAACGAAGAAATGCAGATGCTGGTGGACACCATGCGGAAGTTCGTGGACCGGAGGGTTGACCCTTTAGGCGCGCTCATCGAGGAGGAAGACCGGATTCCTGACGAGATCATTCAGGAATGCAAGGAGCTTGGTCTGTTCGGATTGAGCATTCCCGTCGAATACGGCGGAGTGGGAACCGACATGGTGGGCAAGTGCCTTGTTTTGGAACAACTGGGTCGCACGTGCAATGGTTTTACCACCTTGCTCGGAGGTCACAATGGGATCGGTTCCGTAGGTATTGTCAAGATGGGAAACGAAGAACAAAAGAGAAAGTACCTGCCCCGAATGGCCTCGGGGGAAATGATCGGGGCCTTCGCTCTGACAGAACCTAACGCAGGATCGGATGCGGCCTCTATAAGGACCCGGGCCGAAAGGAAAGGCGATCACTATGTGCTGAACGGGACCAAGCATTTCATCACCAACGGCCCCGTTGCCGGCGTTTACACGGTAATGGCCGTGACGGACAAAACCAAGGGACCGAAGGGAATAACCTCGTTCATCGTTGAAAGGGCATTCCCTGGGCTAAGCATAGGGAAAATTGAAAAAAAGATGGGGTTACACGGGTCCTATAGCTCGGAGATCATCTTCGAGGATTGCATGGTGCCCGCGGAGAATGTGCTCGGTGAGGAAGGCCAGGGTTATATGAATGCACTCAAAATCCTTGCCAATGGCCGGGCGGGCCTGGCAGCCCGCAACCTCGGCTCGATGCAAAAGCTTCTCGAAATGTCGGTCAGATACGCCCAGGAGCGCATTCAGTTTAAACAGCCCATCGCCAACTTTCAAGCGATCCAGCACATGCTGGCCGACATGGCTGTGGACGTGGAAGCGACACGAAGTTTCACCTACCGGGTGGCCTGGATGGTGGATCAGGACATGAAGGTGATCAAGGAAGCGGCGATGCTCAAATACTTCGCCTCAGAGGCTTATGGCCGCGTAGCGGATAAGGCGGTGCAGATCTTTGGCGGTATGGGGTACATGACGGAACTGCCGATCGAGAGGTACTACAGGGACGCCAGAATCGCCAGGATATACGAAGGGACCTCGGAAATACAAAAGAACATCATCGCTGCGCAACTGTTGCGGGAATACCCCGTTTAGAGCGGCATCGGCCAATTTTCGCAGGCTCCGGGGTGACAAACAACCGTCTGCTTCTATACGGAGGGAACAATGAGCATCAATAATATCGCTGTAATCGGGGCCGGCATCATGGGGCGGGGGATTGCCCATGTTTGCGCATTGGGCGGGTTTGAAGTGACTTTAAACGATATGAATATGGACCTCCTGGTGAAGGGCAAGGGAATCATCGAGCAAAACCTTACCAAAGGCGTGCAGTTGGGAAAGATTACTGCTGAGGATAAAGAATCGGCCCTGGCCCGCATTAAACTGGATGAGAACATGGGGGGTTGTGCGGCAAAAGCCGATTTGGTGATAGAAGCAGTGCCCGAAGACCTGGAACTGAAGCGCAAGGTCTTCCGGGACCTGGATGAAGCCAGCCCTCCCCATACCATACTGGCCACCAATACTTCGGCCAAAAGCGTCACCGAGATTGCTTCCATGACTCGGAGGCCTGAGCAAGTGATAGGCCTGCATTTTTTCAACCCCGTTCATTTGATGAAGCTGGTTGAGATTATCAAAGGGTTGGATACGAGCGAGGAAACCTACATCGCGTCTGAAGCCGCCTGCAAGAAGATGGGTAAGGAGACGGTATTGGTCAACGAGTACCCCGGCTTTGTTACCTCACGGATCAACGCCATGATAGGAAATGAAGCTTTTTACATGCTTGAGCAGGGGGTAGGCAGTCCGCAAGATATCGACAAAGCCCTCAAACTGGGGCTGAACCATCCCATGGGGCCTTTCGAGCTGATCGATGTGGTTGGCCTGGATACCCGGTTGAAAGTCCTGGAATATCTGCACCAGAGTTTGGGTGAGAAATACCGCCCCGCTCCTCTGCTTGTGAAATACGTTAAAGCCGGTCGATTGGGCAGGAAAGTGGGCAAAGGGGTTTACGATTACGAAAGCAAGTAGAGTCGTGGGAGGATGCGGAAGCATGGAATACCGGAACCTGATCGTGAAAAAAGAAGGCCCTCTGGCACTGGTGACTGTAAACAGGCCGGAGGTTAGAAACGCTCTGGATACGGCCACCTGGCGGGAACTCGGCCAACTCGTCGACGAACTGGAAGGGGATGCGCAGGTCCGGGTGGTGATCATTACCGGCGCCGGGGAGAAAGCTTTTGTCGCCGGGGCGGACATTAAGTCCCTGCGGGAACGCAGCATGCTCGAGACCTTTCGGGCAGAGGGTCAACGTACTCTTAGCCGCTGGGAAGCGATGGACAAGGTGACCATCGCGGCTATTAACGGTTTTGCCATGGGAGGTGGCTGCGAACTGGCACTGGCCTGCGATATCAGAATTGCTTCGGAAAAGGCGCTAATAGGCCAGCCGGAGCTGAACCTCGGCATTTTGCCCGGTGCCGGCGGAACTCAGCGGCTGACACGGCTTGTCGGTCCGGGCAAGGCCAAGGAGATGATCCTTACGGGGGACCCACTGAAAGCGCCTGAAGCCTTGTCGTGCGGGCTGGTGAACAAAGTGGTCCCCGCCGAGGAGTTGCTGAGCAGTGCGCGGGAAATGGCCGGGAAGATCCTCGCCAAAGGGCCGCTGGCCGTAAAGTTTGCCAAAACTGCTATCAATTCGGCCGCCAATGCGGATTTGCATACCGGGTTGATCATCGAGAAAATGGCCCAGACGATCCTTTTTACGACCGAGGACAGGTTGGAAGGACTGGATGCGTTTTTGGAAAAAAGGCCCCCCCGATACGGTGGGAAATAGGCGGCCGGACGGTCCGGTGTCTGCTTTGCTGAAATAATCGAGGAGCGTAGGCCCATGAAGCCTGCAGTGATCATGATCGGGTATCTGGTGGTTACCACTATCGTGGCGATGTATCTGTTGCGTACAAACAAGTCAGTACAGGAACACTTCGTTGCAAAACGCAATTTGAGCCTCTATTTGGTTATACCGTTATTGTTTGGGGAGTGTGTTGGAGGTGCGGCAACTATTGGGAATGCCGCTGGAGCATTCCAAATTGGTTTGTCGGCAGGTTGGGCAACCTGGGGATTGGCAATCGGTTGCTTTATGATCGTCTTCACCGTTACCAAATTCTATAGAGTAATCGGCCGGCAGCTCGGAGCCATGTCAGTTCCCGAGGCTTATGTTGCCCTCTTTGACTTGAAAACACGATATGCGCTTATGTTCACTATTCTCGTATGTTATGTGATCTTTTACGCGCTCCAGCCGATTGGAGCAGCGGCCATTTTAGGCCCCATGTTTGGAGTTAGTCAGGAAGCCGCAACCTGGTTCGTTGGAATATTCTTTATCATACTGACCATCACAGGCGGTCTTCGCGGCCTGGCATGGATGAGTGTCATTCATGCGTTAGTCAAGTATATAGCATTGGGGATCGTTGCATATCTCAGCATTAAAGCCGTAGGTGGTTTTGATGTGCTCCAAAGTAAATTGCCCGCCCATTTCTTTTCAGTCATGCATCCCAATGTCTGGACAACAATTGCCTGGGGTTTCGGTACGGCGGTAGGGTTGTTCTCTTCAGCTACAGTAGCCGGCGTTATTTATGGTGCAGAAAATCTGGCAGTAGCCAAAAAGGGCATTTTCCTGGGAGGGTTGCTTCTTGTCCCGTTCGTCTTGTTCGTCCTGATAATAGGAATGTCCGCAAAAGTGCTGGTGCCGAACATAGCGGCCAGGACAGCGCTATTTGCGGGGGCCTCGTCTCTGGGACCCTGGACGGGTGGACTTGCAGCCATGGGCATTATGGCAACGATCTTGTGTGTAGCGCCGTCACTTCTGCTGATTGTTTCCACTGTTCTCACACGGGACTTCTATTTGCAGATCAAGAAGGATGCCACCTCCGAGCAGCAGTTGATGTTTTCACGGGTGGCCTCCGTTATTGTAGGAATTATCAGTATTCTCATAGGGTTAAGGATGGAATCCATTCTTTACCAGATGCTTGGGGCATTTCAAATCCGCGCCGTTGCCGGGGTAGTGCTCGTGGCTGCTCTAATGTGGCCCAGAGTGACCGGGAACGCTGCTTTCTGGGCCATAATCATCGGAGGTGTTGTCGCACTGTGCTGGCATGTGGCGGGCAATCCATTCGGGTGGGCCCCGATGTGGCCGTCTCTTATTGCCTCTATGCCTGTGCTCGGCATAATGACCTTGCTATCAAGCGAAAAGGTATCGCCTGGATATCTAAGATATCAGGTGGCATTGCAAAAGCTTGAAGCACAAGGCGAACTCTAGAATCGCTCATGGTGATTTTAGATCGTTTGTTAATCCAGTTCGAAAAAGGACCTGCATGAGATCGCCAGAGGAACTTTCGGCATTCATTTCCGCGCAACGGCGCGAGGAGAACTTCTCGGGACTCCCCCTCAAGGGGCTCCGGGTTATCGACATGTCCACGGTCATGGCGGCACCATTTGCCGCGACACTATTGGGCGACTACGGGGCCGAGGTCGTCAAGATCGAGAACCCTTCCGCCCCGGACACCACTCGAGGATGGGGAGTGGTCGAGGACATGGGGATAGCACCTTTTTGGTCTGTGGTAGGCCGCAACAAATTGCCCATCACCTTGAATCTCCGAGTTGCAGAGGGACGTCAGATCCTGATGGACCTTATCCCAACAGCCGACGTTCTTATTGAAAACATGCGGCCGGGTGCAATGGAACGGCTCGGTTTTGCGAAGGAAGTCCTGTTCGAGGCGAACCCCGGGCTAATCATAGGCAAGATCTCCGGATACGGGCTGACCGGTCCTTACTCCAACCGCCCGGGCTTTGGTACCCTGGCGGAAGCTTTCAGCGGGTTCACCTTTCTGAATGCCCAGCCCAATGGGCCTCCCACCAATGCTCCGATGGCGCTGGCCGATTTGATCGCGGGCGTTCATCTTGCCTTTGCTGTAATGATAGCCCTTCGTACTCAGACTCGCGGGAAACATGGGGCTCAACTAATAGACATCTCGCTGTTCGAACCACTGTTCGGCATGCTGGGCCCGGATTTTCTGAGCTGTTACCTCACCGGCGAGTGTCCACAGCCCAAGGGCAACGAGCTCAGCTACGTGGTTCCGCGCAACAACTATCTCACCCGGGACGGCAAATGGGTGGTTCTGTCCGCAGCAGTCCAGAAGCCATTTGAACGCCTCATGGAGTGTGTCGGCCACCCTGAGATGAACGAAGACCCACGTTTCCAGAGTAATGCTGAGCGCATTAAGGACCAAAACCGCAAGATCATCAACCAGGTTGTCTCTGAATGGGTGGGCAGCCTGGACCTCGATAAGGTCCTGGAAAGATGCGAGCAAATGGGTATCACCATCGGTCCGATCGCCACCATGCGTGATGTGGCCGAGGACCCCCATTATCGTGAACGCGGCAGCATGGTGGACATAGAGGACCCTCTGACCGGCAGGACGTTGAAAATCCCCAATATCCCATTCCGATTGCTCGGTACTCCAGGCCGCATCAGGTTTCCAGGGTTGCCGCTGGGGTCGGCAAATGACATCGTCTATCGTGAACTTCTCGGCTATTCCGAGGAGAAGCTGCGGGAGATGGCCGCCGGTGGCGCCATTTAGGGTGTGGTTTTTATATGAGAGACAAATATTTGCTATTGACAGACCACTTGTGAGGACATTGGGCAATGGCTGACAAATCTTTAATCGGGATAGAGTTTCCTGCTTTTACATGGGAAGTGGAAAGGGGCAAGATGCATGAGCTTGTTCAGGCAATCGGCGACCCCAATCCCATTTACTCGGACAAGGAGGCGGCGATACAAGAAGGATATAAGGATGTTGTCGCTCCGCCTACCTTTGTTACCATTCCGGCGTTTTGGTCCGGAATAAGTACGGTAGTCCTAAAAGCTCTGAAAATAGATTATGCGCGCATCCTTCATGGGGAGGAAAGATATGAGTATTATCAGGAGATCTATCCTGGAGATACCCTCACCGTGAAGGCCAGGATTGTTGACATCAAGACCAAATCCGGGAAGTCCGGAGATATGGATATCGTTACGCGGGAGTGCCTGCATACAAACCAGCGAAACGAACCGGTTTTGAAGTCGATAACCGTAACGGTAGAAAGAAAATAAGGGGACTCGAACAATGGCGCAAGAGATCTACTCGAATGATATTGAGGTGGGCGATGTCATGCCGGTTCTCGTGAAAGCTCCAATAGACAAGGTGCAACTGGTAAAGTACGCAGGGGCCTCAGGAGACTTCAATCCGCTTCACCTCGATCCTGACGTCGGGAAAGCCGTAGGCTTGGGCGGTACTATTGCTCACGGCATGCTGATCATGGGTTTTGTCGGTCAGGCAATGACGAATGGGATCCCCAAAAAATACATCAAGAAATTCGGCGTACGGTTCGCCGGAATGACTCGGCCTGGAGATGTTGTTACAGTCACCGGAGTGGTCAAGGAGAAATCCGGAAACAGGATCGTCTGTGATTTGGAAGCGAAGAATCAAAACGGGACCTTGCTCATCGGCGGCTCATTCGAGGCGGCGTTGCCCAGCAGATAAGAGATGCTGATCAAATATCAGCCGCCTGTAACTGCTTATGGATTATTCCGGGGGATACAGATGGAAAAAATGCTTGAAGGAAAAGTATGCATTGTCACAGGCTCAGGTCGGGGCATTGCGAAGGAGGCTGCTCTTTGGTTTGCCCGAGAAGGCGGAAAAATCGTTGTATGTGAATTGGATGAGAACCCGGCGAAAGAGGCGGTAGCCGAGATCAAGAAAATGAACGGGGAGGTTGTTGCGGTGATTGGCGATATTACCGCAGATGGTGTCGCGGAAAAGATTGTCAAGACCGCAGTCGATACCTTCGGAGGCCTTGACGTGATCGTCAATACGGCCGGATTCACCTGGGATGCCATGGTTCAGAATATGACGGACCAGCAGTGGGATGCCATGTTGAAGGTCCACCTGACGGCTCCGTTCAGGATCATCCGGGCGGCAGCTCCTGTCATTCGTGAGAGGGTCAAACAGGAAACTCTGGCCGGCAAAACAGTTATGAGGAAAATCATCAACATTTCGTCCACATCGGGAACCCAGGGTAATGCCGGGCAGATCAACTACGCGGCGGCGAAAATGGGGGTTATCGGGATGACGAAGGCGCTTGCCAAGGAATGGGGCAGGTACAATGTCAATGTCAATTGCGTAGCCTTTGGGGCGATAGAGACGAGACTCGTGCAATTAAAGAGAAAAGGAGAGGAAGCGTTCATCGAGCGGGATGGACAAAAGATCCCTATTGGTGTTCCGGAAGAGGGGCGCGAAAGGTGGAAAACCGTCATTCCGCTGGGACGTGCCGGAACGGCCGATGAAGCCGCCCGAGTGATTTTATTTTTTGCATCGCCTCTTTCCGATTACGTATCGGGCCAGACTTTGATCTGCGGCGGCGGCTACGGTGGTTTCTGATGATTTGCCGGGGTTCGTGTTTCCGACAGAAGGCATAGATACAAAATAGATTGAGATCTGAAATGTTGGGCCGGCCAGAATTTGAATGGACTTCGAGCGAACCGGTCGCCGTTCACTTGAAATTGGAGGACTTGGACAATGGTTGGAATCGTATCGCACAGTGGGTATGTACCGCGCTATCGACTGGATCGCAGGAAAATTTACACGGCAATGGGATGGATGGACCCGTCGACGGCGGCAAATGCACGGGGAGAAAAAGCGGTTGCCAATTTTGATGAGGACAGTGTCACGATGGCGGTTGCCGCCGGTCTGGACTGCCTGCAGGGTGCAGAACGCTCGAAAATCGACGGCGTTTACTTGGCCTCGACTACCTTGCCCTACAAGGAGCGCCTTAATGCAGGCATTCTGACTGTGGCCCTGGGGCTGAGGGACCATGTCAGGTCCGCGGATTTCGGCGGCGGACTGAAAGCGGGGACCACTGCGTTGCTGGCTGCGCTGGAAAGCGTGCAGGCCGGAGGGGCGCAGGGCCTGATCGTCTGCGCTGCCGATTGCAGGATGGGGCGGCCGGCCTCAGCGGAGGAGATGATATTCGGGGATGCCGCAGCGGCCTTCGTGGTAGGCAGCGAGGAGGTGATTGCGGAGTATAAGGGCAGCTATTCGATCACCTATGACTTTGGGGACCACTACCGGGGGGAGTATTCGAAATTTGACCGGAAGTGGGATGACCGCTGGATTCGGGATTTGGGCTACGAGCAGTTTCTTCCCATGGTGGTGCAGGGGCTTTTAGACAAATACGGGCTGAAAATGGCCGATTTTGCGAAGGTGATCTATGACTGCCACTATACGGCTGCGCGCAAGAAGCTCAACAAAATGCTGGGCATTGCACCGGAGGGTGAGCAGGGCAACTATCAGGCTGAGATCGGCCAGAGCGGGGCGGCCCAGAGTCTTGTGATGCTGTCGGGGGCCCTCGAGACGGCAAAGCCGGGCGATAAGCTTTTGGTGGTGAGTTTCGGCAGTGGCTGTGATGCACTCTATTTCGAGGTGACCGACCAGATCGGCAAGAAAGGTGCCTGCTGTGGCATTTCGGGCTGTCTGGCCAAACGTGCGGAGCTTGATCCCTATGAAAAATACCTGGTCTGGAGGGATATCCTCCCGGCTAACCTGGGGATGAGAAGCGAGGAAGACCTCTGGACCCGGTGGAGCGCGCAGTGGCGGAACCGCAGGGAGGTTCTGGGATTGTGGGGAAGCCGGTGCACTAAGTGCTCGACCCCGCAATTTCCCACCCAGCGGGTCTGTGCGAACCCGGCCTGCGGGGCTGTCGACCAGAACGAGGACTACCTGTTTTCCGACAAGAGAGGGAGCATCATGAGCTACACGGGCGACATGCTTGCCGCCTCGTATAACCCCCCGGCCATTTACGGTGCGGTAGCCTTCGAGGGAGGGGGAAAACATTATTTCGATTTCACCGATTGCGCTTTGGAGGAAGTCGAGACGGGGAAGCAGGTGGCCTTGAGTTTCCGAAGAAAATATTTTGACGCGAGGCGCGGGATATCGGGTTACTTCTGGAAGGCAGTTCCGGTCAAGGAGGTCAAGTAAATGGCTGATGGGATCAGAGACAAAGTGGCTATCCTCGGCATGGGATGCACGCGTTTTGGCGAGCGGTGGGATTGCAGTGCCGAGGATTTAATGGTGGAAGCATTTGTGGAATGCCTGGCCGATGCCGGCATCGAGAAGAAGGAGATCCAGGCGGCGTATCTGGGAACCCATTTCGACGAGGTCAACGTGGGCAAGGCGGCGCTCCCACTGGCCGTCACATTGAAGTTGCCGTTTCTCCCGGTCACCCGGGTCGAAAATTATTGCGCCACGGCGACGGAAGCGTTTCGGGCGGCGTCCTATGCGGTGGCGGCAGGGGCCTATGACATTGTCCTGGCCTTAGGTGTGGAGAAGCTCAAGGATACGGGCTACGGAGGTCTTCCCGGAGGTGGGGGCCGGGGCGTGAAGGCGTTTATGGAGATGGCCAACATGACCGCCCCCGGGATGTTCGCCCAACTGGCGACAGCCTACAGCGCCAAATGGGGGCTGTCCATGACGAAAATCAAGGATGCCATAACGCACGTATCAATGAAGAGCCATGCCAACGGGGCTATGAACCCGAGGGCCCACCTGCGGACGGTTGTGACGGAAGAACAATGCAAGAAGGCCCCTATGATCGCGTATCCTCTGGGGTTGTTTGACTGCTGCGGCGTCAGCGACGGTTCGGCTGCGGCGATCGTGACAACGCCGGAGATCGCGCGGAGCCTGAAACCCAATCAGAGCATCGTGAAAGTGAAAGCGCTCCAGATCGCCTGCAGCTCGGGCGAGGAGGAGATGTACACGGATTGGGACGGGGCCCATTTTGCAACCACCAGGCTCGCCGCGAGCAAGGCTTACGCCGAGGCGGCGGTCGGAAATCCCCGGCAGGAGATCGGCATGATGGAGGTGCACGACTGCTTTTCCATCACCGAGATGGTCACTATGGAAGATCTTCATATCTCTCCTAAAGGAGGGGCCTATGAGGACATCATGAGCGGGTTTTACGATCTCAACGGACAGGTGCCCTGTCAAATTGACGGTGGGTTGAAATGCTTCGGACATCCCATAGGCGCATCCGGGCTGAGGATGATCTACGCAATGTACGAGCAGTTGCTTGACCGCGTGCCCGAAGAGAGAAAAGTGAGAAATCCGCGGCTCGGATTGACTCACAACCTGGGCGGATACCCCTGGAGGAACGTGGCGGCAATTTCAATCGTCGGCAGGGACTAGCTTCAGGTGAAATAAGGAAAGACGACTACGTCAGAAACACGAAAAGGTGCGAAACGATGGAAAGAAGCCTGTTTAGCGAGGAACATATAATCTTTCGAAGCGAATTTCAAAAGTACCTGGATAAAGAGGTGGCCCCCTATTACGAGCAATGGGAGCAGGACGGGATTGTGCCGAAATCTGCCTGGCTCAAAATGGGTGCAAATGGTTTTCTCTGTCCATGGGTTGAGGAGAAGTACGGTGGTTCAGGCGCCGGCCTGGAGTATTCCGTAATTATAAAGGACGAAACAGACCGAAGGGATTTCCCGGGATTTAATTCTTCTCTGCACAGCAACATTATTGTGCCCTACATCGACAGTTTCGGCAACGAAGAGCAAAAACGGAAATGGCTGCCAGGCTCTGTGACAGGTGAGATTATCACTGCCATTGCAATGACGGAGCCCAATGCCGGGTCCGACCTTGCAGCCATTCGAACCAAGGCCCTAAAGGACGGGAACGACTTCATCATAAGCGGACAGAAAACATTAATCTCCAGTGGCTTGAATGCGAATCTGGTGATCGTCGCAGTAAAAACTGATACGAGCGCCGGTTACAAGGGCATCAGCCTGATCTGTGTGGAAGACGGAACTCCCGGTTTCTCCAGGGGAAGAAGACTCAATAAAATGGGCCTCCACAGTAATGATACGGCTGAACTGTTCTTCGACGACTGTCGTGTGCCGGCATCCAATCTTCTCGGCGAAGAGGGGAAGGGATTTCAATATATGATGCAAAAGCTCCAAAGAGAGAGACTTTTTGCGGTTATCGGCTCACAGGCGATGGCCGAGGCCATGCTTGACATGACCATAAAATATTGTAAGGAGCGCATCATTTTCAAAAAGCCCGTCAGTTCTTTCCAGCACAACACGTTCAAGATCGTAGAGATGGCAACTGAGATCGAACTGGGGAGAACATTTATCGACAGCCTCATAAAGGAACATATCGACGGCATAGACATCACGAAGAAGGTCAGCATGGCGAAGGCATGGATTGCGGAAATGGCAAACCGCGTCGCTTACCAGTGCGTTCAGCTCCATGGCGGTTACGGCTACATGGAGGAGTATCCCATCTGCAGGTTTGCCAGGGATGTGAGAGCTCATCCGATTTATGCGGGTTCCACGGAAGTGATGAAAACGATCGTGGGGAAAATGCTGGGACTGTAAAAAACGGGAGCTTCCGGCGCAAGACTTAGACCTGGAGACGCCTGTTCAGCAGATATTGAAGCACACAAGGTAATTACAACTAGAACGGTCGTGCTGAGATTGAAAACCGAATCAAGGAGGGGAAAAACACCTCCATAGACTGGATCGTCAGGCGGCTCTTCAAGGTTGGGGCCAGGGTAGTCTACCATGCCGGGAAGCGGTACGTCCATATTGCGCCGCCTTTTCCACCAGCCTGTAACTATCGCATTCTATTCGACTGAACCTATCAACTAAGGCAGGTGGGAAGCGAGTTATAAACTCCGGGGCGGAGGTGTGTCCTGAAATCGCAAGAATCAGTCTCATTGACATCACGACAGTTGTTCAGGAGTTGAAGGAAAATGATGGCGGATCAGACTATTGCTCGAGTGGGACCTGTTAGAACCGAGGCGTATTTGGACCTTCTCCAAATGCTTACCGGAGTCGGGCTCGTCGCGTTTATGTGGTGCCATATGATTCTGGTAGCCAGTGTTAACTTTTACCTCATTGGGCTCCAGGGCAGGGTGATGGACGCGCTCGCCCGTTTCTTCGAAGCCACTTACATGGCTCAAATCGGCGGTCCGTTGATAGCCCTGACCATGCTGGTTCATTTTGTGCTGGCGGCCCGCAAGCTGCCCTTCCG
>JBEKPW010000028.1:0-53861 GCA_049520315.1 Syntrophobacteraceae bacterium
GTTTTAATGGGCGAGGCACTCGGCCTTGCGTGCGGTTTTGTTCTATCAGTTCTGTTGATTTTCGTGATAAACAAACAATCTTTCGGATGGACTTTCATCTATTCCGTTGACTGGCTTACCCTCGCGGCGTCTTTGCCGCTCGTGTGCGCAGCCGCGCTGCTGGCCGCAGTCCCGGCGGCGCAACTGGTGTTCCGGCACCCGCCTGCGACGGTACTGAGATAAAATAAAATGAAATCCCGCCTCAGCAGATATTTTTCTTTTTGCGCTCGCCTGCTTCTCGGGGCTATTTTCATCGCCGCGAGCATCGACAAGATAGCGCATCCAGCGGAATTTGCTAAAATAGTCTCTAATTACCAAATCCTTCCGGGCCACCTGGTAAATATTATGACTATCGTGCTCCCCTGGCTGGAAGCGATCCTGGGGTCATTTATCCTGTGCGGATGGTGGCTGCCGGGCGCCATCATCCTTGCCAATTTGCTTTTGCTCGCTTTTTTAGGGGCCATCGCCCAGGCTGTTGCGCGTGGAATCGATATTAACTGCGGATGCTTCAGCGCCAAAGCTGCAGGGTCACCGCACACTGTATGGTATCTCGCACGGGACTCGCTTTTTCTGCTGCTAGGGGCTACTGTAATGATCCATGCCTTTCGGGCCCGCTCAGCCGGCATTCGGAAGTCGGATACCTGAACGCCTTTTTTTATAACATCTGATTCTCGAAATCCCACCTGCTGAAGACCACGGAAATTGACTGCATTGCAATAATGCATAGATTGAAATGTCACGTGGAAACTGGCGCAGTATTTTGTGAATCACCTGCCGGAGGATCATGCTTCAAATCAGGAGGGAAATATGAATGAGAAAATAAGGAACTCGTTGAACGGGCAGATAAATGCGGAGCTTTATTCCTCTTACCTCTATCTTTCAATGGCCTCTTATTTTAAGCGGCTGAGTTTCGACGGGTTCGCCAGGTGGATGGAAGTACAGGCGCTCGAGGAATTGACTCATGCCATGAAATTTTTCAACTTCGTAAACGAGCGGGGGGGTAAGGTCGACCTGAAGGCAATCGAAGGTCCACAGACCTCATGGGATTCGCCGCTTTCCGCTTTCGAAGCGGTTTACAAACATGAAGTCAAGGTGACAGGTCTGATTTACGATCTGGTCAACCTGGCAACGGAAGAAAAAGACCACGCGACAAGCAATTTCCTCCAGTGGTTCATAACGGAACAGGTCGAGGAAGAAACCAGCGCAGACAGTATCGTGCAGAAACTGAAGCTGATTGGAAGCGAGGGTGGGAGTATCTATATGCTGGACCAGGAACTCGCACAAAGAGTCTTCACCCCTTTACCCGGAACGACCATCCTGGGCGCCGGCAAAGGCGGAGCGTGATCCGATCCGGACCCGAATTGCAATGGCGAAGCGGTGGGTAACCCCGATCCTTGCCCCGGCCCTTAAACGAAGTGCATGGATGAGGGTCAAGCAGTCGAAAACAATAAGTGCGGCAATCGATGCGAGGGCAGGCCAAAGCAGCATGGGTGGAGTCACGCCGATCTGCTGATCCAGAAATAACAAAATAGCGCGGCAAAAATTACGTTTCCGGCCCATACCCCCAATGAAGGCGGCAGGGAGCCTGCGAAGGCCAGCGAGCTTCCGACGTTTGATATGGCAATGAAAGCGAAAGCTATAAAAAGCGAAATGCCGACACCGGCCCCTATCCCTCCGTGGATTCCCTGCCTCAGAGCTATAAGGGTCCCGAGCAAAGTCAGGATAAGCGTGGCAAGAGGCGATGCAAGCCGCAAGTGGAGGTCAACCCTGTAAGGGGTCGAGCTGAATCCCTCACCCTCTATTTTTTCCACGTAGCGGTGCAGATCTGTCCAGCTAAGGTATCGCGGAACGGTTTCGCCTTTCTTGAAGTCACTTGGTGTGACTTTCAAATCATCCAGTTGTTTTCGCTCGAACCACTGCTGGTCCTTGTTCCCGTCGTGGAAGCTTATGATGAGGCCGTCCTCGGCAAGCCACCCTGGATTGGTCCACGATATACGCCGCGCGTCTATTCTCTGGATCAAGTGGAAGTTAGTATCCAGAAAAAATATAGACGCTATCTGCATGACATTTTTCGCCTGGTCGTAGAGCCGGATCTGGTAAATGGTATTCTCATCGCGGAACCACAGGTTTTCCGGGTTCATCCAGAGCGCCGGCTTTTCGTGTTCTACGCTGATCGCCCAAGTGTCTTCCACTTTCTGGTTGAGGGGACGCGCGACGAACTCCGCTATGCAAAAATGGAGTACCGAAAGCACGAGCGCCGCAACTACGATCGGCGCGACATAATAAGAGGGATTAATGCCGGCGGTCTCCATTGCGATTAATTCCCGGTTCCGCTTCAGCATCCCGAGTGCGATGATTGCTGAAAGTAGGGCCGCCATCGGGATGCCTTGGGTTAAGATCATGGGAATTTTGAACAGAAAGTAGGTGTAAATCTCCCGGAACGTGAGATGATTCTCGACCAAACGTTCCACCCGCTCGAAAAAATCGACGACGAGGTAAATCCCGGCGAAGCTGACAGATGCCAGCGCGAAGACGGGCAGAAAATGCTTCAGGATGTATCTGGGGATTATTTTCAATGTGCGATTGCCCCATGTTTGCGGGCATTGGAGCCGATCCGCCGAAGAAGTGCAAGCGGCTGCGCGAGCAATGCAATGTAGAAAGGTGTCTCCCTGTGCATTTTTGTCCACAGATAGACGACCAGGACAAAACTTAGCAGGTTAGGAGTCCAAACGGCAAAGAAAGGCGGGACCAGCCTGCTGTCGCCCAATGTCTTGCCGGCCGATAGCAAAATGTAATAAGTGAGGAAAATTCCCACACCGAGCGTAATTCCCGTCATTCGGCCCCTCTGGCGGAAAAGGGAGCCAAGGGGAGGTCCAAGCAATCCGAGAAGCAGGCAGGCCGAAGGGAAAGCGATCCTCTGGTGCAGCTCAAGGCTCCACCAGACAAAATCGGCTTTATCTGTGGCGTTCTCTGCCCGATTGTAGATCTGAGCCAGGTTCATCTCACTTCTTTTCCTGACTGAATTATCCGGCGCCCCCATTATTTCGTCCATTGAGAGGATAAAATCGTAGTTTTTGAACGCGACGGCCTGGGCGGCTTTCAAGTCATTGGCTGCGCGGGTTATCATGCCATTTGAAAGCCTGAAAGTGATGGCGTGGGAGTCCGACGGAATATCGACCTTGGCGCTCTCGGCCGATATTGTGACTTTTTCATCCGGTTGTCTCTGATCCTGGATGAAAATTCCCTTGATCGTATAGTCCGAGCGATCAAGCGATCTGCAAAAGAGTACCAGTTTCGGAATAGTGGAAATAAAGACGCCTTCTTGCAGAAAAGACTGGATAGAGGTGCGGCCAAGCGATCTCAGCTTGACCTCGAATGCATGGTTTGCAGCAGGGAGAACCCAAATTGTGTTTACGAACGAGAGTATGGTCATAAGGGTAAGCACTCCGAGCACTGGGGGCAGAAAGCCCAGAAAACCGGTTCCCGCCGCTCGGAAGGCAACAAGTTCGTTATCGCTGTTCAGGCGCACGAAAGCAAGCATAACTCCCAGCAGGGCCGCTATCGGGGCCGCAAACATAACGAGCCTCGGCATTGCGAAAAGGATCAATTCAGTGACATCTTTCAGGCTGCACGAGGAGGCGAAAAGAATACGCATGAGCTGGAGAAGCTGTCCCGTAATGAGCAGGAAGCAGGCCCCTGTCAGGCAAATGAGTACGGGGGGACATTGCTCGCGCAGAACATAGGTGTAGAGAGTCTTTTTCATGATGGGGTAATCTATCCAATGAATGTAGATAAGGTCAATTGCAAAGATGAGGCTGGGATGGAATACATCCGCCTGCGCCTGGAGGAGAATGGGGGATACTCCTGAAAAAACAGTAAAGATTTGCCGCCCTTGAGACGATATTTTAAATACATGAGCAAACCCGTGGAGAGGATACAGCGAGTGAATGCCCACGGGGGCGAAATTTCAATCCAATGCGGGTTTATGTGAGTAATCAATTTAAAACTGTTCCGTTAGAGACAGGCTTGCCTCAATTATCAAAAAAACAACACATTTTCAGGAGGGTTCAGATGGTCCAAACCCAAGCATCGAACATTTATCACCGAACTGCAATTGAAACCGCTGATCCGCTCCAACTGATCATTCTGTGCTATGACGCGGCGATAAATGACCTCAAGCAAGCCGAAGAGCTTCACGAAAGGCACGAAATGAACGAGGCCTACCGGAAAATCAGGCACGCCCAGGACATAATCACGGAGCTCCTGGTGGGTCTTGACTACGAAAGGGGAGGAGATGTGGCCCGGAACCTTAATCGGCTTTACAATTTCACCCTCAGGCAGTTGATCGGCATAAACAGTCGCGAGAATACATTCATTTATAAGCATCTGATCAGAATTCTTTCCGACCTCAGGGACGGTTGGGAAGCGATCAAGCTGAGTCCAAGCCAGACTTCGGTGAAGTCGGGGCTTCTTCCTAGAAATTGGCAGGCTTCTGCATAGGATTTAGTGATGGAAAGAAGCGAATCGTGCTGGACGGATCAGGCTGAATCCATTCTGGACCAGCTCTTGAAATTTACCGCGCAGCTTGCGGAATTCGAAAACGATCCGCAGGTTGACGCTAAAGCGCTTTCGGACGCCTGCATCCGTCGTCTCGACGATCTAAAGCGACTTATGCCGAAGGAATCGGAAAACTCGCAGGTGGCTAGGAGCCAAATTCTTGAAAAAATGCGGGACCTTTATGTCCGCACTCAAGTTTGCCTTGAGATTCTTGAAAGCAAAAACAACCGGGTGGCTGCCAAGCTTGAAAGTCTGTCCAGGACCAGACATGCAGTCACCGCGTACACCACGCGGCAGGGTCACAATCGGTGAGCAGGTCAATGGGTGAATTGGCCTGCTCAACCGTTTTTCTTAAGTTTCCGATCAGACCACCTTTTGAAAAAACCGGTGACTTTCGAGCAGGAGGTGGCCTCGACTATCCTGAGCTTTCCTCGTCTCACCATCACATCCTGGAGACAAGCCTTCAGATAAGAACATGGGAGGCACCCGCGCTGAGGCTGCATTATCCCCTCTTCATCAACAGGACACACCTTGTCCCCATCGCCGAAACACTCCGGAGGATCAACAGCCCCTGATTGGGAGCAACTCGATGGTATTTCCTTCATGTACGCCCTCCGGCGCACGCCATTATTCGAGAATTTCCAGCACAGCCCGTTTCTTCAGTTTCGTTGCGGCCGCGTTCAAGATCGTTCGCATTGCATGAGCGTTTCGGCCTTCCTTGCCGATTATTTTTCCCAGGTCGTCTTTGGCTGCCCGTAATTCTATCACGGATATCTGGTGCCCGGTAATCTCTTTAACGACAATCTGTTCGGGATGTTCCGCAAGACAACGCGCAATGTATTCAACCAGCTCTTTGATTTGAATGTCTTCCATAACCGCAGGCTCCTGTCGATGGCCGTCTGCCAAAAGTCAGGGAATCCGAGGGATTCCTGTAAATTGAATCGGTACGCCAGTCAGGAAGAAGATAAGGTGGAAAAGCAGGCGATTGATCGCAGGAGCAAGGAGAACAGAACCTGACAGCTTTACAATGGCTCAAGTATTTGTAAAATTATGAAAAATCGGTTATGGTGTCAACTGATTTTCGAGTGTAAATAAGATGTTAAGAAAATGAACTTTAGCACAAGCTCGACGTCCCGTCTTCACCTTTCTTACCATTGGTGATAACCTGTCAGCGGGCGTAAAGAAAGGCAAGTTCTTGAATTAATTGACTTAGCAAACGTAAAACATTTCTTTTCGTCCATCCTTTCAACGAAAGAAATTAGCACAAAATGGGGAAAAAAGTTTCAGAAACAAATTTTGACGTCCCGGTCAAGATAGAAAATCAGCCTCTGATTGAATCAATCGCAGTTGATCTGCCTGCGCCAAGCCTGAACGACAATACCGCAGACCTCGACAGGCTCGCCCGAACTCTAAGTCAGCTCGGGTGTTCCCCGGTTCAAATCGCGCCCGGTAAAATGGACGAGTTAGTCAGGAGAATGCGCGGAAACGATCTGTGCTTCCGTGCGGTAGTGGGATACACCGGCAGGCATTGGGAGGTCCTGGACGTGGTTTCCCGGTCGTCCCATTCGGCCGTTTTCGGCTTTGCACTGGATCTGGGTACCTCCAGCCTGGTTTTGCGTCTGATCGATATCGCACGCAAAAAGATCATCCGAGAAGTTTCGGTAAAAAATCCCCAGGCGGCTTGGGGGGAAGATATCCTCAGCCGTATCATATTTGCCCGAAATCAAGAAGGCCTTGCTGTCCTTCGGGACTCGCTGGTGGAAGCCTGTTCGGATGCGATGTTCAAAATGCTCGAAGATTCAGGGATCTCTGCTCATCGCATCTACGCCCTATCCTGCGCAGGAAACACGGCGATGAGCCATTTTTTCTGGGGCATTGACCCGTCAAACATATGCCGCGAACCTTACATTCCCGCGGCAAACACTTTCCCGATGGCCCGCGCAACAGACCTTGGGTTCGGTTCTTTACCCAACGCGTTGCTCTATCTTTTTCCCAATGTCGGCTCATACGTTGGGGGCGATATCATCTCAGGAGTGATCGCAGCGGGTTTGAACAGATCGACGGGCATTCACATGCTCATAGACGTCGGAACAAATGCCGAGATAGTGCTGGGGAACTGCGAGTGGCTGCTGGCATGCGCTGGTGCCGCCGGTCCGGCCCTTGAAGGCGGGGTTGTGGAGCGCGGAATGCAGGCCGTTGCCGGGGCAATCGACAAGGTGAGGATCAACAGGAAGACTCTGGAGCCCGATTTCCGGGTAATCGGAGGCGTGCAAGCGTCGGGCATCTGCGGGTCCGGCCTGATAGAACTTGTGGCCGAGATGTTTTCGTCGAAAATCCTGAACATCCAGGGTAAATTCAGTACGGGACTCAGTTGCTCTCGCCTGAGAAACACACGGGATGGCCCGGCATATGCGCTGGCTCTTTCTTCTCAGACCAGCGACGGAGGTGAGATGCTCATATCTGAGATAGACATCGGAGTTTTTTTGAAGTCAAAAGCGGCGATGTACACTATACTGTCTCTGATCTGCCGAAAGGTAGGACTCAGCTTGCATGATTTAAAGAATATTTATATAGCGGGAAACTTCGGCAATCATATAGATCCCGAAATGGCGGTTCGAATCGGCATGATTCCGGATCTGCCGCTGGAAACATACCATGGGATCGGGAACTCGAGCATCCTGGGGGCCTGCATGCTCATGTGCGACCGAACACTTCTGGAGGAGGCCGAAAAAGTTCGAGACATGATCACCTACGTTGAACTCAACGTCAATATCGAGTTGATGAATGAGTTTCGAGGGGCGCTTTTCATTCCTCACACCGATCCTAAGCTTTTCCCGTCCGTGAGGATACCGCAAAGTAGCCCTCAATCGCTCAATACCCGGGTTTGACAATGAACCGACCGACGCAGACCAACAGGTACCAGCAAAACGGGGCAAAGCCCAGATTCACTGTCAAGGGCGTCTATATCGCCAGGCTTCTGGTTAGCCTTCTACTGGGTCTCAACATCGTTTTCATTTTTACAATCTTTTTTTCCTCCAGCGGACTTCCCGGTTACTGGAAACAGGACCAACAGGTAAAGGAACTCCAGGAAAAGGTCCTCAAGCTCAAGACTGAAAACCAGAAACTCTTCGAAATGATTCAGTCCCTCAAAACCAGTCCTAAAGCACAGGAGAAGCTCGTTCGCCAGGAACTTGGGTGGGTCCGTGAAGACGAAATCATCCTCGAATCCGCAGAGAAGAAAAACGAAGGTGGCGAAAAAGCGATTGGACCGATCAAGCCTTTCAGTTTTCCGAAATAGTTTCGGGCAACGCATCTATTATTTGAGTGCCATGGGTAAGACGCTGACCCCAGCGCCATCGAGTGTTTCACGTATGGCCCGTGCCAGTCTCCACGCGCCGGGGGTATCCCCGTGAATACAAAGGGTATCTGCTTCGAGTTTGATTTCCTCCTTGTCTATGCTAATCATCCGGCCTGATGTGACCAGGGTGAGGATGCGCTCCTGCACCGCGCCAGGGTCATGGATTACCGCGCCCTCCAGAGTTCGAGGGGCAAGTTGGCCGTTGCTGAGGTAGGCGCGATCCGGGAACACCTCTTTTACCACCTTGAGTCCTTCCGCAATGGCCATTTCGGCGCAAAGAGAGCCGGCCAGGGCGACGAGGATAAGCTCAGGATCGTAGGTCTTAATAGCGGAAATAACCTCTCTTGCCGCTCGCTCGTCTCTTGCCGCCAGGTTGTAGAGCGCCCCGTGTGGCTTGACATGCTGGAGTTTCATCCCGCACTCCCGTGCGAAACCGGCCAGAGCGCCTATCTGGTAAATTATGTAGTTCTTGATTTCGCCCGGGAAGGTTTCCATATTGCGACGGCCGTAACCCAGAAGATCCGGGTAGCCGGGGTGAGCGCCGATTGCAACTCCGTGTTCTGCGGCCAATCGGACCGTTTTGGCCATGACCATCGGATCCCCTGCATGCCAGCCGCAGGCTATATTAGCCGAACTGATAAAGGGCATTATCTTTTCGTCATCGCCAATACGGTATGCCCCAAAACTTTCTCCCATATCACAGTTGACATCTACTCTCATGAGATGGCTCTCCTTAAATCAGGCTGAAGGGCATAAAACAAAACCTCGACATCGTCGTCAGTTTAAACGCATGGAGCTTCATAAGATCTCGCGCCGTCAATCTCTTCAGCCTAAGCCCCTTCAGCCTCAATCCTTCCTTCAGTTCGTCGCCAGTGCATCGTTCAATAAATCGGTGATGAACATGTGACCCGGAGCGTGAGTGATACAGATTTCCGGTTTTGCTGAAAGTGCTGCAAGAGAGCAAGTGACCCCGCAGGGCCAGAAGACCGCCTTCTCTCCCTCCCTTATCGCGACAGGGTCTCCGAAATCGGGCCTGCTTAAATCTGCAATGCCCAGCTTTGAAGGATCCCCGATGTGAATGGGCGCTCCGTGTGCTGAAGCGTATCGGCCCGTTATCTGAACCGCCCGGATGATCTGGTGGTCGGGGATAGGACGCATGCTCACCACAAGCGGGGCTGAAAAAACCCCCGCCGGAATGCACTGCCGGGAGGTTACATACATCGAGACATTTTTCCCTTCTTCGATATTGCGCACCGGAATACCTGCAGAAATAAGCGCGCACTCGAAGCTGAAGCTGCAGCCCAGAAGGAATGTGACCATATTGTCCGTAAACCAGGGCGTTGCGTCGGTCACTTCCCGGTGGAGCACGCCGTGTTTCCAGACTCGATAGAGCGGGAGGTCCCTGCGGACGTCAGCTCCCGGTGCTGTAATCTCCGGTTCATAGCGGCCCGGATCGAGAACTTCGAGGATCGGACACGGTCTTGGATTTCTTGTACAGAACAGAAGAAAATCAAAAGCGTATTTGCGGTCTAAAATGACCAGATTCGCCTGAGCATAAGAAGGGGCAAGCCCTGTAGTCGGCCGCCTCCACAAGCCTGCGGCTATCTTTTCTCGTAACTCACCCGGGTTTTCCATATTTTTCATAGAAGTTTCTCAGCAGATACTCGTTTCTCAAATATGCAAGCCGTGCCTGATCCAGACCAACCTTCTGGAACCTGACCCTCACACCCGGCCCAAGCTGTCCGGCAAGAGACAGGTCCGCTGCTATGACCGTTGCCACTTTTACGTAGCCGCCGGTTGTCTGGCAGTCATTGCCAAGAATCAGCGGCTGACCGTTGCCCGGGGCCTGCACGGCGCCGGGGCAGGTGCCGTCGGAGATTATATCCCCACCCCACTTGTGCTCGACGACCGGCCCGACCAGAACGGAACCCATCCTGTCGGAACGGCTTGAGACTTCATATTCCCGGGAGAAGAAGGTCTCAAGCCCGCGAGGAGAAATGCAATCGTCCTGAGGTCCCGGCAAAGCCCGCAACACAGGCCGGGTGGAGTAAGGCGGAATCAGTCCTGCGGGAAAATCGCTAATCGGCCTGCCTACGGGATCACCAAGGCGGAGCAGATCCCCTTCTCGAAGCGGCCTGCCCTGGAATCCTCCAAAGCGGCCCCTGAGGAAAGTGGACCTGCTGCCCATAACAGGCGGGACGTCAATACCTCCCTGGATGACCAGACAGGTTCGGGACCCCGTTGCCAGGGGCCCCAATTCAATAATGGCACTTTCCCCTGCAAAATGGCATGTCCAGTTCGGCAGAGTATGGCCGTCAAGGCGCGCTACTATATCGGCTCCGCACAGGGCGAAGTGGACACCGCACTGGAATTCGGCCCGGAATCCGCTGAGGGTAATTTCAATGCACGCCGCCCCGATGGGGTTGCCCACAAGCAGATTTCCAATTCGCAACGCCTGCTGATCCATTGCACCAGACATCGGGACGCCCTTGTCGCGAAAACCAAAGCGCCCAAGGTCCTGCACGGTTGCCAGAGGCCCCGGTTCAATGATGCGTATAGCTCTCAAATTCCTCTCGCGTTATTGATATGAATCGTATTCTGTCTCCCATTTCGAGCATGAAAGGCTCGTTTCTTTGCAGATCGAATATCTTGACAGGGGTCATCCCGATAATCTGCCAGCCTCCGGGAGTCTCGACGGGGTAAATACCTGTCTGGCGGTCGGCGATACCGACGCTTCCCTCCCGAACCGCTTTTCTGGGGTCTTTTTTTCTGGGGGTATAGAGCCTGTGGTCCAGTCCGCCCAGATACGGAAATCCAAGGATAAAGCCGATCATGTAAACATGATACACAGGGGCCGTATGAAGTTCGACCACCTTTTCAATGTGCATACCATGAGAGTCCGCGACTTCCGTGATGTCCAACCCGAATTCGTTCTCATAGCAAACCGGGATCTCTATAATCCGTTCGGAATCCAGGTCTGTGGCATCATCTACCTTCAACTTCTCTTCTAAGGTCAAAAGCAGCTTTTCCAGGGAACAAACCCAGGGATCATATCGGATGAAAAGGGAGCAATAAGTTGGATTAATATCAAGAATGCCCGGATATCGGGCCGCCTTGAACCTCTTGTAGAGATGGCGGACTTTCCGGTTTGTGTTTAAATCTATTGCATCGCCGAATTCCACGCTGATGGCTGTTTCGCCGCTTAAAAGAATCCGTGGCTCAGCGTATGCACCCGATTTGTCCGTGCCGGGCTCTTGGCCGCAAAGTGTCATTTCGGTCTTGGGTCTCCACATCTCCGCGTCGTGGTGTCCGTCGTAAGGGTCAAAGTCCCAAAAATGCCTTCTTGACGTTATCGCTCGCAAGCAGCTCTTCCCCTGTGCCTGCCTCTACGATTTTTCCCGTCTGCAGGACATATCCCCTGTCGCAAAGATCGAGAGCCTCTCTGACATTCTGTTCTACCAGCAAAATTGTGAGTCCCTCTGCTTTGAGTTTTGAGATCGTGTCGAAGAGTTCGTCCACCAAAAGGGGCGACAGGCCAAGGGAAGGTTCATCGAGCATGAGGAGCTTGGGATTGCTTATGAGTCCCCGCCCGATTACGGCCATCTGTTGCTCTCCTCCGGAGAGGGTGGCTGCAGCCTGTTTGCGGCGTTCCCGGAGCCTGGGAAAAAGTTCGTAAACCAAGTCGAGGTTTCGGGAGACTCGGATTGGGTCGCTCACCGTATAGGCCCCAAGCAGAAGGTTCTCCTCGACCGAAAGGGGTCTGAAGAGCATTTTCTCCTCGGGAACATAAACAAGGCCCAGCCGAACGATATCTTCGGTACGAAACCCATTGATCGGTTGCCCGTCAAAGAGAATCTGGCCCGAAAAGGGGGGTTGCGCCCCCATGACCGCACGCAGAATGGTAGATTTTCCAGACCCGTTGCCCCCGATTATACATACCGTCTCGCCACGGCGTACACTGATGGATACTCCGTGAATAACGGGCAGCCGCGAATAGCGTACCTGAATATCTTTTATCTCAAGACCGACCGCCGTCATTTCTTCGCCTGTTCCAGATATTGACGTGCGTAACGTTCGCCGAGGTAAGCCTTTATCACCGCAGGGTCTTTGATGACAGACCGCGGGTCGTCTTCTGAAATCTTTTTTCCATAATCGAGTACAATCACCCTGTTGCAGAGATTCATTACCATTTCCATTACGTGCTCGATCAGGATGATCGTAACGGCCATATTTTCACGAATATGCCGGATCAAATTCGTTATTCCCTCGACTTCGTTAGGGTTTAGCCCTGCTGCAATCTCGTCTAACAACAGGAGCTTCGGGCCGGTTGCAAGGGCTGTGGCCATTGCAACCCGCTTCTGGGATGCTATCGGAAGTTCGGATACAAAATGCCCGGCAAGATGGGCGATCTGAAAATCTTTGAGTATTTCATCAGCTTCGGCCGCCGCGACGGAGCGGGACCGAGTCTTCATGAAACAGCCTACCATTATGTTTTCTTTAACGCTCAGGTCGCCCGATGCAAGATAGATCTGAAAAGTTCTGCTCAAACCAAGCTGGGCAATGGAGTGGCTCTTGAGGCCGGTAATTTCTTTTCCCTGAAAGATGACGCCGCCCGAATCAATCGGGTGTGCTCCGGCGATGCAGTTAAAAAGAGTGGTCTTCCCGGCGCCGTTGGGCCCGATGATTCCAAGCATTTCTCCTTCGGTCACATCGAAGCTGATGTCCCGATTGGCTTGCAGGCCGCCGAAGCTTTTACTTAGATTTCGTACTTTGAGGATATCCATCAAGCCAGCTTTCTGCGCCGAACTTTTTCGACGATTCCCCAAATGCCGCGCGGCTCCAACGCCGAGATAAACATGATGATCGCCGCATAGATCACCAGATCGAGTCCCACCAGCCCGGCCCTGGCTCCAAGCCATTCTTTGATGTAGATTTTGAGCGGGATCAGAATGCCCGCTCCGATGATCGGCCCCCACAGAGAGCCCATCCCGCCCAACATGGCCATCAAAGCGATCATGATTGAGATGTCGAGACCCATTGTGTCATCGGTCTCGATGTTTTTAATATAACAGGCATGGAAAGAGCCAACTGTGCTGACGAAAGCGGTCGCAATGGCGTAGGTTTTAATTTTGGCCCACCGGGGGTTTATTCCCAATGAGCCGGCGGCCTCCTCATTGCTCTTTATGGCGCGGAGCTGAAATGCCAGCCGGGATCGCCGAAACCAGTTAATGAAGAAGAATCCTAAAAGGAAAAAGACGAAAATGACGTAGTAGTAATAGATATCCTGTGTGAATATCAGGTGAAGGAAATCGGGCGAGGAATATCTCGTTGTCGGAATTTCCAGGCCACGGGAGGCCCCGACGAAACTCCAGGCATCGAAAATATCTTTGAGCACGAGCGACGCGGCAATTGAAGCAATGGCAAAGTAATGCCCTCTCAGCCGGAACAAAGGGTAGCCGATAACGAATGACCAGGCGACCGCCAGGCTCATCCCAACAGGCAGGGAAACCCAGAAGGGCGTATTCCAGCGAATCATCATGACAGCGGTCGTATAAGCGCCGATCCCCAGAAATTGGGCCTGGCCGAGATCGACCTGCCCCCCGAATCCCCCGATTGTATTCCATCCCATAGCGTAAAGGGAAAACATGAAGAACTGAATAATGGTAGACATCGAGAAGGAAGAATGGGGTAAAATCGGAAAAAGCAAAAATGCCAGCCCCGCTATACCGGTTGCGAACAGGCCATACCGGGGAGAACCCGAAAAGTCGAATATTTTTTTCAAGATTTCCAACCGAACAACCCTCTGGGACGTACTATCATGATGAGAAAATATGCCAGGTATACCCCAGTGTATTTAAACTGCGTCATGGAGATGCCAGCCATCCAGGAGCTTCCGGTAATGTAGGCCGTAAAGTCCCAGAAACCTGGAAATTCGGTAATCAGGCCGACGAGAAGTCCGGCAAAGAATGCGCCGGGGATGCTGCCAAATCCCCCCATAGCCACTATCGCAAAAGCGATCATCGTGAAGAGTAGACCCACAAAAGGCGTGACTGACCAGAAATTGACAAGGAGCGCTCCGGCAACCGTTACAGTCGCCCCCCCGATTCCCCAGGCCAGAGCGTTCATCCGTTCCGTGGGAATGCCCATGTATCTGGCGCCCTGCCGATTGAGGGCGGTCGCCCTCATGGCCCTGCCCAACCGTGTCCGGTTCATGAGGAGCCATGTGCCGGCAAAGGAAAGAACGGCGAGAACCGCTGCTGCCAGCTTGGTCGCAGGAATGATGATACCCATTCCTATATCGAATGCCCGATTGACAAGGATGCCTGAGTGGATGGTTCTGTCTGCAGATCCGAAAAACAGAAGGGCGAGATTTCTCAACAACAGCATCAGGCCGAAGGTGCCCAGGAGTTGAGCAACCATCGGCCCGCGCAGCAGGTATTTGACGAAGCCGTAGTAGCAGGAAATGCCCAGCACAAATCCGACCACAGCGGCGGCTGGAATTGCGGCCAATGGGTCGATCCCCGTCGTCTGCGCAACGATAAGCGCAGTGTACATGCCGATCATGAGGAATTCGCCGTGAGCGAAATTGACGATATCCATCATGCCGAAAATGATGGTCAGACCAAGGGCAACCAGGGCGAAAACCATTCCAATCAGAAGACCGGCTACTAAAGACCCGGTGAGAATATCCATAGTTTTATCAGAAACTTTTGAAAGGATAGATCATATTTGCCGTGGCCAGATCAAAAGGATAGATGATTTCCAGCACGATTTTGCCTGCCTTGTCTTTTTGATACTGGCCGATGATGCCTGAACCCAGTTCATTCTGACCTTTGTTCTCCTTTCCCGAGGCGAACTTGATTCCCGCCCAGGGCACAATCAGTTGGTCGCCGGGGATCGAGATGCTGTTGGCCGCCTGCTGAATGGCCTCGGGCTTGGTGGACCCGGCCTTCTGGAGGACCTCGACCCATGCCTGAACGCCCGTAAAGGCGCGCGCTGAGGCGCCGCTCAGGTCTTGTCCATGCTTTACCTTGTAAATAGCATTGACTTGGCCCGATACCTTCTTCACCTCAGCAACTTTCGGTGCGAAAACCGTTCGGGTCAAAATCCCCACGACATCATCGCCCAGAGTCGTCCAGAATTCGCGGACTTCAAATCCGGCATCCTGACCCCACACGATCTTGGCGCTCACCTTTTGCGCCATGAGGGTTTTGACCATGAGGATAGCGTCGGAGGCGTAACAGGCAAAAAGCATTGCATCAGGTTTTGCGGTCTGGAGTGACCTGACTTCACTTGAGAGGTCAGGGGACTTGGCGGCATAAAGAAGGGCTCTTTTGACCTCGAACCCATATTGTTTGGCGAAAGCATCGATTGTCTCGGAAACCTGTGAGCCCCATTCGGTCTTCTCGCAGGCAGACGCCAGCTTCACGATCTGCTGCTTTGGAACAGCAGGAACGCCCTTGACTTTGCCTTCGGACAGACCTTTGAGAAGTTCAAAAAAATCTTTGGTGAAAGTAAAGTCATTTGGGGTTGTGCGCCAGAACCATTGTAGTTCGCGTTGTGTCAGAGCGGGCGAGGTTGAGGAATCGTTAATCATGGGAATGCCGTATTGTTCGCAGACGGCGCTGACCGCTTTGGTCACCGAGCTTTGATAACATCCCATGATGCCCGCAACTTTGTCATCGAGGATGAGCTTTTTCGCCTGATCGGCCCCGAGAGTCGGGTTTCCTTCATGGTCCTTGAAAATAAGCTCGATCTTGGCGCCCCCAAGAGAACTTATTCCGGCTCTCCTGGCCATATCCATATCTATAGGCATTATATTGTTTGCAATTTCGGCTGCAAGCTCAGCTCCGGCCCTGAGTTCGCGCCCTTCGTCGGCCGCGCCGCCCGTCAGCGGGTACAGCACCCCTATCTTAACAGTATTTGCGCCATAAGAGGGGGCCGTCACAAAGAGAATTGCCGAAAACAGTAACAGGACAGCCAAGATCGCGTGAGTCTTCCTCATGAAACCCTCCTTCGCTGTTTTGACGACCAGGGATCATACGCGCGGACAGTGTGGACAAATACGAAGAATAGGTTGAGACATTGCGGGAGTCAACAGATTCTTGAATGAAGCTCGGGCGGTAGACCCTTAAAACAGGCAGCGGGGAGCAGGGAGCAGTTTGAAGTTCCTTTTCGTCTCTCACTTTTAGGGGCTTGCGTTCCTGCATTCCGATGCACAGTATTGGAGTCGAAGAGTTTGCTTTCTTTATCCGCTGTGATTGGCGATTCGCCCTTGGCTTTTGATTATCAACATCTATCCATATCCATCCGTGGTTCTGATTACCGGAGACTCAGGTCATGATTGAAAACCTGGACCCTGTCCTGCTCTCACGCATTCAGTTTGCATTCACCCTCTCTTTTCACATCTTTTTTCCGGCCTTCACAATTGGTCTGGCGAGTTGGCTGGCCGTGCTCGAATGGCGATGGCTGAAAACCGGCAACGCGGTCTATGCAGTTATATACCACATGTGGGTCAAGATCTTTGCCGTCACATTCGGCATGGGCGTCGTATCGGGCGTGGTCATGTCATTCCTGTTCGGGACCAACTGGTCCGTATTCTCGGACAAAGCCGGGAACATTCTCGGACCGTTGCTCGGCTACGAAGTTCTTAGCGCATTCTTTCTGGAAGCCTCATTTCTTGGGGTCATGTTGTTTGGCTGGAACCGGGTCGGCCGCAGGCTGCATTTTGCCGCAACAGTGATTGTGGCTATGGGGACACTGATTTCCGCATTCTGGATCCTGTCGGCCAATAGCTTTATGCAGACACCGCAGGGATTCCGGATTGCTGAAAACGGTCTGCTGTATCCCGTAAACTGGCTGCAGATTGTTTTCAGCCCATCTTTTCCCTACCGCTTCATCCATATGGTCACCGCCGCCTACCTGACCACAGCTTTTGTAGCCGGAGGCATCGGCTCATTTTACCTGCGGGGCAGCCGCCATATAAAGGAGGCGCGCGTCATGTTGGGTATGGCCATGATAATGGCGGTTTTCGTAGCGCCCATGCAACTGTTGTTCGGCGATATGCACGGTCGCAACACGTTTATACACCAGCCGACCAAGGTGGCTGCCATCGAAGGGCTGTGGGAGACGCAGCGGGGCGCGCCTTTGAATCTTTTCGGGTGGCCGGACCAGGAAGCGGAAACCACTAAATATGCAGTCGAAATTCCCGAACTGTCGAGCCTGATTCTCACCCATGAGCTCAACGGCGAGGTCAAGGGCTTAAAGGCCTGGCCCAAAGACGAACGCCCCCCGGTTCTGTTGGTTTTCTTGTCCTTCCGCATTATGGTGGGGATTGGCATTTTGATGATTTCGACAGGCGTGTCGGCCCTGGTTCTATATTTGAGGAAGCGGTTGTTTGATGCGAAGTGGTTTCATTACTGGTGCATGGCCATGACCCCTGCCGGATTTGCTGCCGTGCTGGCGGGATGGTTCGTTACGGAAACCGGAAGGCAACCCTATATAATCCAGGGTGTCATGAGGACCTCAGAGGCCGTCTCTCCGGTGCAGGGCATTCCCATTGCCATATCCATCAGCGCTTTTGTCCTCACTTATGCAGCCGTCTTCGGCGCCGGGAGCTATTACATCATGAAGCTGATCGGAAAAGGTCCCGAGACCGAGGCGCATATCTACGGTTCGCACGGCGTAAAAGGGCCTCCTCTGATCACTGACCTGGTTTCAGAAGAGGAGGGACGGCATGTTTAGCCTCGAGGGCTCTCTGGATCTTCCACTCATATGGTTTGGCCTGCTTGTCACCGCACTTTTCCTGTATGTCCTTCTGGACGGCTTCGACCTGGGGGTGGGCATTCTGTTTCCCTTTGCGCCATCGGACGAATGCAGGGACCGGCTGATGAACTCCATCGCACCCTTCTGGGACGGCAACGAGACATGGCTGGTGCTGAGCGGCGGGGGGCTTTTTGCAGCGTTTCCGCTTGCTTATGCGATCCTGATGCCGGCGTTCTACATGCCTGTCATCCTGATGCTTTTGGGTCTTATCTTTCGCGGTGTGGCATTCGAGTTTCGATTCAAGGCTGTCAAATCCCGCTTTATCTGGGACTACGCTTTCCACTTCGGATCTATAGTCGCCACTTTCATGCAGGGCATGATCCTGGGGGCCTTTGTCAAAGGGGTGCAGGTACAGGGGCGAAGCTTTGCGGGCAACCCTTTTGACTGGCTCAATGCGTACAGTTTCATGACGGGTGTGGCCCTGCTGTTCGGCTATGCGCTGCTGGGAGCCACCTGGCTGGTGATGAAAACCGACGAAATCACCGGGGACTGGGCGCGAAAATGCGCCTCTTATGTCCTTGGCTATGTGGGAGTGTTCATGGGGATCGTAAGCATCAGCGTGCCGATCATGAACGCAGGCGTAAGGCACTTGTGGTTTAGTCTTCCCAATTTCTACTACCTTGTGCCGGTACCCCTGGTGACCGCAGCCCTTTTCATCTTTATATGGCGAGATTTGCACAGAGGTGTAGAGAATCGCCCCTTTTTCCTCAGCATCGGCGTTTTTCTTATGGGCTACCTGGGGCTGGGCATCAGCCTTTGGCCATGGCTGGTTCCGTTTGCCGTGACGTTCCGCCAGGCAGCAGCAGCGGCTACGTCACAGTCATTTTTGCTTGTCGGAACTCTCGTCATCCTGCCGATAGTTCTCACTTATACCGCCTTTTGCTATTATGTGTTCAGAGGGAAAGCATCGCGTGAAGGCTATTACTGAAGGAAGCAGGGAGCGAGAAGCAGGAAGCAAAAGCTTCCCGCTCCCCTCGCTTTATTGCTCCAGGTTTTGCCTCAGGAATTGAATTGCAGCAGGCCACGCTTGCCGTGAGGCTTCAAGATTCGCCCCGTTGCGCTCCGCTTGCGCCCTTAGAAAACCATGCCCTGCCCCCTTGTAAATATGCGTGTTAAAGATCTTCCCAAGCTCTTTCATCTTCTCTTCTGCGGGATTGACTGTACTGACCACGCGGGCATCGTCCTCGCCGTAGAGGCCAAGCACCGGCCCACTTATTGCGTTCAGCGCCTCAAGCGGAGGGGACACGCCGTAAAAGACCACCGCCGCGCCAAGTTTGGGCTGAACAGTTGCGTAATTGAAGCTCTGGCCTCCGCCCCAGCAGAAACCAAGCGTTGCGAACTTTCGGGTTGCTGCCGGCAAGCCCGCTGCGTAGTTCTTCACTGCATCCAACATCGTTACGACCTGAGCCGATGCAAGACCACTTACAGCCTTAACGACATCATCACGGCCCGCAAAAGCTTCGGTCCCACCGCCGCCCGGTCCACGGCCCGAGAGCAGGTCCGGGGCAATAGCGATAAAGCCGTCTGCCGCCAAAGTGTCAGTGACGGCCCGGAGCCAGTCGGTCAGGCCGAATATTTCCATGATGACGATAATTACCGGCGCCTTATCTTTGCGTTCGGGGTAGACGATGAAAGAACTCAACTTAGTGTCCGAGCCCGGAACGGGGATGTTCACCCATTCGTGGTGCCTCGTGGATTTTTCCAGCGCAGCTTTGGCTTCAGCCTCCCCGGGCGGGATGGGACTAACGTCTGAGCGGCAAAGATGCGCCGAAAACAGGCTAACGACAGCCACACAGAGCAGTATCAAGCTCCATTTCCTGACCATAATGAATTGCCTCCTGTACATACGAGTTCTCTTACATTCCATTCTCTAGAACTAATTTAATTCGGATCGGACAAAACGCATCATTTGTGCAAGCTTGACCGCAAGCATGCAGCCGTCCACGATTGCGGTTCGCAAAGCGGCCGGCAAAGCCGGCTGTGCGAGCAATTGCCATCTCGATATAACGAATTTGGCTGTTCGATGCCTGATACCCATAACGCATGGCGTTATCCTCGTATGAGAAGGTGATGCAATCAACTGGTCTGCGGCAGGTCTGTTTCAACTGGCACGGTCAATGCACTTTACGATAACGGGTTATCTCCAGAAGGGTTCGGAACATGAATAAGGAAACAATTAGACCCGTTCATCCGGGTGAAATCCTGTTTGAGGAATTCCTGAAGCCAATGGGCATCAGTCAGACCAAACTGGCTCTTGTTATAAACGTTCCGCCTCGCCGCATTAATCAGATCGTCCATGGGAAACGCAGGATTAGCGCAGATACAGCTCTTCGTCTAGGGCGCTATTTTGGTACATCTCCCCAATTCTGGCTAGGTCTCCAGATAGAATACGATCTCGGTATTGCGGGAGACAGGCTCGGCGATAGATTGAAGCGCGATATACGCGAATATGCAGCCTCGTGTTAGTTTCCGTGCGGAGTTTCCGGAATCGGAATAACGTAATTGTTCACCGTGGAGAGCAAGGAAGAATTCCTGAATTCCTGAATTCTTCAATCCCTTGCATGATATAAAGGTATATTCCCTCGATATCGCCGGCGTCAAAAGATCGAAACTCGCTGTCGCCCCGGAACCAGGTGATCTGCCGTTTAGCGTAATGCCGGGTATCGCGCTTTATCTGAGAGGCAGCCTCATGGATCGAAATTGTGCCCGCAAGGTGAGCGGCCATATGCCTGTATCCGAGCGATTGCATTGATTTAAGCTCCGCTGCGTAGCCCATTGCAAGGAGCCCTTCGACTTCATCTTTGAGGCCGGATTCGAGCATCCGGTCGACCCTGCGGTTTATCCGTTCAAAGAGCACCTCCCGCTCCAGGTTGACAAAGACCTTTATCGAGGGGAAAAGCTGCTCCTTGAAACCGTGGCCCTTCTGCAAGATGGATAATGGAACTCCTCCCTGATAAAAGACCTCGAGGGCCCGAATAATTCGCTGCCGGTCGTTAGGGTGAATTCTTGCCGCCGATTCGGGGTCGATCCGCAAAAGCTCGCAATAGAGCTGACCCAGGCCTTTAGACTTTTCATCTGCAATCAGCCTTCTTTTCACTTCGGGGTCCGAGGGAGGCCCGGGGCATAGTCCCCTGGTCAGGATCTTCATATAAAGGCCCGTGCCTCCCACGATCAGAGGGAGCTTGCCGCGTTTTTGAATATCTTCGATTACCGGGCCGGCAAAGTAGAGGTACCTTGCCGCATCGAAAGGCTCATCGGGGTTGACTACGTCTATCAGATGGTGGGGGACAATGCGGCGTTGTTCAAGGGTAGGTTTTGCGGTCCCGATTCCCATGCGGCGGTAAACCTGCATTGAATCGGCGTTCACTATCTCGGCTGACATCCGGGCACAGATCTCGATCGAAAGCGAAGTTTTGCCCGCTGCGGTCGGTCCGGCAAGCAGAACCAGCGGGATAGCGCCCCCCTGCTCAGCTTCTTTTGAAAAATCGGAAAATCTGCTCATATGTCAATGTGTATGAAAGCGGCCGGCCGTGCGGGCATGTAAAAGGAGTATCAATCGAATCGAGCATTTCGAGCAGGTGCTTTATTTCTTCTGTCTTAAGCCTGTGGCCTGCCCTCACCGATCCGTGGCAGGAAGCAACCCTGGCCAAGCCGAGCAGGATTTCGCCCTCATTTGCCGGACACTCCTCTTCGGCATACCGGAGATAGTCGCGCAGTATTTGTTCGGGTTTAAACTCCGATAGACTTGCCGGGACTGCATGTATGGCGAAACTGCTTCCTCCGAAAGGCTCGATTTCAAATCCAAGATCGCTCAGGGAGGGGACCAGACTCTTGAGCATCACGGCTTCTTTTGGCAAAAGGTCCACTACTGCGGGCCGGGCAAGAAGCTGGGCGGCCTTTGTCTTCTTTTTGCTCAGGCTGTTGAAGACGATCCTTTCATGGGCAGCGTGCTGGTCTATCAGAACAAGACCGTCCGGGGCTTCAAGAAGGATGAAAGAATTTGCAAGCTGCCCGATAAGGTTGAGGTTCGAATAGGCAAATGCCCCTGCATCCATCTCACCCTGAACCGGCGGATGAGGCGGCCCATCAGGCCTTCGTTCTCCGTCCAAGATTTCCCGGCCGGGCGCCCCTCCGGATTCATCAAAAATCGAGGATATACCGGAAGCCGGACGTCGAAGGGATTCAGCAGGTTCACCAAATCCAGTTGGACCCGGCGCGGGATCAATGTTCTTTTGAGACCAGCTTCGGGAACCGAAGGGCGCCTGACCTTCGGACGCTATCCCCACATGAGTTGCCGGCCGCCACTTCTCGAAAATTCCGCCTTCCTGCCGCGAAAATCCGTACGACTTCGGGCGAATCGCTGAAAGCGCCTCAAACAGGGCAGCCCGCACAATCGATATTACTTCGCCCGGGTTTCTAAACCGGATTTCTCTTTTTGCGGGATGAACGTTTATGTCCACCTGCGCGGTCGAAATTCCCACAAAAATAACGGCGACCGGATATTTTCCACGGGGGATCAGGGCTTCATAAGCCGTCAGAACAGCCCTTTGAAGAAGCCTGTCCCAGACGGGCCTCCCGTTTACGTAAAGAAAAAGACTCTGGCTGTTCGTTCTCTGGACATCGGGAGGGGCAAGAAATCCCGAAATGCTTATACCGGTTTTTTCAAAATCGATCGTGGTAAGCGACCTGGCAATTTCAGGTCCCAGCACCTGTGTGGCCCTGGGGAGCAGGCCATCGCATTTCAGGTGATCGCACAGCAACTTTTCCTGGCTTTGCAGTTGCATGTGGATCTGAGGGTTTGCCAGTGAAATGCGCAAAAACTGGTCTGTTATGTAAGCAAGCTCGGTTTCCGCTGTACGCAAAAACTTGCGCCTTGCGGGAACACAGTAAAAAAGGTCGCGCACGAGCAACTGAGTACCGTGAGGACACCCCTTTTCCCGAACATCTTTTATTACGCCTCCTTCAACTCGAATGGACGTGCCACTAAGGGCCTCATGTTCTCGCGTGATCAGCTCAAAGCGGCTTACAGCCGCAATCGACGGAATCGCCTCTCCGCGAAACCCGAGCGATGATATCGAATTCAAATCCAGAGCAGACCTGATCTTGCTCGTCGCATGCCTTTCGAGCGACATAAGAGCGTCTTCGGCGCTCATCCCGCACCCGTTGTCAACTACCCGGATTTCGCGCCGTCCTCCATCGATCAGGCTTATTGAAATCCTTGTACTCTCAGCATCGATGCTGTTTTCAACGAGTTCTTTGACCACTGCCGCAGGACGTTCGACGACCTCGCCGGCGGCGATCTGGTTGCACAGAATATCAGGTAAAATCGCAATCCTGCCCACCGGTTTCTCCACCAACTCAACGCTATTGACAGAAAACTTGCATTCCAGTACTAAAAAGACAATTCTAAACTCAATTGTATCATACCCGAAAATCTGCCTGTAAAAACAGGGCCTGGGTTTTTTGTTTTGCCGCTTTAACACAATTGTCTTAGTGCAAGGGGGGTGCGGCGAGCGAAAATCTTCCCCAATGAGCCTTTAGAATCGAGAAGACGTATGGATTCCAACCCCTATCAGCCCCTGGTAGACCTTCTGTCCAATATCCTGGAAGCTTATACCACAGCTTTTTTTATTTTCGATGAAAGAAACCGCCAGTTGAATCTTGCCGCAATGCAGAGTCTCAGCAAGTTCATTCCTCCCCGGTTTTCGCTTCCTCTGGAAGGCAGCGGCATACTTGCCCAGGTGCAAAAAGTAGGGCAAACAATTCACCTCGATAAACTCCATGAGGCGACCTCATCCATACCCCTCACACTTCCTTTCTACCGGGAAGGCGAATCGCACATAAAAGGGCTCTATGCCGTTCCGGTTGCGGGCGGAGCTGGGATTCTCTACGTCGATACAAAATATGGCTGGGGATTTAACGACAAGCAGCAGAAATGGATAAAAGAGTTTGCGAAACTTCTCGGAGGGTTTTTGAAAAACCGGGAAGCCGAAGAGCAGCAGCAAAACTACGCCAGGATATTCGAGGTATTAAGCCGGCTCGACGAAGTCGCCTTCAAGGGCTACGCTCTTGATAATTACTGCGGGCTGTTCGCTGCCGAGTGGTCCCAGATACTTGGCATGGATTACGGCTTTCTGGTCCTCAAGGAGCCCGAGAAGAAAAGTTATCGCATCCTGGGCTGCACGGCAAATACGCCAAGAGGCCTGGTGACTCAGAGTTTTTCTGCAAAGCAGGGGCTGATCGGCTGGGTCCTGCAGAACCAGAAAAATCTGCTCATCATGCGCCTCAATCCCGCTACATCGGACCACTACCTGTTTTCTTCGGGCGAGAATCTCCCCCATCAGGGTACGGTCTGGGGAATGCGAGGTCAGACCTCGCTCGGATATGAACTTGCCCTTGTTTTCCTGTCCCGGCAGGTGGTCGACTGGAACGCCGATTCCGAGCGCGCCGTAGGGCACGCCTTTCATTTTCTTCTGCTCCTGCTCGAGCAGATCTATTACAAGGAAGAAAACGAGGCCCTGCACTCATACGATATCTGCACGGGTCTTTTTAGCGCCCCGGCCTTCGAATCAAGAGTCGAAGGTCTGTTTCACGCCTCCATGCAGACCAACGCTCCATTTACTCTGGGGCTCATTCAGTTCGAACCCTGGCAGATACTTACCACCAAAGTCCTGCCTAAAAGAATCAGGCAGCTTCAGCGCGAGTTGGCCTCATCTCTTTGCGACGCTCTACCTCCGGGGGTTCTGGTCGGCCAGCTTGCGCAAAACCGCTTTGGTGTATTGTTTGCCGGAACGACCGTCCAGGATGCGGAAAGCCAGCTTGCCGAGGTTGCCGGCCACGGCAAAATCGCACTCAAAGGAATCAAGGGAGTTAGACTCCACCCCTATATTTCTTCGGCCGGTTTCCCGCAGGATGCGGCAAAAATCGAGGACCTGTGGCCCCTTGTCAGCCAGCGGCTCTTTTCGGCCTTTGGACTAAAACCCGAAAAAGCTGACTCATAAACAGTTGACCGCCTGATTCATTGTCTATAGACTCTGGGGAATAAAGGTAATGGTTCACCGCTGAGAGCGGAACGCAATGGCTGCGCTCCGCAGGGTGCGTTGCGGCGATCAGTTACGCATTAAAGATCAAATAGAAGGGTCATATATGTTTGGATGGCTTCTGTCATATTTCTCACAAGACCTGGCGATGGATCTCGGGACGGCAAACACACTCATTTACATGCGGGGCAAAGGGGTCGTCCTTAACGAACCATCGGTCGTGGCCATAAATCACGATACCCACCAGGTTATAGCGGTGGGGCAGGAAGCAAGAAACATGATCGGAAGACACAGCCACAAAATCGTAACCATTCGCCCGCTTAAAGACGGTGTCATTGCCGATTTCGAGGTAACGGCAGTGATGATCAAGTATTTTCTGGCAAAGGTTTTGAACAAACGCCACCTCTTTCGCCCCAGGCTTGTCGTAGCAGTTCCCACCGGGATCACTTCGGTTGAGAAAAGGGCCGTAATCGAGGCCGCAGAACAGGCCGGAGCCCGATATATACACCTGGTCGAAGAACCGATGGCAGCCGCTATCGGAGCGGGACTTCCAGTTGACCAACCCCATGGAAATATGGTGGTGGATATCGGGGGCGGGACTACCGAGGTCGCTGTAATCTCGATGTTCACCGTGGCCTACAGCGAATCGGTCCGGGTGGCGGGAGATGAGGCCAACGAAGCGATCCTGCGCTACATCCAGCGCGAGCGCCAGATGATAATAAGCGAGGTCCTCGCCGAATCGGTGAAGATGAGGATAGGTTCGGCAATTGCTCAGGAAAAACCTGAGTGGATCGAGATCACCGGGAAGGAGATTCTGTCAGGTATCCCTAAGACTTTTACAGTCAGTGACGAAGAAATCCGCGAAGCGATAAAGGAACCGGTAGATGCAATTGTCGAAGCCGTGAGGCGGGCGCTCGAGAAGACCCCGCCCGACCTTGCCGCCGACATTCACGACAACGGGTTCTGGCTTGCTGGTGGAGGAGCGCTCTTAAAGGGCCTCGATAAGCTTCTTGCCAGCCACACCATGCTAAAAGTCAACATCGCCGACGACCCGCTTACCGCTGTAGCCAGAGGCGCCGGTTCGGTGATCGAACACGTGGATTTCTACAGGAACGTTTTTATAAATTAACGTCCTGGCCTTTGCGTTCGGGAAGACAATGGCAGATATCATCGATCTATCTTCAAGGCTTAAACCCGGACACAACCTTATCGCCATGTCTCCGCTCGAGTTTCGGAAAGGCGAATGGCTATCCGGCAGCGCTATTCTGTGCACGCGGGAAGAATCTGCAAAGCTTGAAGCACAGCGTCGGAAGGCAACCCCGGACAGACCCCCAATAACGCTTGTCCCCAATCATATTACCCTGGACGGCGGGTATCACTACACATGCCTGTGGCTTTTCAGGTTTCGGGAAGATGAAAAACGCATGCGCCGCCTCTACCGGCTGGCGGGACTAATGGAGTGCGTTACTAAAGCGCCATCCCCCGTTTTGCGAACCGACCTGGTGAGAAGGTTTTTTAAAATCATAAACGAGGAGCGCGAACAACTAAATGTTTCCTGGAAGGGAAACGTCCGAAATTTTCTACTTCCGCTTCACGCCGTGCATTACGATCCCCACGTCTTTATCGATACCATCGGCGGCGCTCCGTCTCTAAAGGATCTATTGGAGGGCATAGACAAGGAGACAAACTCCCAGTTTGACGTTCTCGCAGACAGTTACGTCTTCTATGTGCCCGAAACGTTCCTGGCCAGATAGTCTCCATCCGAAAAAACCGGATGAGACACTGTCATGAAAAGAATTGAAAAGATCGCCTATATCGGAGTCGACCTCGGGGGGACGAACCTCAAGACGGCCCTGGTCAACCGATCCGGGAAAATACTCCAGCATCGGATTGCCCGGGTGCGTGTAGAACAGGGGGCCGAATCGGTTTTGAAAAAACTGCTGGCTCAGTGCCGGGCACTGGTCGATTCAGCCGCGAAGCTGGGGCTGAAGGTAGGCGCGATTGGGCTGGGGGTTGCCGGAAAAATCGACCGGCCCACCGGTTCGGTGATTTTTTCTCCGAACCTTCCGGTGCTCGATGGATATCCCCTGGGGCAGGAACTTGGGCGGAACCTGGAAATCCCGGTTTGTATGGAAAACGACGCAAACGTTTTCGGCCTGGGTGAGAGTTGGGCGGGCGCCGCCAGGGGAGTTCGAAACTGGGTCGGGATCGTTCTGGGCACCGGCACGGGAGGCTGCCTCTTTCTCAATGGAAAACTGTGGGAGGGAGACGGCTTGGGGTTTTCGGCGGAGATCGGCCACATGATCGTGGAACCCGGAGGTCCGGCTTGTCCCTGCGGGTCTAAAGGGTGCCTGGAGGCGTTCGCCTCGGCGCGTGCCCTAATATCAGGAGCAAAAAAAGCTGTTTGCGGCCAAAGGATCAAAGATGGCCCTCTTTACGCGCTCGACAGGGACGGAAAGCTCAGTGCGCGCACTATTTATGCCTGCGCAAAAAGAGGAGACCCCGCCGCGATGGCCCTGTTCGATAAGATGGGCTGGGCGCTGGGGATTTGTCTGGCAAACATCTTCTCGGCCCTGGGAATCAGACGTGCTGTAATAGGAGGGGGAGTCAGCTCGGCCTGGGACCTCTTCATTGGTCCCCTGGAAAAAACCCTGGCTCAAAACTCTTCAATGCTCGATCCCGGTGCTGCGCTCATTTTGCGGAGCCGCCTGGGCGATGAGGCGGCCCTGATCGGAGCAACGCGTCTCTGCCGCAAGTGAGTATAGGGGGATGGGATAAGTAAATGGCTGAAATCGCGATAAATGCATTTTCGAACTTTTTACAATCGGTTTACAGGGTGTCGAAAATGGGCGGTCGTCAAAAATATTTTGACGGAAAACAATGGAAACGGTCAAAAACTTTTTGACGAAAAACGCGCATAGAATGAACAGGATAATTTGCAAAATGGAAAGTCGAAAGTGCGAACCAGATCATTTTGGAAAATAAAATTTGCGATGGCTAAGGATTGCAAACTTTACAAGGCCGGTATCCCGATGCAATTGCCTCATCTCTGGATTTAAAGACCTGGGTGCAATTCGGGCAGTCGAAATACCTGCAGCTCGAGCGATGAAAAACATGAGAGCGGACATTACCGTGATAAATTTCGAGATCGGCGGCCGCGCAAAATGCAATGAAAATAAAGGCGACCAGAACGAAAGGAATTAAAAACCTGCGGACTGTTTTCATTTTATGAACCTTTCAATTAGTTACCGAAAAATGAGTTAACCAACTTAGCCAGGTCTAATCAATAAAGCTTCGAAGAGTCCAAAGACCTTCGGTAGAGCCTTTTATGCGGATTTTAACCTTAATGAAGCCAGGCGATTCCATAATGTACACCGGGGAGTCAATAGGATAGGAAATACAATCAAAGCTAAGGAGCATCTTTTGGACAGCGCCCCAGTCTTTCTGTGTAACAATAACAGCGAATCGATCTATATCTTCTTTGGTGAGGCAAGCCACACAGCCTTCCTTTGTAAAATGAAGATTTGGGTCATGTGTCTTTGCGTCGGCCTTAGCCTGTTCGGCCGGGGATAATTTGACTACTGCTGGATGGTTGTCATTAGAAACTGGAAAGACAAAGGACATAACAAAAACGAAGGCAGCGATAATGGCAAATATAATGATAATGCATCCCGTGAGCCATTTTCCATCCCGAATCCAATCAATTTGGCTCGCCCCACATCGGGGACAATTACTGGCGCCGGTGCTTATATCCTTTCCACATTCATGGCATTTTTTGAGGGCCATAGGGACCTCCTCGAATTGATATCAATCAAATTCGTTGCCAGCTATTATTCCATCATCAGATTTCTTATTTCTTCAGATATGCGCAATGAAGCTTCAGGCTCTGCCATCGATGCACGATAAGCAAGATGGCATAGAGTAACAAGATCATAAATATGGCGGACCTTTTTTGCCTGAGCGCACAGGATCGCGTAGAGCTTCTTGCGCTCCTCCCTTTCATTCACCGGGACGTATAACTTCCCCGATCCCAGTCCGACCGGCTGATGATGACCGGCCTGGAACATTTCCCCTTCACCGGTTTTAACCCACCTGGCGTTAATCGCGTAGCGAAGTTCCAAAACCACGAGGAAAATTTCGGTTACCGATGTTTTACCGGTTTCCATATCACTGATCGTGTTCGGCGCCAGGCCAACGGAGCGCGAAAGTTCCTTTTGGGTAAGACCGAGGGATTTTCGCAGCAATAAAATTCGGTCAGCGACTTCGGAATGCGATTTTTTAGTTGACAACACTTCGGTCTCCGATTATGTGTAATCCAGCAATACACAAGAATTGGAGGATATATGGAACTTTCTCCCGCTGCAACAGAAAAAAATCGACTGAAAGGGACCCTTTTAATCCGGGGTTTGAGCCTTGAGACCTGGGCCATCGCGCATGGCTATAAACCTGTTACGGTGCGCATGGTCGTAAGGCGACATTGGGGGGAAGCGGATTCCACCATTCACGGGCTGCTCACTCACGAGATCCTGACAAAGCTCCAGGAAGAAATGACTGAGTCAGAGGAGAAAAGCGCATGAAAAATCAACCAGCCGATCGGGAATATTTTCCCACATTACAGGACCTCCAAAACGCCGAACGATTGCTGATGGCCCGTGCCCGAACGATAAGAAAATACTACCGGGCGCTTCGGGCGCTGCACGCCACAATGACTGCAACAAGGGCGGCCGAGCTAGCGCGCGCATGGGTAAATGCCGGGTACCTCGATATCGAATTTTATGACTATGAAAAGGAGCGCTTCGCCATAGTCATGCCCGGGATCCGCAGGCGAGTAACTTACCGAAGGGTTCGGATCGCATAGCTGTAAAAAAAGCGAGGACAAGCCTGACAAGGGGGAGGGGCTGAAGCGATGACGCAGAGCTATAAGAGGGTGAGCGCAGTGAAGACCGCATTTGAGATTCTTGAACATCTTTCGGACCAGGCCGGTCCGGTATCGCCAAAACAGATCGGAATCGCGTTACGACTTCCATACGGAACGGTGATGAGCCACATCGCGACGCTAAGTGATGGCGGCTACGTTGTCGATGCCGGCGACGGTGTACGGATCGGAACGAGGATGGGCGGCTTCTGGCTCCGCGTCAAGGCAGGCGCCGAGATGAAACGGACCACGATCGAACAGGCGCTCTCGGTACTGGGCGGGATTTAGGAGACCATTCCATGAGCGAGCTTTGGTTTTGTTTTTTGTTTTTTCTTGGATGCTCTGTATGGATCGCGGTCCGAGGTGGAAAAGATGCGGCGGCGAAGAGGAAGGGAAAGAATAGATGACGAGTAGAGAAGATATTAAGGGGCTGGGATGGATGCCGGACCAAGGGCGGAATTCCTGGCGGCGCGAAGAGGGGAAAAGCCACGCATTTGTGGCTGCTTCCGGAATCGGGAAATACTTCCTGACCTTTAACTCGAAAACAATAGGGCGCAGCTTCTCTTCACCTGAAGAGGCGATGCAGAGAGGGAGCGAACTTTTTAAATCTGAGAGTCAGATAATCGATATCGGATCGGAGGGCAATGAAATGAAATCGGAAAAACAGGCAGAAGAAGGGGGACAGGCGAACCAAAGGCCGCCCCAGGTACAGGCGGTGGAAGATGCGTACGCGTTGGGCAGGAAGCACGGTGACCAGGCGCTTGCGGGGGTGGAGGCAGAAGGATTTGACCGTGAGGCCATCGGCAAGATAAAAGCGGCCCGGTTCAACATCAAAAGCAACGAATTGCTCACCTATATTACCTTTTATCATGTCAAAGAGAACAAATCCTATAGAAAACTCGGGCGGACATGGGAGGAATTCTGTAATGACGCAGGCGAGAGCGTCCGGAGCGTGGACCGCATTCTTTCGGAGTTAGCCCCTCTTCTCAAGAGCATTTCGGCCACGCAGGCCGAAATTTCCGAAAACGCCCTGGTGATCGGCGATCAAAAAATCGAAATCACTCCCGAGAATAAAGAAGAGATTGAAGCGGCGATCGACCTCATGGCCGAGGAGCGCGAAAAGGAGCGTCAGAAAAACGAGACCGAAATCAACCGGCTGAAAAAGCGCGCTGAAAACGCCGTCGAAGAGGAGACAAAGACGCTCACAATCGAACGCGACGCCCTGGTGAAGGAACTCGGCAGGCTGAAGGTCTTCGACCCGGAAGGAAAAGACATCACCTGGTCGGTCCAGCAGATGAAGGCGATCAAAGACGCAGCGCAGACGTTTGCCACGCTCTGCAGCAAGTTCATCATGGACGACCGGCTGGACGGCCAGATGGAGCTGCTGGCCGAGGTGGAAAAATGGCAGAACGTGGCGCGCGATTCGCTGCGGTTTCTTCGCCAGCAGTGGAACGAGCGGTGGAATTCCAACTTTGGCGAAGATATTTAGGGAGCAATATCCCTATGGATGGTCTCCTCCGAGGAAAAAGACAAAAGACCTTTGGCCGTACATTAATTTGCCGTTATCCGGGGAAAGAGCATGGCTTTAGCTGAGTCCATGATAGCTCAAATAAGATCGGAATGGCTGGAAGCGCCCATCGGCGTTAAAAGCCAGATCGTAGCTTCGTATGCGCAGGCGCTCGGCATCGGCTACCAGACGCTCTACCGTCAGCTCTGCATAGCCCGGAAGCGGAACGGAGAGCGGAAAATCTGCGGGATCGAGGACGCGGCGGGGATTGTGGCCCGGGTCAAGAAGCGGCCTCCCAAGGATATGGGCGAAATATCGACCGACCAGGCCGTGCAGCTCGCCATATCCAACCGGCTCATTCCGCAGGAGCTTTGCGAGGTATCAAACGGCACGTGGAACCGGGTGATACGCGAAAGCGGATTCGCCAAAAAGAGCCGGCGCGTGCAGCGGTTCCAGGCCGAATATCCGAATCAACTGCACCATGTGGACGCAAGCACGTCCCAGATTTTTTACGTCCACCGGCAGGAGGGCGACGAGTTCATCTTTAAGATGCACGGCGGCTCGGCGCTCGGGTACAAGAACAAGCCGGTACCGATACGCCTTCGGCCGTGGCTCTACGGCCTCACCGACGATTATTCCGGGTATCACATCGCAAGATACACAGCCGCCGCCGGCGAATCGTTGGCAGATAACCTCCAGTTTCTCGCCTGGGCCTGGGGCAAAAACGAGGAGAAGCCCTTTTTTGGCATTCCCGACCGACTGAAAGCCGACCAGGGGCCGCTCATGAAGGGCGAAGCATCGAAAGAATGGCTCGGCCGGCTTGAGATCGATCTGGACGGGTCCATCCCATACGCAAAAGAGGCGCATGGAAAGATCGAGAGGCCGTGGCGGACGATCTGGCAGAGGTTCGAACGGGTCTTTTACGCAGAAGCCGACTGGAAACAGTTCGAAATCACCATGACGGAACTCAATCGAAGATTCCGGATCTTCCAAAACGACGAATACAACCTCGAGCCGCACCGCTACGAAAAGGAAATAACGCGCCTCGATGCATGGCGGCGGATAAACCTTCGCGGCGGCGCCGTCGCAATGCCCGAAAACGCAATCGCAACGGCGGCCAGGCGCTACATCCGCACGGTTAGTTGCGACGGATGCTTTTCGCTGGACGGGACGTTTTACGAGGTCAAGGGGCTGCACGACGCCAAAGTTCGTGTCTATGAGGGCATCTTCGAGGACCGGCTGGTGGTCGAGGATTTAGCGACCGGAGAGAAGTACGAAACGAAGAAGTTTGCACCGGCCAAGCTCGACGATTACCGGCGCGAGAAAGATACGCCTCACCAGCGGGCGGTGAAGGATGCGGAGGATCTGCTGATGAGGAACACGCTTTATGGAGGGGATGAAGCGGGGAGCGGGGAGCCGGGAGCCGGAAGTGAAAGCAGGAAGGTTATGCGCCTTCCGACGCGGATCCGCGAGAGGCGGAAGATAGAGAATCCGCTGGGCATCGATGCGTACGCGTCGGTCGAGGCGGCGATGCGGGATTTTTTGAGCATCTGTCCGGTGCGGCTCAGCGAAGCGGACCGGGAGCAGGTAATGGATTTGATCGTTGAGAACGGGCTTTCGAAGGTTTTTGTGAGGGAACTGGCGCTCGAGGTCCAGGCGGAGAGTGTGAGCGGATGATGAAAGAGGAAAAGATTAAAAGCGCGGGGGCCTGAGTCCCCCGCACCCCGCAGGATTTCGGCTGCGCACGGGACGTGCGCAGCCGATAGCTCAGCGAAGCGCGAAAGGAAAGAGAAGAATGAAAGTTAAACCACAGGCGTATCGAGATGAGAAAGGGCGGGAGATTTTTGCAGGCAAGATCATCGGGCCGATCCCGAGTTCGGTCTGGGGAGCGCTGCGCATAAACAAGAACGGATCGACGCAAAGAGTGATGTCGCCGCTTCTTCCGAAGGTGCCGTCGATTGGCGAGGCCCAGCAGAAGCTCAATAGCTACGCGGAGAGACGCGGATGGGGCAAGATCCCCACGTGCAAAGTATGTGGCTGTACGGATCAACGAGGGTGCAAGAACGGTTGCGAATGGATCGAATCGAATCTGTGCAGTAGCTGCGCGCCCAAGAGGTAGACAAATGATTGAATCGATAGTGAGGCTGGGAGTGGAGCGCGTTCGATTTACGGCGGGCCTGGGTCCTGAAAAGCAATGCGCAGGTTGCATGGACTGGTGGCCGCTCGATAGTGAGTTTTTCCAACAGACCGGCATAGGAAACAGACTGCAACCCCTTTGCAAGGCGTGTAATGCGGATAGTGCTAAGGCAGTTCCTAATACCCTGCAGATGACGCAGATAGGGGAATCCCAATGAAAAGATACGTTGTCGGCTTTGCTTTCACGCCTGAGCGCAAATACGTCCTCCTGGTGGAGAAGACGCACCCGGCATGGCAGGCTGGAAAATGGAACGGCATTGGCGGCCATATCGAGGAGGGTGAAACTCCCCTCCAGGCGATGAACCGCGAAGCAGCGGAAGAAACCTTCTGCGCCGAGGATTTCGCGTGGAAGCATTTCGCGACCCTGTGCGGGAGTGATTTCGAATGCTTCATTTTTGCCGGGAAATTGCCGGAGATTCCTCCCAATTTTAACGACGTCCATGAGCGCCTGAACTGCTGGAAATTACCGCTCGGCAACCTGGCGCGGCTCGCGAATCTTGATTTCCTCATCGAAGGTGCCCTGGTGATGGACTCCTTCAATCACATGACAATCACGTACGGAGTAAATGGGGATACAGGACAAACAAAATAAATCATCTGCGCTCTCTGCGTCTCTGCGGTGAGCGTCTTTTAAAGGAGGTAAATCAGATGAGCAACAAGCTGGAAATACTGAGCCTGTACGGCTTCAGGCGCGACCCGTTTCATGGGGTCGAGATCGAATCGGCCGACGCGTCAAGGGTGAAGAACCTGATTTCGATGGCGGTATCAGCTCATGCGCAGATATCGATCGTGGGGGAGCGGGGAATCGGCAAGACGCGCGCGGTGAATACGGCGCTGCGGGGCCTCAACATCAATCCGGTCCGGATCCTTACGCCCGATAAGACGCGGGTCACGGCAGCCGACATCCAGGAAGCGCTTCTGATCGAGTTGGTCCCGGACGAGAAAGTCAGGCAGGACCGGGAAATCCGCATCCGGCAGCTTCGGAGGGTTCTCGGCGAGGCATCGAAGCGGGGGGCGGTGGTGGTGGTGATCGACGAGGCCCACCGGCTGCACGGCAATACGCTGCGGAGCCTAAAGAACCTGCGTGAACTCGCCTGGATGGGCGAAACGCATCTTTTTACGGTCGTTTTGATCGGCCAAAGCGACAGCACGCAGAAAATGGGGATGTCCGAAGTTCGGCTTCGGACCGAAGTCGTGCAGATGCACGGCCTGACGGCTGCCGAGATAGGTCGGTATGTAATGGAGACGGTCGGGAACGTTTTCACCGAGGACGCGATCGATGCGTTGGCCGGCATCCAGGACGCCAGGAATTACCTCGATCTACAAGAGCTGCTCGTTCATGCGATGGCCAATGCGATCGCGCGGGGCGCGGAGAAGGTCGAGGCGAAAGATGTAGGCGATAGGCCTAATGAAAGGGCCGAGACAATCTCCAAATCCGGATCCGGAGCGAAGCAGAACGCACTGAAATCGGTCATGGCCCGCAAGAGGGCGGTGGGTGCGAATTAATAACGGTAATGGGGGAATGGCAAGGACGGAAGATAATTTTAAACGATCCTGCCGGCCGGCGCGGAGGGGGAACCGGAACGGACGGTGGGCTGAAAGGTCCGATCATGAAAATTTCAAAAATCATTATTCTGGCAGTAGCTTTATTAATCGTTCCCTGTACCGCTCATGCTCTTTCATCCATGTGGATGGGCGCTCAATGGTCTGGAATAAAACCGAAGCAACCCGGAAACCTTGTTGCCACGAGTTGTGAAGCCAAAAATTCCGGTGGCTGTAGTTGCCTTACATTCCCTGAGACAGTCGTTCTTAAGGAAATTTCGAGCGAAAGCACGTTGAAAGGGCCCGGTGGACAGGTCTTGCTTTACCTCGTACTCGTCACCCCAACTGATGGGGAATACGGGGAGGAGCTGCTCCTGATAACCCACCATTGGAGCGCCACTGGAGGCCAATCGATCCCCAGGGATATAAAGCTGCCGGGAGACGGGCTGGAGATTCCGGCCGGTTCCTATATCTACTATTGGGTCGCAAGCTGTAGTCCCGTTTTTTTCGAAGCCCAGACGGTGTTCTGGGTTGAGACGAAGCAGGGGAACTGAAACATGAGTCCGGACATAGCAAGATGGCTTGAAGAAAATACGCAAAAATGCGCGGTCGGCCGCATCTCCAAGGCGCAGTGCCAGGCTAACCGGGGACGGCCCACGGCGGCGGAGCATTTTCGCGGGGATGTGCACGCGGTCATAGACGAGAAGATGGTCTACAGGCCGAGCGAATGCGACAAGTGCGAGGAATGGAAAGCTCTTTTTGGTGCGGATGCCAAGGCGACCGACCGACCGAAGATTAAAAAGAAAAAGCCTTGGCAAACGCTGGTGGAGGAGCGAGCAGCTAGGAGAAGAGACGAGACTAATTCCACCAAGGAAAAGATTAAGCCCACCACGGAGCCACAGAGAAAAATCGAAAGTGGGAAAAGCCGGGCAAAAAAGCCTTCAGGAGGTGGGAATGCGACCACGAGTACTCGTCTCAAAGTGGCGAAACCGCCGGCAAAGGCTCCAATCGAAAAAGACGCCGAGATCCTGCGTCAGATTGATGGCTTTCGCGAGACTTTAACTGAAGTTCCCGGTCTCTTCGTGCCTCGCAAAAAGCCGAGGACGCGCAAGCCAAAAGAGAAACCCGCTCCGTCGACCATCGCCGTCGAGATCGATTCCGGATCCTATGAATTGTCTCAGAGAATCGAGCCGGCAGTAGAGCAACCAAAGATTTCACAACCGGAAAAGGACAAATACGGGCATCCCATACTGGAATGTGTGGATTGCCATGAGACCCAAGGCATCATCGGCCGGGGCCGCTGCGCCAAATGTTATTGGCGGCTGCCCGACGTCAAGAGCAAGAAAGCCAAGAGGCTAGAAAGCAAAAAGATCGAAGGCCTATCCGCAGAGAGCGCAGAGGGTGCAGAGAGGGAAAAGAAAGCGCCGACAACTGGACCCGGGCGCCCAAAAGGCGCGGCTAAGCAGAGTGTCAAAGTCTCGGTCGCCGATAGTCCCTCCTCTGCGCTCTCTATACCCTCTGTGGTGAAAAGGCGCACGGCGCATAACCGGAAGCCTCCGGCAAAGGTCCTTTGTCCTTGCGGCGTCGTTTTTGAAGTTCACCCTCCCTGGTTGGCGTCGGTCAAAAAGTACCACGCTCCCGAATGCCGCAGTATCTACGGAAACAGGCGAGTTCATCCGAAGTTCACTCCGGAGCAGGACGCAGAAATCGCTGCCGTCTACCGCGAACAGGCCAACACGAGAAAAGACCAGGCGCCCGTACGCGCACTTGCCAAAAAAATGGGGCTTCCGCGCTGGAAGGTTTCAAAGCGCGCACAGAAGCTCGGCCTGGTTTCGGTAAACAGGTATTCGCCCGAACGGGTCTGGACCGAAGCCGAAATGGAAATACTGAAGGCGCATGCCGGCGTAAGTTACGAGCGTATTCAGGTGAAACTCAGGGCCGCAGGCTTTGTGCGCGGGCAAGCTGCCATACAACTCAAGATCAAAAGGACGATCGGATATAAGCCTCGCGAGGGCTATACCGCCCGATCTCTGGCGAAGCTATTCGGGATTGACGACCATTCGATCACCGCCTGGATCGAAAAGGGCCTTCTCAAGGCCGAGCATCGAGGGAGGCGCCGAACTGCGGCCCAGGGCGGAGATCAATGGCTCCTCCAGGAGGAAGATGTCAGGAGCTTCGTGATCAAGCACGTCGAAGTGGTCGACTTCCGCAAGCTCGACAAGTTCTGGCTGGTGGAACTACTCACCGCAGAGACAGAAAAATCATTCACTGCAGAGACAGGAAAATCATTCACCGCAGAGGACGCGGAGGACGCGGAGAAGTTTCAGGGCCTGGATGATAATCCGATGCTGGCGGTTGGGCTCGGTCCGGCAGGAATGACCTGCAGAAGATGCCGGAGCTACGTCAGGGGCCATAAATTCTGCCTGGAATATACAAACTCAAGAAGCATCGTAGCAGCGAATTACAGAGTGCATGCCGAAGAATGGGCGGCCTGCGCGCTTTTCGAGTTCGGGAATCTGACGTGCGGGGAGATTCAGCGGCAAGAAGCGGCCCGGAAGGCAATCCCCGGGGCGTTCTCCGGACACCGGATAGAAGAACCATTGCTGGGTGCGAATGATTGCGGGCGGGGGGGGCTCGTTCTTCGAAAAAGAGGAAGTGCGAAGGCTGCCGGCGCATGCGCAACATAAAAGCGCGCGGCCTTTGCTCGCCCTGCTACACGGCAGTGATAAAGGCTGAATATCTAAAAAAAGTGAAGAGTGAAGACGATGCGAAAAATCATAGGAGTTCTGGAAGGATCGGCTCCAATGCGTGAGATGTACAAAGATATGCCGAGGGCCACAGTCAGAGAGAATCCCATGCTGCGGTTCGGGCCATGTCCGGAGCCAGGGAAAACGTGTAACGATTGTAAACATCTTTCCGGCTACGGCGGTCGATTCCCGCATCCCGAGTGCAAGGTGCGCGGCAAAAAGGCGCACGATCCGGAATGGCCGGCATGTTCGCAGTTCCAGACGTGCGGACAATGGCGAGCGCAGGAAAACGCCAAAAGGGCGGCCAGCATGGGAGAGCAGGAAGTCGCAAACATTGGCTATTTCGGGGGAGGTGGAATGTGAGCAAGGTCAAACGGATATTCAGAACATACAGGATTGAAAGGCTCGTGACCAGCTCGAAGGTAGGCGAATGGTGTCTTTTGCCGTATCCGAACCACAAAGGCGGTTGCCCCAATTATGGGAGGAAGGGTTGCCCTCCAGGCGCGGGAAGCATCGGCGACCTGGTGGATTTGAGCCAGCCGATATACCTGGTGGCGGCTGCTTTCAACCTGGAATACCAGGCCGAAAAGATGCGGAAGAAATACCCGCACTGGACGGATCGGCAATGCCGCTGCTGCCTGTACTGGCAGGGGAAAGTAAGGGCGCACCTTCGGCGCGCTGCGAGGGCGGCGATGGGCTTTTTAGGTTGCGACGCTTACGTATATTGCCCGGAAGGATATGGCGTGAACGTGTTCGTCACCGCGCGGCTCGCCGGCTTGAAGCTCGATAAGACCCGGCGAATAAAGATCGACCATCATGTCGCGCTGATCGGGACAAAGAAAGAATCTACCACAGAGACGCAGAGGGCACAGAGGCAATGAAAATTAAATTCAAGGGGCGAAAAGGCGTTATCAGATTTGAGGGCGAAGAAGGGCGGAAACTGGTGAAGCATATTGAGCAAGGCGGGTCTTTTGGCGACATAATGATTCCAAAATTTCCCTCCTCTATCAAAGAAATTGAGTTGTCGACGCCGCTTATTCTAGATGCTTGCGAGATCTGCCACGGGACTGGCGATGGACACGCAATGAATGAGGAATGTGAACTGCCAGGGAAGAGGAAGCTGATGGACCGAATCAGCGCGTACCTTATGCGGCGGACGTATGGCTGGGGACCGAAGGCCAGGACGTGCGAGGAATGCATTTACTGTGAGGGTGACAATCCGGACGAACTGCTTTTGGAACCAGCCGAAGAGGCTTGGTGCAGGAATAAGAAAGCGCCGAAAAGGAATTTCATCATTTACCGTAGTTCCAACGCCTGTGGACTTTTCCGGTCGGATTGGCACCACGAGCGCGAGCTGCTCGAGACGCAGGGGCAGCGGAGAATCCCTGTTTGGACCGGAGGGCGGAAAATGATTGCGCCGGGAAGCGCCATACAGACAGCGCTGCGGGAGCTCCTAAATTTATGAAGTCGAGGTTCCATCCAGGTCTGCAGATGCAGTCTGATTCTGCCTCTGTGGTGAAAGGTTCTCAATGCGACTAGTTTGCCCCGGGTGCGGGGGAACATACAGCCTGGAAGGATGGGAAAACGACGCGGCCGTGCGGCAGTTCAACGGCGCGATGAGCGCCCTGCCCTACCAGGTCCAGCACGAAGCGGCGCGATATTTGGGCCTCTTCAGAGTCGGAAGCCGGGGGCTTTCGTGGAAGCGGGCGTTGAGAATATTGCAGGAACTGCAGGACCTGGTCGGGGCCGGGACCGTGCATTGGGAAGGCGGGGAAACGAGGCCTGCGCCTCCTGCCCTTTGGGCCGAAGTCATGGGCGAGATGTGCGAGAAAGGGAAGCGCGAACTCGACAGTCACAACTATTTGCGGAAGGTGGTTTGGACGAAAGCGCGCGGGCTGGCTGCGGAGGCCGAGGCCGAGGCCGGCCGGGCCAAAATGAAAAAGCATCCGCAGATGGGCGCAGATGTTGATCCGGGCGAAAGCAGGCCAAAGAAAAGAGGATGCTTCACCTGTGAGGCTTTCAAGCCTCCAAAGCGGTGTGGAGCGAAGAGCCGGCCGGTTTCGGGCAACCAGATGCTTGGCTGCGAGAAGTGGAAGGAAAAACCGGCAAGCGCCGTGGGGAATCTTATGGACGCGCTTGTTGAGAACATTCACCACGGAGAGCACGAAGAATGAATGTCCACCACAGAGACACAGAGGGCGCAGAGGTGAACCGATTGAAATCAAAGCGCGGCTTTCTGATGAGTAAATGGTTCGACATGTGGGTGATGTCCAATTGGAGGGATTTGGTCGAAATGGGCAGCGGCACAAATTTCATATTCATCTGCACATGCTGCCCGCACAGGACTGATTCTTACGACATGAACTGCATCGAATGTTGTCCGATAAGCAGAGCGTTCGAGATGGCAACAGGCGCACGCTGGGAGACAGAATATTTTGCCGAATCTCTGCGTTCTCTGTGCCTCTGTGGTGAAGGCCCTTGAAAGGAGCTTGTCATGGAAATTGGATCTTTGAAAAGCGCCCGGGCGGCGCTCGACGGCCAGAAGCTCGATAATGACGAACGGCTCATATTGGCCTCTTTGGTAAAGGCCGGATACGACGAGGACGGCCGTCCGAAAGGGCACGACGGCAGGCTGAGTTCGAATGAGCTTGCCCAGGTCATCTATCCGCTGCTCTGGGAGACCGAATCTCCGAACTGGAGCGAGGAGCGGCATCGGATCGAGTCGTGCAAGCGGCGCGTCCGGATGGCGGTAAACGGCCTGATCATCACGCACGGCATATCGATCATGTGTATGGCTGGGCCGAGCGGCGGCTACTACCTGCCGGCGAACGCAGAGGACGTAGAGCGTAATCATCGAAGCTTCCACCGGCGCGCCATGACGGGTCTTGTAAAGGACGCCAGGGGCCGGAAGGCGGCTTACGCCGACGCTATGGTGCAACTCAGTATCGGATTCGAAAAGGAGGCCGAAGCGCAGACTGGAACACTCGGGCCGGCCGAGGACGGCCCTCCCGCCTGGGTGAGCGTTGTGACGGGGCTTTTACAGCAGGTCAAAGGGGACCCGGCGAAATACGCGGCGGAGATCAAGCGGATCCAGGACGAGTTCGGGGATATTTTCGTGCGGCGCGACCAGGTGGCGAAGATCCGGGAGCTGTCAAGCGAGCTGAGCCGAGTGCTCGAAGGGCTGCAAGCGTAGATCTCACCACAGAGGCACAGAGGACACAGAGATGGATGAGAATGGTTTCCGGAGCGATTGCAAAGACTGCCAGGGCTGCCGTTTCTGGGTGCGTGTCGATCTTGGCCGGGATGAATCGATGGGCGACTGCATGAATATGGCGAGCCTGAAGTACGAGAGGCGCGTTTCCGCCTATTCAACCTGCAAGGTATGGGAACCGCAGAGAGAGGTCGCGGAGAAAGAAGGGAAAAATCATGGCCGGGGAAATGGACCAAGTTGAGGTTTGGAACCAGAATTTTGGTGAAGGAACTGAAGTGGTCGTGAAAAAGGATATCGCGCGGGGCAAGACGCTCGGACCGGCTTTCATGCACAGGGGTGAGGCAGTGGTGATGGTTGAAGGCGTTATGGGGCCGGTAGCGCTCCATATGGTTTGGCCGGAGGGAAGTGCGGACTTTTAACTGAAGGGAGGGCAGCGCGGATGGCTGACGAGACCGTGGAGGCAAAGCGCAAAAAAATCCTGGTGGTAGACGACGATCCGGACTGCCTGGAAGTGCTCGGGACGATGCTGGAGTCTTCAGGGTTCGACGCACTCGGGGTCAATAGTAACGCGAATGCATTTACCCTTCTGCGGGACCATCCGGAGCTTTTCGACCTGCTTGTCACCGACTACGAGACACGAGAGGTGACTGGGATCGAGCTTGCGATGCTTGTAAATATGATGCGCCATGCCCAGGGCAAGCATAGCTTGCCAATGGTCCTTATGAGCGCAGGGAATCATCTGGGCGAGGATGTGGTTAGTGATGCGGGGTTTTCGGCGTCGCTAAAAAAACCGTTTTCGCTACGGGAGCTGAGAGACGCCGTAACGCTGGCGCTTAAGGAGGGGGGAAATGATCAAACTAACGCCTGAAGGATTGCAGCTCATTTTGGATTGGGAAGTCGGCGGCGGCCAGAAATATTACGATAAATGCTGCCGGCATCCGGACGTGCCGGGCGGAAAGGATACTCAATCGGGAGTTACGTTCGGGATCGGCTGGGACGCCGGCGAGCATTCGACCGGAGAATTGAACAGCGATTGGGAAGAGTTTCTTGCGCCGGAGGACTTTGCGAAGCTGCTGACCGTGGTGGGACTGCATGGGGTTGGAGCGAAGAAGTTCCTGCCGGCGATGCAAGCCATTACGATCCCCTGGGAAAGCGCTCTCGATCAGTTCGAGCGCCATACGATTCCGAGCTATTTCGTAATGACTCAACAGGCGTTTCCGGGAGTAGAGAAGGCGCCGGCGTGCGTCCAGGAAGCTTTGTTATGCCTGGTATTCAACCGGGGATCGTCTGTAAATGGGTCGAGGCGGTTCGAGATGATGACGATCCGAAGCCTTGTGGCGAAGGGGAACTGGGCCGCGATCCCGGCCGAACTGCGCGACATGAAAAGGCTCTGGCCGGATACGAAGGAGTTGTGCGACCGAAGAGAGGCGGAGGCGAAGCATATAGAAAGGGGATTAGGCTGAGGGGGCTTAGGCAATTAGGAAATACCTAAAAGCCTTCAGCCTTTCTCTGGCTTCAGCCTGTTTTCCTGAAGGGAGGTAGAAAAGTGAGAAGCGGTAGTGAGAGGGAAGCGAAGTATCCCGAGCCCATCAGCAAAGGGCAGATCGCAGTCATAAAGATCGCCCAGAAGGAGCTCGGGATCGAAGACGATGATTATCGGAGCATGCTGATTGCGCATTTCAAGGTGTCGAGCTGCACGCAGCTCACCAAGGCCCAGGCCACCAGGCTGATCGAACGGTTCGAGGCCCTGGGGTTCGAAACGAGGAACAAGACGCCCAGGGCCAGGGGATCTCATCCGGGATATGTGAGGATTCGGAAGCCGCAGCAGCGGCTGGACCGGGAAGATGGCAAACTCGTGCGGCTGGCGAGCTTCGAGGAGCGGGGCAAAATCGACGCCCTGGCCGCCCTGATCGACTGGGAATTTAAAGACGGCCTGAAGAGATGGATGGAAAAGCGGCTCAAAATCGACCGGGTCAGGACGTCCCGGGAGGCGTACCTCGTGATCGAAGGGCTCAAGAAGATGTTTGCGATCAGGATGGCGAAGCTGCACGGCGATGACTGGTGGACTAAGAAGTTTGATAATACCGGGATTATGAGGTTCATCAAGGAGCATGCGCCCGGACGGTCGGACCGCCAGCCAGGTTGCCGGCTTGCAAAATCGCCGCCGGCTAAAGACGTAGTGGGACCGAGTGGGGAATCGGGGAATTAATGCCTTTCTAACATAGGCGGCGCCCCCGGCGCTAAAGGAGGTTTTCATGAAATATCAAAAGAAATCAAACGAACAAGACATCATTGAACTTAAGGACGAAATCGTAAGGACGCCTTCGAAACCGAACAAGATTGTAGCCTTATTCGTATTGGGAGCGGCGCTGCTAATATTGGGGTCGATGCTTCAGGACATAGCCAATTTAATCAGCCGCTTCGTCAAATAAGGAGCATGCGATGTACGACGAAATAAGGAAGGCGGTTTTAGCCTATAGAATAGAAGAAAGGCGGCAATTCATGGAAGCCGGGCTGGGATCGATCGATGCTGATTGGACCGAGGACGAAATCGACGAGCTGGGGGATAGGTTCGTGAGACTGCAGATCCGCGAGATTACCGGCATATCGTTTGAGCAGTATCTGGGCGCTCCGGAGTACTTCGAGATATTTGCCGGCATAATCAAGAAAGAATGGGCAATGACCGGCGGCACACGGCCAAGGCAAATAACAGATGCGGGTTCACGATTCGTCGAATGGGAGACATTTTGGGCGCCCGAGATCGCGAAGGCCTATGGATTAAGCTTTGTTCAGCGAACGCTCGAAGATATCCAAAGGAGCGGAGCATGTACGGATCGTACCTGATTTACGGGGCTTTTTTTGCTGCGGGGCTGATGATTGGATTTGTCTCTTTGGGACTTTGGAATGCCGCCAAGGAGGCCAGGGCGAACAAAGCGAAGCTCGCCTTTACCAATCTGGATTCTATAGGAAAAAGGGCATCTGACAAAGCGGCAATGGAAAATTACCATAACTGGTGGCGGATGCGATCCGGGAGTTAGGGAGAATAATTTCGGGGCGAATGGCGGGTTAGATGCTTTTGGGAGGGGGCATTTGAATGCGGCTAAGCTTTTTACGATGTCAATCGAGGGGCTGCAGTTACATTCTCGCGAGGGCGGATTCCGTCGGGGTGCTCGAAATCATATGCCCTCGGTGCGGCTGCAAGCAGATTTTTTCGAAAAAATCGGATACCGATCAAATAAATATTGAAATTATTATTGACAACGTATGGAGGGCTGCTATCCTTGCGCCCAGTCAATAGCGCTCCTTAAGGGGCGATGCAACAGTGTGGGGCGGCGTAACAGAGGCCCAACCATATTTGGCACCAAGTTGCCCGGTTCTGCGTGAAAACGCGGGACCGGGCATTTTTTGTTTAACGGGACAAAAACGCAAACATGCGAAATGGCAGCAAAAATGATTTTCCTGATATGCGAATGCGGATGGGAAGGAAGCTGGCATGAAGCGAAGAGCCCGGGCTTCAGGTCGGATGTGTTTCGCTGCCCGAAGTGCGACCGGGTGCTGAAGCAGATGGCCGAGGTGGAAGAAAAAGGCAGTGAAGAGTGAGCAGTGAACAGTCAAAGAAAGGAAATCCAAAATGAAAAAGTTACTTCCGGTTCTATTTCTCGTTGCACTGGCTTTCACCATGATCGGCTGCGGGGCGACATTTCTGGGCAATCCTGCCGGATCGAGTGCGCCGGCCGCTACAACGACAGCTTCCACAGCATTGCAGACGGCCGAAACCGATGTTACGGCAGCCATTCCGGTCTTGCAGGCCTCCGTTAATTGGGCCGTGCCCGTGGCTACCGACATTATCGGAGTGGTCGGAAGCGCCCAGGAAAAAGCCGATATGAATACGGCGGCAGCTTCGGTCGGCGCTTTGAATACCATTGTCGCCAACGCTCAGGGCAGTGGAAGCGCGGCACAGACCCAGAGCGCCTTTGCGGCCCTTCAGACCGCGTGGAACGCCATGAACAGCGTTATTACGGCCCAGCCCACAGCTTCCAAGCAGGTTGTGGCGCTTCCTGCGGCCGTGGCGGCGGCGCAATAGGGGGCCGAAGGGGCTTGGGAATTTAGGCTGAAGGGGTTTAGGCACCTCCTAAAAGGAAACTGAACATGAAAAGCCGAATGTTTCTTTGCGTTTTCGTTCTGTGCATCGCAATGGCTCTTGCGGGCTGCCTTCCGGTAGGGATGCACTCACAAGATCCAGGGTTGAAATATTTGGACCTCACGCCCGGCAAGATTCTTGGCGTTGTGTCATGCAACGATGAAAGCCTTCTGGGGCTCAATACCAAGACGCAGCATCTCTACGAGATCGATCACCATACCGACCCCGCTACAGGGAAGGACGTTTGCGATAAGGCCGAAAAGGTCTATTCGGGCACGGCATCCAACCCCGGGGCCGCTCAGCAGCTTATCAGCACAGCGGAGAGCTCGGCGGCAAACACGACTCTCATGGGCTGGATTTTGTCTCATTTTACGCCGGCGACAAACACGAGCAGTTCCACGAAGGTGACCGTTACGTCGGCCAAGTGACGTCGGAAGGCTGAAGCAATGGAGCAGTTATGGGCTTAGCCAATTTTTTGGCTGACGAATACGGCGCAAAGATGGTGATGGATGCGCTCGAGGCGAATTATCCGCCGGGCGTCGTTCTGGTCGATGCCCTGGGCGATTCGACTTTTCCGGGCGCAATGGACGCCTGGGCGGACGCTCATGCGAAATGGGTTCTGACGCAGCCACCAGGTCCGGATCTGCCCTGGGGTAAATACCGGCACAGGTTTCTCTGCGACAAACCAGGAATAAGCGTGCTCCTCGATCTTCTCAAGGATCTGGGGCTGACGGAATTGGCGGGGATCGACGTGAACGGCTTCATCCGGGCGATGCTGGAGTACAAGGTGAGGGCCTCAAAATGAACGCGAAAAAGCCCACAGTCGCCATGCCTCCGGCGCTCATGCCGGGCGATCTTTTTGTGGCCGAATGCGGAAGCCTGCTCGGGCGCACGATTTCAGGGGTCGAGAAGTGGAAAGACGCCGAAGGCGATCCGCAATGGTCGCACGCGGGCATCATCGTCTCGGAGGCCGGCGAGACGTTTGAAGCGCTATGGACCATAAGAAACGGCGATATGTCCGCCTACGCGGGCCTGAGAGTCATGATCGCGCGCTATAAGAAGATGGACAGGCAGCGGTTCAGAGACGCCTACAAGGCGGTAGCAAAGGCGCACAGAAACGAAATCTATCCGCTCTGGCGGCTGCCCCTCTTTTTCCTGGGCCTGGCGCGCTTCGTTCACTGGGGAGTCGTCTGCAGCGAGCTGCAGGCGGAGTTCAATCATTGCGCTTGCCGGGAAGACGGGATTTTCGAATTCGACAACTGGCACGGCTACGATCCCGCCATGCTCGCGGACATTTACGAGCGATGGGGGGATTTTGAGGTGATTTATAAGGGAGTCTGGAGATGAGATCGACAGTTCTTGCCATCAAGTGCATCGGGCTCATTTGTTCGCTTGCGCTCCTCTTGTCGCTGGCCGGCATTCTCGCCATGATAGCCATGCCGCAGATAAAAGACGCCGAGGCCATGAAGGGCCTTTTGACCGTAGCGGCCATTGCCGGCACGGGGGTAATAGGGCTTGTGGGTTTCATCGGCAATAATCATCCGGGAAACCCGCCCGTTCCAATGACTCCAACCGGATCGGTAAAGGAGTAGCCTTGGCCACAATCGACAGCATCCGGTCCGAACTTGAAAATATCGGCAGGAAAGCTCTTGCCGGGTTCGATCCACAGTTACTCGAGAAGGTAAAGAGGAGCATGATCGCCTGCAACGGAATCCAGGTGCAGATCGACACTCTGAAAATAGAGGTGGACGGCTTGCAAAAGTCCGTCCCGGAAATTCCAACCGGCATAATTACGCCTTCATGAAAGGACCATCACGATGCCCAAATTAGATCTTAACGCCGAGGCAAACGTAACGAATTACAATGTAATGGTTGACGGGGGAACTCCCGTGCCGGTGATTCCTGAAGCCGATGGTTCTGCAGTTTACGATCTGTCGGGGTGCGCGCCGGGCGCGCATACTGTGACGGCGCAGGCGTGCAATGCATCGGGCTGCAGCGCTTTTATGCCCGATTTAACATTCTCGATTCCCGAGCCCGTTCCTGTTCCTGCGGTGCCGACGGGAGAGATAGACAACCCCGCCATAGCTAGTCAGGTTTTTCGGGGAGAAGGCTATTCATCGCAGACGCGCAGAGGATAGCGCCACAGTGCAAGGCAGAAGGCTTTGAGGGGGGCCTTTTGATCTTGGCTGTTCACATTGTTCCCTCTCTGCGCGCCCTCCCCAAAAATCGGGCGCCGAACTCGAAGCATTGAATGTGCTCCCGAACGATTAGCGCGAACGCGAGCGAAGCGAGCGTTCCTGCGGTGAAAATCTTTTAGAAGAGAAGGAAGGATCGGAGATGGCACAAGGTACCGTGAAATGGTTCAACGATCAAAAAGGGTATGGATTCATCACTGGCGGCAGCAAGGATTATTTCGTGCACCACAGCGATATCCTGGGAGTGGGATTCAAGAGCTTGAGCGAAGGCGACGAGGTCGAGTTCGAAGTCACGCAGGCGGCGAAAGGGCCGCAGGCGAAAGAAGTGAGAAAGTGCTGAGGACTGAGGACTGAGGACTGAGGACTGAGGACTGATCTATTGAACGATTTGACTCTGATAAAGAGCCTGGTGGACCTGGGGTGCACGGTCGTTATCTGTGCGCTCATCGTGGTCGTTTTCTACAAGCTGGCCATACGGTTCGGGGCGGCTTTCATCGCGGCGCAGGAGAAAATCGCAGAGGCGATGGCTCAGCAGGCGCTTTCCATTTCGGGCGTAAATTCCGCGCTTCAGATCTACATCCAGAAAGACAACAACGAGCATCGGGAAATTTTACTGGCGGTCCAGGTGTGCGGCGAGAACATGAAATGGTTGACCCATGAGCTACGAGACGCAAGGCTTTTATTGGCTGCCGCTGCCGCTATAAAACCGGCAGCTGCGGCCAAGGAAGTAAAAGGGGATAAATAATGGTTTTCGATGAGTTCGCAAACGCTCGTCACAACATGATTAGACGCCATATCCTCACGGTTGTGGCCAAATCCTATCCCCGGCCGGTGGATTCCGAACTCCTGCGGGCAACGCTTGCGACGCTTGGGTATCCGATGGAGGCGCACGCGCTGGAGTTCTATGTTTCCTACCTGCAAGAAAAGGAATGCCTGAAGGTCGAGACCAAAATGGCCTACGGGATAACTTTGATCACGATCACCGCGCGCGGGATCGACGCGATGGACGGGCGGCTGAGGGATTGCGGAATCGAGTGCTAGGCGGCCGGGCCGCCAGCCAGGATAAGCGATCGTCAATCGCCGCTGCCTTTGGCGGCGGCCAGGACCAAACGGCGAAGAGGCGAATGAGCGAAAAGCAGCGAGCAAGAGACCTGGCCTACCGGGTCTGGGTCCAATGCGGGCAGAACTTTTCGGAGACCGAAAGGAAGCTCAAACGCGACTGCGAGCTGCCCGTGACGCGCCAGACACTCATGGCCTGGGCCGAGAAATACGGCTGGAAAGGCCGGGCCGCAAGGACCGAAGCCGAAATGCAGAACCAGCAAACCGCAATTATGGAAGGGGCGCTCGTCGCGGCGCTCGCCAGGCAAAAAGAGCGGTACGAGAAGTACTTCGACGAGTTGGGGGTAGGAAAGATCGACAATCAGGCCTGCTATGCGTTCTGCGGTTTGGTGAAGACCATGATCTCCGTAAAACGGCAGCCGGGGCTGCAGCCGGAATCTGCGCTGCAAGGCGGCGCAGAAGATCCAAAAACAGAAGTGCACGCGAAAGTAATAAGCGGTGATGAGGAGCGGGTATCGGCCATCGAGGGGCTGATCGATTTGTGGCTGGGGAAGGTCCTGGCCGATCCGGAGAAGGTAAATGCAGGACTGTTCCGGGAGATCCGGGGAGCGCTGGCTATAATCGAGGAAATTCGAGGCAAAGCGGCCGCCTGGAGCGAATCTGCAGAGAAAATCGTGGAGGCCTCCACGGCGGCGGAGGCGCCGCAGCCGGGAGACGCGCTGCAAGGCGGCGCAGAGGAGCAAAAGCGCGTCATCATAGCAGGGCCCGAGGATGCTAAGGCGGCGCTTTGGGAGGCTTTTTCGCGGATGATCGCGGCGATGCTCGCGAACCCCGAAAAGATCAAGGTGAGCGAGATCGAACGAGCGCAAGCCTATTTAGCGAAAATGACGGAGGCGGCGGCGCCACAGGCGGAAGAAGAAGCGGGAAGTCTGGAGCAAAAAGAATCGAGTTTAGATCCTTACGAATTAGTGCCTAAAAAAGGGCCAGATGGGCAAGAACTGGACCCCGGCCTTCGCCGGGGTGACGGACTAATACAGGAGATCGATCATCCGGAAGAAGCCGAAGTGCTGACGGACATCGGGCTTTGGACCGAGGAGGAAGCGATCTCGGCCCTGCAGGATTTCGTCGGCAAGCAGCTTGCGCTCATGCGCAAGGAATCGGGAGCGGCTAAGGCCAGTCAGGTAAAAGTTGTGAAGGAAGCGATGGAGCTGATCGAAGAGTTAAGGAAAAAGACGAAGCCGGCTGACGATGGCCAGAAAAAGAAGGGGCTGTCGACCGAGATGGCGGAGGAGCTGCGCGAAAAGCTGCTCAGGGGAGAAAATACATGAGCAGTGCCCCTGCCCTTCTTTTGCCGTACCAGAACCGGTGGAACGACGATCGGTCTTCGGTGAAATTCATCGAGAAATCCAGGCGGATCGGAATATCATTTTGCGATGCGGCGGAATCCTGCCTTCAGGCCGCCTCGGGCAAGATGCACACCTTCTATATCTCCTACGATAAAGACATGACGGAAACTTACATCAATGACGTCGCCACATGGGCGCAACGGTTCGAAATGGCGGTTTCCGAAATCGAACAAGAGACGATCCTCGAGGACGACAAGCCGATCCTGGTCTACCGGGTGAAATTTGCATCGGGACGGCATGTGCTCTCTCTTACCAGCAAGCCGAGGAACCTGCGAAGCAAGCAAGGACGGCTCGTGTGGGACGAAGCAGCTTTTAGCGACGATCCGGAAGAGATGATGAAGGCTGCGATCGCGTTCACGATGTGGGGCGGCCAGGTCGAGGTCATATCGACGCACAACGGCGAGGACAACGAATTCAACCAGAACATCCAGGACATACGGGCCGGGAAAAAGGAGTACTCGCTGCACCGGGTGACGCTCGACGATGCCCTGGCCGAGGGTCTCTATCAGAGAATATGCCTCGTCAAGGGCGAGGAATGGAGCCAGAAGAAACAGGAAGAATGGCGGCAGGCCCTCATAGACTTCTATGGCGAAAACGCGGACGAAGAGCTTTTCTGCATCCCGAGCAGGGGAACCGGCCAGTATCTGACGCGGGCTCAAATCGAGGCCTGCATGAAGGACGATATACCTGTCCTGCGGTGGGCGCCTCCCTCGGCTAATTTCGTCGATTGGAGCGAGGCCCAAAGGGTCCGCGAAATACAAGACTGGTGCGAAGAAAACCTGGGGCCGATTCTGGCGCGCCTTGCGCCTGAACTGCGAGGCTTTATCGGGGGCGATTTCGGAAGGCTGGGAGATCTTTCCGTTTTCTGGCCTTCGCAGGAAATGCCCAACCTGGCCCTGGCGACGCCGTTTGTGCTCGAACTTCGCAACATGCCTTTCGAAGCCCAGAAACAGATTTTCTATTACATCTGCGACCGGATGCCTCGATTTTCCGGGGGAGCTCTGGACGCGCGCGGAAACGGCCAATACCTGGCCGAAGTGGCCCGGCAGAAATATGGCCCCGAACTCATTACCGAAGTGATGCTTTCGGAAAAATGGTACCGCGAAAACATGCCCCGGTTTAAATCCCGAATCGACGATAAGCTGCTTTGGATCCCGAGAGACTCCAAGACTTTGGACGATTTCAGGGCGTTTAAAATGGTCAAAGGCGTGGCGAAAATCCCGGAGGCGGGGCGGGAAAATAAAGACGGAGAGCAAAGGCACGGCGATTCCGGAATCGCGGCCGTGATGAACGTGTTTGCGACGCTGACGAAGGCAGAGTTTCCGCTGGCGTTGGGAGCGATTTGAGAGTTTTTAGTTTTTAGTTTTGAGTTTTTAGTGCGCCCTCACAGAAGATCGGGCGCGAACTTGAAGCGTCTAATTTCGGCTGAAATTATCAGCGCGAACCTGAACAAAGTGAGGGTTCACTCAAAACCGAAAACTGACAACTAAAAACTGGGTTTATATGGCGGGGATGATTCAAAAGGCGAAAGACTGGGCGAGAAAAAAAGTAGACAGGCGGCACGCGGAGCCCGAGCGCGAAACCATGCTCTATCCCAGGCTGATGAACGTCGGGGGATACACGACGCGGGAGAGGCCGCTCGTAAAGCCCACGGCGATGAACGTCCGGAAGTTTTCGCGGACCGTCTACGCCAGGCGCGCCATAAATGCGATCAAAGACCCGATTTCGATGCTCGAATGGGACATCGTACCCAAGCCGGGCGTCAAGAAAACGCCCGAGATCGAAAGGCAATGCGCACTTGTTCATGACTGTTTCAATAAGCCAAATCGCGACGATTCCTTTCAGACACTGGTCGAGCAGGTGATCGAGGACATCCAGGTCTGCGGCGCGGGCGCAATCGAACAGCAGCAGGGATCCGATCCACAAAGACCGGTCTGGCTGTGGCCGGTCGACGGCATGTCGATACAGATATACGCCGGCTGGGCCGGAGGGCGGGACGAAGCGCGGTACCTCCAGACGCTCGGGTACGGCAATATCGGGGGCGTACAGGGAATCGATCTTCGAAACGACGAACTGATCTATATCCGCAAGGACCCGACCACGGAGAATCCGTTCGGGTTCGGGCCGCTCGAGATCGCGTTCGCAACGATCAACCGGCAGCTCACAACGGCTGAATACGCCGGGAACGTGGCCGGAAACGCACAGCCGGAAAACGTTCTGCTCGCCGTAGGGGCCAGCGCCGAGCAGATCCGCACCATGAGGCAATGGTGGCAGGACGAAATCGAAGGCCAGGGCGTCACGCCCCTGGTGGGCTTCCAGGACCTGAAGGCGATAAAGCTTCACTCTGGAAACGACGGAGCGCTCTATTTGCTCTACCAGGCGTTCATCATACGCGAGATTGCAACGGCGTTCGCCCTTTCTCCGCAGAACTTCGGCCTCGAGGCGGACGTAAACAGGAATACGAGCGAGACGGCCGATGACCGAGACTGGAAGATGGCGATCTCCCCCTGTGCCCATCTCGTGAGACGGTACCTAAACCGCGAATGCATCGAGGAGAAGTTCGGGTTCTTTCAGATCATGCACCGGTGGAACGGCCTGGAGCGGGAAGACGAGACCGAGACGGCCAGGCGGTACGCAATCGAATACCGGGCGAACGGAATCATACCGGATGAGTACCGAGCGCAAACGGGGCGCCCCCCTCTCAAGAGCAAATTCGGGAAGCTGACCTGCTCCGAAGCTCAGATGCTTGCGGGGAAGAAGAAAGATGATGGCGCACGCGAAGACGCGGAGGACGCAAAAAATGAAGATTCAACAAATTGAAATGAGGAAAGGAGTGGAGAATGGCTTTTGACCTTCATACGGTTTCAGCTCCAATCGGAACGGACGCACCGTCGCTTCTCGATCGGCGAGTCATCGGCACATTGAAGCAGGTGGCGAATGGAGCGGGAGGAGGCGCCGGGGCCGCTGTTACGACGGCGATTACGGGACTCAACCTGCCGGCCAATTACCTGGTGATCGTAACGCCGAACCAGGACGCGGTGCCGTATGTTCCAACCGATTCGACCAAGACGCAGAACGGGTTTCATGTCGTACTCAACCCGAGGCTTGCCGCCAATACACTGGCGGCCGGAACGTTTGATGTGCTGATTGTCGCGTAGGCGCAAGACGCAGGCGGAGGAACAGGGGATTAGACTGAAGACTATTAGGTACTGCCTAAGCCCCTAAAGCCTGCGGCCTCACAAAAGATCGGCCGCGAACATGAAGCATTTAAGGCGCTTTCTTGATGTTACCCGCGAACCCGAACCTAGTGAGGGTTCACCCCTAATTTTGAAAGGAGCAAATGATGGGAGTAATGACGACACTGAACGGAATCACTCTGACTGCGGGGGACAAGACGCAGGCTGAGTCGATTGGCGCGGACATCACCGGTCTCATGGCAGAAGCTGCTACCAAATGCCAGGAGCTGATCGATCTGCTGACCTTTATCAAGACCGATATTCTGACGCCGGCGAGCGATTCGAGCAACGCATCGACGTTTGCGACGGAGATTACGGCGCTGTCGTAAAAATCCACCACAGAGACGCAGAGCGCGCAGAGAGCAAGGGGGAAATGGACATGGCGGAAGATACAGGAAATGTGAAAGGCAACGGGACGGCGGGGCCACGACAAGATGCGGGGTTGGAGCTGGGAAAAAAGCCGACGGCTGAGACTAGTGGAAAAGCTCAGGCAGTCGAGCAGGAGCAAGGAAAAGAGGCGGCCGGCGAGGTAGAGGAAAAATCGGAGACGGTGCAGCTGGAAGGCCCCATCGAAGAGCTGAGCGCAATGAACAAGGCGCTGCAGGCTGCCGGGGACAAAGCCTTTGCCGCAGGCGATACGACGGCGCATGGCGCGATCCATGCCGCAAACATCAGCCTGGGCGAAACGATCGGGAAACTGAAGACGGCGCTGGAGCACATTAGGACGAAGTGAGGGCTCAGCAGGAAGCGAGAAGCAAAGAAGAATCTGGATTCCGGCCTTCGCCGGAATGAGTGCGCCTGGGAGCAGGCGCGATCTGAGAGGTGCAAGTCCTCTCTCGGGAGGCGCCCACTCCCGATAGCCAAAGGTAACTGCGTCGCCGCGAGGT